>CAYQRD010000064.1:0-11762 GCA_964419845.1 uncultured Phycisphaeraceae bacterium
TTTCGTATGGGTCATCTGACCCGAAGAGGTGTTGCAATGACCTGTTGAGACCGCCGGCCAGATCGTTGCCGCGAGCGAGTAGAGGTACGCCGCGCCGGTGCCCATCGCCACCAGCGTGTCCATGTTGGCGCTGAAGTGCAGAAGCCCCTTCCACGCCGAGCGGAAGAACTGCCAGCCGCACCAGAGCATGACCGGCGTCGTCAGCGCGAGCTGGAGCCAGTTGATCCACGAGACGTTGAACGCCGCGATCTTCCCGTGCGACATCGTAATGACCAGCACGGGCAATGACAGCGCCGCGCCGACGATCATCTTGGTGAGCAGTCGTCGCGTCTCGCCCTCGCTCACATGCATATGGGCCGAGTGGTCCTCACCCCCCACGCCACCGGTCATCGCGTGCCCGGCGTGCGCGCCCCCGCCCTGCGCCGCCAACATCGCCGCGTGGTCATGGCCCGCGTGCCCGTGCGCGGGATTCATGGCGTTATCCCGCATCGGGAGAACGACCGCCTTGTACCCAATGTCGTCGACCGCCTTGGCGAGTTTCTGCGGCCCGGTCGCCGCCGGGTCGTACTTCACTGTCGCCACCTTGGTGGCGAAGTTCACGCTCGCCGACTCGACACCCGGCTGCTTGCCCAGACGCCGCTCGATCCGGTTCGCGCACGAGGCGCAGGTCATCCCCTCGATCGGCAGGTCGGCCCGTTCGATGGTGGTCTTGGCGGTCTGGTCCGTCGGTGCGGCCGCGCCGCCATGCTGATGTTCATGGGCGTTCGTCATCATCGTCCTTCGCTTTCTCGGCCAACCTCAGGGGGTGGCCGCCGTCGTCATCCGCTCGGCTGTGGAGGGAGCTGCGGCCTTGCCCGCGTCGTTCCTCTTAAGCACAGCCCCCGCGATCAGCACCCCAACCACCGCCGCCGCCACGATCAGCGGCACGAACCGCTTCCACCACGTCGCCGGGGCCTTGTCGTCATGGCATCCGCAGTTGCAACTCATGGTGAACCTCATTTCCGTGCATCCTTACCGCGCGATCTTCCCGACCAGCGCGACCAGTTCATCCACCATCGCGGCCTGCTGGGCCTTGTCCCCGTGCATGGCGTGGTTCGCGCAGTGCGAGAGGTGGTTCCGCAGCAGGTTCTTGGCGACCGAGCGCAGCGATTCCTGCACCGCCGCGCACTGCTGGATGATGTCGGCGCAGTAACGGTCCTCCTCGATCATCGAGGCGATCCCCCGGACCTGCCCCTCGATCCGCTTCAGGTGCTTCAGGTTCGCCGCCTTGAGGTCGGGGTCCACCCCCGCCGCGTGCGCGCCAGGTGCGACGCCATCGCGCGCGGCCTCCAGCCCAGCCGCAGCGCCGCACCCGCAGCACGCCGTGCTGGCCGCGCCATCCGCTGGTGTGTGCGCTGCGCCGCTCCCGCTCGCCCCGCTTCTGGCGGTACCCGTTCGTCCATTGCTCGCCGAACTCTGCTTCTTCATGGGTGATGACCTCTTGGTTGTCAACATCGCTGGCCGCAACGCACGCCGCGCTCAGCCGCAGCAACCGCCCCGTGCTGCGTTATTCATCGCGCCGCCGCAGCACGAAGCACCGAGGGCCGCGCCGCCCGGAGTTCCCGCCGACGCCTCGCTCGCCTTCGCCGCGTACCCGGCTTCGCCCAGCGCGTTGACGGCCCGGGCCACGGTCAGCCCGTCCGGCGCGGTGATCTGCGCACTGCCCACCGCGACCGACCGGACGCCCACGCCCGGCACGGCGGCCAGGACCTTGGTGACGGCTTGTACGCAGTGCCCGCAGGTCATCCCGTCGATGGAGAGCGTGAACGAGGCCGGGCCGGTGAGGTTAGAAGCAGGGTTCGTTGTGGTCGTGTTCATGGCTGTTTTCCTTTCCGAAGTATACTCCCCCCCAGTATGTACGTCTAGTTCGATGCCCGGGTTCGCACACGGTTACACCAAGGCGCAACCTTGCAGCGACACATCGCCGCGCAGGGACACCCTTCCATAGACCGATACTGTGATCTCTAACGCAATACGCCGCCCGCCGCACGCTCGAGCTCGATCGCGGCGAGTGACCCATCGCGCTCCAGATCAAGCAGCGTTCGACGGGCCTCGATCAGTTCGCGCTGCGCATCAAGGAGCACAGTGACGTCGGCCTGGCCCGATTTGAGCGCGGCCTCGGCAAGCGTGAGGTTTCGCTCGGAGAGCGCCAGCACCGTGGCGCGGTACTGCTCGGTGAGCCGCGATGCAGTGTCGAGATCGATCCACGCCGTGCGGGCTTCACGGACGGCCCGCTGCGAAGCGGCTTCATAGGAAGCGAGGGCAACGCGGGCGAGCGACCCGGCCTTGGCGATCTGGGCGGCGTTGGTGTCGAAGATCGGGATGCCGACTTCAAGGACAGGACCGAATGACTTGCTGCCGTCGGTCTGTCGCTCGAAGTCGGCCCCCAGCCAGAAGTCCCGCAGGCGGCTCTTCTCTTCGGTGGAGAGGTCGGCTTGTTGCGCCGTCACGACCGACCGGGCCGCCGCCACGTCCAGCCGCTGCGTGAGCGCGAGGGCGACAGCGCCCGACTCGTCGATGGGGGTAGCGAGCGGCATCGAACCCGCTGCATCAACGGACCACTCGGCGCTCTCGGCCGCGAAGCCGATGAGTTCGAGCATGACGCGGCGCTCCTTCGCCAGGTCGCGGGCGACGAGCGCACGCTCCGCCTCGGACTTTGCAAGTTGCTGGCGGGCGCGGTTGACATCCAGCGTCGTCCCCTCGCCACCGCGCACGCGGGCGTCGAGCGAGTCGATGGATCTGCGGATGGTCGCGAGATTCTCATCGGACAGGGCGAGCGCTCTCTCGCCGAAGGCGATGCGTGCGTGCGTGGCCTTCACGTCCGCGACCAGTCGCAGCGCCTTGTCAGACACATCAAGCACGGTCTGGTTGAGACGGGCGTCGGCGGCCTTCACCTTGCCGTCTCGGAGCCACAACGCCGTGAACGACTGCACCACCGAGGCACCGATGAACGTGCCCCCGCTCACGGGATCGACCGGGAGCCGCGTCAGTCCGAGTACCGGATTCGGAAGCAGGCCCGCCTGTACCAAGTCCGCCCGCGACGCGGCGATCTGCTCGACCTGGGATCGAATCTCCCGGTTGTTACGGAGAGCCATCACGAGCGCCGCCTCTCGCGTCAGGGGCGAGCGCCCATCCCACGTCGTCAAGGCCGCTTCCCACGGCTGCGTCCACTCGGGCGTCACGCCGGAGCGATCGCCGATGGTCGAAGCGGCACGGCCGATGTCGGGCGTGGGGTCGAGCGAGGCGCACCCGCCCGCGATTAGCGCAAGCGCGAGGGCAAGCGTCGCGGGCGTGCAAGTGAAGACGAAAAGCTGACGGGTCGGCTGGCGCATCATGCGGAAAGTCTCCAAGCGGGAATCGGCCCACGCCGCGTCGGCGGAGCGGGACGGTGGTTGCGACTACTTGTGCTCGTGGCCGCCGCTCGCGCCGTGCCCGGTCTCGGGCTTCGCGGAGGCGTCGGCGGCGGGTTTCTTCTCCGCCCGGCTCGACCAGTGCAGGTGCGCGATCCTGGGCGTGCCGCTGTCGTCCACCACGACGTAGGTCACGGCGGCGAGGAACTTCCGCGGCGCATCGGGGTGGTTGGGGTCGGGGACGGTGAACGAGCCGATCTGGCGGACGATCGAGGTCGTGCCGAAGGTCTGCACGTCCTCCTTCGCCACGGTCATGACGAAGCCGGGCATCTCCTTGAGCTCGGGCAGCAGGTGGTGATCCCGATAGGTCTCCCACGTCCCCTCATCGCCCGCGTTTTCACTCACGGTCGCGCGGCCCTTGTCAAGGAAGAGTACGTTGAGAGCCGTCGCGTCGCCCTTGCCGCACGCGGCGAGATAGTCACGCGCGACCTTCAGAGCCGGGTTGCTTGCCGCGTTGATCGCGGCGACCGCTTCCGGGGCCATCTTGGTCAACATGGCCATCTTCGCTTCGTCGGACTTGCGGTCCCACTTGCGGTCGCAGCCGGGACAGCAGAAGCCGATGGTGACGCCCTTGAACTGCCGCGTGGGCGATTCGGCATCCACCTCGTTCTCCATGATCGGGCAGAGCTTGTTGACGGGCTTAGGCGCATCTTGGGCCGGTGCTGATGCGGCGGGTTGCGTGGGCGCGGCGGCTGGCGGCTGGGGCTGCGCCGCCAAGGCGGCAGCACTGATGATTCCAGCGCCGAGCACGAGCGCGGCGAGTGAGCGGATGAACACGATGGGGGCCTTCTTCATGGGTTTGACTCCGGGAAACGAGGACTGCGAATGTTGAACGAACGATGGGCGGCCCATCGGTGTGGGCACACGGGATGCCGCCGCGCCGGCTCTCGCTTGGCGCGGCGGCGACGATCACTTCTTCACGTACTCGCTGGGATCGAGGACCTCCTTGGGCGAGGTCTTGGCGAGCAGCACGTACTCGTCGATGCACGGTGGGCAGCAGAACTCGTAGGTCTTACCGCCGATGATCCAGGTGAACTTGGGGTTGGCCTTGGTCATCGTGATCGGGCAGATCTTGTCCCCGGCCTTGGGCTTCATGTCGTGCTTGGCCATCTTGCCCTTGAACTTCTCGCCCGCCGTCACCGAGCCGTTGGCCTTGATGTCGGCCTCGGTGTAGATGCCGCCGGGCGTTAGGTAGAGCGCACGCTCCTCGGCCGCGTCCACGCCCGCGGGCATGGCGTCGTCTCCGCCCGCGTGGTCCGAGCCCGAGTGCCCCGCCCCCGGTTGAGCGCCGTGCGGAGTCTTGGGGGTGGAGCCTGCGATCGCCGCGACAAACTTCGCCATCCGCTCCTCGTCATTGAGGCCGTCCCAGCGCAGCGCGCAGTCGCCGTCGCAGAATCCGACCGTCTGCCCCTTGAAGTCTCGGGTGTGGAAGGCGTTGACCACATCGCCAGTCATGGGGCAAACCTTGTTGACGGGTGCTGCGCTGATCGGTCCCTTCTCGACGGTGAACGTGAAGGGCACGGTCAAGACCTGCTCCTTCTCAGCGGTGCCCACGTTGAACTGGCCCCACGCCTTGTAAGTCCCCGGCTGCTTGAAGTGGGCCTCGAAGTCCACCTTGGGTCCGCCGGTCTGGGCCGCCGTCTTGGGCGCAGCGCTGCCGTGCCCCGCGTGGTCGTCCTTCTTCGCATCCGCGCCGCCTGCGTCGTGTCCCCCGTGGGCATCGTGCCCGCCCGTCCCGTGCTCGCCGCCTTCGTGCGGATGGGCGTGGACGAACTGCGTGCCGTCCTGGCTGATGATGACCAGGTGCCCCATCGCGCCCAGGTACGGGCGGAGCGTGGTGACGGGCTTGCCGTCCTTGCTGATCGTGAACGCCATGTGCGCGTTGCCGCCCGTCTTGATCTTCCCTTCAGTGTCGAGCGCGACTGTGAAGCCGTCGATGGTCTTGGGCTTGTCGGCATCGACCGTCAGCGGCACGGCGGCCTTGGGCGTGCCCGTCGCGGTCACCTTCACCGGCACCACTTGCTGCGGCGAACCCTTGGGCGTGAAGTCAAAGTACAGCGTGTACTCGCCCCCGGCAGGGAAGGTCACCGGCATCGTGAACGCACCATCTGCGCGCCAAGTGGGGTGCTCGTGCGCGAACCACGAGAGGTCCTTGCTCACCACCAGCAGGTGCAGCACCTTCTCGTGGACGGTGTCGAGGTCCTTGACGGGCGTCCCTTTCGCGTCCTTGAGGGTAAAGACCATCGGCGCGGCCTTGCCCGCCTCGATCGCCTTGCCACCTTCGACAGCAACCGTAACAGCGTGCGTCACCGCCGCTGCCTCTGCACCATGCGCGTGATCGTGCCCATCGGCCATCGCCGGGGCCAAAGCCGCGACCTTTGACGCCGCCGCCTTCACCGGGGCGAATGCCGCCTTGCTCTTGGCGACATCGCCGGCATCGGCGATGTTGTGCAGGTTGTCCGCCGCCTCGGCGAGTTCCTTGCTCGCGAGGTTGATGTCCTTGACCTTCTCGCGCGGCACGCCGCTGTCCTTGGCGAGCGCGAGCGCCCCCAGTGTCTTCGCGAGCGTGGCGACGGCGTTGGCCTTGTCCGAAACGCCCGCGATGGAGCCGGCCGCTAGGGCCGAGTCCATTGCCTTCACATCGGCGGCGATGCGCTGGGCGGCATCGGCGAACGACCCGGCCTTGGCGACTTCGCCGTGCGCGTGGCCCTCGTCCTTGTGGCCGGGCTGCCCCCCTGCGCCCGGCTTGCCATCGCCGTGGCTGTGCTGGGCGAGAGCACTCGGCGCGGTTGCGAGTGCAAGGCCGGATGCGAGGATCAACGACAGGACCGGAAGACGTAAACGATTCATGACTGGGCTCCTTGATCTGAGGCCGCTGAGCGGCCGGGTTCGGGTGATGCAGAGGCGGACGAGCTGCCACGATCGCTCGCCCCTGCTGGTGTGGCGACGGTGGGTGTTGAGTGGCTTTCGATAGTGGTCGGCACGGGTTGGCTCGGTGCGTGCTCGCCGTGCTTCTCGGCGTGTTCCCGCGCCAGCCGCTCGGCGGCAGTCTTGCCGAAGCGGTAGAAGACGGCCGGGGTGACGAAAAAGTCCAGCAGCGTGCTGGTGATAAGGCCGCCCAAGATGACGACCGCCACCGGGTACAGGATCTCCTTGCCCGGCTCGCCCTTGCTGAGCACCAGGGGAATCAGGCCCAGCCCCGCCGTGACGGCGGTCATGAGCACGGGGGCGACGCGCTCCTGGCTGCCCTGGATGATGAGCTCCTTGCTCCACGGGCGGCGCTCCTCGGTCATGAGGTGGATGTAGTGGCTGACCATCAGCACGCCGTTGCGCGTGGCGATGCCCGTGAGCGAGATGAAGCCCACCAGCGAGGCCACGCTGAACGGCTCGCGCGTGATGGCGAGCGCGGCGACGCTCCCCAGGAACGCGAAGGGGACGTTGAGCATGATCTGGATGGCGACCATGCCCGAGCGATAGTGCGTGAAGAGAATGACGAAAATGGCGATGAGCGAGCCCGCGCCAAGCGCCAGCAGCAGGCGGGTCGATTCCTGCTGGGCCTCGTACAGGCCGCCGTACTGAATCGTGTACCCCTGCGGCAACTGCACATCCATCGCCACCGACTTCTTGATCTCCTCGACCGTCGAGCCCAGGTCGCGGCCCCGGACGTTGGCGGAGACGACGATGCGGCGGCGGAGGCTCTCGCGCTGCACTTCGTTGGGGCCGAGCTTCTCAACGATCTCGGCGACGTCCTGCACGAGCACGATCGCGCCCGTCGGGGACACCAGCCGCACGAGGCCCAGCGCGGTCGGATCGGTGCGGTGGTGGTCGTCGAGGGTCAGTGTGATGTCGAAGACCTTGAGGCCGTCGAGCACTTGGCCCACGACCTTGCCCTTGGTGGCCGTCTCCATCGCGTCGGTAAGCGTCGCGGGCGTGAAGCCGACGCGGGCCGCCGCCTCGCGGTTGACGCTGATGTGCAACTGCGGGATCAGCACCTGCTGCTCAACCTGCAAGTCGGCGACGCCGGGGATGCCTTCCATCGCGGCTTTGGTCTGCTCCGCGAGCGTGCGGAGCGTCCCGAGGTCGTCGCCGAAAATCTTGATGGCGACCTGGGCGCGGACGCCCGAGAGCAAGTGCTCGATGCGGTGGCTGATGGGCTGGCCGATGCCAGTGGCGACGCCGGGGAAGGCCGCGAGCTTCTCCTCGATCATCGAGAAGACCTGCTCGCGCGGCAGGATGTCTTTGACTGCGGGCGGCTTGCGGCCCGCAGCGGTCGCGTGCTTGTCGGGGTCTTTCGCCTCCTCCTTGGTCCAGAAGTCCACCTCGATCTCGCTGGCATTCACGCCAAGCGCGTGCTCATCCTGCTCGGCCCGGCCGGTGCGGCGAGCCGTGCTCTTGACCTGCGGGATCGAGAGCATCATCTCCTCGGCCTTGGTGCCGAGCTTGTTGGATTCTTCCAGCGACACGCCCGGCTGGCCAAAGAACGAGACGACGGCCGTTCCCTCGTTGAAGGGCGGCAGGAACTCCGAACCCAGGCGGGTGACGACGAACAGCGCCACCGCGACCAGAACGCCGAGCGTTCCCAGGACCGCCACCGGACGCGGCATGGAAATCGAGTAGGACTTGAGCGCCAGCCACTTACAGGCCCGCAGCAACGCACCATCCTTGCCATGCTCCATGCGCTTGATGCCAGGTAGCAGGTAGTACGCCAGCACCGGCGTGACAGTGAGCGCCACCAGCAGCGACGCGAAGATGCTCACGATGTACGCGGTGGCCAGCGGGGCGAAGAGACGCCCCTCGATGCCGGGCAGGAAGAACGTCGGCAAGAACACGAGGTTGACGATGATCGTGCCGAGGATGATCGGATTGCGGATCTCGCTGGAGGCGTCGAAGACGACCTGCGCGATCGGCTTGGGGGTGGCAGTGCGGCGGTTCTCGCCCAGGCGGCGGTAGACATTCTCCACGTCGACCACCGCGTCGTCCACGAGTTCGCCGATGGCGACCGCCAGGCCGCCCAACGTCATGGTGTTCACGCTCAGGTCCAGCCAGTGGAAGACCAAGAACGTCGTGATGATCGAGAGCGGCAGCGCCGTGAGCGTGACGATCGTCGTCCGCACGTTCATGAGGAAGAGGATCAGAACGATGACGACCAGGATCGCGCCGTCTCGAAGGGCTTCAAAGACGTTGCCGATCGATGACTTGATGAAGTGTTCCTGACGGAACACATCGGCATTGATCTCGATTCCCTTGGGGAGCGTGGGCCTGATCTGTTCCAGCGTCTGGTCGAGCGCTCGCGTGAGCGTGATCGTGTCCGCTCCCGGTTGCTTCTGGATCGCCATGATGACAGCGGGCGTGCCGTTGTCCGAACCGTCGCCGCGTTTAATCGTCGGCCCCGCCTCGATGACCGTCGCCACGTCGCGCACCAGCACCGCCCGCGGCGGGCTGACATGGTCGCCGGGCTTTGTAGCAACGAGGGACAGCGCAATGTCGTCTGCGGTCTGCACCCGCCCGATGTTGCGGACAACAAGTTCCTGCGAACCGCTGACCACGAAGCCGCCGCCTGTGTTCTGGTTGGCGGCTGTGAGGGCCTTCTCGACGTCCTCGATGTTGAGATCGAACAAGCGGAGCTTGTCGGGATCGACCTGGACGCGGAACTGCTTGAGGTCGCCGCCCATCGCCGTCACCTGGGCGATGCCTGGGATCGAGAGGATCGCCGGACGCAGCGTGAACTCCGCGACCGTGCGTACATCCATCGGCGTGAGTGTTTTGCTGGAAACACTGATCAGGGCGATCTCGCCCATGATGCTGGTGGCGGGCGTCATAACCGGCACGACGCCGGGGGGCAGCTTCTCCGTGATGGTGCCCATCCGCTCGCTGACGACCTGGCGGTTGTATTTGAGGTCCGTGCCCCACTGAAACTCGACGAAGACGATCGAGAGCCCAAGCGATGAAACGCTCCGCACCCGTTCGACGCCAGGCGAGCCGTTGACGGCGGTTTCGATGTTGTACGTGACCTGGGCCTCGACCTCTTCCGGAGCAAGCCCGGCGGCCTCAGTCATAATGGTCACGACCGGCCGGTTGAGGTCGGGCAGAACGTCCGTGGGTGTCCGCAGCGTCACGTACATTCCATAGACGGAGACGAGAAGCGCGGCGATCAGCAGCAGCACGCGGTTGTTCAAGGATGATCGGATGATCCAGTTGAGCACGGGGAGGTTCCTCGTTTGGCTGTCGGGCGTGGAGCGTGGATAGTGTGATCAGTGCGAGTGGCCGTGGCCGTCACCAGACTTGGCAGGTTCAGCGACGGGTTCGGGAGCGCCGGGCACGAATCCACGGAGTTGCGACAGGCTGAACGCGCCGCTAACCGCCACGACATCGCCGGGCACGAGACCCTTGACAATCTCGATGACTCGGTCATCACGCACGCCGACGGCGACGTCGCGTTTCTTGAAGACCTCGTTCTCGCCCTTGCCCTCGCGCACGAACACGTACTGCATCGGTCCTTCCTTCACGACCGCCGAGGCGGGCACTACCACGGCACTCTCGTTGGTTGAAAGCACCACGCTCAGGTCTACGAACTGCCCTTGTCGCAAGAGGCCCTGTGGGTTTTCGACGTCGATGATGACGTGCGCGGTGCGCTTGGACGCATCGATCACGGGACTGAGGAACCGAACAACCCCTTCGGCAAAAGCCTCGCTCGCTGCGGCCACGCCTCGCCGAACCCGCACCTTTGCGTTCGGCGCTCCCTCCACCCGCGAGAGCAGGCCTTCGGGCAGTTCTCCCTCGATCTGCACCCGCGAGAAGTCACCGATGCTCACAATGGGGCTTCCAGCAACAACACCCTCACCGATCACTGCCGTTCGGCTCACGACCACGCCGTCAAGCGGCGCGAGGAGGCGGATGACACCCGCCGCATCGGTGCCCGTTCCAGCCGGGAGCGTGGCTCGGAGGGCTTCGACGGACGCTAGCGTGGCCTCGATCTGACGACGCAACGAATCGGCGTCGGTCCTTGCCTGTGCGAGGGAGACCTTGCGGAGCGATGCGTCGGTGCGGAGACGGATCGCCTCGCCTCGACGCTGAGCCAGCAGGTTTGCCGACACGCTCTCGCCGGCGGACACCAACCGATCGACCTCCGCTTCGGCGAGCGCTGCGCTCTGTTCGGACGCAGGAGCCTCGATATCGAGCGACGCGATCTGCGACGTCGCCCGCTTTTGCTCGGCGCTGAGTCGCTCGGCTTCCGACTCCAGCCGTCGGACCTCGAACAAGGCCCGGGCCAGTTCCGGTGACTCGACTTCCGCGATCAGATCGCCCTTGCGCACACGATCGCCGGGTTGCACCACGATCGAGCGGACAACACCCGCGTAGGTCGCTGAGACCCCGGCGAGCGCCCCGGGCTGGGCGCGAACCATGCCTGTCAGACGGACAACGTCCTCGACATTGCCAAAGTCCACTTCGGCGGTCTTGAGCCCAATGGCGAACGCGGTCGCTTCGGTGACCTTCTTGGGAGCATTGGGGTCAAACGTCGCGCCCGTGGGCTTGCCGTGACCTTCGTGCGCGTACACAGGAATCAGGATGGCCGCGGTGGCGAGCGCCAGTGCGCCCGCTACCAAGGCCGCGCGTGAGCGGACCATGAGCGATCTCCAAATGAGGACGAAGAACCGAAATGTGGTGGGGGATGCACCTGCCGCGCCGTGACGCGAACAGGGCTGTGAGCGCAACGTGACCATCCGTTAGCCGAGTGGTGCTCGACAACGGCTGGTCTCAAGTCGTTTGGCTACACAATGAGCGCGCAATGCATGCGCAGCAGGCTGGTCGGAGGTCGGGCACAGGCCCAAACCTCGCCGCTCACGAACGTGATGGAAGGTTCCGGAGCAGCCCACGCAACCGTGGTCCAGTTGAGAATCGCAACGAGCACCGTGGTCGGCAACTCGATGGTCGGCTTCTCGCCCGCCATCATCTTCACCTGGTTCTTGCCACATGTGCAGTCGTGCTGGTCGGAGTCATCCTCGGGCGAGACCGGGCCCTGATGGTGATCGCCACCGGAATCACTGCCCTTTGAGCCCGAGTGGTGGCATCCTTTGTGGTCGTGCTCTTTTGCCGCGAGCTGACGGTCTCCATCAACCGGGGAAGCTGGCACGCACGAAGCACATGCACTCACCCACGAGTGGAAGTTGCAGCAGCAGAACGGCATCATCACTGCCAGAAGCAGGGCGACAAAGGTCCGGAAATGGCCGCTGCGAGTGAGCATACTGCGGGGGAGTATATGGATCGGTGCACGGTTTCGTGAGACACCACTTTGGGAGTCTCGACCACTATGCC
>CAYQRD010000065.1:0-11669 GCA_964419845.1 uncultured Phycisphaeraceae bacterium
CTGCTGCGTGAGTTCGCCAAGACCGAAGACAAGCATGTCAACCCCGAATCGCACGGCTTCTGGAAGAAGATCACCGATTTCATCGGCGGCTGACCGAACATACAAGTGAGTGTTGACTATGAACGAGACACACGAGCATACCGAAGATCAGAACACCGAAGCCGTCGAGGCCTCGCAGGAGCAGGCCGATCAGCAGGCCGAGCGCGAGGCGCACGCGGCCCGCATGGAGTCGATCCGTCAGCTTGCGCTCTGTGGCGAACTCGAGACCACCCCCGAGAACGAGGAGATCGTCGAGGCGCTCATCGACACCGTTCGTCTCCGCGATGATCTGCAGGACCGGCTGCTGCGTGCGGCCGCCGACCATCAGAACTTCCAGCGTCGGGCTTCTGGCAACGAGCGAGAAGCACGGACCAGCGCGACCCAGGGCGTGGTGCAGTCGCTGATCCCGCTGCTCGATACCTTCGAAATGGCCCTGATGCAGGACCCCGAGAAAGTCTCGTCCCAGACCGTGATCCAGGGCGTGCAGATGCTGCGTGACGAGTTCATGCGGCTGCTGAGCAACTACGGCGTCAGCCCGATCAACCCGAGCGTCGGCGACGAGTTTGATCCGGCGGAACATGCAGCGATGATGCAGCAGGCCGCCGATGGCCTCGAGCCCGGCCAGATCTCGCTGGTGATGGGCATCGGGTTCAAACTCGGTGACCGTGTGGTCCGCCCCGCGAAGGTTGCCGTGGTCCCGCAGCCCGAGGATGCATCGGGTCTGGACGAGGAGGCCTGAGCATGCCGACCTACGACTATCGCTGCAACGCGTGCGGGCACGCCTTCGAGCTGTTCCAGTCCATGAGCGAGGGCGTGAAGAAGAAGTGCCCCGAGTGCAGCAAGCTCAAGCTTGAGCGGCTCATCGGAACGGGCTCGGCGTTGATCTTCAAGGGCTCGGGTTTCTACGAGACCGATTACCGCTCCAGCGACTACAGCAAGGCGAAGGAAGCGGAGACCAAGGCCGCGGGCGATTCTGGCAAGACGGACGATTCCAAGGCCTCGACGAAGGGCGACGACGCGAAGCCGGCCAAATCGACCGAGACCAAATCGGAACCGAAACCGGAAACAAAGCCCAAGGCCAAGGCAGAGCCCAAACCCAAGAACGCGAGCGGGAAATGATCATCGGGCACGGGGTGGACATCGTCGAGACCGCACGCATCAAGCAGATGCTGGGCGATCACCCCGAGCGTTTTCTTGAGCGTTGTTTCACGGCGGGCGAGCAGGAAGACTCCAAAAGCAGCCGACGCCAGCTCGAGCATCTCGCCGCGCGCTTTGCCGCCAAGGAAGCGGTGCTCAAGGCGCTGGGCACGGGCTGGTCGCAGGGCATCGGGTGGACGGACATCGAGGTCGTGCGGGCGGAGAACGGCAAGCCCTCGCTAAGCATCACCGGGCGTGCCCGGGAGATCGCCGCGGAACTCGGGATCACGGCATGGCACCTGTCCATGTCGCACATTTCATCAACGGCGATCGCTTCGGTGATCGCCGAGGGAGCGTGAACGGGTATGGCGTTGCCGACGGTGTTGATGACTGATGTGATCCGCAGTTCGAGTCAGGGTGACTCGCACGGGGGGGCGTACCTGATCAACCTCCAAACGGGTGAGTTTGATCAGGTGCTTGATTGGAACCGCACGGACATCGATTGGGAGGGGCGCGGGCAGGGGCGTGGTCTTCGTGGCATCTGTTTCGTTGGCGACGAGATCTACATCGCCGCTTCCGATGAGCTCTTTGTCTTCGATCAATCGTTCAACATCCTCCGCTCTTTCCGCTGTGACTACCTTCATCACTGTCACGAGATCTGCTACGATAGCGGTCGCTACATCTATCTCAGCGCGACGAGCTACGACTCCGTGCTCCGCTTCGATACCCATGGCGGCACATTCGATCGGGGCTGGTGGATGCGTCCGATCGAACGCACCGTCGCTGGTCGCCGGGTTCGTGAGCTCGGGGCCACGCTGTTCGACCCGAACCAGCCGGGTGGCCCGCCCGAGGGTGATCATCTGCATATCAACAATGTCTGTGTGACCGCGGGTGTCTGCATGTTCTCTGGGCTGGCGATGAACATGCTGGTCTCGATTATTGATGACGGAGTCCGCCCCTTTGCGGCCGTGCCGCCCACGACGCACAACTGCCAGCCCCTGGGCAGAGGCGTGCTGATGAACTCCACTGGACAGGACGCGGTGGTGATGGCAGACCGCCAGGGTCGGGCGATCAAAAAGTTTGAGTATCCCCGATACGACCCGAGTGAACTGGTCAACACCGACATACCGGGCGACTATGCGCGTCAGGCATTCGGGCGAGGTCTGTGCGTCGATCCGGCGGGCAAACTCGTGATCGCGGGGTCCTCCCCCGGGACCGTCAGCGCGTTCAATGTGCAGAAGGGGACGATGGTCGCCTCGGTCCGGGTCAGCAACGATCTGCGCAATGCCCCGCACGGGCTTGAGATCTGGCCCTACTGATCAAATGCGGATCGTGCATCAACTTGCACACGGGGCACAAACCCGGCTACCCTGATCCCCATGAATCAACGCGGGCTGCTGTCATTGAAAACCAACCTCGGGATCGCACTGGCCTCGAGCTTTCTGCGGCGTCCGAAGCATGTCTTCATCACGGACGACCGACGCGACTACAGAGGCATCGACCTGCTGGTCATGGGCATGCATATCGCCGATCTGGTCGAGCAGACTTCAGGCAAGCCCACCGTCGGGCTGCTGGTCCCGATGAGCGGGGCGATGGGCGCTGCCTGTTTCGGGGTGTGGGCAGCGGGCAGAACAGCGGTGCCGCTGAACTACCTGCTCGATGAACCCACGCTCAACTATGTCGTAGCAGACTGTGGCTGTGACCTGATCATCGCGTCACGCAAGCTGATCGAGCATCTCGGTTTCGTGCCCAAGTGCAAGAAGATCGTGTACCTCGAGGACATGAACTTCCGGTCGCTTCCAACCCCGCGATGGCCCAGGGCAACCGTGCCGAGCGAAACGGCGGTGGTGCTCTACACCTCGGGCACCTCCGGCAAGCCCAAGGGCGTGATGCTCTCGCATCGCAACCTGCTCAGCAACGCCCAGCAGATGCACGCGCACATCGGTGTGCGCAGCGACGATGTGTTCATGGGTGTGCTGCCGCAGTTCCACAGCTTCGGGCTCACGGGCCTCACGATCGTGCCCATGCTCTTCGGGTGCAAGGTCGTGTACACGGCACGGTTCATGCCCAAAAAGATCATCGAGCTCATGCGTGCGCACCGCCCAACGATCTACCTCGCGATCCCATCGATGTACAACGCGTTGATGACGGTGAAATCGGCGTTGCCCGAGGATTTCGATTCGTTGCGGCTGGTTATCAGCGGCGGCGAACCGCTCCCCGCGGATGTTCGTGAACGGTTTGAGGCGAAGTTCCATAAACCGATCGTCGAGGGGTACGGGCTGACCGAGACCGCGCCTGTCACGCATGTGCTCATGCCTCAGGAGCAGCGACCCGGAACGGTCGGGCGTCCGGTGCCCGGGCTCGAGCAGATCATCGTGGACCCGGCAACCCAGCGCGTGCTCGGGACCAATACCGACGGCGAACTGCGAATGCGCGGGCCCAACATCATGAAGGGTTACCTCGGGCTTGAAGAGGAGACCGCGGGGGTATTCGATGAGGAGGGTTTCTTCAAGACCGGGGATATGGCGCAGATCGATGATGAGGGTTTTCTCAGGATCACCGGCAGGATCAAGGAGATGATGATCGTGGGCGGCGAGAATGTCTTCCCGCGGGAGATCGAAGAGGTCCTCAACGCACACCCCAGCGTGCACGATTCGGGGGTGATCGGGCAGCAGGACCCCATGCGAGGCGAGGTGCCGGTGGCATTCGTGGAAGCCAGCGAAGACGCCACGCCCGACCCCGATGAACTCGTGCGGTGGTGCCGGGAGAAGCTTCCGGGCTATAAGGTCCCACGCAAAGTCGTGGTGATCGAAGCCCTGCCACGCAACGCGACAGGCAAGATCATGCGCCGTCTGCTTCGCCCCGAACTCGAGCAGCTCGATGCCTAGAGTTCCAGCCCATCTCTGGGAACCTTCCCGCAACACACCCCGGCACGGAGCGACACACAGTGGAACTGTACATCGACACGGCAAATCTTGACGAAATCAAGGAAGCACACGATCTGGGCATCCTCGACGGCGTGACCACCAACCCATCCCTCATCGCCAAGGAAGGGATCGACTACGGGCAGCGCCTCGAGGAGATCTGCAAGGTCGTCGCGGGGCCTGTGTCCGCAGAAGTGATCGCGACGGAATACAAGCCCATGGTCAGCGAGGGCAAGGAGCGGGCCAAAATCGCGAGCAACATTGTGGTCAAACTCCCGACCACAATCGATGGCATCAAGGCATGCAAGGCACTGAGCGACGAGGGGATCCGCACCAACATGACATTGTGCTTCCAGGCGATGCAGGCGATGATGGTCGCCAAGGCCGGGGCGTTTCTCGTTTCGCCGTTCATCGGTCGACTCGATGACATCTCTCAGGATGGCACCGAACTGATCTCTCAGATCCGCACAATCTACGACAACTACGGGTTCGAGACCAAGATCCTCGCGGCGTCGATCCGCCACCCCAAGCACATGCTCGAGTGTGCCCTGATCGGCGCTGATGTTGCGACCCTCCCACTCAAAGTGATCAAGCAACTCGCCAAGCACCCGCTGACCGACAGCGGGATCGAGCAGTTCCTTGCCGACTACGCGAAGGCGTTCGGCAACTGACAATCGTGATGGATATTTTCAGACCGCCCGCTCGGGCGGTTTTTTCATGGCCCGGGTCAATCGATTTCAAAGATGAACTCGATCTCGACCGGGACATTCAGCGGCAGGGCGCTCACCCCGACCGCGGCTCGGGCGTGCTGGCCGATCTCCCGGCCGAAGATCTCGACGAGCAGTTCTGAACACCCGTTCGCGATTTTGGGCTGCTCGCCGTAGCCCGGATCACTGGCGACAAAGACACCAACCTTGATCACCTTGGTGACCCTGCCCAGATCCCCGATCTCTGCTGTGAGGCATGCCAATGCGTTGAGGGTGCACTGGCGTGCGCACGCATGGGCGGTCTCGGGGGAAGTTGTGCTTGGAACGGCGCCGGTGGCGAGGAGTTTGCCATCAACGAATGGCACCTGCCCGGAGACAAAGATCTGATTCCCCGAGCGGCGTGTGGGGATATAGGAGGCAACGGGCTTTGGTGCCTGAGGGAGGGTTAGCCCAAGCTGCTCGAGGCGTTCATTTGGGTGGTTTGTGGGCATCTGGGCTTCCTGGTCTGTGAAACTGGGCAAATTATTTGGACTTTCGGCGGCGATGGAACTGTGCCGCTTGCTGGACGAATATGATGATGATATGCTTCACACGCAAGCATGCACTGGTGTGCGAGTTCGGCAAAGACGAGATATGCGTCCTTATTGGGCCCTCGATTGAGCAAGCCCGTTTCCGATTGATTCCTGCCGAATCAAACACGCCGACAACTCGGCCTTCGAGCTCACGGGGCAAATCGTGAGCAGTGTTGATCTGACCCGACTTCGCAATGTCGCGTGGTGGTGCAGATCGAAAGGCAACCGTTACCCGGTTTGGTCGCCGGGTGACAATGGTGTAAGGAGTCAATCCATGAAGACCATGCGAAAGAATGCGTTTACGCTCATTGAGCTGCTGGTGGTCATCGCGATCATCGCGCTGCTCATCGGCATCCTCCTGCCCGCTCTGGGCAAGGCCCGTCAGCGTGCAAACTCGCTGAAGGACGCCACTCAGGTCCGTTCGCTCATGCAGGGCCTGGTCGTGTTCGCGGGTAACAACCGCGATTACTACCCCCTCCCCAGCCGCGTCGACAAGAACGACAAGACGATCGATGGCACGGCACTCGGTGATGCTCAGGAAAAGAACACCACCGGCAACATCTTCTCGATCCTCATCTCACAGGGTGTGGTCGAGACCGGCATCTGCTTCAGCCCGGTCGAACTGGGTAACTTCGAAGAGTACGGCGCGTACGAGTTCGACTCGCCCTCGGGTGCTGTCGGCGGCGGTGATACCTCGCAGCCCTCGGAAGCCCTCTGGGATCCCAACTTCAAGGGCACCCCACTCGATACCGGCTACAACGACGGTACCGAGGGCACCCCTGACATCGACGGCTGGGAAGCATTCCCCGGCGGCTTCAGCTACGCCCACACCCCTCCCTTCGCGTTCCGCCGCCCTTCGTGGCAGAACACCTTCGACGCACTCGAGCCCTCGGTCGCAAACCGTGGTCCCGCGTATGTCCTGAACGGTTCGGGTCCTGAAGGCACCTGGCAGCTCTTCGACGACGGCGGCAACGGCGGCGGCGACGATCCCCTCGGCGTGAACTCGATTACCCTGGCCATGAACGGTAACCGTACCGAGTGGGCCGGCAACATCGGCTTCAACGACGCTCACGTTGACTTCTTCAACCGTCCCGATCCCGAGCAGGTCATCTGGACCTTCACCGGCGATCAGATGATCAACGAGTTCAAGACGCAGCCCGACAACATCTTCGTCAACGAGGACGACCAGGACCGCACCCCCGTCACCAACGACGGCGGCTCGGACACAATCCTCCTCTCGGGTGAAGAGAACAACCGCAACGCGTTCCTCCGTCAGTACTATGATGTCATGGTCGGCGGCGATACCGAGATCTCACCTTACTACGACTAATCCACCCAGTACCTTAACTGAGTGATTGATCAACGAAGACCCGCGGCAAATGCCGCGGGTCTTTCTTTCGCGGGTCTTTCTTTCATTGAGCCATCACGACGACGCGGCAGCGGCGATCTGCTAGGGTTGTGCTTCGCATGAGCACCACCCCGTCAACCCTGCCCGAAGCATTCGTGATGGCCGTCCAGCAGGAGCTGGGGCTGGAAGTTCAGCAAGGCCAGCACGCCCGGGGGTTGTACGCGACCGATGCCTCGATCTACCAGGTCGCCCCGCTCGCGGTCGTTGTGCCCGATTCGATCCAGCAGATCCCGACACTGCTGAAACACTGTCATGAGTACGAGATCCCCGTTCTGCCCCGGGGCGGTGGGACGAGCCTTGCCGGGCAGTGCGTCAACGAAGCATTGGTGATTGATGTTTCTGCGCGATGCCATCAACTGGTCCGCCTCAGTACGGACGATCGCTGCTGCGTGGTTGAGCCGGGGCTGACGATCGACGATCTGAACGATCAGATCAGGAGCAGCGGGCTCTTCTTCGCGCCCGATCCTTCGACCGCGCGCCAGGCGAATATCGGCGGCTGCATCGGCAACAACGCCGCGGGTGTTCACTCGGTGCTGTACGGTCGCACAAGCGAGAGCGTGATCAGCATCACCGCCTGCCTTGCAGACGGCCGGTGCGTCGAGTTCGGTCCTGGCAGCGCCCGAACGGATCCGATCGTGTTGGAGATCACAAGACGGGTCGTGGATGTGGTCGGGCATCATGCCCAGGCGATCCGCGACCGATTCCCCAAGACCATGCGTCGTTCCAGCGGGTATCAGCTGGATGTCATCCTCGATCAGCTTGAAAGGAATGATTGGGATCCGATGCGTGTCAACCTGGCTCCGCTCCTGTGCGGTTCCGAGGGGACGCTCGCCTTCACGCTCGGGGCCAAGCTGGCGCTCGAGCCGATCCCCGCATGCAAGGGGCTCGCGGTCATCTCATTCCCCAGTGTAGAACGAGCGATCGACGCCGTGGAACCGATCCTGGAACTCGCTCCCGCAGGTGTTGAGCTGCTCGATGATCTGATCATGGATCTGGCGCGGGGAAACAAGGAGACCGCGGCATATGTTTCCGTGCTCCCCGACACGAGCGCCAAGGCAGTGCTGTTTGTCGAGTTCTTTGCCGAAAACGAGCTCGCGATTGTCCACCGGCTCGATGCCCTCGAGGCACTGCTCCCGGAAACCGCGATCGCTCGATTCATGGATGCATCGAGCATGGCCGCGGCTTGGAAGCTGCGTAAAGCCGGCGAACCGCTGCTGCACGCGATTGAGGGGGACCGCAAGCCGCTTGGATTTGTGGAGGACAACGCGGTGCCGGTCGGGCGACTGGGCGAGTTCGTCAGGCGATTCCGCGAGATTGTTGAGCGGGAGAATACGATCGCGTCGTACTACGCCCACGCATCGGTCGGTGTCCTGCATGTCCGGCCTTTGCTCGACCTGCGGGATCATGACGACGAGTTGGCCATGCATCGCATCGCCTCATCTGTCGCAGATCTGGCGATCGAGCTCGGCGGGGTGCCCTCGGGCGAGCACGGCGACGGCCGCGCCCGCGGCCCGTTCATCGAGCGGGCATTTGGTCGGGAACTCCTCGATGCCTTCCGAGAGATCAAGTCGATCTTCGATCCCAAGGGGCTGCTCAACCCGGGCAACATCGTTGCCCCGCGTCATCTCGCTTCGATCAGCGAGCACACGCGAGTCCGCCCCCTGAGCACACCGACACGCATCGATCCGCTCGATACCTACTACAGATACACACCCGAGCATGGATTCGCACACGCCGTTGAGCTCTGCAACGGCGCGGGCGTATGCCGACGCAAGGAGGGCGGCGTGATGTGCCCGTCGTATCAGGCCACGCTCGACGAACGACACAGCACACGGGGGCGCGGTAATGCACTGCGATTGGCCATCACCGGGCAGACCGACCTCGGGCGAGAGCCGACAGGTCGGGCGTCGTTCAATGATGCCGACACACTCGAAACCCTCGATCTATGCCTGAGTTGTAAGGGCTGCAAGAGCGAGTGCCCGAGCTCTGTGGATATCGCCAAGCTCAAGAGCGAGTATCTTGCGCAGGGCTACCGCGAGCGGGGCAGCGTCCCGCTCAAGGTGCGGATCATGAGCAGCATCCACACGCTCAACCGGCTGGGTTCGATCACTCCGGGTCTGGCCAACGCGATGCAGCGTTTCCCTCCGTTCCGCTCATTGATCAACCATGCGATGGGTGTCCACCCGCGTCGTTCGCTGCCAGACTTTGCGCATCCGGTCAGGCGCCGGTCGGCAGGAGCCGAAGGGGCGCCGAGGGTCATGCTGCTCAGCGATACCTTCACGAGCCATAACGAACCCGGTATCGCCCATGCCTGCGTTTCGGTCCTTGAGCGGCTTGGTTACAGTGTGGGTGTCGAGACTCTGGGCGACTTCGGGCGGGCGGCGATTTCACTCGGCAATCTCGAGCACGCTGTACGCGACGCGAACCGAACGCTCGATCGGCTCATGCCGTTGATCGAGGACGACTCGATCAGCGCGTTGCTGATCCCTGAGCCATCCTGCCTGTCCGCGGTCTGCGATGACTGGGCGGATCTCAGGCTCCGCCATGCCCCCGGGCTCATCGAGCGGTTCATTGCCAAGGCGGCATTGCCGGAGACCTTTGTCGATCGGCTGTGGGATCAACATCCCCGACGCCCGCTCGCCCGCCCGATCTCGGGGTCGATTGTGCTTCACGGTCACTGCCATCAGAAGTCGCTCTGGGGCGATGCGACCAGTTCGGCGATCTTCGAGCGACTCTATCCGGAACGCGTCCGCGTGCTGCCCACGGGGTGCTGCGGTATGGCAGGGTCGTTCGGGTATGCCGCGCACCGCTTTGATCTCTCGATGAAGATCGGTGAGCAGACGCTGTTTCCCAGTGTTCGGGAACTCGGAGAAGCGGACATCCTGATCGCGCCCGGAACTTCCTGCAGGCACCAGATACTCGACGGCACCAAACGCAGAGCCCTCCATCCGATCGAGGCATTGGCCGGGCTACTGGTCGATGGTCCCGATTAAGCGGGCGAGCTGACCGTGCGGGCGATGGCCTCGATCAGTTCGGCCGCGAGCAACCAGTGGGCGCCGGTCGCGGCCCCCTCGATCACGATCCGGTGAGCACAGACGGGTACAAGCAGGGCTCGCACATCATCAGGCTCAACATAGTCGCGTCCGTTCATCCACGCCCATGCCCGGGCGGCCTGAGCGAGGGCGAGCGATCCGCGTGGAGAAAGCCCAACCATAATCTCATCGGCATCCCGCGATCTGCGTGCGATCTCCACGATGTAGCGGCGGATCGGTTCGCTCAGATGCACCCCGTCGATGACATTCTGCATCGCGATAACCTCGTCGCCGTGGATCACGGGTTTGATCTGCTCGAGCACCGTGGTCGCGGGTCGCAGGTCAAGCAACTCGATTTCGGCTTCATGGTTCGGGTATCCCAGGCTCAGCCGCATCAGGAATCGGTCGAGCTGGTTCTCCGGGAGCGGGTATGTCCCCTCAAACTCAGCGGGGTTCTGCGTCGCAACTACCATGAAGGGCTTGCAGAGTTCGTGGGTGGTCCCATCGATCGAGACCCTGGCGTCGCTCATGGCCTCAAGCAGCGCCGACTGCGTGCGCGGGGTGGTTCGGTTGATCTCATCGGCGAGCAGCACGCTGGTGAATATTGGACCGGGCTGGAATCGCAGATCAGTGCCATCGCGTGAGAAGATCGAAACGCCCAGCAGATCTGCCGGGAGCATGTCGGGGGTGAGCTGGATGCGTGCGAACGAGCAGTCGATCGATCGTGCCAGTGTGGATGCGAGCAATGTCTTTCCGACCCCCGGGACATCCTCGAGAAGGACATGGCCCCGCGAGAGCAGGCAGCAGATCAGCCAGTCGATCGCCGGGGAGTCGCCCAGATAGACCCGGGCGATCTGCTCCCGAAGATCCGCGATTTTCGCCCACAGTTGTTCGGAGGTGTGCACACTCATGGATACCGCCTTGCATCTTGCTCTGGCCTTGGGACCGGGCTTCGTCCGATCCCTGCCCACACAGTCTATCGCCTGTCTCTGGCTCAGTGAGCGATTCGGGGCGTGACGGGCGCGGTTCCATCGTGTATGCTGAACACCCGTTGATTCAGGTCTCCCCGCGCATGTCCAATCGACTACATCCCGGCGATTCAGATCATCAGCCACCTCGTGAGAGAGCCGAGTCGGTGATCGCGCGTCAGCTCACGGGGGAGCTCTACTGCCTCTCGTGCGGCTATAACCTGCGCGGGCTCTCTATCCGTGCGGAATGCCCGGAGTGCGGCGTGCCCGTACGGGCCACGATCCTGGGCATCGTCGACCCGCACGCCGAGGAACTGGTACCCCTCTCGCATCCACGCCTCAGCGCCGTCGGCCTGAACATGTGGAGCATCGGGGCCATGATCGCGGTTCTGATGGTGTGGCTGCTGCGAAGCGTCGAGGTCCTGCGCGATCTGGGAATGAGCAACTGGGTGCCCGGACTGTTCGCCTGGCTCGGTCTGTTCGGGCTTGTCTGCTCCATGCTCGGCGGCATCACCATGATCCGTTCACACGCGGGCATCCCGCGCATGGAGACGCTGCGAAGCGCCGCCGGCGTCTCGCTCTACGCCCCGTTGATCTTCGTGTATCAGTCGATCTACATCGGGCACGATGTGGTTGCACCTTCGCCGCTACTGGCCCCGGGTGGTGATGCGCTGGGGCGATCGGTGCTCAGGGTGATGCTCTTCGTGCTTGTCGCGGGCATCGTGTGGGGGTTGCGTCCGGCGGCAATCGGGCTTGCGATCCGCTCGGTGATCGTGAGGACGGGGCGTGTCGATCGACAATCGCTCCTGGCGGTCCTGGCTTCCCTTGGCGTTGCAACATTGGGGGATGTCCTCTCGATCCTGGCACGCTTCACGCCGATCG
>CAYQRD010000066.1:0-11634 GCA_964419845.1 uncultured Phycisphaeraceae bacterium
CGTAGGCGTCCTTGTCGGCCCAGGTGTTGCGGGGGTCGAGGACCTCGTCGGGGACATTGGGGACGCTGGTGGGCATGTGGAGCCCGAAGATGGGGTGCTCGGCGGTGGGGGCGTTGTCGAGCTGGCCGCTGAGGATGGCGGTAACCATCGCGCGGGTGTACTTGAGGGAAAAGCGCTGGCCGCCTTTGCCGTAGGGGCCGCCGGTCCAGCCGGTGTTGAGGAGCCAGACATGGGCGTGGTGCTGGTTGACGCGTTCGGCGAGCATGTTGGCGTACTCGGCTGGGCGGCGGGGCATGAATGGGCCGCCGAAGCAGGGGGAGAAGTTTGGCTGTGGCTCGGTGACGCCTTCTTCGGTGCCGGCGAGCTTGGAGGTGTAGCCGTTGATGAAGTAGTACATCGCCTGCTCGGGTGTGAGCTTGGAGATGGGGGGAAGGACGCCGAAGGCGTCGGCGGTGAGGAAGACGACATTCTTGGGGTGGCCGCCGACGGATGGGATCTGTGCGCCGGGGATGAAGTCGACGGGGTAGGTGACGCGAGTGTTCTGGGTGATGGAGATGTCGTCGTAGTCGGGGATACGGGTCTTGGGGTCGACGACGGTGTTCTCGAGGACGGATCCGAAGCGGATGGCGTCCCAGATCTGGGGTTCTTTTTCGTGGGTGAGCCCGATGACCTTGGCGTAGCAGCCGCCCTCGAAGTTGAAGACGCCGTCGGGTCCCCAGCCGTGCTCATCGTCGCCGATGAGAGCGCGGTTCTCGTCGGCGGAGAGTGTGGTCTTTCCGGTGCCGGAGAGCCCGAAGAAGAGGGCGACATTGGAGGGGTCGTCCTTGGCGATGTTGGCCGAGCAGTGCATGGGGAACACGCCGACCTCGGGCATGTCGTAGTTCATGGCGTAGAAGAGGCCCTTCTTCATTTCGCCCGCGTACTCGGTGCCGAGGATAATGACGGTCTTGCGCTCGAGTGACTGGGCGATGAATGTTTCGCTGGTGACGCCGAGTGCTTCCTGCTCTTCCTTGGTGAGCTTGTGGCAGCCGGCATTGATGACGGTCCAGTCGTGCTTCCACGAGCCGTCGCCAGCGTCGGAGGCGGAGCCGGGCTTGATGAAGAGGGTCTGTGCGAAGAGCGAGTGCCAGGCCATGGTGGTGATCACCTTGACGCCCAATCGGTTCTTGAGCTGTGCGCCTGTAAAGCCCTCGAAGACGAAGACATCGTCCTGGGTATTGATGAACTTGGTGGCGATGTCGAGGGCGGTGTCGAACTGGGCCTCGGTGATGGGCTGGTTGACCTTGCCCCAGTCGATGTTGTCGTGGCTGTCTGGGTGATCGACGAGGTACTTGTCTTTGGGCGAGCGGCCGGTGCGGTCGCCGGTGTTGACCACGACGCAGCCGTTGGCGGTGAGCTGTCCTTCGCCGCGTTTGATGACGAACTCCATGAGTTCTGCGGGGCAGCAGTTTGTGTGTGTTCGCTCGTCGGCGATGTTGATCTGACTGGTGACGGTGCTCATGCGAAGCTCCTGCTTGCCCCTGAAATGATCTGAGACGAGGGGCTGGACTGATCACTGCTCCGGGGCCCAAAGAACCGCGTGATTGGGCAAACCGGGGCGATGAGACAAGGGGAGAATCGTAGACCTTGAAGTATTGAATGATGCGAATTCAGGACAAAGGGGGGCTGACTTTGGGCGGGGTCCGGTGCTATATTTTGTATGGACGATCTACGAAAGTATTTGTCCAGACCTGTTGGTGGCCGTAGTTCAGTTGGTAGAGCACCTGGTTGTGGTCCAGGACGTCGCGGGTTCGAGTCCCGTCGGTCACCCTTTTCTGTGAGAACGCCCCGGAGCCGGGGCGTTTTTTCATGGTCGGACTTCGGGATGGGTTGTGCCCTGCGGGTCACGCTGCGGTGCGCTGGTGTGTGTGGGCTGCGGATTCGATCATCTGGATGCACGCGTTGATGAGTGCTTTGCGGTTGACGGGCTTGGTGATGTATTCGTCGCAGCCGGCGTCGATGCATTGGTCGCGGTCGCCGTCGAGGGCGTGCGCGGTGAGTGCGATGATGGGCGTTGTGATCCCGAGCTGGCGGAGTTGGCGTGTGGCGCTGTAGCCGTCGAGCACGGGCATCTGCATGTCCATGAGGACGATGTGGAATGGTGCGTCGTTATCCCGGGCCTTGGTGATTCGTTCGACGGCCTGCTGCCCGTCGTATGCGAAATCGATGTGTGCTCTGGTGCTTTTGAAGTAGTGCTGGAGCAGCACGCGGTTGTCCTTGGCGTCGTCGACGATCAGGATGCGTTTGTTGGCGAGTGCATCGTTGCGCAGGGGGATTGAACTGTTCGATGGCGCGGCGATGGTTGCGGCTTGATTCCTTGCGCTGATGGAGAGCGTGAAGACGGAGCCCTTGTCGGGTGTTGACACGACGCTGATGTCGCCGTCCATGGCTCGTGCGAGGTCTTGTGCGAAGGAGAGGCCCAAGCCGGAGCCACCGAACTCTCGGGTGAGGGTGTTCTGGGACTGATGGAAGGCCTCGAAGATGTGCTGCTTCTCGCTGTCATCGATACCGATGCCGGTGTCGCGGATCTGGATGACGATGCGATCACCCTTCGGGTTTTGCTCGACGGTGGCGTTGAGCGCGATGTTGCCCTTCTCGGTGAACTTGACGGCGTTGTCGATGAGTTTGTCCACGATCTGTGCGAGGCGTCTGGCATCGGCTGTGATGGTGGCGTTGCATGAATCGTCGAGTTTGATGTGGAGCTCGAGGCCCTTGGCCAAAGCGACGGTCCGCGCACGATCGAGGACGGGTGCGAGCGTCTTTGCGAGCGTGCAGTTCGCGGGGTTGATGCGGAGCTGCCCGGACTCGATCGCGGACATGTCGAGCATGGTCTCGATGAGGGATGCGAGATGCTGGGCCGAGTCGTGGATCGAGTTGGCGAGTCGGGATCGTTCGGTTTCGGTCAGCGCGTCTTCGGTGAGCAGATCGGTGAAGCCGAGGACGGCGTTCATGGGTGTGCGGAACTCGTGGCCCATGTTGGTGAGCAGGCGCCAGCGTACGCTGTCGGCCCTTCGGGCCTGGGTTGTCGCGCGGTCGAGTTCCTGTAGCTGTTTGCGGATGATGAGTATTGTGGGCTCGATGATGAAGAGGACCATTGCGCAGAGCATGATCGCGAGGACCAGGATGCCGGCATGGGCCTGGGTGGTGCTCTGGTTGATCTCCGAGCGTGATCGCTGCTCGAAGAGCTCGACGATGGTCTGCATGCGTGGGAGGAAGTAGTCCTGGGCTTCGCGGATCTCCTCCATCGTTGTGCTGATGCGGTCGCGGGTCAGCGGGTCGATGTATGGTGCGCGGCGGATCGTGTTGCGGGTGAGGAGCTGGAGCTCTTTGGATGCGGTGATCATGCGCTGGAAGGGCGTGTTGATCGATGCGATCTGATCGAGCTCGTCGGTCTTTGCGCCCTTGAAGACGACCTGGGTCGAGCCGCCGGCGAAGATGCTCTGATGGATTGTTTCGAGCTCGCTGGTGGTGGAAACGAGATCGGTGTGGAGCGGTTCGAGGCGTTCCCATCGGGTGTTGCGTACGGCCGTGTCGATCTCGAAAGCGGCGGAGCGGACGCGCTGCGAGAGCAGCCGCATGCGTGCGGATTCGTTGATCTTTGCGGCGGCCTCGTATTCGAGCACGGAGGTCATGCGCTGGACCATGATGAAGTTGATCGCCATGATCATGGCCACGCTGACGAGTGTGAGTCGTCGAAAGCGGGTGATGCTTCTGCGTACGCGTTGGCTGTCGGGTTGATTCACGCTCTGGTCCGATGTTCCGGAGATAAGGGGAGTCGTGATGGATATCGGCTCGCGCATGTCTTGACTGGAGCTGGATTTGGCGTTCTTGGCGGGGTTTTTGGCCAGCTGTGGGCCTCATTCATTCGGCGGTGGGAGGACGGCTCTGTTGGGATCAGGCGGCTTTGCGGATGCTGCTGCACATGAGCCGTATGTTCTCGATGTGCTCGTGTGTGTCGTTGAGCAGCCCATTGCTTTCGACCTGGTCCGATACCTTGAGGGCGAGCTCGCGCAGGGCGTTGGTCCCCATGAGCGGGGCGATGGATGCGATGCGTTTGCAGATGGAATGGACCCCGGTGGGGTTCTGCGTGCGTGTCTGCTGATCGAGTTGGATGGAGAGCTTGGCGATTTCTTCGCGGAGTGTGTCGATCGAGCGGGGGTCTTCGGGTTGGCGAGCCCGCTGGAGTGATTCGACGCTCCAGCGGTGGAGGAGATACTCGCCGAGTGAGCGCATCAGGTCCTGCTCATCGATCGGCGTGGGGACGAACATGTCCGCGGTTGAGAGGCGGATGCAGCCCTCGTCGGATTTGGATCCGGGTTTTCCGGCGAGGATCACCGGTCCCTTGAATCCGCTGTTGCGGAGGAGGATGGTGAGCTCCGGCCCGGTCATGGCTTCCATGTGTGTGCAGATGAGGAAGATGTCGGTATCGCTGAGATCGAGGGCGAGGCAGTCCTGGGGGTTGGGGATGTGCCGGGCTTCGACCCGGGTGGATTTGAGCGCGGGGAGCACGGCGTCGAGCACGGCAGGGTCCTTGCCGACGACGATGCCGCTGCCGCTGAGCTGGTCCGGGTCGACATATTCGAGTGATCGGATCGCGTTGAGTGTGTCGGCGCGGACGAACTCCTGTGGGTTGATCTCGAGGTGGAACCTGATCCCGATCTCATGGACGACACCGCCGCGGTGTTCGCAGCGGACGACGACCCCCGAGACGCTCTGGCAGGTCCCGTCGATCCGCTTGAGCCGTGCGGTTGCGTTGGTGCCCGGGTAGATGTAGTTGGCGTGGAGCACGGAGAGTCCGGCCCGGGAGATGTTTCTCGCGGCGACGGTGATGGTGTTGCGGGACTGCTCGAGGTTGGAGATGCTCAGTTAGAGATAGGGGTCGTGATACTCAAGGCGTGTGTGGCGCCGTCTGGGTTTTCCGGCGGGCTTTGCCGGCTTGGAGACCTCGGCGAGTTTGCTGAGGAGTTCGGTGTAGACCTGCGGCGGAATACCCAGCGAGTTGCGTGAAGCTTTGATCGGAGTGATCTTTGGTTTTGTGGCCATGTGTGTACCGCCGATTTGTGCGATTGATTTCTCGCACATGGTTGCATCGACGGAATTTGTGTTGTTCTTTGACCGCACGCACCAAATTTGAGTCAGGCCGCGTGTGCGAGGTCCGCTCGTGGTTATGCGGCGCTGGCTCGGTCAGTGCACATGGCTTTGATCGTCAGGAGTGATTGGGTGTGCGGTGCGGGATCCCCGGTGGCGGCGATGGATTCGCCCACGGCGGCCGAGAGTTCCCTGAGGGTGCTGAGGCCCAGCAGCGGAGCGATGGATTTGATCTTGTTGCATGTGGCGAAGATCTGGACGGGGTCGGCGTTGCGGGTGTGCTGATCGAGCATGATGCCGAGCTTGGCGAGTTCGATCGAGAGTGATCCGTGTGTTTGCGAGCAGTTGTGCTTGCGTATTGCGTTGAGCACACTGATGTGCAGCTTTGTGCTGAGGAAATCGGCGATGGCGCAGAGTATGTCCTTCTCGGTGATGGGCGAGAGGACAAGGGCATCGGCGGCTGAGAGGCGAACCATGTTGCGGGTTGACTCGTCGGGGCAATCGCCCATGAGGATGACCGGCCCCGCGTAGGCGTTCTCGCGGAGTGTGCGGGCGAGTTCCGGCCCGATCATGTCTCCCGAGTTGATGCAGCACATGATCATGTCGAGCCTGGTGAGGTCCTTCTCGAGCGCTTGCTTCGCGTTCTCGACGAAGCCGTATCCGATCCCGGTTCGCTGGAGGTATTCTCGCAGGAGGGGGATGATGACTGGGTCCTTGCCGACGATGAGTACATTGCCTTGGAGCGTGCTGGGGACGACGCGTTCGTGGACGCGTACGCAGCTGGTGATATCGGGACGGATGAACTCCTGCACGATGATCTCAGCTTCGAGCTTGATGCCGATCTCATGGACGACGCCGCCCCTGTGCTCGCAGCGGACGACTTTACCGGTGACGGTGTGGGGCTTGCCGTCGATGGGATCGAGTTGAGTGCGGATGAGCGTGCCGGGGTATGTGTAGCTTGAGTGGAGCACGGAGAGTCCGCCGCGCGAGATGTTGCGTGTGGCGACGGTGATCGTGCGGCGGCTGCGATCGCTGGTTTCGAGTTCGATCTCGAGGTATGGCTGGTGGTATTCGAGGCGAGTGTGATCCCGCAGCGGGTTGGATTGCTCGGTGGTGCTCGCGGGTTTCTGATTAAGTTTCTTGAGGAGCTGGGTGTAGACCGCGTTGTCCATGCCGAGCGTGTTGCGTTGATCCGCGACGAGGTTTTTGTTGTTTCGCTTCAAGATGGTGCTCGGGACAGGTGAGTGTGTGCGATTTCGGGCTTGTGTCGGTTTCAGGCGGCGGGTCTGGCCTTGATCCTTCGGCAGGCGATGATGAGCGACCGGATCTCGGAGTTGACGGCCTTCGGCGTGGTCCCCGCGAGCTTTCGTTCGACGGTCATCGCGAGCGTGGAGATGACGGGGAACCCAAGCGGTGCGGCGGTGCCCGAGAGTGTGCGGACGATTTCCATGCATCCCTGTTGATCGTCCTCGCGGAGCGCCTTTTCCAGGTTGAGCGCCATCCGGGAGATCTGGGAGACAAACTTGACGAGGAGCGGGTAGACGGCGTCTTCGGATGAGAGGGATGTGTAGAGCGGGCCGCCGTCGCCGTCGGCGTGGAGGAACTCGGCGAGTGCCTGCAGGAGCCGGTCTTTGTTGGTAGGTTTGCTGAGGATGCCGCATGCGCCGCACTGGCGGATGATGTCGAGCGTTGGTTCGGACTTGTCGGAGGTGAGGACGACGATGGAGAGGTCGCACTCCTCTTTGCGGAGCGATTCCATGAGCTGGGGCGCGGTGTGCTCGCCGAGGTGGTAGTCGGTGATGATGAGATCGGTGCCCCTCTTGGCGCGGGCGACGGCGTTCTCGATGGTCTCGGCGGTGTTGATGGCGAGGTTGGTGTCCTCGAGGCACATGAGCAGCAGTTCACGATCGAGATCTGAGGTGCTGACGATGAGGACCGAGCCGTGGAGCCGGGTGGGGTCCACGCGTTCGAGGGAGTAGGCCTCGTGCAGGGGGTCGAGCCCGAGCAGGTCTTTGGTGGAGATCATGTGCTCGAACTGGATGCCGACCTCATGGATTCGGCCGGTGATGTGGTTGCATCGCTTGACGGTGCCGGGCACGAGCTGTGGGTCGTTGCCGTCGGTTTTGATGAGCACGGAGCACTCGGTGCCCTTGTGGATGTAGGCGGAGTGGAGGATGCAGATGCCGTTGCGTGAGATGTTGCGGGTGGCGACGGGGAGGGTGATCTTCTGTCCGGCGCTCTGGTGGAGTTGGAGCTGGACCAGGCGGGTGCGGAAGTTCCAGCGGACGTACTCGCGGTCGGGCACTTCGCTGCTGGCGAGGGTCTTCTCGTGCTGGTCGAGGAAGGCGCTCAGCTCGTTCTGGGTGAGACCCAGGGTGTTCTTCTGAATGTCTTGATTGTCTCTGCTCATGCGCGATCTCGGATGGTGGAGCGTGGGAACCATCCGAAATATCGAGAGAACCGCCGCTTCAGTTGAGTGAGGCGGCGTAAAGGGCGCAGAATCGGTTTGGGACGCGTCGGGATGCGCCAGCGTGGGCGTGGCGGTCAGGCGGGCTTACACATCGAGGTTTTTGACCTCGAGGGCGTGGTCCTCGATGTACTTGCGTCTTGGCTCAACCTGCTCGCCCATGAGCAGCGAGAAGAGGTTATCGGCCTCGCCGGCCTGGTCCCACTGGACGCGGAACATGGAGCGGACGGACTTGTCCATGGTGGTTTCCCACAGCTGGATGGCGTCCATCTCGCCCAGCCCCTTGAATCGTTTGATCTCCATGCCGCGGCGTCCGATCTCGTGGAGGGCGGCCAGGATTGCGGGGATGTTCTCGGCCTCGACGATGCGGGCGTTGGACTCGCTGGTGTTGTTGGCGGTGGTGCCGTCGTCGCTGACTGCGGCGTCGGCGGGCTTGATGACGCGTCCGGTCTTGGTGGTGGACCAGGCGAAGCGTGCGGGCATGCGTTGGCCGGTGACGGATTCCTCCTGGACGAGGCCGTAGTCGTTGATGTCGATGCCGAGCTTGGCGAGCTCTTCGAAGATGACGGCGAGTTCCTTGTTCTCGTGGAGCTCGCGGACGGTGGCGATGGGCTCGGTGCTCTCTTCGGTGGCGTCGTCGTCGATGTCGTCGGCGTGGCGCCAGTTGTTCTTCGCGATGATCTCGAGCGCTTCGGCCTCTGACCATGCGTACTCGCCGGTGGCGCGGGTGGCGACCTTGTGGGTGGGGAGTTTGCCTTCGCGGCGGGACTCGAGGAGATCGACGAACTTGACGCCGCGGCGTTCGGCGATGTTGGCCAGCTCGCTCAGGCGTGTGAGGTTTCGCACGAGGCGGGCGGCGTCGTTGCCGCTGATCTCGTTGAGGACCGCGGGCTCTTCGCCCAGGCGGGTGTTGTCGATGTCGCGCACGAGCAGCGAGGAGCCCTCGAGCCCGAGCTCGGTGAGCGTGCTGTCGAGCTTGCCCTCGTTGAGGACATAGGTGGACTTCTTGCCCTTGATGATCTGGTAGAGCGGGGGCTGGGCGATGTAGATGTGCCCGCGGCGGAGCAGCTCGTTCATGTGGCGGAAGAAAAAGGTGAGCAGGAGGGTGCGGATGTGCGACCCGTCCACATCGGCGTCGGTCATGATGATGATCTTGCCGTAGCGGAGCTTGGAGATGTCGAAGTCGGCGCCGATGCCGCAGCGGAGGGCGGCGATGAGTGTGCGGATTTCCTCAAAGCCCAGCACCTTGTCGATCCGGGCGCGTTCGACATTGAGGATCTTGCCTTTGAGGGGCAGGATGGCCTGTGTTTCGACATCGCGGCCCTGGGTCGCGCTGCCGCCTGCCGAATCGCCTTCGACGATGAAGATCTCGGCCTGATCGAGGTCCTTGGTTTTGCAGTCACGAAGCTTGTGGGGCATGGAGCCGCTGTCGAGGGCGGTCTTACGCCGGGTGAGCTCGCGGGCCTTGCGTGCGGCCTCGCGTGCCTGGGCGGCGACGATGCCCTTGAGGCAGAGGCGTTTGGCTTCTGCGGGGTGTTCTTCGAGCCAGTTGTTGAGCGCTTCCTGGACCGCGCCCGAGACGAAGCCCTCGATCTCGGGGTTGAGAAGCTTCTCTTTGGGCTGGTTGTTGAAGGTGGGATCGGGGAGCTTGACGCTGACGATGGCGATGAGCCCTTCGCGGAGGTCGTCGCCGGTGGGGTTGGCGTCTTTTTCCTTGAGGATGCCTGCGCGTTTGGCGTAGCCGTTGAGCGTGCGGGTGAGGGCGGTCTTGAAGCCCTGCCCGTGTGTTCCGCCGTCGGCGTTGTGGATGTTGTTGGCGAAGGTGAGCAGGGACTCGTTGTAGCCGTCGTGATACTGGAGGGCGATCTCGCAGATCATGGACTCGGCCTCGATCTCCTTGCGGAGGAAGACGGGCGAGGAGACCTCGGTCTTGCCCTTCATGAGGTGCTGGACATATTCGAGGAGCCCGTTGTCGGCCTTGAAGGTGTCGTGGCGGATCTTGCCGTCGGCGCCGACGCGTTCGTCGGAGAGCTTGATGGTGACGCCGGGGTTGAGGTAGGAGAGTTCGCGGAGGCGCTGGGAGAGGATGGTGTAGTCGAATGTGGTGTCGGGGAAGATCTCGGCGTCGGGCTTGAAGACGACGGTGGTGCCGGTCTTGCGATCGGAGTTGGCAGGGATCTTGCCGACATCGTGGAGGGGGACGGTGACGACGCCGCGTTCGAAGGTGAGTGCCTTGATCTCGCCGTCGCGCCAGACCTCGACCTCGAGGAGCGAGGAGAGGGCGTTGACACAGGAGACACCCACGCCGTGGAGCCCGCCCGAGACCTTGTAGGCCGAGCCCTCCTGCTGGAACTTGCCGCCGGCGTGGAGCTTGGTGAGGACGACCTCGACGGCGGGCTTGCCGTTGAGTGTGGGGTCTTCGTGCTTGACGGGGTCTGTGGGGATGCCGCGTCCGTCGTCGGTGACCTTGACGGAGCCGTCGGCCTGGATGATGACGGAGACGAAGGTTGCGAAGTCGGCCATGGCCTCGTCGATGGAGTTGTCGACGACCTCGTAGACGAGGTGGTGGAGCGCGTTGAGCCCGGTGCCGCCGATGTACATGCCGGGGCGTTTGCGGACGGCTTCGAGCCCCTCGAGGACCTTGATCTGGTCCGAGGAGTATGCGTTCTTGGGGGCGGTTGATTCGGGTGCTGTTTCGCTCATGTGGTGTTGTCTGCTTGGTGCGTGTGTGGGGCCGAATTCGCTCTCCATATGATAGGTTGAGGGGCCTGTGAAGGCGCTCGGTCCGGGGTATATTCTGGGTGGTTTCATCGAGGGCTCAAAGCGTGCAAACCCCTGAAAATACAGCAGAAACGCCTGACTACGCGCGTGGGCTGTTCGTGTGCGCCAAGCCGGGGCATGAGTTTGCTTCGGTGGGGTCTTCGGGGGTGCTGGTTTCGCTGATCGCGACGCAGGGGTTCGCGATGTTGTTTCTGATCCCGGTGGTGGGTTTCTTTGCGCTGCGCAATCTGGCGGGGGCGTCGGCGCTGGTCGCGGGGATCGGTGCGGGGGTGCTGGGGTTGCCGATTCTGGTTGGCGGGATCTGGTTGCTCCGGCGTGTGAGCGCGGCGGGGTACAAGCAGGGGAGCTATCTGACGGACGAGACCGATTCACGCTTCCGCGTGCGCGCCGTCATCCCCAAGAGGCGGCAGACCACGCGATTGATGCGATGGGCCGAGCTTGCGGTGCGCGGCGAGGCGCGTGAGGAATCGGGCACGCTGGTCGACGCCGCGTCGCTGGGTTCGGTCCGCGGCGGGTTTGACCCGATCATCGTGCGCCCCTGGTTCGGCTGCATGCGGGGCAGGGGGTATTGGGCTACCGCGGTGGTCATGGGCTTTGCGAGTGCGGGGTTGCTGCTGGGGTTGCTGAGTCTGCTGCTCGGGGGTTGGGGGGGTGTGTTCAGGGCGACGGGGTTCATGGGGTACGCGCTGACGGGCGCGGGGATGGTCGGCGGGCTGGTGAGCGCGGAGCTGATCTGGCCGGTGTACCTGCGCATCGTCCCGGGGCGTCTGGACATCTTCCGGTACGGGTTTCTGGGCTCGGGCAAGCCCGAGGTGGAGACGCACGATCTCAAAGCGCAGGGCGTGTGCATGGACTTCGGGACCTACACGATGGCGCTGGAGCCGGAGCGTCCGATCGGTGAGCGGCTGCCCAAGCTTGAGCGGGGCAAGCGTTGGCCGTATGGGCAGGTGCTGCCGAGTGATTTCCAGCCGCGGTATCTGTGTCTCGCGATGGTGGTGGGTCGATTAGAGATCGCCCAGCGCGTGATACAGGCGGCTCGGACAGATGAGGCGACGCCGTTGGTGAGTGAGACAGAGTTGATGGGGTAGTGCGGTTCAGGAGCGTGTTGACAGTGTCAGCGCACGGGTTGCCGCTGAGCGGGCATCTCGTGGCACCCGTCGGGGGAGTCACAAGAGCGTTGCGCCCGTTGCGTGGATTCAAAAGGTGGTTTCGAGGCGGAGGCCCATGACGATGGCGTCGTCGATCGTGCTGTCGCCGGC
>CAYQRD010000067.1:0-11203 GCA_964419845.1 uncultured Phycisphaeraceae bacterium
GACCACGCAGAATACGCCAAAGCCGGGCGTTTGGCCGTCGCCGCCGCTTCTATCGTGTGCCGCGAGGTGCAGAACAGTCTCGATGAGGTCCGCTCGATCACCAAGAACGACAAGAGCCCGGTGACGGTGGCCGACTATGCGAGCCAGGCGGTGGTCGCGATGATGCTCAAGCAGCACATCGGCGAGTTCGTCATGGTGGCCGAGGAGGCATCGACCTTCCTGCGAGACGAGGACAACGCGATGATCCTTGACGCGACGGTCGCGGCGGCCAAGGAGGTCTGGGAGGATGCCAACGCAGACGATCTGCTCGACGCGATCGATCTGGGGGCGGGGGATACTTCGCACCACAGGTTCTGGACCCTCGATCCGATCGACGGGACCAAGGGTTTCCTTCGCAACCAGCAGTACGCGATCGCGCTGGGATTCATCGAGGACGGCACCCCCACCATCGGGGTGATGGGATGCCCGAACCTGCCGGTGGATATGTCGCTGCCGCTCGACGAGCGCGATGAGCACGGGTGCCTGTACTACGCGATCCAGGGCGAGGGTGTCTGGGAGACACGGGCCGATGACGGGAAGGCCAAGTCCATCCGCATCACCCGCCTCGACCACGAGTCGAGCGAGGAGATCTCGGTCTGCGCCTCGGTCGAGAAGGCCCACTCCAATGTCAGCGATACCGACCGGATCCTGCAGTGGATCGAAGATCAGGGGCTGGGCGAGGCGGGCGAGCCCGTTCGGCTCGATTCGCAGTGCAAATACGCGGTTGTTGCGCGTGGGCAGGCGGACGCCTACCTGCGTCTGCCGACCCGCAAGGGCTATGTCGAGCGGATCTGGGATCATGCCGCGGGTTGTTGCATCGCGTGCGAGTCGGGGGCGTTTGTGACCGATATCTTCGGCAACAACCTCGATTTCTCGCACGGGCGGGGGCTTGAGAAGAACAAGGGGATCGTGTGCGCCCCGCCTCGGGTGCACGGGTTGATGCTCCGGGCGATCAAGGAACTGGGGATCGGCCAGAACATCGACGATTGATCCTGCGTACGCATCGGGTCACCCCGGGCGGGCTTTGGGCACGGGGCACGCAACGGGAAGCATGATTGGGCAATAACTTCGATGCCATTCTGACCGCGGTTCTGCTGGTGCTGATGATCGGCACGATGGCGCTCGGTCGCTTCTCGGCCGACATCATCATGATGGGCGTGCTGCTGGTGTTGCTCGTCGCGGGCGTGCTGGGCCCGGACGAGGCCATCGCCGGGTTTGCCAACCAGGGTGTGATCACGGTCGCGATGCTCTACATCGTCGCGGCGGCGATGAAGGAGACGGGGGCGATGGCGCGGCTGACGACCGTGCTGATCGGACGCCCAAAGGACGAACGCAGCGCGCAGATCAGGCTCACGCTCCCCGTCGCGGCCATGAGCGCGTTCATCAACAACACCCCCATCGTCGCGATGTTTCTCCCCACGCTCGCGGGCGTGGCGCGCCGCTGTCGGATCGCGCCCAGCAAGCTCTACATGCCGCTGTCGTTCGCGTCGATCCTCGGCGGTGTCTGCACGCTCATCGGCACCTCAACGAATGTCATCGTCGCCAAGCTGCTCGACGATGCCGAGCTCACCACGGACGGTGGCCCGGCTACGGTGGACAACCCCGCGTTGTCGTTCGGCATGTTCACGCTCGCCAAGGTCGGGCTGCCCATCGCCGTGCTCGGCGTGGCGTACATCCTGATCTTCGGGCGTCGGTTGCTGCCCGATCGCATCAACCCCATCGAGGACGCCGAGACCCACGGGCACGGGTATCACGCGGCCCTCAAGGTTAGCGTGGGCAGCCCGATCATCGGCAAGACGGTCGAGGCGGCGAACCTGCGCAATCTCCCCGGGCTGTTCCTGTCGCGCATCGAGCGGAGCGACGATTCGGTGGTCGCGGTTTCGCCCCAGGAGATCATCGAAGCCGACGATGTGCTTGTGTTTGTGGGGCAGCTCGACTCGGTTGTGGAGCTCCAGCAGATCAAGGGGCTTGTCCCCTCGACCACCGATGCGCATGAACACGAGGATATCGACGGATCGGCCCCAAGCTATCGACCGAACCTGCGCATCGTCGAGGCCGTCGTCTCGAACAACTCGTCGCTTGTCGGGCTGACCATCCGTCAGTCCGGGATCCGGACGCGTTATGGCGCCGTTGTTGTAGCCGTCCGCCGTCAGGGCCAGCAGATCCCCGGCAAGCTCGGTGAGATCCGTTTGCGTCCGGGCGACACACTGCTGCTCGAAGCACCCCCGGGGTTCGACGAGCGCTTCGGTGGTTCTGGCGATTTTTACCTCGTCAACGAGCGATTCACACCCGCCTCGCTTCGTCACGAACGCGCCTGGGTCGCGCTGGCGATTCTGGCGCTGCTGGTCACGGTGCTGACCTTCGGGGCATTGCCCCCGATGACCGCGGCCATGCTCGCGGCGGGGCTGATGATCCTCACGCGATGCTGCACGGGCCCGCAGGCGCGTGGCGGGGTGGACTTCTCAATCCTGACCGTGATCGGCGCAAGCTTCGGCATCGGGCAGGCGATGGTCAACACGGGGCTGGCGCAGGATATCTCGCACTTCATCATCGAGACATTCAGCAGCATGGGGCCGTGGGCGCTGCTCGCGTGTGTGTATCTGCTGACATCCCTGTTCACAGCGTGCATGACCAACAACGCCGCGGCCGTGCTGATGTTTCCCATCGCGATCGGGCTGGCGGTGGAGGGGCAGTTGAATCCGATGCCCTTCGTGGTTGCGATCACGGTCGCCGCCAGCTGTGAGTTCTCGACCCCGATCGGGTACCAGACCAACCTCATGGTCATGGGGCCGGGCGGGTACAAATGGCTCGACTACACCAAGTTCGGCGGCCCGCTCACACTCCTCTGTGGCGTGATCTGTGTGGTGCTCGCGCCGCTCATGTTCGGCGGGTTTTGAAGCCCATTCACGCCCATAACCAGCAACCGGACCCGCGATCGGGCCGACTATGGGCGTATGGATGAACTCGATCGGCCCGGTGCCGTATGATGCGGGCGTATGTTTGGGTTGCGGGCAAGGGGACAGCTTTGAAGATTCTCATCACAGGCGGTTCAGGTTTTATCGGTGGCTATTTTCATCGGGATCTCTCCGCGCTCGGGCACGAGCTGGTCAATCTCGACCTGATTGACCCCAGCGGCCCGCAGGCGGAAATGACCTATATCAAGGGCGATATCCGTGACCCCCAGGCCCTCGACATGGCGATGCGGGGCGTGGACATGGTCGTCAATCTCGCGGCCGCCCATCACGACTTCGGTATCGAGCACGACACCTACTACTCGGTCAACGAGCACGGCTCGCAGCAGGTCTGCGACGCCATGGACCGGGCGGGCATCAGGGATGCCATCTTCTACTCCACCGTTGCGGTCTACGGCGATGCCCCCACACCCCACGAGGAGACGGCCCCCACCGCGCCCAACTCGCCCTACGGCGGGTCGAAACTCAAGGGCGAGGGCGTGTTCCAGCGATGGGTCGAGCAGGGCGACGGTCGACAGGCGCTGGTCATCCGACCGACTGTGACCTTCGGCGTCAATAACTTCGCCAACATGTACTCGCTGATCCGACAGATCCATTCGGGCAAGTACTTCCGATTCGGCCCGGGCACGAACATCAAATCACTCAGCTATGTCGAGAACATCGTGAACGCGACGCTGTTCCTCAAGGGACTTCTGGAGACAAAGCCCAGCCGCGACATCGAGCCCTTCGAGATCTTCAACTTCATCGACAAGCCCGACCTGACAAGCACCGAGATCTCCAACACGGTGAGCGCGTGCCTGGGCAAGAAGCCCGCGCCGGCGATGCCCTACGCGATGGGGATGCTGCTGGGGCTCCCGTTCGATGTGGTGATCAAGCTCACAGGCAAGAACCTGCCGATCTCGACGGCTCGCGTCAAGAAGATGTTCCGGACCGAGACCAAGTTCGAGGCCGACAAGCTGCTGAGCGCGGGCTATGTGCCCAAGGTGCCCCTGAGCGAGGGTATCGATCGGATGGTGCAGTGGTACATGTCGGGTGGCAAGGACGAAAACGCCCAGTGGCACCAGCCGCCCGCCGAGCCCGTCATGATGAGCCAGGCCGGTTCGTGAGCCGCTTCCCATCAAGAAAAAACAAGCGGGCCTGACCGGCCCGCCTGCTGTTGAATCTTCTTGCGAAGACTCAGAGGGGTCTGGTGCACGGGCCGCTTGATCAGGGGCAGCCGGCACTGAACGCGTTGATGAACGCGGATACATCGAAGAAGTCGTACGCGCGATCCGCATTGAGATCGGCCGCGGGGTCCTGGGCCGCGAACGCGCCGACGAACGCCGAGACATCGAAGAAATCGAGCGACCCGTCTCCATTGAAGTCGGCGGTGCAGCCGGCCTGACGATCGATGCTGAAGTTGTCGACCGAGACATCGAAGAACGCGAAGAGGTAGAACTCCTCGGGGTCGTATGTGCTGAAGACGATCTCATCGACATTGGAGACGATGTCCGCGAAGGTCGCGCCCTCGGGGAGCACGGGCCCGTCCTGATCATTGTCGCCGCCGAAACCGCCCCACCCCTCGGGGAGTTCGGTGCTGCTGGGATCGAAGCTGACGCTGAAGTTTGTCCAGTCGTTCTGATTGAGTTCGGAGATCTCGCGCGAGAGCACGAAGTAGACGCTGCCGTACTGATGGAAGCCCGCGGCGTAGCGGTAGTTCCGAAGCTCGACGACCAGCGGGCGTGTGTAGGGAATCAGCCCGTCGGGGAGGTTCTGCGAGTTGAGCAGGTCGACCTTGATGTCCATCGAGAGTGTGACAGTCTCGCCCTGGGTGTAGTCCCCGAGGAACGCGGCGTTGCCCGTGTTGCGGTACCAGACACCAAATGTCTCATCGACGCTGCGCAGGTGGCGGTTGCCGTTCTGGCTGTTGGTGGTGAGGAAGGTGCCGTTGCTGCCCACCCACCCGTCAAGCCCGTCGTCGAATGTCGTGGTATGGGTCTGCGCGACCGCGGATGTCGTGAGTGTGCCCACCGCTGCGAGCGTGAGAAGAGTGATGCTTCGGTTCATGAATATGTCCTTGGTTCGAATGAAAAAAGACGAACCGGGCTTCGGCCCGATCCGCCCCTCTTGCTTTTGTTCGAGAAAAGACCGATCAATCAGCGACGACGGCGTGTGCCGACGAGCCCGCCAAACCCAATCAGCGCGAGTGCGGAGGGTGCCGGTGTCGTGGTGATCGTGATGTTGTCGATTGTCATGTCGTAATCATCGTTGGTGAAAAAGAAATCAGGCAGGAGCGTGGTGAACGCGATCTCATCCACATCCGCCATGACATCAGCGAACGAGACGCCGTCAGGCAGCTGTGCTTGGAAGGTATTGGGATCGAATGACCCGTTCCCACCCCAGCCCACGGGCAGATCCATCGCATTCGGATCGAATGTGGAAGTGAGGGTGATGAACCCATCGAACGAATCTGCGCCGTACCAATCAAACAAGACATACGCGCTTGCCCATGGGTAACCCGGGTCACCAAGGTCGTAGCTGCGGAGTTCGAGCAGGAACGGGCGAGGTCATGCACTACATGCTCGAGCCCGGGGGGTTCGGTGCCGAGACGGCGATCAATCTCGTGACCTGCGAGGTCAACCGGGGCGAGATCCCGCGTTATCTCGACCCGAGCCGTCGGCGCAGAGCGTGGGCATCGAGCGACATCAACATCCCGTCGCGGCGGATGCAGTTCGATGTGCTCGTGCATCGGGATCTCTACAACACCGCGCCGCCCGAGCTGCGGATCTACGACACCGCGATCAGCGGGCAGGCGGACATCAACGATCCGTCGCGCGATGTCGATCAGCTCGATCTGCTCGAGACCATCGAGCACATGGGCACCGGGCTCAACCGGTTCGGCAGCTCCCATGTCCCCCGCTACCGCTCGATGCTCAGCGATGTGTGCGCCACGCTCGGCTTCGACCCCGAGCTGCTGCGCGGCTACCGCGTCAGCAGCGACTACCCGATCTACGGCTCGCAGACCGCGATGATGTTCGCGACACAGGGCCGAACGGCGGACTGATCACACCAGGGCGCGGAAACTCTCGGCGTTCGCGGCGGCCCACTCCCTGCGCCACACCTCGGGGATCGGGACATCTTCGATCAATGATCGGGCGGGCAGGAACTCGTAGAGCTCCTCGAAGCTCATGACGCGCTGATCGCTGACCCTGCGAAAGATCAGGTCGGGCGTGATGTGCTCGGGCCGGTCCACGCCGATGGCGCTGAGCAGCTCGAGCATGCTCTCGATCGTTGCTCGATGGAAGCGGTGCACACGCGGCGACTTGTCCTCGACCACCAGCCCCTTATAGAGCGCCCGGTTCTGGGTCGCGACCCCGGTGGGGCAGGTGTCGTTGTTGCACCGCAACGCCTGGATGCAGCCCAGCGCGAGCATCATGCCGCGGGCGCTGTTGCACATGTCAGCGCCCAGCGCCATGGCACGGATCATGTGGAAGCCGGTCATGATCTTCCCGCTCGCGATGAGTTTTACCTGCTCGCGCAGCCCGGCGCCCAGCAACGCATTATGGGCGAACGCCCACGCGTCACGCGCGGGCATGCCCACGGAGTTGCTGAACTCGATGGGCGCGGCACCGGTCCCGCCCTCGCCGCCGTCGACGGTGATGAAATCGGGGCTCATGCCCGTCTCGCGCATCGCCTTGCAGATGCCCAGCAGTTCGACGCGCCGCCCGATGCAGAGCTTGAACCCCACGGGCTTTCCGCCCGAGCGATCGCGGAGCAGCTCGACAAACTCGAGAAGCTGCTTGGGCGAGTGGAAGGCGCTGTGGCGCGGGGGTGAGATGACGGTTTCGCCGATCGTCACGCCGCGGATCTCGGCGATCTCCTTGTTGACCTTGATGCCCGGGAGCACGCCCCCGTGCCCGGGCTTGGCGCCCTGGCTGAGCTTGATCTCGATCATCTTCACCTGCTCGCGAGCGGCGTTGTCGCCGAACCGGTGCTCGTCGAATGAGCCGTCGGTTGCTCGGCAGCCGAAGTAGCCCGTGCCGATCTGCCAGATCAGGTCCCCGCCGCCGCGGATGTGATAGGGCGAGATGGACCCTTCGCCCGTGTTGTGCGCGAAGCCGCCGAGCTTTGCGCCGCGGCTGAGCGATTCGACGGCGGTGGGCGAGAGCGAGCCGTAGCTCATGGCGCTGATGTTGAGACGCGAGGCGCTGTAGGGCCGGGCGCACCTGCCCGCGCCGATATCGACCCTCGGCTCGTGCTCAAGACGCTCGGTGTCGGCCATCGCGTGGGCGACCCACTCGTAGCCGACCGCGTTGGTATCGCGCTGGGTGCCGAAGGGCTGGGTCTCGAGCTCGCCCTTGGCGCGCTGGTAGATGAGGCTGCGGATCTCGCGTTCGATCGGGTACGCGTCGGTATTGAGCTCGATGAAGTACTGCTGGATCTCGGGGCGGACCTCCTCGAAGATGTAGCGCAGCCGCCCGATCAGCGGGAAGTTGCGCCGGATCGTGTGCCCGGTCTGCAGCGAGTCGTACATCCCCACGATGAACATGGGCCCGAGGACAAGAAGCGACCAGAGCGCCGGGAGCCAGAAAGAGGCCGTGACCGCGATCAGCACAAGGAGCACAAAGCTGATCGCATAGAACCATCTTCTGAACATGTCCGACCTCCGAGGGTGGTGCTCAGGGGACCAGCACAGACTTGTTGAGTCGTGTCGAGGTGTCGCGTGGGAGCAGGACCACGACGATCTCATCGCCGGGTTTGGCCCGGGCAAAGGCGAACTGGCGTGTCGCGGGCTGTCCGGGCTGCAATGCGTTGACGGATCGTCGGATACGCGGCTCGCCCGGAGCGATCGCGATGACATCGAAGTGCTGTTCGCCCGCGAGCGCGTGTGTGACCCGTACGGTGATCACGGTGATACCCGCTTCGTTTCGCCTTGCCGTGAGTTCCATCTCCACGCCTTGGAGCCCGAGTTCGATGTTGCGATGGACGCGTAGTGTCGGGTAGTCGCCGTCAGCGAGCAGCTCAACATCGAAAACCAGATCCTTGGTCCCCGCAAGCTCGCCCAGCGAGTACGCGATATCCACGGGCAGCTCTCTCTGCTCGCCCGGGGCGAGCGAGAAAGGGAGCACGCGCGGGAGGATGTCCCATGTCCGATCGATCTGATCCGGGCTGCCCGTGAACCCGCCGGGCTCGACGATGAACACACGCCCGGAGATGGAGATCGGCCACGGGTTGCGGATCGACACGGCGTGCTTGTGGATGCCCGAGCGTGCTTCGAGCGTGTCGGGGGTCAGGCGCAGGTTGCTCAGGAAACGCACCAGATCCGGGTTGACACCCTCGATGATCTGCGGCGATCGTGTGAGCGTGATGCGATGGATCGGTGTGCCGATGTTCCCCGACATGCTCGGGTGGACCACGGTCTCGTTTCCGAACATGTCGTAGACACGCACGGGTGTTCGGGCCAGGGGAAGCCCGAGCACCACCGGGTCGATTGTGGGCTCGTCGAGCCAGACCACCATCCCGCCGCGTGCCCGGCTGCGTTCCTCGTCGCTCTCGGCGTCCTGTTGATTGCGATCGGAGATCACCAGCATCTTCACGCCCTCGAGCAGATCGAGCTCCTCGATCGCGTCCCGGTTGCCCAGGTGCGTTCCGAGCGTGCGCCAGACGATGAGCTCGGGCGCGGGCATGACCTGTCCGCGTTTGCCCGGGGCGATCCACCATGCGTTGCTCAGGCGCAGCTCGAAGCCCTGCGGGCTCGCATCGCTCAGGTTTGCGGACCACCAGAACGAGATCGCTTTTCGCGCCAGAGCCCCGACGGCGGACCAGACCTGGGTACCGTGCTGATCGTGAAGGTCGTGCTGCGGCTGCAGGGTGATGCCCAGCTGTGCGGGCGATTCATCGCTACCCTCGCTGCCCGATCGCTGCGCGGACCACTGCTCAACGAGCTGCGAGATCGCTTCGGGGGCGGTGGTGTTGTCGTCGATCAGCTGCAGCGACACACCCGGCGTTGCGAGTGCCGCGGGCAGCGGCCGATCGATCGGCCAGGGGATGGTTGAGACAGGCCCGGGGACGAAGCCCGAAAGTGACCGGCGTGCATCGCTGAGCGATCGCAGCAGGGTGTCGGCGGGCTCTTGTGTGGGGCTTGCGCTGAACTGCCAGTTCGTGACGCGCTGTCCGTATTGGTCGAGCATTCCCGCGCCCCACTGCGTCCATGGGCCGTTGGGATCACGGAACGCGTTGAGCACCTCGTCGGGGTCCGATGCGATCGTGCTTGCCAGTTGCAGGGGCAGCTCAGCGATCGTAAAACTCAGGCGTGTGCCTCGGTTGAGCAGCGCACCGATGGTGTCGGTGATCGGGGTGCCCGGCTCGAGCGAATCGGGCGTGGTGCTCTGGTTCCAGATATGAAGATTGGCCTGGTTGACCCTGCTGCCGTAGATCAGCGACGGGGCCGCGAGCACAAGACGGGGATCGGTGAGATCGATCTGCAGCGAGAACATTCCCGAGTCGCGGTTCGCGTCCTGCGGCGGTGCCCAGATGAAGTCGAGCGTGCGCACGCCGACGAGCTGTCGATCAACAAAGACTTCCAGCAGGGCGCGATACCAGCCGTAGCCGGGCAGTTCGCTGCGCCAATAGTGCTGCACGCGCCGGTCGTCGCTGGTGAGCAGCTCCTGCTGCACCAAGTTCGCGTGCACATCGAAGATCCGGAGATTGGCCTGGATCTCATCGCCCGTGAGATCGCGCACGAGCACATGCAGGTCGGGGGGGGTGTCGGATTCGATGATGTTCCCGGGCGTTCCCGTGGTGATGTTGAGGCGTGGGAGCTGGGCGATGATCAGGTTGTCGAACCACGCGGCACCGCTGAAGTCCTGCTCCCAGACCATGAAGGGAAGATCCTTGTTGTGCTCGTGCTGCTGCTCGGGCTGGAGCAGCTGCAGCTCCAAGCGCATGAAGGCGGCATCGGGTTCGAGCCCCTCGATCTCGATCGCGACCTGCTGCCAACCGTTCTCGCTGCGGATCAGTTCGGACGCGCTCCGACTCGATTCGATCTCATGGCCCTGCTGATCGAGCAGTATCGCGACCAGGCGAGCTCGCGCGTGACGCAGCCCCTGGGTGTGCACGCGGGCGCTGACGAGGTAGTCGGTGTTAGGGAACACGCTCAGCTCGCCGTAGCGGAGCATGAGCGAGGTGGAACCGCCGTTGGTTGGGAGCATCGCACTCCCGCTTCCGGCGTAGGCGGGGCTGTCGTAATCGAGCACGGCACCATTCCAGATCGGGAATCCGGGGCGCTCGCGGGGGACGGCGGGATCGTCCTGTGCTCGCAACCAGCCCATGGGCACCGGCAGCGGGTTGGTGTCCTGCTCCTCGAAATCGAACGCACGCACAACCCGCCCGGCTCCGGCGGGCCGGGCACTGGTGTCGGAATGGGGTTCGGGCTGCCCGAGGGCGTTTCCGGTGTGCGCACACAGGACCCCCGCGATCAGTCGCGTCGCCCAATCAGCGGGGCGTGCAGGTGTGCTCGGGCGGGTGCGCATGGAGCAGTTATCGGCTGTTGGTCCCTGAATCAACGAGAATTCGGGCGTTTTCGCGTCGGGAAGCCCAGATCCGGGATCGAACGGATGGAGCCCTGCTCGGGCTATCATCGTCAACACACCCGAGGGTCTCCCGAGGAACAGGCAACGCATGACGATCCCGCAGGTCCAACACCAGCCGTACACCCCGTCGAGTTCGAGCGAACAGGCGGCTCGGGATTTCTATGACATCCTCAGGCAGCGCCGGACCGTCCGGGAGTTCTCCGATCGTCCCGTCCCCCGCTCGGTCATCGAGACCGTGCTGCTCGCCGCGGGCACGGCCCCGAGCGGTGCCCACAAGCAGCCCTGGCGCTTTATCGCTGTCTCCAACACGGAGATCAAGCACAGGATCCGGATCGCGGCCGAGGAGGTCGAGCGGGAGTTCTATGAGAAGAAAGCGAGCGACCGCTGGCTCAAGGACCTTGAGGTCTTCGAAACCTCGCCCGACAAGTCGTACATGGACACCGTGCCCTGGCTGATCATCGTCATGGCCCTGCGGAACACGGACGACGGCGGGCAGGTCTATTACCTCAACGAGTCGGTCGGGATCGCCACGGGCATGCTGCTGACGGCGGCCCATCACGCCGGGCTCGCAACCCTGACGCACACACCCAGCCCGATGAACTTCCTGCGCGATGTGCTGGG
>CAYQRD010000068.1:0-10299 GCA_964419845.1 uncultured Phycisphaeraceae bacterium
CAGATAAGCGGGGTGACTGAAGTATCGGTTGTGCGGATTGGGGAAATTGTGCGGAATGTGATGCTGGGTTCTTCTGCCCTGAACTCACGCATGTGCGGGCGAAAACACAGGCGCAGGGGTGTCGATCCGTTCCGCTCGCTCGCCTTTGCCAGACGGGGTCGAGCCCTTCAGTTCAACATCGCTGTGACAATCCATCCGATGCCGACGCTGTGCTGATCCTTGGGAACTTCCGCGTCGCCTCCCTCGGCGGGAACCCTTGGTTGGGGCAAAACACCGCTGTGATGGGACAAATTCCGTCATCATGCGTCGCGGATTTCTGCTGCCACGCAAGCCCATCAGCCGATACTGCGCTGTTATGGCGCAATCTGTCAACAAGAAGAAATCCACCAGGCCCTACCGCGTGAACGAAAAAGCCGCAGCGCCCAGCGAGCCCGTGCAGCTGATCATGCGCATCGGTTGGCTCGCCCTGGGGGTGCTCTGGCTCTTCGTGCTGGTGGGGCTCGCGAGCTTCAATAGCGCCGATGCGCCGTCGCACAGCGTGTACCCCAATAACGCGCAGACCCAGAACTGGACCGGGCCCATCGGCGCCTATGTCAGCTACGGGCTGCTGCGGACGCTGGGGCTGGGGGTTGTCATCCCCATGATCTTCGTGGGGATCATGGTCACGCTGCGCGTGATCCGGCGTCCCATGAGCCAGCCGATCGTTCGGGCGGTGGGGGCTCTGATTCTGACAGCGTCGCTGTGCGTGCTGCTGCGGGTGCTCTTTCCGGCCGCGGGTCCGCTGCCGGGTCTGGTCGGTGGCACGCTGGGTGTGGTTGGTGCCGCGGCCCTGCTGCCCAAGTTTGCCCTGGTTGGGTCCATGCTCTGGATCACGCTCGCTGCGGTCATCGGGCTGATCGTGTGCTGCGACAAGTATGTGGTGACGGTGCCGCTGGCGATCTGGAACCGGATGGTGCCGGCGCTGGCGTTCACCCGTGAGAAAGCCGGTGCGATCGCCGAGTCCACGGCGCTGCGTGCGAACGCGGCGACCGATCGCGCCAGCTCCAGCTCACGCAAGGCCGGCGGCGGTTTGCTCGCGGGGCTGCGGTCCATGATGAACAAGCGGCGCAAGCCGGTGATGGTGCGTATCAACGACATCGACGAGGAGATGGTCGAGGTCAAGCCCATCCGTGACGAGCACGACGAGCGTGAAGCGAAACGCAAGGTCAAACCCAAGCGCACCGTGCGCCCCGTGCCCCAGCCCATCGAGGAAGACGAGTACGAGTACGAGGAAGAGGACGAGGACACCCCCGGGGCGCCCCAGGTCTTCTCCAACGAGGATCTGCGTGAGAAGATCGCCAAGCTCCCGGTGCGCTTCGCCCAGCAGAGCAAAGAGAAGGCGACCGACGAGGACCTCGCCGATTTCCAGAACGCGATGGCGCTCGAGGGTTACAAGTTCCCGACCATGGACCTGCTTGAAGAGCCCGAGATCGGCTTCAACGAGAAGCTCGAGGAACTGGTGCGTGGGCAGGCCGAGGCGCTCGAGCACTCGCTGCAGCAGTACAAGATCAACGGCGAGGTCGTGGACATCGAGTCCGGACCCGCGATCACGCTCTACCACATCCGGCTTGCGCCGGGGACCAAGGTCTCGCAGATCAACGCGATCGAGAGCGATCTCGCGCGTTCGCTCAAGGCCGTGAATATCCGTGTGGTCGCCAACATGGAGGGTCGCGACACGATCGGTGTCGAGGTGCCCAACCCGACCAAGGAGCGTGTGCGGCTCAAGGAGCTGATGAGCAACCGGGCGAAGTTTGAGAAGATGAAGCTGCCGATGTTCCTGGGCAAGGACGCGTCGGGCGAGCCGCTGATCAGCGACCTGACCAAGATGCCGCACATGCTGATCGCGGGCACGACGGGTTCGGGCAAGTCGGTGTGCATGAACACGATCATCATGAGCTTCCTGTACACCAAGAAGCCCAACGAGCTCAAGCTGGTGCTGGTGGACCCCAAGATGGTGGAGATGAGCCAGTTCAAGGACATCCCGCACCTGATGTGCCCGGTGGTGACCGAGATGCCCAAGGCGGCGGCGATCTTGGAGTGGGCCGTCACCAAGATGGACGAGCGGTACGAGCTGCTGGCCAAGGCGGGCTGCCGTGATATTGCGGGCTACAACGAGCTGGAGTGGGACGAGCTCAAAGAGCGGCTTGACATCCAGACCGAAGAGCAGGCGATGCGTGTGCCCAAGCAGCTGCCCTACATGGTGTTCATTATCGATGAGCTCGCCGACCTGATGATGACCAACAAGGAGGTCGAGGGTGCGATCATCCGTATTGCGCAGAAAGCGCGTGCGGTGGGCATCCACCTGATCCTGGCGACCCAGCGGCCGCAGGCCAATGTGGTGACGGGTCTGATCAAATCGAACATGCCGTGCCGCATCGCGTTCAAGGTGGCGTCGGGCATGGACTCGCGCATCGTGCTCGATCAGAAGGGCGGCGAGCTGCTGCTGGGTCAGGGCGACATGCTGCACCTGTCGCCCAGCAGCCACAAGCTGTCGCGTGCTCAGGGTACGCTGGTGGACGACAAGGAGATCCGCAAGGTGGTGCGGTTCCTCAAGGACATCGCCGCGCCCAGCTTCGAGCGATCGCTCATGCAGGTCAAGGGCGGGATGGACGAGGACGAGGAGCGGATCTATCTCTCGGAGAACAACTCTTCTGCATCGCTCAAGGCGGCTCAGGAAGACCCGATGTTCGATCGGGCGGTGGAGATCGTGCTCGAGACCAAGCGCGGCAGCGTTTCGCTGCTGCAGCGCCGGTTGGCGATCGGGTACACCCGCGCTTCGCGACTGATCGACCTGATGGGCATCGCCGGGATCCTGTCGGACCACAAGGGGTCGGTGGCGCGTGATGTGCAGATCAGCATCGAGGAGTGGGACGCGATGAAGGACCTGGTGGCGCACGACCAGATGCGTCTTCAGCAGCAGGGCACCGGCGAGCCCGAGGATCCGCATCAGGAGCTGATGTTCGACGCGGACGATGAAGATTCGCTGGAAGAACCCCCCTTCGAAACCGACGAGCAAGCACCCGCCGTCGAAGTCCACGGCACACTCGACGAGGACGAGGACGAGGATGAATATGAGATCGAAGAAGAGGACGATGAAGAAGTAGAGGACGAGGACGAAGACGAAGACGAAGACGAAGACGAGGAAGAAGAGGAAAGCGAAGAGGACGAAGACGAGGAAGTCGAAGTAGAAGACGAGTACGAAGAAGAGGAAGAGGACGAAGAAGTCGAGTACGAGTATGTCGATGAGGACGGCAACCCCATCGATCCGGCGGACCTCGATGGTGATGAATACGAGGTCGAGGACAGCGACGAGGATGAGGACGAGGCCGAAGAAGAGGAAGAAGACGAGTATGAAGAGGAGTACGAGGAAGACGAGCACCCGACTACCGGGTCGGTTGCCTGAGGCTCCGAACCCCGTCCCGAGCGTTTTCTCGCCCCGAGTACCGTCCCAACTCGTTGAATTCCCACCTGATTTGGGGATTTCTTCTCGGATCTGTGCATCTCGCTGAAACCTGAATCCAATCAGACCCAATCATGTGGTACCACGACCCGCACGAGGAGGCGGGTCTGTGTGCACACCCCGAAAGGACACCACCCATGCAGCGTATCGCATCCCGATTTTCCCGCACCACGCTCTGTTGCACGACCACAGCACTGATCGCACTGCCCGCGATCGCCGGCACACCCGCCGCGCTTGACCGCGTACCGGCCGACACGCAGGCCGTCGTTGTGGTGCCCGATCTGGGCGAACTGCTCAACGACATCAACAGCATCAATGTGCTGCTGGGCGACCAGGGCGAGCCCATGATCAATCTCGTCACATCCATGGTCCGGGGCATGCCGGGCGTGAACCTCGACGGATCCATGGCCGCGGTCCTCAGCATGGAGGATGGTCAGGAAGAGCCCGATGTCGTCATGCTTATCCCTGTGAGCGACTTTGAAGCATTCACACAGGGCCGCGACGCGCAGCAGGGTGTGGTCGAGTTCCCCGTCGGTGACGGCCAGACCATGTTTGTGCGTGACGCGGGCGGCGGCTTCGCCGTCTTCGGTGAGATCGCCGAAGATGTACGCGACTACAACGCCAACGCGGGTAACCTCACCGCCCACACCGCGATGCTGGGCAAGTCCGGCGGCCGCGTCGCGGACCACAACGACATCTTCGTCTACATCAACATCGCGCAGTTCGGCGACGAGATCGAGATGGGCCTCGACGAGATGGAAGCCCAGGGCGAGATGGTCGAGATGATGGGCGGCGCGGAAGCGGCCCAGGGCTTCGACCAGATGCTCAACGCGGTCCAGACAATCGCCAGCGACGCGATGAGCTTCTCGATGGGCCTGAGCTTCGATCAGCTGACCGGCATCTCGTTCGACTTCGGGCTTCAGTTCAAGGACGCCTCGAGCACCGCCGGGTATCTGAGCAACAACGGCAACGCCGGCAAGTACTTCAACAATGTCCCCAACATGGATTACTTCATGGCCGCCTCATACGACATGAGCGGTGCAGGCATCCAGAAGTTCATGGGCGAGTATGGCCAGTGGATGAAGAAGATGGACGCCACGGGCATGTTCGAGGCCATGAATGTGGACCAGCTCATGGGCGGGCTCAAGGGTGGCATCCAGATCATGGGTGCCTCCGACAACATCATGGGCGGGCTGTTCAACAACATGCTCTACTACGCCGAGGTCGAGAACCCCGGTGCGTACATCGATGCCATGCGTGACCTGACCAAAGGGATGGGCGAGTCCGAAGAACTCAAGCAAACCGGGATGGCCATGAACGCGAGCGTTGATGCCGAGCCAACCGAAATCAACGGCGTCAAGGCCTACGGCTACCAGATGCAGATGGACATGTCACAGATGAACGGCATGGACGCCATGGGCGGTGCCAGCCCGGCCATGATCATGCAGATGATCTTCGGCGGCGAAGGCCCCAGCGGCTACCTCGCCCAGAGCGGCGAAAACGGGCTGCTCATGACCATGTCACGAGACGCAGCCATGCTCTCCAAGGCCGCCAAGGCCGCAAACGGCGAGAACACCCTCGCTGGATCCGCTGCGATCAAGCAGACCGCCGCCATGCTCCCCGACAACCGTGTCATGGAGATGTACATCGGTGCAGATCATCTCGCAAACACCGCTGGCCCCATGCTGATGATGTTCGGCATCCTCCCCGAGTTTGAGCCCGTCGAGTCCCTGCCCCCGCTGGGCATGGGCCTGACCGCAGACGGCGGCGGGATGCTCTTCCGCACCGTCATCCCGATGCAGACGATCGGCAAGGCCATGCAGGTCATGACCGACCTCGAGCAGATGCAGCAGGAGCAGGATAACCAAATGGAGTTCTGATCCACGCTTGAATCGTCGTCGCGACGCGTCACTATTGACCATGAGCGGCGGCGATCCAATCTTCTGGGCAATCAACCACGAGCGGGCGATCCATATGGATCGCCCGTTTCTGATTGGCGTCCTCAACATCACGCCTGACTCCTTCAGCGACGGCGGCGCATACAACGCGCCCATCCAGGCCGTCGACCGTGCCAACCAGATGCTCGGCGAGGGTGCTGACGCGCTCGACATCGGCGGCGAGTCCACCCGACCCGGCGCCCAGCGCATCGGCGCCAATGAGCAGATCGCCCGTGTCTGCCCAGTGATCGAATCGATCCGCGCGGCGGGCATCACCCTGCCAATCACGATCGATACAACACGCGCCGGGGTTGCCCGCGCCGCGCTCGATGCCGGCGCTGACGCGATCAACGATGTTTCCGCCGGTGCCGAGGACGAAGGGATGCTCGCGCTGGCCGCCGAGCGCCGCTGCGGGCTCATCCTCATGCACCGGGAGCGATCGCCCGAGCTCGACCGGTTCTCCGACCAGTACGATCACCCCCCCGTGCGAGGGAGTGTGACCCATCGCGTGGTCGATGCCCTCGGGGCAGCACGCGACCGGGCCGTGCGGGCGGGGGTCGCTCACGAGTGCATCATGCTCGACCCGGGTCTGGGCTTTGGGAAGGATGTGCAGCAGAACCTCGAGCTCATCGGTACGACTCCCCGGCTCGTCGCCCTTGGCCGCCCCGTGCTCAGCGCCCTCAGCCGCAAGAGTTTCGTTGGGCGGATCAGTCTGGATCGCGATTCAAGCCCCGACGAACGCCTCGAGGGCACGCTGGCGTGTTCGGTGCTGCATCTCTCGGGAGGGGCCTGCGCATTTCGGGTGCATGATGTCGCCCCGCACCGGGCCGCGCTGGATGCCGCCTGGCGCGTGCTCAGGGCCGAAAATACCGAATCCGATGCTTGAATAAATTCGCTCGCAGCGCCGAAGATCGATGCCCCGCCCCTACGATGTTGACGCTCTAGCGAGCGCTCAGCGGGTGTCTGCCCGAGACCGTTCAAACGATGAATCGCACCCTTCGGGGTGTTCGCGAATCGAAAGGATCCGATCGTATGGCCAGTGCGAATGTCAAGGAGTTCACCGACAGCAACTTCGAGAACGAAGTCCTCTCTGCGGCTGAGCCGGTGCTTGTGGACTTCTGGGCGGAGTGGTGCATGCCCTGCCGCATCCTCGCACCAACGATCGACGATGTCGCCGACGAGCACGCGGGCAAGGTGAAGGTCGGCAAAGTCGATACCGACGCCAATCGTGATATCTCGGTCAAGTATGGCATCAGCGCCATCCCGACCGTCATCATCTTCAAGGGCGGCGAAGTCGCCAAGAAGTTCGTGGGGCTGACCAAGAAGGAAGACATCGACGCCGCGCTCGCAGAGCTGGCCTGATGCAACCGGCCGGGAGCCATCGGCCCGATCAGGCCGACCCAGCCATCCGCCCAACGAATCAATCTTTTTCAAACGAGAATCATCATGAGTACTGAGTCTTCGAGTCAACGCCCGCTCCGCTGCGGTGCTGTCGGTGTTGGTCGTATGGGTCGTCACCACGCGCGCGTCTACGCCGAGATGGAGGGTGTTGAGCTGGTCGGCGTCGTTGACGCAAGCCTGGAACGCGCGCAGGAGTACGCCGAGAAGTTCGGATGCAAGGCGTTCGCCACCGAACAGGAACTCATCGATGAGGGGGTCGACGCGGTATCGATCGCGGTCCCGACAACCTTCCACCTCAAGAGCGCCGAGCCCTTCCTCAAGGCGGGCGTCGCGTGCCTGATCGAGAAGCCACTCGCACAGGGTGCCGACGAGGCCGAGAAGATCAAGACCATCGCCGAGAAGCACAACACCTGCCTGATGGTTGGCCACATCGAGCGCTTCAACCCCATCATGCGCGCGATGCAGACCGCGACCGAGGGCACCGGCGAATCCATCACGCCCCGATTCATCGAGGTTCACCGCGTCTCACCCATGACCTTCCGCTCGATCGACATCGGCGTGGTCATGGACATGATGATCCACGATCTCGATGTGGTCCTCATGCTCATGGGCGGGCGTGAGCCCGATGAGATCCAGGCCAGCGGCGTCGCCGTGGTCTCCGAGTTCGAAGACCTTTGCAACGCACGGCTCGTCTGGAACCTCTCGGAAGAACAGGGCGGGGGGCAGTGCGTGGCCAACATCACCGCCTCGCGTCTGGCGATGAAGACCGAGCGCGTCACCCGCATCACCGGCGAGAACGGCTACATCAAGATCGACTACGGCGCCAAGTCCGGCACCATGATCCGGCGGACCGCCAACGAGCACCAGATGCGTGAAGTCCGAGACCAGCTCCGCGAGGGTGCCGACCTCACCGACATGGACTGGACCGAACTGATCAACATCGAGCCGCTCCAGATCGACGACGGCGAGCCCATCGTCAAGGAGATCGAAGCGTTCCTCGACGCGGTCCGCACCGGAGAGCAGCCCGCCATCGACGCCGAGGCCGGGTTTGTGAATGTCCGGACCGCCGAACGCATCGTCGAGGCGATCAAGAAATCAGTCGGTGCCGAGCACGCGACCGCGCTGAGCTGAAACGATCGCCCTCGCGACTCGTCCCCGAGACCCCCGATGCAAAATCGACCCACGCTTCGCACTGTCCCCTCGACGCCCGACCGCGTCGGGGCGGTGTCATGGGCGTGTTCAACTTTGTTTTCATGCTTGTACCCCCGCCCGATCTGACTTACGATCCGGGTGATTGAACCCCCAGCCGGGCATCATGCCCTACAAAGCCCACAGGATCCGCCTGACCATGAGCGATCAAAGCGACAGCAATCAGAACCCGACCCAGCCCGCAGCGACAAACGCAGGCACCGCCGAACTCGACGCGCAGACCAACGCCGAGATCGAAGCAGCGATGTCCGATCTCGCCGACGCAGGAGCGGCCGATGCCCCGTCGGGCGCGGGCAGCAAGTCCATCAAGGGCCCACGCGTCGTGCGCGGCGGACGCGAGCATCGCACAGGCATGGTCGTCTCCGTGGGCGCTTCCGATGTCTTTGTGGAGTTCGGACCCAAGGAGCTGGGGGTCGTCGACATCTCCCAGTTCAAGGAAGAGCCACCAAAGGTGGGGGACTCGCTCGAAGTCGCCGTCCAGCGGTTCGACGCCGCCGAGTCGCTCTACATCTGCGCCCTCCCCGGCGCGGTGCAGAAAGCCGACTGGGAGATGCTCGAGCCCGGGCAGGTCGTCGAGGCCCGCGTGACCGGCGTGAACAAGGGCGGGCTGGAACTGGAGATCGCGAACCATCGCGCCTTCATGCCCGCTTCGCAGGTCGATATCGACCGCGTCCCGGACATGTCGGTATTCGTCGGCGAGAAGATGACCTGCGAGATCCAGAAGGTCGACAAACGCGGGCAGGGCAACATCGTCCTCTCACGCCGCGATGTCCTCCAGAAGGAACGCGCCAAAGCCGCCGAGGGGCTCAAGGAAGCGCTCAACGAGGGTGACACTGTCACCGGCACCGTCCGCAAGATCATGGACTTCGGCGCGTTTGTCGATCTCGGTGGTGTCGACGGGCTTATCCACCTCAACGACCTCGCCCATGAGCGCATCAACCACGGCGCCAAGAATGTCGCCCGCCATGTCTCCGAGGGCCAGAAGGTTACCGTCCAGATCCTCAAGCTCGACTGGGAGGGCAACCGCATCGGGCTCGGGCTCAAGCAGCTCCAGTCCGATCCGTTCAGCGCAGCCGCCGAGGAAGTCGTCGAGGGTGCGGAGATGACCGGCAAGGTCACCAAGATCCTCGAGTTCGGCGCCTTCGTCGAGGTCGCCCCCGGTGTCGAGGGCCTGGTGCACATCTCCGAGCTCGAATGGCGCCGCGTGAACGATGTTCACGAGGTGCTCCAGGAGAATGAGGTCGTGCAGGTCAAGGTCCTCAAGGTGGACCCCAGCGACCGCAAGATCTCGCTCTCGATCAAGCAGCTCAAGGACCGCCCGCAGCAGCAGGGCGGCGGCGGTGGTGGAGGCCGCGGCGGCAAGGGCCGCGGGCGTGGTGATCGCGACGACCGCACCGCCGAAGAGATCCTCAAGGAAACCCCCGAGCTGCGCCGTCTGCGCGAGCAGGCCAAGAAGCAGCCCAAGAAGGGCGGCGGCGGGCTGGGCAACGCCGGCGGCATGGGCATGGGCCTGGGCGATCTCAAGCTCTGAGCACATCCCACAGAAATGAGTTCAACGCAACGCACCGGTTGATGCCGGTGCGTTGTTTCTTATGATGCCTCACCCATGATGTATTCAGCAGACAAGCACTACAGCCACCTCGATCCCAGCGTGCCGATCCCCGAGATCGAGCCGCGGTATGACGAGCACCAGCTCCGCATGACCCGCGAACTCGTGCGCCGGATGCCGTATGTGCTCGGCACACTGGTGCTGCTCATGGTCGTGTTCTTCATCTGGGAACCAGCGTTCTGGGCACGCATTGGAATCGTCGGCGTCACCTATGTCAGCGGCTTGGCCTATCTCATCCGATACGGAAGGAAAAACAGCACCAAACAGTCGAGAAGAGATGCACGCAACAAACTCGACACATGGGGCATCCCCATGTCGCTCATGATTCGGCAGCAGGTCTATTGGATCGGCATCTTCATTCTCTTTATGCACCTGCTGGATGCGAACTCTGGTTCGATGCAAGCGGTGCTTATGCTGGGCTTTTATGCATTCGGCGCTGGGCTTGTCCTTTCGATCGCCAACCGCAACTTCCGCCAGCCCGGGCAGATCAGCTGTGAGCGTTGTTTCTACCCGCTCGTGGGTCTGACCCTCCCCACGAGCTGCCCAGAGTGCGGGCGCGCCATACTCAACCTCTCATTCGCCACCGATCGCCCCAAGCTGCGCGACAACCGATACCTGGTCGCGGGCATCCTCCTCACCGTCTT
>CAYQRD010000069.1:0-10078 GCA_964419845.1 uncultured Phycisphaeraceae bacterium
ATGCCCTGTTCGCTCGCTTCTGTTGTACTCACGGCGGTTGCGACTGAGCATTCGGCGTTGTACTTTTTCAGCTTTAACTTGATGGCCCTGGCGGGGCCGTGTGTCGCGCTTGGCTATATGGGGCTGTCGATCTGGGTCGCGCGGCGGTTTGGGGCGGGCTGGTTCGCGCGGTCGGTCGCATCAACGGGGCGGATGGCGTTGACGAACTACATCATGCAGTCGCTGCTGGTGTGTGTGATCGCGCAGCACTGGGGGTTTGGGATGTACGGCGAGATTTCGCAGGCCCAGATGCTTGCGATCGCGGTGTCGATCTACTGCTTCCAGCTGATTGTGAGCCCGCTGTGGCTCTCTCGATTCACGATGGGGCCATTGGAATGGCTGTGGCGCTGGTGGACCTACCTGCGCCGGCCCAAGTTCATCAAGACCTAGGTCTGTACACGCGCGGCGTGCTTGGAGAACCTGTGATTCAGGGTTTGCGCACGAGTTGTCGGTAGAGGTGGTAGAAGCCGAGAGCACCAGCGGTGGTGATGAGCAGGGCGAGTGCGAAGGTCCAGGAGCCCTCGGTGGGGTAGCGGGTTTCGATGGCGTTGTAGACGGCCACGCCGAGGAACGGGGCGGTGAGGCCTCGGAGGCCGGTGAGGGTGACATGGACGGCCATGTAGTCCTGTGATTTTTCGGGCTTGACGAAGGAGAGGTGCCCGAGGTTCCAGGCGAGGGCGCCGCCGCCGAAGGCGATGCCGCGGAGGATGGAGGCGGCGTAGAGGAGCCAGAGGGTGTGTGTCTGCCCGGCGATGAGGGCCAGGAGCATGGTGGCGACGAAGATCCACGAGTGGATGGCCCGGAACTGGACGATGTGGACGCTATCGAGGAGCTTGGCCCAGAGGGGGATGGTGAAGGGCATCATGGCGAGGGGGACGACCTGGGTGAGCAGGATGCCGGGGAGGTAGTCGAGGTTGAACTGCTGCTTGGCGATGATGACGAAGGGGGTCCAGGACATCATGTTGCCCATGCCGATGAGGAGCTGGCAGATCTGGTAGTCGCGGTAGTTCTTGTCGTCGATGAGGACGCGGATGAGGGCGCGGGAGCGGGAGCCGTCGTTGCGTTGTGCGTCGCAGGCTTCTTCTTTGAGGATGGTGCGTTCGGTGCGGAGGCGGATGCGTGCGAAGGAGGAGACGCCGGCGAGGGCGACGAGGCCGCCGATGGGGATGAAGACGCGGAAGGCGTTCTCGTTGGATTGCATCGCGAGGCCCAGGCCGATGGCGATGAGTGAGGTGATGGTGACGGAGACGGTCTGAACCTTGCCGGTGAGTTTGGCTCGCTGGGCGGGGTAGTTGACGCCCCAGACGGTGGCGCGGACGGTGACGACGCCGGCGAGGATGATGCGGGCGCCGAAGGCGGCGGTGACCATCGTGAACAGGCCGAAGGGCGTGCGGGGGGAGATGGCGATGCCGGCGATGCAGACGAGGAGGGCGAGCTGGAGGACGGTGATGAACTGGATCTTGCGCTTGCCGCGGGCGGCGATGGCCCAGGCGAAGGAGGTGATGTTGGCCAACGCGGGCGCGGCGATGAGTGCGCCGGTGGCGTAGTTGAGGACGGTGTCGGAGACGAGCCCGTCGTAGAGCTTCTGGACGATGAAGCCGATGACGCCGCCTTCGGTGGCGGCGATGGCCCAGGGGAGGAAGAAGGCGGAGCGCAGCTCGCGGGCGTAGTTGGCGCGGGCGAGCCAGGGCATGGCGGAGGGGTGGAAGGAGAGGAAGGCGAAGATGACGAAGCGCACGGGGGTGGCGGCGTGGTAGAGGACCTTGCCCGGGACTGTGTCGGGTGAGTCGGAGTCTGGGGAGAAGAGGGGGGAACGCACAAATCATACTAGCTTGCGTGATTGATCATTCTCATCGAACGCCCCACTGCGTGTAGACTTCACGCATGAAACTGAACACATCTGACGGACGATCGGTCACCATCTCGCACATCCTGGGCATCGGGCGCAACTACGCGGCTCATGCGCATGAGCAGGGGCTTGAAGCGCCGGATCATCCGATGGTGTTTTCCAAGAACATTGCCAGCGTGATCGGGGATGGTGACGACATTGTGATCCCCCCCATTGCCCGCGACCCGGCGTTCGGCGGGAATCAGACGGACTTTGAGGCGGAGCTGGCGGTGATCATCGGGGAGCACCCGAGCGGGAAGCCGTGTAAGGATGTTTCGCGCGCTGAGGCGATGGACTTCGTGTTTGGGCTGAGCTGCGCGAACGATGTTTCGGCGCGGTGGTGGCAGAAGCAGGGATCGGGGGGGCAGTTCTGCCGAGGCAAGGGGTTTGATACCTTCTGTCCGATCGGGCCGCGGGTGGTGACATTGAAAGAGATGTCAGAAGCGGGGCTGGATGTGCATGATCTGGCGATCGCGTGCCGCGTGAATGGGGAGACGATGCAGTCGGCGCGGACAAGCCAGATGATGTTCCCTGTGGATGTGTTGATCGAGGAACTCAGCAAGGGAACGACGCTGATGCCGGGGACGGTGATCCTGACGGGGACGCCCAGCGGGGTGGGGATGGCGCGTGATCCGCAGGTGTGGCTGCAGGATGGGGATACGGTGGAGGTGGAGATCGAGGGAATCGGATTGCTGAGGAATCGGGTCCGATTCGGATGAATCCGGATTGCTGAACCCCGGGCGTGATAAACCCTTATAATGGTTTGTGCAAGCATTCAAGACCGAACGAATCGTGATGGTGAAGCTGTGGCTGCGGGTGATCGCGGCGATGGCGGGTGTTTTGGCGTTGGTGTCCGGCTCTGCGCTGGCGCAGGACGATGAGCGGCCGCGGGTGGTGACGCCTGTGGAGGTTTCATCGATCCCTGCGGCGCGGCAGGCGGACCGGGTCGCGGTGATCACGGTCGAGGGGGCGATCGACCGTGTGACGGCGATGAGCGTGCGGCGGCGGATCGAGGCGGCCGAAGCGGGCGGCTTCGACGCGATGGTTCTGGAGGTCAACTCGCCCGGCGGCGAGCTGGGCGCGGTGCTGGAGATCTCCAACGCGATCAAGGGCTCGGCGATCACGAACACGGTCGCGTGGGTCAACCCGGACGCGTACTCGGGCGGGGCGATCATCGCGCTGGCGTGCAAGGAGATTGTGAGCAGCAGCCCGGCATCGTTCGGGGATGCGTTCATCGTGACCTTCGGGGGCGGTGGGCTGCGGGCACTGAGCCCGGATGAGCGGACGAAGCTGCTTCCGCCGCTGATGGCGGATGTGACCGACTCGGCTCGGCGGAGCGGGTATGACGAGTTTCTGGTGCAGGCGATCGTGGCCGACGGCATCGAGCTGTGGCAGGTCGAGCACATCACGACGGGCCAGCGGCTGGCGATCAGCGCTCAGGAGTACGGGTTCCTCTTCGAGGGCGAGCCGATCCGCGGACGCCCGATGCTGGCGCAGGTGACGGGCGGGGTGCAGACCTACCGCGATGCGCCGGTTAACGACAACACCCAGGATCAGGGTGCGGGCGAGCCCGAGGAAAATCCGGACGATGCCGCGGCTGATCCCGATGGCGAGCAAGGCACGGGCGTTGCTGCTGGGGGCGATGGGCAAGGTGCTGCGCCGGGTGCGGGAGAAGCCGACCCCAACGCGTATCGACCCGCGAGCGAGACGCTCGAGGATGTGGCGCGCGAGTTTGATTCGACCGAGCGGAGTCTTGAGCTCACGCTGGCGAACCCGTCGCGGCGGGTGTTGATCACGCCGAGCGATCGGGGCGAGTATCGGCTGCTGGGGTACATCACGGACGGCTCTTCGGCGATCGTGATGCGCGAGGATCAGCTTGCTGAGTTTGGGTTCAGCAGCGGGATCATCAACGATGATGACGAGCTCAGGGCGTTCTTTGGCGCTGAGAAGCTCGTGCGCGTCAACGAGAGTCTCACCGAGCGACTGGTTCGATTCATGGTCAGCCCCGCGGTGAGGTTTGTGCTTATCGCGGTCTTCCTGATCGCGGTCTTCGTCGAGATGATCATGGCGGGAACGGGCATCGCGGGTGCGGTGGCGCTGGGGGCGCTGGCGCTGCTGATCGGGCCGGGGGCGCTGATCGGGCTCAGCGGCTGGTGGGAGCTGATCGCGATCATTGTGGGGCTTGTGTGTCTTGCGCTTGAGGCGTTTGTGATCCCGGGCTTCGGGATCTTCGGCGTGATCGGGTTTATCTCTCTTTTCGGGGGGCTGATGGGGACCTTTGTCGCCGGCGGCGGTTCGATGTCGTCGCCGGAGATGCAGCGTGAGCTGCTGACCGGTGCGATCACGGTGCTGCTGGCGTTCGTGACCGCGGGGATCGGGTGGTGGTTGATCGTCCGCAATGCCCAGAACCTGCCGCTGTTCGACAAGCTGATTCTGAGTTCGGCATCCGGCGTGGGCGGGATGCCGCAGAAGTCGATGCTGCACGCGATCGTGATGGACGATGGTTCGGTGAAGGTGGGCAGCGAGGGTGTCACAACGACGCCGCTGTACCCGATCGGGCAGGCGGAGTTCGACGGGCAGATCGAGGATGTGTACGCGGCGTTCGGCGCGATCGAGCGAGGGGTGCGTGTGCGTGTCGTTCGGGCGACCAGAATGCGGATCGAGGTCGAGGAGCTGGTCGAAGACGGGGCTGATCGCTCGGGTGCTCAAAGTGAGCCTGAAGCGGACGGGCCGGGCGAAGAACGAACGGAGTCGATCTGATGGAGACCGCGCTGCTGATCGGGATCGGGCTGCTGGCCCTGGCGCTGCTGCTGCTGGTGCTTGAGGCGTTTGTGCCTTCGGGCGGGATTCTGGGCGTAAGTTCATTCCTGACGGCGATCGTCGGGATCGTGTTCCTGTTCCGCTACGACGCCCTGTGGGGTGCGACGGGGCTGCTGGTGACGGTGGTTCTGGGGCCCATGGCGTTCGTTTCGGCGATCAAGATGCTGCCGAGCACGGCGATCGGTCGGACGATGGTCGGTCGGAGCAGCGAGGAGATCGCGGATCAGAAGCAGCAGGTCACGATGGAGCTTCGGGCCAAGCGGGAGCGGTTGATGGATCAGAAGGGCATCGCGCTGACGGCGATGCGCCCCAGCGGGGTGATCGAGGTTGACGGTGAGCGACACGACGCGATCGCTCGGGGCGGACTGGTTGACAAGGGTCAGCCGGTGCGCGTGGTGAAAGTGGACGGGCTGACGATCGAGGTCCGTCCGATCGGATGAGGTTTGGTCGCCTGCCCTTGTGATGACGCTATGATGAACCTGCGGCGTGAATTGCCGCAGAATGAAGGAGAATAGCATGGACCCACTGGTCTGGATTCTGATCGCGGTCGCAGTCATTGTGGCCCTTGGTGTTGTTGCGGTGCTGCTGACCTACTTCCAGCTCTGGTTTCAGGCCATTCTCTCGGGTGCTCGGGTCGGACTGCTTTCGATCGTCGCGATGCGATTCCGGAAGGTGAACCCGCAGGTCATCGTGATCAACAAGATCCGCCTGGTGAAAACCGGCATTCACAACATCGAGACCGATGATCTTGAGAGCCACTATCTCGCGGGCGGCAATGTCAGCAATGTGGTCAGCGCCATCATCGCGGCATCAAACGCGAACATCGAGCTCGACTGGGGCGTCGCGACCGCGATCGACTTGGCGGGCCGTGACATCCTCGACGCGGTGAACACCTCGGTGAACCCCAAGGTCATCGACTGCCCCAACCCCAACCTGGGTCGTCCGACCATCGACGCGGTGGCGAAGGACGGCATCCAGCTCAAGGCACGCGCTCGCGTGACCGTGCGGACGAACCTGGCCCGGCTTGTCGGTGGTGCGACGGAAGAGACCATCGTCGCGCGTGTGGGCGAGGGCATCGTTTCGAGCATCGGTTCTGCGGAATCGCACAAGACCGTGCTCGAGAACCCGGACGCGATCTCCAAGGCCGTGATCGGGCGCGGGCTCGACGCGGGCACGGCGTATGAGATCCTCTCGATCGATATCGCGGATGTCGATGTGGGCGAGAACATCGGCGCGAAGCTCCAGGAAGATCAGGCACAGGCGGACACCAAGGTCGCCCAGGCGCTGGCTGAGAAGCGACGGGCGATGGCGGTAGCGCAGGAGCAGGAGTTCCGTGCCGAGGAGCAGAAGAACCGTGCGCTGGTTGTGCTTGCTGAGGCGGAGGTGCCCAAGGCGATGGCCGAGGCGTTCCGCAGCGGGAACCTGGGCGTCATGGACTACTACCGCATGAAGAACATCAATGCGGACACCTCGATGCGTGACTCGATCGCAGGGGACGGGAAATCCTAAATTAACATCGCTAACGGTGTCGTTTTTCCCGTTTCGCGTTGTCATGATGATCGATCTTTGTTAGCGTATTGTGCACCCCGTTTTGCGGGGTGTGCTTTGTTGTATTCGCATACATATATTCGCATAAGTTGGGGATTTCCACGATGGGACAGACTGAGAAGGTGTGCGTGCTCTGTGGGCAGAGCTGCGCTGGGCAGCCGCGGATCAGGAACGAGAAGGGCCAGTACGCGCATCAGTCGTGTTTGAAGGCGAAACAGCAGGGCCGGTCGACTGAAGCGGCACAGCCGTTACAAGCGGATGCGGGATTGGGCGGCGTGATGGATGACCTGCTTGTTGATCTTGAGCCGATCGAGGAAGCGGTGCCCGCTGGGGTGGTCGGCTGCCCGGGGTGCGGGATGCGGATGGCGGACGGTGCGGTTGTCTGCCTCAACTGTGGGTTCAATGTCGAAGCGGGCAAGGGGCTTAAAACAAAGACCTTCGAGGCGAAGGAGCGCAAAGGAAAGCCGAAAGCGGCTGAGGGCGAATCGGCGCTTGCCGATCTTGGCGCGGGCATCGCGGGGCTCGGGATGAAACCGATCCTGCCGCTGGTCGGTGCGCTGATCGGCGGCGCGATCGGTGCGGCGATCTGGGCGACGATCGCGTACACGACGGGCTATGAGGTTGGTTATATCGCGATTCTTGTGGGTGCGATGTGTGGTGCCGGCGCCCGACTCGGCGGCGGCGCGGAGACCACAGGGGGCGGGATGATCGCCGGTCTTCTGGCGGCGAGCATGGCGATCGTTTCGATCGGCGCAGGGAAGTACATCGCGCTGAACATGATCATCGATCGCGATTACGGCGGCAACATCTTTCAGGTGCAGCCGATCACGCTATATGACATGGAAGACGAGGGGATCTTTGAGCACATGGCCTTTGTGCTGTGTGAGCAGAAGATCAACGCGGGCGAGCAGATCGACTGGGACAATCCCGCGCTGCCGATCGATGTGGCGATGTGGCCCGATGACTACCCCGACGCTGTTCAGGACAGCGTGGTCGATCAGTGGGACGCGATGAGTGACGCCGAGCAGCTTCGATTCCGGCGGAACATCGCGAACGAGAACGGGATGTTGTCCTATCGCGATGTTGAGATCGAGTGGGCCCTGCAGGTGCTCGCCGACGAATACGCGTGGTCGCTGATCAACGCGGGCGAAGCGATCGAGTGGCCCAACCCGCATCTGTTCAATGAATCGGCGATCTGGCCCGATGATTACCCCGAGGCCGTGCAGGAGGAGGTCGCGGTGCAGTGGGCGTCATTGAGCACTCAAGACCAGGACGCCAAGCGCATGGAGGCGGTTGATGCGTACAACGAGTATGTGGGTGAGGTCGACGCGGTGATGGGCGATATCACATTCCAGGCCGTGCTCGAGAGCTTCAAGCGACCGAGGCACATTCTCTCGCTGTTGTTTGCCCTGTGGATCGCGTACCGGCTTGGGAACAACGACGAATAGTCGCTCACTCGATCGTGATGCCGATGTCCAGACGGACGGTCTGGGGCTGCATGCACGAACGATCGTCGCATGGCTGGAACGAGATGCCGAGGACCGGCTGGCCCTCGGACGCCCCGATCCCCGGGGCTTTTTCGATGGCGATATCGAACTCAACGCGCCCGTGGTGGGCGTTGAACTGCCCCACTGCTTCCGCGCCCATGGGCTCACCGGCCGGGTAGTCCGCATAGACGGCGATGCCCTGGCCGGAGATCAGGCCGACGCGAAGGGGGTAGAGCGACTGCGCGGCGTCGCTCTCGCCCGGGTCGGCGGCTGCGATGTGGTAGCCCTTTTCGATCTGGAGCTGCACCTTGAAGCTCGCGGGCGAATCATCGCTGACGGTGATCGCGTCCGTGGACACGAGGACGGCAACGGGCGACTTGGTGCGCTGCAGTGAGTCGGAGCCATCGGATGCGGAGAAATCGATCAGGTCGTGGTAGCGGTCGCGCCGGGCGAGCATTGTGAGCAGGGCGCGGGTGGAGTTGATGGTGCCCAGCGGGTGCTGGGCGAGTGTGGCGGAGATCGATTGCATGAGCCAGGCGGCACGCTGGGCGAAGCGGGGCTCACCGCTGCGGTGGGCGAGGTCGATGAGGGCGTTTAGCATCACGCCGCACGAGCTGGGCGTGGCGCCGTCGTGGAGCGAGCGGGTGCGGACGAAGAGGTCCGATGCGTCCTCGCGGGTGTCGAAGTAGGTGCCGGTGTCGTCGGCGAAAAGGGTGTGGGTCTCGTCGGCCAGCGCGATGATGTTTTCGAGCGGGAAGTCGTCGCTTGTCGATGGGCAGGCGTTGAGGGTGAGCAGGGCGCAGAGAAGGTGTGCGTGGTCTTCGAGCAGGGTCGGGATGGCGCTGATCCCGTTGCGGTGTGTTCGCAGGCGGGTGCCGGAGTCGTCTCGCATGGTGTCGAGGATGAACCAGGCGGCGCTGCTGGCGGCGGTGATGTAGTCGGGGCGCTCGAAGAGACGCCCGGCTTCCACGAGGGCGGGGATGAGCATGGCATTCCAGCTCACCAGCACCTTGTCGTCGAGGCGGGGCTGCTTGCGGATGCTGCGGACTTTGAGCAGCGCGGCGTTGATGGTGCTCAGGTGCGTGAAGAAAGTCTCGGCGTCGAGGTTGTGCTTCTGGGCGAAGGCCTCGAATCGGGAGTCGAGGCGGAGGACGAAGCGGCGGGGTTCGCTGGGGTGGTGCGGGTCCTGGAAGTTGGGTGAAGCGTCGAGGCCGTAGAGATCGACGGCGAGGGGCAGCAGATCGGGATGATCGGCGAGGGCGGCCTCGAACTCGTCGCGTAGCCAGAGGTAGTTGAGGCCTTCCTTGCCGTCGACCTCGGCGTCCTGGGCGGTGAAGAAGCCCTGGGCGCCGGGGTTGGCGGCATCGGTCATCTCGCGCAGGCAGTAGTCGAGGGTCTGGCGGGCGACGCCGGCGTAGTACGGGTCGTCGAGCACGGCGCTGGCGCGGGTGTAGGTGCGGGCGAGCTGGGCGTTGTCGTAGAGCATCTTCTCGAAGTGCGGGACGGTCCAGAACTCGTCGACAGAGTAGCGGTGGAAGCCGCCGGCGATTTGGTCGTGGATGCCGCCGGTGGCCATGGCGTCGAGGGTTTTGCGGAGTGCGAGGTCGATGGCGCTGCGGGTCGATGTGTCGGCGACGGGTCGCATGTCGAGGAGGAAGTCGAGGAAGACGGGCTGGGGGAACTTGGGTGCGTGAGAGAAGCCGCCGTTGGTCTGGTCGAGGCGCTGAAGGAGCGACGCGAGGGCCTTGGTGAGGTGGGGTTCGCCGACGGGGACGGGGTCAGCGTTGGCGCTGACCTGCTCGATGACGGCGTCGGCGAGCTTGTCGGCCTGCTTGATGACCTCGGGCTGGCGGGTTTTCCATGCTTCGCTGAGCCCGCGGAGCAGCTCGGGGAAGGCCGGGCGGTTGTGCATGGGCTCGGGCGGGAAGTAGGTCCCGGCGTAGAAGGGCTTGCGTGTGTCGGGTGTGAGGAAGACGGACATGGGCCAGCCGCCGGAGCCGGTGAAGGTGGTGGTGGCGGCCATGTAGATCTCGTCGAGGTCGGGGCGTTCCTCGCGGTCGACCTTGATGCACACGAAGCGCTCGTTCATGACGCGGGCGATGTCGGGCGATTCGAAGGATTCGCGCTCCATGACATGGCACCAGTAGCAGGTGGAGTAGCCGATGGAGAGGAAGACGGGGACGCCGCGTTGTAGGGCGAGTTCGAAGGCCTCGTCGGACCATGGGTGCCAGTCCACGGGGTTGTGGGCGTGCTGGAGGAGGTAGGGGGAGGTCTCGGTGGCGAGGCGGTTGGTGTG
>CAYQRD010000070.1:0-9883 GCA_964419845.1 uncultured Phycisphaeraceae bacterium
CTGATTTCAACCTGTGTGACGCTTGCGATGTTCACCTCGCCGGTCTTTGCTGAGCCCGAAGCGCCCGCGTTTGTTCACGAACTGACCAAGTCGTACACGACCAAGGCCATGCACGGATTCACGGTTCGGGTTTCGGCGGCGGCGATGGCGCACCCGGATACAACCGGGCCGGCGCTGGACCTGCTCGAAAACGAACTCGCCGAAGCCCTTGCGCTGACGCCCGAGCACGCGCACGAGACGCTTCGCGCTGTGACGATCTGGGTCGAGCACAACGCGCCCGAGCACCCGTGCGCCTGCTATCACCCCGGCAAGCAGTGGCTGATCGACAACGGGTTCAACCCCGACAAGGAGAAGGGGATCGAGATCGCGAACCCCAAGAACTTTGTGGAGTGGACGAACAGTGCGCAGCCGTTGATGGTGCTCCACGAGCTGGCGCACGCCTACCACGACCTGGTGCTGGGGTACGACAACGGGATGATCGCGTCGTGCTTCGAGAAGGCGCAGGCGAGCGGGAAGTACGACGAGGTGATGCATGTGTCGGGCAAACCCCGCAGGCACTACGCGCTGAGCAACGATCGCGAGTACTTCGCGGAGCTGACGGAGTCGTACTTCGGGAAGAACGACTTCGCGCCGTTCACGCGTGAGGAGCTGCGGGTGTTTGACCCCGCGGGGTTTGCGATGATCGAGAACTTGTGGTTGCGCCCGCCAAATGATGAGTGAATAATCAACGCATGCCCAGCAAACCCAAGAAGCCCGACCTGACGCACACGCACCCCGAGACGGGTGTGGTCGCGTCCGTGCGGATCGGGGATTGCCGGGAGAAGCTGCTTGAGTTCGATGCGGTGAAGAACAAGCAGGTTGATCTGGTGTTCGCGGACCCGCCGTTCAACTGGGCGCGGGATTATGACCGCCACGAGACGGGCGACGCGTGGGACGACGCGGCGATGTCGCGGAACGAGTATCTCGGCTTTACCTATGAGTGGCTGGAGCTGTGCGCGGGGGCGCTCAAGCCAACCGGCTCGATGTGGGTGAACATCCCCGACGACAGCGCGGCGGAGATCGTGGTGCATCTCAAGAAGATCGGGATGCACATGGTGAACTGGTGCGTGTGGCACTATCGGTTCGGGCAGAACACCAAGGGACGGTTCATCAACTCCAAGGTTCATGCGCTGTACTTCTGCAAGGACCCGGCCAAGCGGACATGGAACCCCGAGCCGGTGCTGGAGGTCTCTGACCGACGCGCGATCTACGGCGACCCGCGGACCGAGTCCAAAAAGGACGGGCTGCCGGCGGGGATGCGGGTGCCGATGGATGTCTGGTACGGCAAGTACTGGGGACGCATTCAGGGCAACAACAAGGAGCGTCGTGCCAAGCACGACAATCAGCTGCCGGAGGTGTACCTGCATCGCGTGATCGCGTGCAGCTCGAACCCGGGCGATACGGTCCTCGACCCGTTTCTGGGCTCGGGAACGACGGGGGTGATTGCGCACGCAATGGGGCGGCACTTCATCGGGACCGAGTTCAGCCGCGCCAACGCGGAGATGGCGTTTGAGCGGGTGGTGAGCGGGCCGGTGCGGGATCTGAATGATCTCGGGGGCGATTCGACCGCGATCTTCGAGAACCGGCGCACGAAACGCGCACAGACCGCTGCAATAGGCAAATAATCCATCCTCACGATGGCTTTGGGGCGGCTGGGACTGCATCGGAGCGTTTTTCTCTGCGAACCCCAGTGTGCCGCGTATCGGACCCGGGGAGGCGATGAACAGGGGATTTGGTCCCTGAGAAGCCAAGTACCTTGATCCCGGGCCGAATTCGTGGCATCCTACAGTGGCCGAGATCTCAGCCGCTGTGCCCTCGAACCCGTAGAAACGGGCGGTATGCATATCCGCCCGGACTGGAACCGATCTCCATGACCAAGACACGCTCCAACTCGTTCTTCCGCGCCCGGACCTCGATGCTCACGCTGTGTACCGTCGTGGGTGGCGCGCAGGCGGTGGACCCCAACTTCGTGCTCGTGAACACGATCGCCCAGCTTAACGCGATCACGGTCCCGATCGACTTTTACACAGGCCAGCACGATGTCATGACGGGCGGGGCGAGCGTGGGCGACTTCAACACCGACGGCTGGCCCGACATCTACATCGCGGGGCTCGGCTCCGTGCCCGACATGCTGTTCATCAATCAGCAGGACGGGACCTTCGAGGATCAGGCGAGCGCGTGGGGCATCGATCGCATGCATATGGGCACCGGCAGTGCGGTGGGTGATGTGAACAACGACGGGCTGCCCGACCTGTACATCCAGTCGTTCGGCCCGGCAGATCAGCAGGCCCAGCCCGGCAAGGCGCTGCTCTACATCAATCAGGGGCCCGATCTCAACGGTCAGTGGTCGTTCAGCGAAGAAGCCGAGGCACGCGGCGTCAACCGGGTCATGAGCATCGTCGCGGGCAAGGGCGCCGCCTTCGGTGATGTTGATCTCGACGGCGATCTCGACCTTTTCGCCGCGACATGGCAGTTCACCCCGAATGCCGACGGCAACCGCCTGTTCGAGAATGACGGGAACGGATATTTCAGCGATATCAGCGCCGAGGCCCTCCCGGTGCCGCCCTTCGTGCTTCGTGCGTTCACACCCAAAATCGTCGATGTCACGGGCGATCGCTACCCCGACCTGCTGCTGACATGCGATTTCGCGACCTCGCGTCTGTATGTGAACAACGGGCCGGATCTCGACGGACGCATCAGCTTCCGCGATGTCACGGAAACGGCGAACATCACCAATGACAACAACGGGATGGGCTCGACACTCAACGACTTCAACGGCGACGGCAAGCTCGACTGGTTCATGACCAACATCCATGTCTCCAGCGCCAACTACAACAACACGCTCTACATGGGCATCAGCGTCAACGAAGCGGGCAACCCGATCTTCCTCGACCAGGCGCAGGTCCGCGGCGTGCAGGACAACGGCTGGGGCTGGGGCGTTGTCAGCGGCGACTACAACAACGACGGTGATCTCGACATCGTCGCGACCAACGGCTGGCCGCAGTGGACCAACGAACCCACCCGCTACTGGAACAACGACGGCGCGGGCAACTTCAACGACACCTCGTTCATCACGGGCCTGAGCTTCCACATCGACGGGCGCGGGCTGATCCAGCTCGACTACGACCGGGACGGCGACCTCGATCTCGCGTTCGTGGACAACGGCGGGCCCTTCCGGCTCTATCGCAACGATCTCGGGTTTGAGGACCGCCCGTTCTCGCACTACCTGCGGATCGACATCAACACGGACATGCACCCGTGCCTCGCCCCTATGGGCTACGGCACCCGCGTCATCGCGACATACGGCGGACGCGAGCATCTTCGGGTCATCGACGGCGCCAGCAGCTACCTCGGCCAGTCCGAACTCACGGTCCATTTCGGGACCGAGGACCTCACGGAGATCGAATCGGTCCGTTTCGAGTGGGCCGACGGATCAGTCACGAGCATCGAGAACCCCGCGATCGATCAGCAGATGACGGTCTATGCCTACCACCCGGCGGATCTGACACAGGACGGCAGCTTTAACTTCTTCGATGTTGCCGCGATGATCCGGGCGTACCTCGACGCGAGCACGGTCGCCGACTTTGACGGCAACGGAATGATCAATGTGATGGACCTGATGAGCTTCATCAGCCGCTACCAGAGCCCGTGCGAGTAAGATGCCCGGTATGGGCAATCCGAAAGAATCCGACCAGATCGTCACGCTGCGTGTCAAGGCCGTCCCCGGAGCTTCGCGCGACTCCATCGCGGGCATGCTGGGCGATCGCCTCAAGGTGCGCGTCAGCGCCCCGCCCGAGGGGGGCGAGGCGAACCGGGCGATCGTCATGCTCCTGGCCGAATCACTGGGGGTCCGCCCGGCACAGATCACACTGGATTCCGGGCGGACGAGCGCTGAAAAAGTGTTCTCGATCATGCGTCTGAGTCCGCAACAGCTCAACGCGGCGCTGGGCCTGGACGCGTCGGCGGCCATCGGCTGATCCATTCCGCTAGACTGGGATACGAATCCGCATGTCACCGCGCGCATCCCAACCCGACAACACGCGTCCCGAACGCTTCGAGTCCACCCGCCGTGCCCACAAGGATGAGACGGCCGAGGACTATGTGGAGGCGATCGCGCAGCTCATCGAAGAGCGCGGCGTCGCCCGTGTTGGGGCGCTCGCCGAGCTCATGGGTGTGAGCCATGTCACGGTCTCCAAGATCATCACCCGATTGCAGAGCGAGGGGCTCGTCACGACCCAGCCCCGGCACCCGATCGAGCTGACCGATGCGGGGCGGGACATGGCGGCGGCGGCGATCGAGAAGCACAAGGTCGTGCTCGGGTTCCTGCTCTCGATCGGCGTGCCAGAGCAGCAGGCACAGATCGATGCCGAGGGCATCGAGCATCATGTGTCGCCCGAGACACTTGCGGCACTGCGGCGTGTGATCGCACGCTTATCGGGCGCGCCCGACCAGACCGTTTGACCCGACCAGAGCGAACCTCGCGAGCGCCTTGTTCGGCGTTGATTCGCGCAATGCTGGCCGACGGCCCGGCCTGATGACACATTCCCACTGTTCTTTCGCCCCGTTCTGGGGCACCCGGATCAGGGTCCATGGGGGATGACATCATGCGATTTGAACTCGATGATTCCACGACCGCTGCGGACACGGCGGGTACGCCGCCCGTGAAACGCAAGCCCGAGACGGGCCTGCTGACAATCCGCGAAGAAGACGGCGTGCTGCGCGCCAGACTCAACGATCGATCTCTCCGCTCGCTCGACACGCACAAGCTGCGTTCCGAGCTTGTGGGGCTGTGTAAAAACCACAGCTCACGCATCATCATCCTTTCCATGCGCAACACAGAGACCCTTGCGTCCAGCGTCCTGGGATCGCTCGCCCAGCTCAGCGCCGATCTCGAGCGTGTCGGCGGGGTGCTGGTTCTGTACAAAATGCCGAAGGAGGTCGGCAGGGTCCTCAGGAAGACCCGCCTCGATCGCCTGATCCACACCGCGCGCGATCGCAGCAGCGCCAGAAAGAAGGCCCTCTCACTGGCACGCAAAAACACCGCCCAGCGCTACTCGAACGCGGCGTGACCGATCGCACAATCATGGCCCGGGCCGGTCATTCCACTGCATCCAACCCCCTGATCGCCGCGTATATCCGTACGACACCCGTTCGGGATGTCGTACGCTTTGGTCTGAAAACGCGATGCATCTGGGTCTGTGCCCGGTTTTTCTTGTGCCCGCGTCGATCTCGGCCGATGCTGTGATGCCCAGATTCGCCCTTTGGCCAAGAGACCCTTGCCCATGCACCGCCGCCGCCCACAGAACCGATCGATCGCCCTCTCCGCTGCCCTGCTCGCCGCACTGGCGGGCCACGCGGTCGCCCAGCAGGCTGGCACGCTGCAGCTCAAGACAGGCAGCGTGCAGATCGAGGCACTCGAAAACATGCTCCGCCCCGGTCAGGCGCTCCCTCAGCGCCTGCCCGATCGCATGGTGCTCGTCCTCGACGGCCCCATGAGCCCGGATCGCAGAGCACTCATCGAGGCGACCGGCACGGGCATCAGCGACTACCTGCCGACCAACGCCTTCATCGTCGATACTCGCGACGCACGCGTCGACGCGCTGCGAGCACTCGGGTTCGTCCAGCGCCTCGTCGCGTTTGACGACGCGTGGAAACTCGATCCGATGATCGGCAAGCGGGTGATGCAGACGGAATCTCGCAAGGCGATCGAAGCCCAGGGCAAGGTCGCCGTGCATGTCTATCTGTTCCCCGGCGCTTCGATCGCGGATGCACGCAAGGCGATCGAGCAGCAGGGACGCGTTGAGATCATGGGCCACGAGCTGCTCGACGCCCGATTCATGGTCAGTGTCGTCGGGCAGCCCGACGCCGTGCGTGCGCTCGCGGGCATCAGCGATATCCAGTGGATCGAGTCGGCGCCCGAGATCACGATGCGAAACAGCACCGATCGCTGGATCGTCCAATCGAATGTCAACGGCTTCTTCCCGGTCTACGACAACGGGATCCACGGCGAGAACCAGCTCGTCGCCGTCATGGACGGGCGTGTGGACATCAACCACTGCTCGTTCACCGATCCCGAGGGCGACCCGATCGGACCCGATCATCGCAAGATCGAAGCGTATAACACCTCGACGAGCAGCCCCGATTTCCACGGCACCCATGTCGCGGGAACGGTGCTGGGCGACAACAACGCGGACAACAACACCCGGGGCGTCGCGTACATGTCGCGGCTGGTGTTCGATACAACCCCATCGTTCACCTTCTCGGCGATGAACTCGCGATTGAGCACCCACTACGCCCAGGGCGCGGCGATCCACACGAACTCGTGGGGCGACGACGGGACCACGGCGTACAACGGGCTGCCCCGCTCGATCGATACATTCAGCTTCCAGAACGACGACAACCTGGTCATCTTCGCCGTGACCAACACCAGCCTTCTCAAGAACCCCGAGAACGCGAAGAACTGCCTGGCCGTCGGGGCGTCGCAGGACGCCAACAACCAGGGCAGCTTCTGCTCGGGCGGGCGCGGCCCCACCGCGGACGGGCGACGCAAGCCCGAGATTTTCGCGCCAGGGTGCAACACCCAGTCAGCACAAACCAATACAAGCTGCGGCACGATCGGGCTCACCGGCACCTCCATGGCCGCACCCGCGATCGCGGGCTGCGCCGCGCTGACACGACAGTACTTCGAGGACGGCTACTACCCAAGCGGCGTGCCGACCTTCGATGACGGGTTCACGCCCAGCGGCACGCTCGTCAAGGCGACGCTGCTCAACTCCGCGGTCGATATGACCGGGATCGGCGGCTTCCCCAGCGATCAGGAGGGCTGGGGCCGTGTGCTGCTCGACAACGCGCTGTACTTCCCGGGCGATGACCAGAAGCTCATTATCCGCGATGTTCGCAACGCCAGCAACGATGCGCTGAGCACCGGCGATGTGGACGAGCTTGTGATCAACAGCAGCGACATCAGCGTGCCGATGAAGGTCACCCTCGTCTGGCACGACGCGCCCTCGACACCCAACTCCTCGTTCACGCCGGTCAACAACCTCGATCTCGAGGTCGTCATGCCCGGCGGACAGGTCATCTTCGGCAACAACATCGTCAACGGATCGAGCAACTTTGATACAAGCGTTGACTCGATCAACAATGTCGAGATGGTCATGCTCCCGACTGCGATCGACGGCGACTACACCGTCCGCGTCAAGGGCACCGCGGTCAATCAGGGCCCGCAGGGCTACGCATTGGTGATCACCGGCGCTGTGGGCGAGACGAGCACGGTGTGCTCCGCCGATCTCACCGGCGACGGGCTGCTCAACTTCTTCGATGTGTCAGCGTTCCTGAGTGCCTTCAACGCCCAGGACGCGGCCGCCGATTTCAACAGCGACGGGGCGTGGAACTTCTTCGATGTTTCGGCGTACCTCACGGCCTTCAACGCCGGATGCCCCTGAACGCGTGATCGCCTACGCTTGAGGTCATGACGCAAGCGTTGGGATCATCCACTCCTCGGCACGGGCCGCTGTCCAAGCTCATCATCGCCATGGGCGACATCAAACTCGCCCACTCGGTCTTCGCGATGCCCTTCGCGATCCTGGGCGCGTTTCTGGTCGCGCCATACCAAGGCGATGCGCCAGCCCACGGCATCGACTGGTCCGTGCTCGGGAAGATGCTGGTGCTGGTCGTGATGTGCATGGTCTTTGCGCGCAACTGGGCGATGCTGTTCAACCGGGTCGCGGACGCCAGGCTCGATGCTGACAACCCGCGTACAGCCCGGCGTGCGTTCGCTTCGGGCGCGCTGAGCATCCGCGACGGACAGTTGATGCTGGCGCTCAACGCGGCCGGGTTCATGATCGGGTGCACGCTGTTCGGCGCACTCTTCGGCAACTGGTGGCCCACGATCCTGGGCGTGCCCGTTCTGGTCTGGATCGCCTTCTATTCGCTGACCAAGCGATTTACCTGGCTGTGCCATGTATTCCTCGGCGGCGCACTCGCCGCCTCCCCGATCGCTGCCGCGATCGCCGTGAACCCAGAGCTGCTGATGCACACGCCGGCGGTCTTCTGGATGGCGGGCATGGTGCTGTGCTGGGTCGCGGGGTTCGATGTGATCTACGCGCTGCAGGACCTGGACCATGACCGCTCCGTTGGGCTCAACTCCATCCCGGCTCGTTTCGGATGGCGCGGCGCACTGTGGGTTTCCCGAACATTGCATGTGCTGGCAATGGGGTGCCTGCTGATGGCGCTCGGCGGCAACGAGCAGCTTGGCGTACTCTTCGGCGGCGCGGCGGGCCTGGTCGCGGCGCTGCTCATCGCGGAGCACACGCTCCTGATTGTGCGGGGCCGGGCGGGCATTCCGATGGCGTTCTTTACCCTCAACGGGGTGGTCTCGATCGTGCTGGGCACCGCCGGTTGTCTTGAAATCGGGCTGGGGACCGCGGGCTGAGGTTTTTCAAATTTCAGTTTTTACTGAAATCAGTCTCGACTTCCCGTCCCTTCCATGCCATACTTGATGCATGGCAAGGCGCAAAGAGACATCCCACACCCCGGACCTGCCCCAGCCCACAATCCCCGAGGCCCAGGCGCAGCTCCACGAGGCACAGGATCGCTTCATCGCTTCGTGGGGGCGGATGGGCTCGGTCTGGGGCATCAGCCGCACTATGGCAGAAGTCCACGCCCTGCTCTACATCACCGGGCGCCCGCTGTGCACCGATGACATCATGGCTCGTCTGGGCGTCTCGCGGGGGAATGTCTCCATGTCCGTCCGCTCGCTGCTTGAATGGGGCGTGATCGAGAAGGTGCGTCTGGCGGGCGATCGCAAGGAGTACTACAGCGCAGAACAGGATGTCTGGTCGATGATGCGGGCGATCGCGCGCGAGCGGATCAAGCGAGAGGTCGATCCGCTGCTCGACGCGCTCGATGAGATCAGCGAGCTGGGGCCGCAGGTCAGCGCCCGCTCACCCGAGGAAGCACGCGAGTTGCAGAAGCGGCTCGCTGACATCCGCGACGGTTTCGGGCTCATCACCACGCTGGCGCACAAGTTCGCGGGTCCGCGTGGCGCCGGGCTGCACACCGCAGCCAAGCTGCTCGCCAAGGCTCCCGTCGGGCGAAAGGCGACGCATATCGGTAGCCGCACCGTGAGCAAGAAGAAGTCAGGGGGCAAGCCGTGAGTGCCCACCCCATTTCACGATCAAAGCCCGTCGTCATCGATGCGAGCATGCCCGTCCGTATGCTCCGGATCGACTGGGGCGTCTCGCGCCGGGCGCTGGGTGTTCGTGCGCCTTCTGGCAGCGAGTCACTGATCACGCTGCGTTTCGAAGCCCAGCCCGACGGCCCGGAACAGTGGTCGCTGATCGATCCGCGTTCACAAGCTCGTGTGACCATCGACCCACCGATCGATCCCAAGCACACGCGGACACACATCCGTGTCGCCGGCGCGTGCGTTCATGTGCGCGGCCCCTCGCTGTACGCGTTCGTTTCGATCGAGCACCCCGACCGTCCTGACCTGCTCTACGCGCGCACGGATATCTTCGATCGCCTGGGGATCGCGGGCGGGCGATATCAGCCGCTGGGCGTGCGCGTGCTCGGGCCGGGTGCATGATCGCCCGCGCGACGGCCGAGCCGTTCAGATCTCGTCGCGTGCGCTCATACTGAGTTCGTCACAGAAATAGCAGCTCAGGATCGAGTCCATCTGCACCTGGCCCTTGGCGATCTTCTGCACTTTCTTCCAGAGATCGGGTTCGATGAGCGCTCGCAGTGGCTGATCAACACGAACGATCCCGGTCCATGCGTTGTGTAACGCCGCGTCCCAGAGTTCGTGGTGTCGGAGCAGATCGTCGGGGTAGACGATCGTGCG
>CAYQRD010000071.1:0-9759 GCA_964419845.1 uncultured Phycisphaeraceae bacterium
TTCATCGCCGTCCACGACGGCACCTGTTTCGACACGATCCAGGCCGTCGCCCGTCATGACCTGCCCAACTACGACGAGGTCGCCAGACTCAACACCGGCTGCTCGGTCGAGATCACCGGCACACTCGTCGAGTCGCAGGGCAAGGGCCAGAGTGTCGAGATCCAGGCGAGCGAGGTCAACATCGTCGGCTGGGTCGAGGACCCCGATACCTACCCGACCAGCAACAAGCGCCACTCCTTCGAGTACCTCCGCGAGGTCGCCCACCTGCGGACCCGTACCAACACCTTCGGCGCCGTCGCCCGCGTCCGCCACGCGCTGGCCCAGTCCGTCCACCAGTACATGGACGAGCTCGATTACTACTGGGTCCACACACCCATCATCACCGGCTCCGACTGCGAGGGTGCCGGCGAGATGTTCCGCGTCTCCACTCTCGATCTGGCCAATGTTCCCAAATGCGACGACGGCAGCGTCGACTTCAGCAAGGACTTCTTCGGTAAGGAGTCGCACCTCACCGTGTCGGGCCAGCTCAATGTCGAGACCTACTGCTGCTCGCTCAGCCGTGTGTACACCTTCGGCCCCACCTTCCGTGCCGAAAACTCCAACACCTCGCGCCACCTCGCCGAGTTCTGGATGATCGAGCCAGAGACCGCCTTCGCCGACCTGCACGACAACATCGAGCTCGCTTCGGGCATGCTCCGCCGCTGTGCCGCAGACCTGCTCACCCGGCGCGAGGACGACCTCAAGTTCTTTGATCAGCGTATCGAAAAGGGCATCATCGATCGCCTGAAGATGATCGCCGACGCGCCCGTGAAGACGATCACCTACACCGAGGCCATCAAAATCGTGCAGGACTCGGGCGAGAAGTTCGACTACGAGGTGAAGTGGGGCAGCGACATGCAGTCCGAGCACGAACGCTACCTCACCGAGAAGCACTTCAAGCAGCCCGTGGCCGTCATCAACTACCCCAAGGACATCAAGGCCTTCTACATGCGGCTCAACGACGCCGGCACCGACGGTGCACCCGGCCGCACCGTCGCCGCCGTGGACATCCTTGTCCCCGGCGTGGGCGAACTCGTGGGTGGTTCACAGCGTGAGGAGCGCCTCGATGTCCTCGACAGCCGCATCGACGAGATGGGACTCATCAAGGACGACTACTGGTGGTATCGCGACCTCCGCAAGTACGGCACCGTGCCCCATGCTGGCTACGGGCTGGGCTTCGAACGCCTTATCCAGTTCTGCACCGGCATGCAGAACATCCGCGATGTCATCCCCTTCCCGCGTGCGCCGCGCCAGGCCGAGTTCTGATGCGGCTGGCGTTGGTCATCATCTTCGGCTGGCTCGCTCAGCTCGCACACGCCAGCGTGCCGCTGCCCGCTGACGCGATAGAGGCCCGGCGTGTCCACGCCGTGGTCGATCGCATGCAGTCCGCCATCGAACGCGGCGACGCGGGCGGGTACATGGCGCAGATCAACCCGAGCGACTCGGTGCTCACGACCGAGCATCGAGCGTGGTTCGCGGATCTGCGGTTCAGTCCCGTCAACGACCTGGTCATGGCACTCGATACGAGCGCGCCCGTCATGCTCCAGGACGACGGGACAGCGGTCGCGCCGCTGCTCATCACCTGGCATGTCCCCAGCGAGGAAGCACCACGACGCTACGAGATGCCCGCGCGTTTCGAGCCCATCGGCAGCCGCGACGGGCAGTGGCACTTCGTCGGGCGGGCGTGGGAGATCGCCCTCCTCGGCACCCCCGGCGTGCGGGTCTACAGCGACGAGCGGCACGAGGCCATCGCCCAGCTCGCGATCGAGCGTGTGCCCCAGATTCGCGATCGCATCGCTGAGGACCTGGGCATCGACCCGGCGCAGGGGGCACTGCATGAAGTGGTCGTCAAGATCTATCCCAGGATGAGCGAGCTGCAGGCCTCGATCTACCCCTCATACATCGCGGGGATATCGGGCTGGAACGAGCCGGGCGAGTCCATCAAAATCCTCGGCCGCGACAACATGGAGCAGGACCGACTCGACCCACTGCTCGCCCACGAGATCGGCCACGCCGTCAGCTTTGAGTACGGCCCGGTGATCAACTTGGCCCCCTGGTGGTCCCTCGAGGGCGTTGCAGAGGTCGCCGCCGGCCTCTTCCGCGACTCATGGGAACGCAATAACACCCGCATCGCCAGGCTCGCCCAGAAAAACGACCTGCGGGACTGGCCGCTGCTCGCCGACTTCAAGGGCGAAGCGGTTAACCACGCCATGCATGTCTACCTGCAGGGCTGGTCGATGATCGATTACATCGATCGCACCCGGGGCAAGGACCTGCGGAACGCATGGTTCACACGGCTCGGACACGGCGACACCATCGACGATGCAACACGCACCGTGATGGGCATTGGGTTCGACGAACTCGACGCGATGTGGCGCAATGAGCTGATGCAGCACGAACTCAAGCAGGACTGATCAGGGCGCGGCGCTCGTTCGCAGCGGATCAACGATCTCGCCCGGCTCGAGCATGCGCGTCGGCGCTTGTGTGGGCGTAGGGGTTGGGGTGACCCGGATGAAGGCGAGGTACACCCAAAGAATCGTCGCCAGCAGCAGGGTCCACAACGCCAGATAGCCGATCGAGTCGCGCAGCTGTGCTGGGCGTTCCCTGATGGGCTTATTAATCGCGAGCACGGTGCTCGCCGCGAACGGCATTGCGTGTGCCTTGGCGATCCGCCAAGCCTCATTTGATCGCTGGTAGCTGATCCTTCGGGCCGTCTGCCAGATCGATTCAACCTCCCCCTCGGTTTCGAATGTCGTCGGGGTGGGTTCGGTCGCGCTGGGGCGCAGGGTCGAGGGCTGTGTCTGGTTCGCTGCCTGCGGCACATCGCGCGTCTCGCGCTGTTGTGGCTCGCTGGGCTCGGGCTTCGCCGGGACACTCGCGATGGGTGCCGGGGCGGAATCAGCAGCGGGCCCGGGCTCGGGTGCTGGCTCTTGAGGTGCCCCGTCGATGTGCTTGGTGATTTCATCGAGACCGAGTTGCTCGAGCAGGGCTGCGGCGTCGCTGCCTTCGTTGAGCGAATCAGAACTGATCCGCTCGCCATCGGGCGTCTCGAAGTCGCCCATCAGCAGTTCGTCACCGATATCTGCCAGACTCGCGTCGAGATCCGCGAGCGTCGATACCGCATCCATCGCCTGATCCGTGGCAGACTCGTTGATCGTCTCCGGGCTTTCTTCGATCTCGGAGTGAGGAGATTGTGCTGACTCTTCTTCCAGCACATCTTCCAGCACATCGTCGAGCATGTCTTCGGGGATCGAATGCGCAGTCGATTCAACAGCCTCCGGCTCGGGCTCCTCCGCGTCCGCATCTGCGTCCACAGCGGTGTCGACCGGATCAGCGGGTTCGCTCGGTTCGGCATCATGTGCTGTGAGTTCGTCGGCGATCGATGCGAGCAGATCCTCAGAATCCGACATCGCCTCCGGGTCATCCGCCTCGTCCAGCACCTCAGGCGAGGCATCGAGCGCATCGAGTTGTGCATCGATCGCCTCTTCGTCCAAGGTGTCAGCGGGCTGCGATCCGTCGGGCTCGGCGTGGTCCGCCTGATCGGATGCATCTGTTTCATCCAGCAGATCATCGATCGTGTCTTCGATCAGTGATTGGGTCTTCTGCTCCACCACATCGAGCGCCTCAAGCGCTTCTTCGGCTCTGGTGTTGGGCTCCGTGTCTGCCTCGAGTTCTGCGTCCTGGGCTGTGTCCGGCGCTTCGACCTGCGCGTCTGAACCGGACTCAGACTCAGACTCGGGCTCTGGTCCGGACTCGGTCGCGGGGTGAGGCGGAGTGCTGGGCTCGGCATCCCCGGCGGGCGCGTTGGATTCCTGGGTTGATTCGCTGCCGTCAACTGCGGGCTTCTTGCGAGCCGATTTGGCCGCCTGCGGGTTTTCAACAGCCGCGCATGTTGCTTCCACCTCTCGGAGCAGAGCATCGATGGACTCGTTGAGATCCAGCGCTTTGTCTTCGGGTTTGTTCTGGTCGGCACCCAATGCAACGCGATCATCGGGAAGTTCGGGCGTGATCTCAAGGGATATCGGCCGTTTTCTCCTGAACCCGACCGGTTTCACCGCCATGCCGAGCGGCATATCCTCCGCCATGACCAGCAGCGACCAGATCGCCCATTGTGTGTTGTTCTCGGACCTTGGGGCGGTTGCGTCGAATCAAACCATCGAGATTCAGGGCGAGGAGGCACACCATGCCGCTCGGGTCAAACGAATCCGACCCGGCGAACGCGTGGGTGTTCTCGATGGTCAGGGCCGTTTCGGCACCGGGATCCTCGAAGCGGTCGTTGGGTCCCGTTCCAATCCTGTCCTGCGAGTTGTCCTCAATGAGATCGCCATCGAGCCCCCGATCTGCCCGGAACTGGTGCTCGCGGCCGCGCTGCCCAAGGGCGACCGGCTCGATCGGATGATCGATCTGCTCACCCAGATGGGGGTCGCCCGGTATCAGCCGCTGATCTGTGAGCGTTCACAGCGGAAGCCCGAAACCATCCGGCCCGACAAGCTCCAGAGAATTGCGGACGAAGCGATGAAGCAATGCCGACGCCCCTGGCGACTGCAGATCGGCGATCCCATCCGGGTCGAAGACGCGCTGGCAGACCGCGATGCCGTTGTCGCGGATGCTTCGGGAGATGTTTGGGTTCCCGGGGTTGATACCGCTGCTCGAACGCTCCTGCTTGTCGGGCCCGAGGGGGGCTGGAGCAATACGGAGCGGGGTCTGTTCGTTGATACGGGTGTCAGGATGCGTCGCTTCGGGCGATATGTGCTGCGGATTGAAGCCGCCGCTGTCGCCGCCGCGGCTATGGTGATGGGAAGCGATACCCATACGGGATCGTAATCGGTGAGAAGCAATGGAGATTCCGATGCACAAGATTGTCCAGGTCGTTCTGACCATGTCTGTACTCGCACCGATCTGTGCCGCGGCACCGATCAGCGGCGAGCACCAGCGCAAGGCCGACCAGATCGCAGAGCGTGCGATGGAATACATCTCGACACGCCAGAACCCCAACACGCTCGGGTTCGACGACGATCCGGAAGTGCAGACACTGCCCGCGATCACTGGGCTCGTGGTCACCGGCTTCATGCTTGACCCAGCCGTCGACGAGCGCCACCCCGTGGTCGCCACCTCACTCCGCTACATCCTCAAGCATGTCCAGCCCGACGGGGGCATCTACAAGGACATCCTGCCCACATACAACACTGCGATCTGTCTCTCAGCGCTTTCGCTGGTCAACAAGCCCGAGGCGCTCGAAGCCATGATCGATGGCACCAGGTTCCTCAAGACGCTTCAATACAGCGACTTCAACACGCAGAACCCCAACGATCCGGGCTTCGACGAGCCCATCGGTATCAATCACCCGTACTACGGCGGGGTGGGATACGGCAAGCACGGACGCCCCGATCTCTCGAACCTGAGCTTCTTTCTCCAGGCGCTTCACGATACGGGAGTATCGACAAACGATACCGCGTATCAGCGTGCGCTCGTCTTTCTCTCTCGCGTGCAGATGAGCGATCGGGTGAACGAGATGGCCTACGCAGACGGCAGTGATCAGGGCGGGTTTATCTACGCGACGGTCCCCGATATCGAATCGGTGGACGGCCAGGCCGGGCAGTCGATGGCAGGGACCACCACGGAGACATCCGAGGCGGGCACCGAGCTTGTCCGACTCAGGGCCTACGGCTCGATGACCTACGCGGGATTCAAATCACTGCTGTACGCCGACCTCGACAACGACGATCCCCGCATCGTCGATGCGTGGAAATGGATCGAAAGCAACTACACCGTCACGGAAAACCCGGGGCTGGGGATGCAGGGCTACTACTACTACCTGTGCACCATGTCACGGGCGCTCGAAGCGATGGGCATCGATGAGATCAACGGCCGCAACTGGCGCGAGGAGATGATCGATGCGCTCTACGAGCTGCAGTTCGTCAATGGTGCCTTCAGGCCCGTCGATTCGCGATGGATGGAGAACAACGACATCCTGATCGCCGCCTACGCCCTGATCGCGGTGCAGCACGCGAAGAACTGACGATCAGGAGCCGCACACGAGCAGGGCGACACAATGGACCTCGATCGCTTCGTTACGCCCGATCGCGTCCACGCCCTCGTGGGTTTTGCCCTTGATGTTGACCTGATCGACCTCGACCCCCAGGCCCGCGGCCAGATTTGCTCGCATCAGGTCCTTGAAGGGGCTGAGCTTTGGGCGTTCGCAGACGATCGTCGCATCCAGATTCCCCAATCGGTACCCCGCACGCCCGACGCGTTCGACCGCCGCCCGCAGGAAGACCGCGGAGTCCTGGGACTCGTGGCGAGGGTCGTTGTCCGGGAAGAGCTGCCCGATGTCGGGTTCGCCGATCGCACCCAGCAGGGCATCGGTCACGGCGTGGAGCAGCGCATCGCCGTCGGAATGGGCGATCGGGCCCCGATCGTGCTCGATTTCGACCCCGCCGAGCACCAGCGGGCGACCGGGCTCTCCCTCGGCGTTGGGTGCCAGGCGATGCAGGTCGTACCCGTGCCCGATGCGGAATGGCTGCTGGCTGGTCGGCGTGTTGCTCATGGTGAACTCAGGAGTTTGGGGGGGCGAACGAACCGAGTTTATGGCGAGTCCGTACCCCATTGTACCGATAGAACCAGAAGAACCGGGTGCTCAGATCGGATCACGACCCGGAAACGCCCCGCTATACTGCACACGGGCATGACGCCCTGTCGGAGAGAATACGAATGTCGAGCATTGCCGATCGTCGCTGCACCATCTCAATGGCCCTGCTGGGGGTCGCCCTGCTCACCCTGATGATGGGTGGATGCGTCAAGCAGTTGGTCACCAACAGCCCCGGGGGCTCGATGCGTTCGACCGACTCGTTCACCTACATCTCGACCCCGTTCGAGCCGCTGACCGTGACGCTGTACGACTATCGCGACAGCGAACCGCTGTGGACCGTCGATGTGCCCGTCGGCCAGAAGGTCACGCTGCGGTTCCTCGAGAACCGGGCCAAGGAGGGCACCAACCGGCGCCCCGACATCATGCAGTGGGCCATCTATGACCAGCAGAAGCGGCGCATGGATCTCTCGAACACCATGGCCGTACCCAGCGCCGATTCACGCATGCTCAAGGTGTCGATCCGCGACGGCATCGAATACCCGGCAGAAGATCCCAGCCCCGTCGAGTTCGAGGATCCCAACCGCGAGTGGGTCCCCGTCGAGCCGCGCCGATTCCGAGGCGTCCCCCTCGACCAGAACGCGCGTCAGGGCAGCTACCTCTCGGACAACTGATCAAGCCAATCCAATCACAATGCTGCACGCCCGATCGAGCCCGATCGGGCGTGTTTCATGATGCGATCGACCGTTCCCCCGCGGCTACGATGAAGTACCAAACCCGCAGGAGCCCAGCATGACCGCATCCACCACCAGTCTCGACCTCTCCCGCCGCGTCAGCGAGCTCAAGCCCTCCATCACCGTCGCGCTCAACAACAAGGCCAAGGCCATGAAGGCCAGCGGCGTCGATGTCCTCGGCTTCGCCGCCGGCGAGCCGGACTTCGATACCCCCCAGCCCATCAAGGACGCGGCGATCAAGGCCCTCCTCGCCGGCGAGACCAAGTACACACCCACGCTCGGCGACATGAAGACCCGCCAGTGCATCGCCGACAAGCTCACCAACGAGAACAACATCCCCGGGCTCACCGGCGAGCATGTCGCCATCGGCGTCGGCGGCAAGCATGTCCTCTACAACGCCATCCAGTGCCTCTTCGACTTCCCCGCACTCGGCGAAGACCCCTGGGAGATGATCCTCCCAACCCCCGCCTGGGTGTCGTATCGCCCCATCTGCGAGCTCTCCGGCGGCGTCGTCCGCGAGATCGTCGCCGGCCCCGACACCGACTTCCGCATCACCCCCGCCCAGCTCCAGGACGCCATCAACCCCCGCTCGCGTCTGCTCATCCTCAACTCTCCCTCCAACCCCTGCGGCACCATGTACTCCGAGCAGGACCTGCGCGACCTCGCCAAGGTCATCCACGAGGGCATCGAACGCGCCCCCCAGCTCGTCGTCCTCACCGACGAGATCTACGAAAAGATCGTCTACGGCCCAGACGCCCACTTCTCCATCGGCTCGATCCCCGAGATCGCCGAGCGCGTCATCACCCTCAACGGCATGTCCAAGGCCTACGCCATGACCGGCTGGCGCATCGGCTACGCCGCCATGCCCGGCGACTTCGGCAAGTCGCTCATCAAGGGCATGGGCAACCTCCAGGGCCAGATGACCACCAACATCACCAGCTTCAACTACCCCGCCATCCGCGAAGCCCTCACCAACCCCGCCGTCGCCGACGAAGTCGAAACCATGCGCCAGGCCTTCGCCAAACGCGCCGACCTCATCATGAGCCGCCTGAGCGAAATCCCCGGCGTCAACTGCCCAACCCCCACCGGCGCCTTCTATGTCTTCCCCGATGTTTCCGCCCTCTTCGGCAAGACCAGCGCCAAGGGCACCAAGATCACCAGCGCGACAACCCTGTGCGAAGCCATGCTCGAAGAAGCCCACATCGCCTTCGTCCCCGGCGAAGACTTCGGCGGCATCGCCGGCAACCACCTGCGGATCAGCTTCGCGTGCAGCGAAGAGCAGATCAACGCGGGGATGGATCGGTTTAAGGGGTTTGTCGAAGCGATGTCATGAGCAGGGAGAGTCCTTGCATTCTCGTGCCTCGTGCGCAGCATATGCGTCGCGGAGACTGGATCAGCGCACGCAGACCCGTTTGTAGTAGTTTCTACTCCCACCGGGCTGTTCGCATCCCACGATCACCATGGGCCGAACTGCGTGGGGTCGTGACCATCCCACGGCTCGCCGCTCCCGCCGCCTGAGCAGGATGCGCACGAATCTACGGCCGTGGTGAGCAAACTCAGAATGATAAAGATCGCCGCCCAGTATCCGATGTGGATCGCGATATTCTCAAGTATCTCTTTCTGTTTCGTCGTCTTTGCCATAGGCCCCGTTGTGGAATATGTCAGAGTTTCATCTCTGCTCCAAGAGCCGATTGCGTCGATTGAACCCACCTGAGCCAAGCAGGTTCTTGCATGCAGTCTGTGCCTGCTCATCGTTGCGAGCGAGAACAAGCCGCACGCAGGTGCTCAAATGAAGCAGGCATAGGGCGGTGAAGCGCGATAGTTCATCGATAGAGTTCACCCATGCGAGACGACCGCTTCAACCAGATCAGTTTCAAATCCTTGCGTGAAATGCGAGCAGTACTGCGCGAAGCGGGAATGGGCCGGGAGTTTGGGAGGGGGGTGCGGCGCAGGACATCGCGTCTTGTTCGAGTGCTGATTGTTGCGGGCGCGGGCATGGTCGCCTTGAGCGTTGGATCCGTTCTCAGCTTCAAACAGATCACGAAGATGCTCGGTATTCCACTCAGTCCAACCTACCGAATCTATTCATTTCGCTGGTGGGCCGAGGAACTGGTTGTGGCAGGGGTGATGTTTGGTGTGCCCTTGCTGCTGCTGAGTGTCTCGGCCTATTTCGTGCAGAAGCGTCAAGCATCGCTGCGCGCGTCTGCTGCAGTCGAAATGGGTTTCTGTGGTGGGTGCGGGTACAAACTGGCTGGCCTGGAACGGGAAGAGGATGGGTGCGTGGTCTGCCCGGAGTGCGGCGCCGCGTGGAAGTCGGTGCTGTCGTCCGGTCCTCTGTCTTGAACCGCCAGGTGCCCTCCTTCGACTCGTAGAGCGAAGGAGGACAAAGTGCAGCCACTT
>CAYQRD010000072.1:0-9514 GCA_964419845.1 uncultured Phycisphaeraceae bacterium
GATCTACACCGGGAACGGTGGGTCGGGCATGAACGCCGGGACGAGCAACGACTTCACGGTTTTCTACATCAATGTGCCCTCGAACAAGCTCGAGCTGTGGTCATGGATGGAGAGCGATCGGCTTCTTGATCCGTCCTACCGCGAGCTCGACGCGGAGCGATTTGTGGTTATCGAGGAGCGTCGGCAGCGCCTCGAAGCGACCGCGACAGGAAAGCTTGATGAGCAGTTCGATTCGATGTTCTGGGTCGCTTCGCCCTACAACTGGCCGGTCATCGGCTGGATGAGCGATCTGATGGCCTATACCGAAGACGAGATCAGCGAGTATTTCGAGACCTACTACCAGCCGGCTAATCTGACGGGTGTGATCGTGGGGGACTTTGAGGTCGAGGAGGCTAAGCAGCTGGTGGATTCGTACTTCGGGCGTATCCCCAACAAGCGCCCCAAGGCCGACCCGCTCGTGACCTATTCGGTTCCGTTGCTGGGTGAGCTTCGGTTCAGCGGCGAGTGCGATTGTCAGGACCAGGTGGAGGTGCGCTATCGCAGCGTGCCCTTCGGGCACCCCGATGAGGCCGTGTTCGATGTGATGGCCGACCTGCTCAATGGGCGGACCGGTCGTTTGTACAAGTCGCTGGTCGAGGACAAGGGCATCGCCGCTCAGGCGCGTGCGGGCAACCGTTCGATGCGGTACGCGGGGAGCTTCTCTTTCAACGCGTTGCCCAAGGGTGACACGGATCTGGGCGAGCTTGAGGCTGCCTGGTACGAGGAGCTCGATCGGCTCAAGACCGAGCCCGTTGAGGAGCGTGAGCTTCAGAAGGTCAAGAATCAGCAGGCCGCGGATACATTCCGCGGGCTCGAGGACAACTCCTCGCTGTTCTTCCAGCTCGCAATCACCGAGGCGTACGGCGGGTACGAGTACCTCAACGAGCAGCCCAAGCGGATCGCCGCGGTGACGGCTGAGGATATCATGCGTGTGGCGAACGAGTACTTCGGTGCCGACGAGCGTGCGGTTTCGAACTACACACGCAGGGGCGGTGGCAAGGTCGAGCTGATCACGCTCGATGATGTCAAGGCCTCGCTGCCCGAGGAGATGGCCGGGATGCTGATGCCTCAGCTCGAGGCACAGATCGGTGCGCTCAAGCTTGAGACCGATGTTGCGGCTCTGCGGGCGCAGGTCGAAGAGATGGACGCGCAGGCGGGCATGGTGCCCCCTCAGTTCGAGACGGCGATGAAGTACATCAGGCAGCAGATCCAGCAGCGGATCGAAGAGATCGAGTCGGCTGACCAGGGAGGTGACCAATGAGAACGATGTTCAAGCTCACATGTGCGGCCATGGTCCTGTGCGGCGGCTCGCTCGCGATCGCGGACGATATTCCGTCGCATCCTTCTGAGATTCAGTTCCAGCCGCTCGACTTTTCGCCACCCAGTCCGGAGGAGTTCCGCAACGAACTCTCGTCGGGCATCCCGGTCTTCATGGCTCAGAGCGACGAGTTCCCGCTGGTCACGATCACCCTTAGCTTTAAGGGCGGGGCGTACATGGAGCCCGAGGGCAAGGCCGGTCTTGCGGCGATGACCGGGCAGATGATCCGCACGGGCGGTTCGTCGATGATGTCCCCGAGCGACCTTGATGAGGAGTTCGATTTTCTGGCGGCGAATGTCACGGCCGCCGTAGGGGCTCGCTCTGCGAGCGCAACCATCGACACCCTCAAGAGCAATCTCGACCGATCCTTCGAGTTGTTTATGGACATGGTCAAGAGCCCTCGCTTCGACTCGGAGCGTCTTGAGGTCCTTCGTGGCCAGGCGATCGAGGGGCTCAAGGCCCGCGATGACAACGGCGTCGCGATCGCGATGCGTGAGATGAGCTTCCTCATGTGGGGTGAGGATCACTTCGAGGCTCGACAGCCCACGACAGGGTCTCTCGAGTCGATCACCGTCGAGGATCTGCGGGCATTCCACCAGCGGGTCTTCAACCCCGCGAATCTGATGATCGCGGTCACCGGTGATTTCGAGAAGAGCGAGATGCTCGCCTTCCTCGAGGAGCATCTCAGCGACTGGGCGTGGGGCGAGCGATCGCCCGAAGTGCCCGCACCGACGCAGGCCTTCAAGCCCGGGGTGTACTACTACGAGAAGGACCAGCCGCAGGTGCAGGTGCTTGTCGGGCACAGGAGCATGATGCGAGACGACCCCAACGCGATCGAAGCGGATGTGATGAATCAGATTCTCGGGGGCTCCGGGTTCACCTCGCGGATCACCAACTCGGTGCGCACGCGTGAGGGTCTGGCGTATACCGCGGGGTCGTTCATGCAGCCACGGGTGGAGTATCCCGGTGTCTTCGCTTCGTACTTCTTTACAAAGGTGCCGACGACCGCGCTTGCGACACGGCTTGTGTTCGAGGAGTTTGAACGAATTCAGAACGAGCCGGTCACGACCGATGAGCTGGGCACGATCCAGAACAACCTGATCGAGACATTCCCTCGGAACTTCGAGTCCAAGGGTGCGATGATGCGTTTGTTCATGAACGACGAGCGGACTGATCGCCCGGCGGATTACTGGCAGACCTATCGAGACCAGGTCCGCGCGGTGGATCCCGAAGCCGTGCAGAAGGCGGCCAACGAGTATCTGCACCCCGAGGATGCTGTCATCCTGATCGTTGGCCCGTGGGATGAGATCAGGAAGGGCAACGCCGACAGCGAGAGCGATCCGAACCGAATCGCCACGATGGACGAGTTCTTCAACGGTCAGGCAACCCGGATACCCACGCGGGACCCCGAGTCGCTCAAACCCGTCGAGTGATTGCCCGAATTCTGCACCCATCCGTGTTATACACGGTATCGATCGAGTATATTGACAGACCCGGCCGCTCGGCCGGGTCTGTTTCTAAGCACATTCCAACGCGAAACCCATCACGGGACTGACTGAGATTTCACCCACGGAGGAGCATACATGACCACTCGTACTCGTATCGGAGCCCTACTGACTTTGTGTGGGATGTGCGCCGTATCCGCATCCGCGGAGGGTGCCGGGCAGGGCCTGATCCAGTATCCATCGCTCTCTCCCGATGCCTCACGCATCGTTTTCTCCGCGAGCGGGGACCTGTGGGCGGTGTCGGCCAACGGCGGACCAGCGGAGCGGCTGACGGTGCACCCGGGGATCGAATCGCAGTCACGCTTCGCACATGACGGCGATTCGCTGGTGTTCGAGTCGAACCGGGACGGCGCACAGAATCTCTATACGCTCGAACTCAGCGAGCAGGGTGATCGGTTGGTGCCCGGAGCGATCGAGCGGCTCACGGTATCTGATCGCGCCGAGATGCTCGGCGGGTTCAGCAGCGATGGCAAGCGCGTGCTCTTCTCCGCCTACCTCTACCCAGAGATCTATCGGCACCCGCGGATGTACAGCGTTCCCCTCGACGGCGGACCCATGGAGCGGGTCACCGACGCGTTCGGGCGAGGCCCGGCAACGCACGGCGGGACCGAGGATATCTTCTTCATTCGCGGCTACTACTACCCTCACCGTGTCGCGTACCGCGGCCCCGGGAACCTCGACATCTGGCGCTATCGCCCGAGTGATGCCAGCTTCGTGCAGGTCACAGCGTTTGATGGGAATGATTTCGAGCCCAGCGTGCTCCCGGACGGTTCGCTGGTGTACATCTCGAGCCGCGACGGGCAGTACAACCTGGTGCGGCTGGCCCCGGGCAAGAGCGATCAGGACCCCGGTGCCGTCACCCAGCTCACGCATTTCAAGCCCGATGCGAGCAACCCGGAAACCATCGCCCACGGCGTGCGTGACCTGCAGGTCTCCGAAGACGGAACGACCGCGGTGTTTGTTGTATGGAATACGCTGTACACCCTTGACCTGACAAACTCGCGTGCGAAGCCTGTTGCGGTTGAGGTTACGCTCGCGACGGACTCCACCGGTTCGGATGTCGATCGCAAAAACATCTCACGCGAGGTCAGCGAGGCGGCGGTTCATCCATCTGGGAAGGCCGTTGCTGAGATCGCCCGTGGCGAACTGTTCGTGCGGAGCACAGCCGAAGACCATCCGACTGTTCGTGTCACGGATTCCCCCTCGCGTGAAAGGGATGTCGTGTGGTCGCCTGACGGGGTGAAGCTCTACTTCACCGCGGATGATGAGGAATCGCTGGGCCGGATCTACGCGGCAACAGTTTCGCTGAGTCGCGAGGATTTGCTGCCTGAGCCAGAGCCTGAACCGGCGGCAGAAGCGGATGAGCAGGAGGAGCCGCAGGAGACCCCGGAAAAGAGTGCCGGGGAAGGCGATGAGTCGGAGGGGGCGGTCGCTGAGCCCGAAGCTCAGGAACCCGAAGCCGAAGCCGAGGACGAGAAGAAGGACGAGAAAGAGGATGAGAAGAAGGAACCGAAGATCGATTACGCGAAGCGATGGAGCGAGGCGCTCCGCTTCGAGATCGAGGTTGTCGTCGAGAGCGACGAGATGGTGTATAACCCGCTTCCCTCTCCAGACGGCTCCAAGCTGATGTACCTGCGTGAGCGGGGCGATATCGTGATTCGCGATATGGATACCGGTGAGGATCGGGTCATCAGTGAGCAGTGGACGGACCCGGACCTGCTCTGGGCTTCGGACTCACGCCACATCGTGTTCGCGGCGACCGATCTGGACTTCAACAGTGATGTGTTTATCCTCGACACGCACGCTGGAGAGGACGGCTCCCTTCCTGAGCCGGTGAATATCACGCGTCACCCCGATATTGATCATTCTCCTCAGTTGTCGCATGACGGAAAGGTGCTGACCTTCCTGTCGGATCGTGACAACGAGAACTGGGCATTCGATGTCTACAGCGTGTATCTGGACGATTCGCTCGACGGGCTGGCGGGATATGAACTCGACAAATACTTCAAGGATGCCTCGGAAGCGGCTGGCAAGCTCAAGCCGATCGAGCCCAAGGCGGAGAAGGCCGACGAAGAGGCTGACAAGGCGAACGACGACGAGGATGCAGATTCGCCGTTCGAGTTCGACGCGGAAGACGCCTACCTGCGAATCCGGCGGATCACATCGACCCCGGAATCCGAGTCGGATCTGGTCATGACGCCGGGCGGCGACCGGATCGTCTTCTCCACCGTGATCGATGGGGATCGCCAGTATGTCAGCGTCGATCATCGCGGCCGCGATCGCAAAACAATCAAGTCCGGCGGTGTGGGTGATCCACGCCTCTCGCTCGATGGCAAGACACTGAGCTATGTCTCGGGCGGTCAGGCTGCGACCACCACCCCGACGGGTGGGAAGACCACGGCGCTGCCCATCGATGCCACGATTCTGATCAATCGTGAGCAGGAGCTGGCACAGAAGTTCCGCGAAGCCGCGGGGCGATTCGGGATGAGCTTCTATCACCCGACGCTCAAGGGATTGAACTGGGACGGCCTTACGGAGCGGTACCGTGAGCTGGTCATGCAGACACGCACACAGGAATCGTTTGTTCGCTTGATGAACCTGATGTGGGGCGAGGTCGACGGCTCGCACACGGGCACATGGGGTGGCGACAGCTACTCCGCGTCGTCGCCGGGTAACGGATATCTCGGGATCGATTTTACAGCCGTGGACAATGGATACCGTATCGATGCGCTGATCAAGGGTGGGCCGATCGATCGGATGAAGAACGGGTTGGGTGTTGGCGATGTGATCGTCGCGGTTGGTGACACCAGGCTTGGTGGCGCAAACACAGCGAGCGGGTTGCTTGATCTGCATGCGACACTCGCCAACAAGGCCCGCGAGGAGATCCTGATCGAGTACCTCCCGGCTGAGAGTACCGACGGACAAACGAAGCTCGCGCTCGTGACCCCGACGACCTACGGCTCGATGTCGGTCCTCCGCTATGAGGACGAGGTCGCCAAGCGTCGTGCGCAGGTTGATGAGATGTCCGGCGGGCGTCTGGGCTATCTGCACATCAGGGGCATGGGTCTTCCGCAGGTGCGTGACTATGAGCGGGACCTGTTCGCCGCGGCCAACGGCAAGGACGGGCTGATCATCGATGTCCGTGATAACGGTGGGGGGTGGACGACGGACATCCTCCTCGCGTCGCTCACTGCACCGAATCACGCATACACCATTCCGCGTGGTGCGGATCCTGACAAGGTCGAGAAAGACAACTACCCGCGGGATCGTCGACTGATCTACGCCTATTCGCGTCCGATCAATGTGCTGATCAATCAGCACTCCTTCTCCAACGCGGAGATCTTTGCCCACTCGATCCGCACCGCGGACCGGGGAACGCTGATCGGTACGCAGACCTTTGGCGGCGTGATCTCGACGGGTTCCTTCAGTCTGATCGACGGCACAACCGTGCGTCGACCGTTCCGTGGCTGGTACCTCCCCGATGGCACCGACATGGAGAACAACGGTGCCAAGCCGGATATCGATGTGCCGCAGACCCCGGATGCCGAGGCCGCCGGCCGAGATCCGCAGCTCGAAGCAGCAGTCAACGAGTTGCTCGGCCGCATCGGGAACTGATCATCGGTTCTTCAGGAAGTTGGACTCTCAGGAGATAAGAAAACCCCGCGGCCATATGGTCGCGGGGTTTCTGTTTGTACTGATCGTTTGTCAGGTTTTACTTGTCTTCATCGCTGATCCCGATGCCGGTTCGAACCGGCGGCTCGGGGCGGCTGGGTCGCTTGTACCCGCTGGTCTCGATCTCCTTGAGGAGATGATCGATCGCTGCGTCGAGCTGTGGATCACGCCCGTTGAGGGCCGCGGTGGGGTCGATATCGACCTCGATGTCGGGATCAACGCCGTGCCCCTCGATTCCCCATGTCCCGTCGAGTTCATAGAACCCGAAGTTGGGAACGGTGACGCTGCCGCCGTCGATGAGCGGGGGTACGCCGGAGATTCCCACCAGGCCGCCCCAAGTGCGGGTGCCGATGAGCTTGCCGAGATCATGGTGCTTGAAGAGCCATGGGAACATATCGCCGCCTGAGCCCGCGTTGCCGTTGATCAGCATTGCCTTGGGCCCCTGATGCGAGTCGTATGGCCAGGGCCAGTCGGCACCGTCGCGGCGGTACCAGTAGTTGGTCCGCGGACGGTTGAGGAGCTCGATGAACCGGTTGGGGATCTGCCCGCCGCCGTTCCATCGCTCGTCGATCATGAGGGCTTCCTTGCCGATCTGCCCGTAGAACTGGCGGAACAACTCGTTCTGCCCCTGCACGCCCGTGTTGGGCACATAGATATACCCGATCTTGCCGTCGGAGTGTTCCTCGACATAGGCACGGTTGGATTCAACCCATGCGCGGTAGCGGAGGTTTGTCTCCGAGCCCATGGGCTTCACCGTGACCTCACGCTCGTTCACGGTTTCCTCGTCGCCCTCAAGCGCCGAGACAATGGTGAGCGTCGTGGGCTGACCGGCCAGGCCGATAAACGAAGCCCAGGCATCCTTGCTCGTGTCGACGGCTGTGCCGTTGACCGCTGTGATGATGTCGCCCTCGTTCACGCCCAGGCCGTATTCCGAGAGTGGGCCCATCGCATCGGTATCCCAAGGTGCGCCGCGGTAGATCTTGGTGATCCGGAACCCGCTGTGCTCAGCGCCCTCGGCGAGTTCAAACTCGGCACCGAGCAGGCCGATGTTCTCGCTGGGCTGACGCTCGGCGTCACCGCCGCTGTAGTAGGAGTGGCCGACATTGAGCTCGCCGATGAGCTCGCCGATGATGTAGGAGACATCCTCGCGGCTGACGGCGTCGTCAACCATGGGGAGGTAATGATCAAGCACCGCGTCCCAATCGACGCCGTGCATATTGGCGACATAGAAGAAGTCCCGCTGACGACGCCAGGCGTCGATCACAAGCTCTCGCCACTCTTCGCGCAGATCAACGGTCTTGCGCAGCTCCATGCTCATGGGTTTGGCGGTCTGCCCGGCCTTGGTGTCGACGACTGCGAAGCCGCCGGGTGTTTGTGCAACGAGCTTTTTGCCATCGCCCGAGACACTGAACCCAAAGGCCATGCCCAGCACCGTCTTTTCGCTGGGCTCGTCAGCGCGCGGGTCGATCAGCTTGAGTGACGCGCCGTTGTTTCCTCTACGGATATACAGCAACTCGCCCTTGTCATTGCTGGCAAGGTTCCCGAAGTTGCCCGAGGCGACGCCGAGGTCGTAGGCGCGCGATTCGAAGCCGTCGAAGTCGATCGTGACTGTCTCGGAGGCCTCGGCGGAATCCTTAACAACTTCGCCGAGTTCCTCTTCACTGATCTCGGTGCTGGTGCGCTTGCCGCTCCAGGAGCCCGACATGCCCATGCCCTTGATTTCCCATGTACCGGTCATCTCGTCGCCGCTGATTGTGGCCTTCTGAATCACGGTCATGCCCTGCTCGGTGGACTCCATGTAGAGTTCATTGGTATCCGGGTTCCACTTGACGACATCGCCCAAATCATCGGTTTCACCCATCGATTCGGACTGGCCCATGATGTTGCCGTCGTCATCGACAATGATCATCAGCGAGAACGCGATCTCGTCTGTGGGCATACCCAGGGCCGCGAAACCGCTCGCGGCACCTTCCCACTTGCCCCAGAGCGGGTGCTCGGTGTCGTACCCATCGAGATAACTCGGCTCATCGCCGGAATCGTCTCCGTTGTCATTCTCTGCGTTCTCGTCGTCGCCCTCAGCCTTGTCAGCTTCCTCGGCTTCCGAGTCCTCATCGGCCGTATCCTCTTCCCAAGTCTCGTCGTCGGACTTGAGCAGCTGGGCGTTCTCGACATCGGCGTTGAGCGGGACCGCGAGCAGCCGCCCTGTATTCGCGTAAACGAATGTCGAGCCAACATCCTCGTACTGTGGGGATGTGAAGTCACGGTTCGAGGTATAGAACAGGAAATCACCCTTGCTCGAGAAGGCCGGGCTCCCATCGTTAAAGAAACCAGAGGTGACATTGTGCTTGTCGCCTGTCTCTGTGTCGTAGATCCAGATGCTTGTGCTGAACGACTGTTCCTTGGCCTTCGCGTAGGTGACGAAACGCGAATCATGCGACCATGACACCATCACCGGCTGCTGGGCGATCGGGTCGGTATCGAAATGGATCGCCTCGCCGGTCTCGACATCAATGAGCATCATCTTGCCGGCTTTATCGACGGCATAGATTGTTTCGGAATCCGGTGACCATGAAGAGCCCATGAAATAGGTCTCGTTGCCATCGGTGATCTGCCGGGTCTCGCCTTTGCCGTCGGATTGGGTGACATAGAGCTCGTACTCACCGTCTTCATCTGAGAAGTAGGACACCCATCGCCCATCGGGACTCCAACTCGGGAGCCGCTCGGCGGCACCCGATGTGTTGGTCAATTGACGCGGTGCCCCATGCTCTACGGGCGATGTCCAGATGTCGCCGCGAGCTTCAGCAACCACGCGCTTGCCGGTGGATGAGATATCGCCCGACATGATCATCGAGCTGGCATCGACTGATTTGGGTCGCAGCGAGGCGCGTGCGCCGGGAACACTGATATCAACGGGCTTGGATTTCTTGTTGCTCAGATTGAGCAGGTGGATGCGTGATCCGAGCTGGAAAACGATCTCGCC
>CAYQRD010000073.1:0-1700 GCA_964419845.1 uncultured Phycisphaeraceae bacterium
TCGACGAACTTGCCCAAGCGGTAGTGCTTCACGCCCGAATCGGTGTGCCACGAGAACGGTTCGGTGGTGCCGGACAACGCGGTGCTGGCGGCGAACATCGTCCCGGTGCCCACGATCGCCCCGGTCATGATGCGGGTCCCGATGGCGGTCTTGGCGTGATCGCCGATCGTGACGCCCAGGAAGGTCTCGCCCGTCTTTTCCATGCTCCCGCCGGGGGTTGGGCGGGCGGTGATCTCGCCGTAGGTGTTGAGCAGGTTCGAGTTGGTGGTGTCGGCCCCGAGGTTGGCCCACTCGCCCACCCAGCTGTCGCCTAGATGCCCCGCGTGGCCCTTGTTGGCGTAGCCCTGGAAGACCGTGCCCCCGATCTCGCCGGCGACCTTGCAGACCGGTCCGATGGCGGTGTTGGGCTTGATGTTCGCCTGCTCGAGCACCGTGGTGCCCGGGCCGATGTAGGCCGGGCCCGTGATGATCGCGCCGGGTCTGATGGTCGCGTTCTCTTCGATGACGATCGGGCCGGCGAGCGCGTTGAGGATCACGCCGGGCATGACGATGGCCTCGCGTGAGATCGCGATGCCCTCGGTGCCGATGAGTGTGACGCCGATGGGTTCGGCCTCGACCTTGACCATGCTCTGCCCGATGACCTGCAGATCAAACTCCAGCGAGGCGTCGCGGAAGTGCCGCCAGTCCCACGGGCGTGCCAGCAGATGCTTGCCGGGCACGGCGATGGGGGTCATGTCGGGCTGGTTGCCGCTGAGCAGCTTGCGAACGCCCGTCTGCGTCAGGCGCACCGCAATCATGTCCTGCGTGTCTTCCTCGATCAGCACCTGGCCCAGCGTGATCTCGCCGATTGCGCGCACGGGCAGGGCACATCGCGCGTTGATCAGCAGGATTTCTTCATCACCCTCTTCGGGCGGCTCGTTCACGGGGAGGCTCGTCAGCTCGCGTGTGAGCTCGACCATGTTGTGCGGCACGACCACCCCGACGGGTTCAAGGTCGAACGCCTCGGTCAGCCGCTCGGAGATGGTCATCGCACCGGTGCGGATCGCGTAGGTCGGGCGCAGGTCATTGAGCGGCGACAGGATCCCCTTGCCGTCGTCGAACAGGATCGATTTGGTTGATTGGGCCATACGCCCCAAGTGTAGCCGATTGGCTACTCAGATATGGCGTGCGAAGCGGGTGGGCACGGTCGAGTTGAACCCGAACACGGGCCCGAGCGCAAAGAACACGAACGAGAGCAGCAGGGCGCTCACGCCGGTGTAGAGCGACGAGAACAGGCGTTTGCGGAGCTCATCGCCCGCGTCCCAGATCAGCGGATTGGCACCCAGATCGCGTGCAGTGAAGATCGCAACCACGACCACCTGCGCCACGAGCATCACAAGAATGGACATCACGATCATCGTCAGCGGGTTGCGCCGGATGAGCATGCCCCGGACAGCAAGGACGAAGTGCGCCCCGAGCAGGAACCCCAGCGCGTGAGGGCCGATGATGGTGATTGTTCCGCCGTCCACCGCGGGCATGGGCGAGAGGAGGTCCAGTACGACACCGAGCATCATCGCCGCCCACATGGTTGGCTTGCGCGGCGCGTTCATGGCCACGAACACGAGCAGCGGCACAACCATGCTCGGGTGGACCCCACGCGATCCCGCATCGAGCACAGGCATCAACGCCAGTTCAAGCCCGAAGCACACCCAGCTGATCAG
>CAYQRD010000073.1:1800-9428 GCA_964419845.1 uncultured Phycisphaeraceae bacterium
GCTGGGCGCGGTGATCGGGAGCACATTCGCGGTTCGTCCATCCACGCGGCTGACGCGCCCGAGCAGCTGGACCGCGTCGGCGACAACCACGGTCCCCTGCGAGAGCCCGTCGACATTGCCCGTGCGGATCAGCAGGACATCGCCCGCGAGATTGGCGATCCGCGGACGGGTGACCTGCTTGACATTGAGCTCGGGGGTGATCGCCGCGCCGCGTGCGTACTGATCGATGAGATTGCTCAGCCGCTCATTCTCCTGGCGGGTCTGATAGAGCTGGAGTTCCATCCGTGCCAACTCGGCGCTGATCGCCCGCTCACGCTCGCTGGCTTCAGGATCGGAGATCCGTGTGGGGACGATGGTGTCGATGGTAATCGTCAGCGGGTGGGTGATGGGCACGATCGCCACTTTGACCTGCGCCGCGAACCAATCGGTCCAGCCCAACCACTTCGCGGGTGTGAATGCGAGCGCGAACAGCACCACGATCGTGATGGGCATCGACCATCGCACAATCAGGGGTTGGTGTTGCATCGCATGCCCTCGCCTTCGGCATTCGTTCGGACTGAGCCCAGTTTATCGCAACTCGCCGCCGAGTGCAGCGGGTGCGGGTGACGGGGTGTTGCTCAGATGTCCGAGTTGTTCTCGAGGGTTTCTTTCCACTCTTCGATGTTCTCGAGGTAGATCGCCGTGCCGCGTGCCACGCAGGTCAGCGGGTCTTCCGCGAGCGTCACCTCGAGGCCGGTCGCCTTGTTGATCTCGATGGAGAGCCCACGCAACAGCGCGCCACCGCCGGCGAGCATGATCCCGTTGTCCACCAGATCCGCCGCCAGTTCGGGTTCTGCCCGCTCGAGCGTGCGGGTGACCGCTTCGATGATGTTGTACACGGGCTCGTGCAGCGCCTCGCGGATCTCTTCGCTGGTGACCTCGGTCTTGCGGGGCAGGCCCGAGACCATGTCACGCCCGCGGACCTCCATCTTGGTCTCTTCACCGATGCAGGCCGCAGACCCGATCTGGATCTTGATCCGCTCAGCGGTCTGCTCACCGATCATCAGCGAGTAGTTGCGCTTCATGTGGGCGATGATCGCCTCGTCCATGTCGTCGCCCGCGACACGCACCGACTCGCAGTTGGCGATGTCGGCGAGCGTCATGATCGCGACCTCGGTCGTGCCGCCACCGATGTCCACGATCATGGACGCCGTGGGTTCCGCGAAGGGCAGCCCCGCCCCGATCGCCGCGGCGATGGGTTCCTCGAGCAGGTAGGTCTTGCGTGCCCCGGCGTGCTCGGCCGAGTCGAACACCGCCCGCTTCTCCACGGCCGTGATGCCCGAGGGGATCGAGATCACCACACGCGGGCCCAGCATGCGGACACGCCCGGTGACCTTGGTGATGAAGTAGTTGAGCATCGCCTCGGTGATCTCGAAGTCCGAGATCACGCCGTCCTTGAGCGGACGGATGGCGGTGATGGAGCCGGGGGTCTTGCCCAGCATCTCCTTGGCCACCCAGCCGACGGCCTGGCCGTTCTTGAGCACCTGGTTGGTGCCCTTGCGCACCGCGACCACCGAGGGTTCATTGAGCACAATGCCCTGCCCACGGACCGCAACGAGGGTGTTGCAGGTCCCCAGGTCGATGCCCATATCGACGCCGAACGGTCCTAAAAGGCGTTCATACCACACTGCTGCTGGTTCTCCTCGGGTCATCGCCCGCAAGATGATGGGGGTCGCCCCATCGTGTGAATATAGGATAGCCTTCAGGTTACCCAAAAAGGCGGGACCACGCGGTGTCACACGAGCGATTTCTGGCTCCGAATATTGTGTGGCGCAATTCCCGCAGTCTGCGGCTGCTCGCCGCTCAGCCCCGACGAGAGAGATTTTCCCGCGAGATCATCAACTCGAGCGTCTGGCCCACCATCTCCACATCACGGGTCGTCATCCCCGAGAAGAACGGCAATGCCAGTGTCCGCTGGCTCACGCTCTCGGCAATCGGGAAACTGCCCTCGCCCAGCCCCATCGCCCGCTGATAGATCGGCTGCAGATGGATACAGGGGAAATAGTCCCCCGCGCCGATCTCATGCATCCGCAAACCCGCGATGACCCGGTCCCGCTCCTCGCGTGTATACCCGGCGGCCAATCGGACGACGAATACGAACCAGCTCATCACGCTGCAATCGGGGTCAACCGTGGGCAGGATCAGCTCACTGACATCCAGAAGCCGCTCGATATAGCGGTTCGCGGTGTCGTTCCTCGACTCGATCAACTCGTCGAGCCGCTGCATCTGGGCGACACCCATCGCCGCGTTGATCTCGGACATGCGATAGTTGAAGCCCAGCCGCTCGTGATGGAGCCAGCTCCCGCCCGCCGAGCCTGTCGAGATCGAGCCGCGACCCGCGACCGCTCGGCCCTGATTCCGCAGCGATCGGCAGGTATCCGCGAGGCGGTCATCGTTCGTGACGATCATCCCGCCCTCACCCGTCGTGATCTGCTTATTCGGGTAGAACCCGAAGACGCCCGCACGCCCGAAACTCCCGGCGTGGTGCCCCTTGTAGACCGTGCCCAGCGCTTCGCATGAGTCCTCAATGAGCGGGATCTCGTACTTGGCCGCGATCCTGGCGTACTCATCAAAGTACTGCGGGTTCCCGAATGCCTCGACGGCAAGGATCGCCTTGGTACGCGGTGTGATCGCCTGCTCAACGAGCTCGGGGTTGGCGTTGAGGCTCGTGGGGCAGATGTCCACAAACACCGGCTTGGCCCCGACATAGAGAATCGCGTTGGACGATGCGATAAAGCTGAACGGGGTCGTGATGACCTCGTCGCCGGGCCCGATGCCCATCGCGATCAGGATCATGTGCAGCCCCGCGGTCCCCGATGAACAGGCGATCGCGTGCGCAGTCCCGCACCTGCGTGCCACCAGATCCTCAAAACGCTCCTGCATCGGGCCGATGGAGAGTCGCCCCGATCGCAACACCTCCAGCACAAGCGATTCTTCAAGTTCGGAGATGTCGGGTTTGCTCAGTGGGATTTCGTGATGCGGCATACGCGCATTGTCGGCTCAATGTCCCCGATCAGGCAAGCCCGTGGGCAAGATTCTCGTCCTGATTCTTGTGGGATCCTGCCCCGATCCCCACGGGCGACTCATGCACGCTGCACGCTGCTCATCAGGCGCTGCGTGAGTTCACTCACGGGCAGGCCGTCGAATGGGCAGTCCACACGCAGCGGCTCGGGCATGCTGAGTCGATCCCTGAATCGTTTCGCGGCGGTGATTACGGTCGAATGGTTGCTCCGCCCCAGCTCGTGGGCGATCTCTGGGAAGCTCTTGCTCGTGAGCTGGCGTGTGATGTGCACGATCAGCTCGCGGGCAAGCACGACCTTCTTCTGACGCCCTTTGCCACGCAGATCGCACTTGCTCACGCTCAGTTCGGTGCAGACCGTGCGGATGATCGAGTCGATCGAGATCGGAGCGGTGCTCGCGAGCTGCTCCTCACCGCCCCGCAGGGCGAGGGCTTGGCGGAGATGACTCGCGGTGGGGGTCACAAGCCCCCTGCGGGCGCTCTGGTCACGGTCGAGCAGGCGGCACACCGCGTGCACCTGGAGCACCGCGCCCTCGAGATCACGCACGCTTGCGCCGCGTCCCACGCCCACACGCTCGCAGATGACGCGGACACCCGCCTCGTCGAGCGAGACGCCGCGGAGTGCGGCGATCTGGTGGACCAGTCGGCGGGCAAGCTCGGGATCGGGCTCGTCGACACGCACGACCAGGCCGGCGCTGAAGCGTGAGGTCAGCGCCTGATCGAGCCGTGCGATGCTGCGCGGGTGCGCGTCGGATGCGAGGATGATCCGTGCCCCGCCCAGCGAGAGGGTGTTGAGGATCTGAAGCAGTTCGTGCTGTGTCGCCTGCTTGCCGGCCATCAGATGGATGTCGTCGATGCACAGCAGGTCCAGGCCACGGTATTTCTTCTGAAACGCGTCCACGCTCCTGGTACGGATCGCCGTGACAAAGGCGTTGGTGAATGCCTCGCCCGTGGTGTAGCGGACCTTGCAGCCGGGCCTCAGCGTCCGGGCGAGCATGGTCGCCCCGCGCAGCAGGTGGGTTTTACCGACGCCACACGAACCATGGACAAAGACCGGAGCGCCGGGCATCGAACTCTCGATGGCCTGGCGGACCGACTCGAACGCCAGGCGGTTGGAAGCCCCGACCAGGTATTCCTCAAGACGCGGGCAACGCGGCGCGGGTGGCCGTGTCTCGGGTGCCTGCACCCGGTTCCCCAGCGTGTGGGTCTTCGATGCTTCCCCGCTCGCTCCCGCGTCTTCTGTTCTGGTGGGCTGCAGCGCCTCGTCGATCCGAAACCCGATACGCGGCTCGGTTGTTCCCAGCGCGAACTGCGCCGCGATCCGCAGTGCTTCACCAAGCCGTCGCTGAATCATGTCGAGTGTGAACGCGTCGCCCGCACTGATTTCGACGGATCCGTCCCCGAGCACCGCAAGCCGTGTGCGTTCATTGAGGTAGCGCCGCACACGATTGGCACCCAGGGACTGCGCGAGGTGATCGCGTATCGCGACTCCCGCGTTCTGTTCGACTCCGGGGTTCGTGTGCGCTCGCAACCGCCCTGCAGGGTCGTCGCCACGCGTGGGAGCCGATGTGTGGTTCTGCCCCTGGGTATCACGCCCGGGGACGCGAGAGGGATCGAATCGGAAGCTTTCGGGTGCGCCAGCGGAGCGGGCGGGGTTCGTCGGCTTTGCGTCTTGCAATCGGTGATGCACAACAGCGCCTCTTGGTCATCCTGGACCGCCCGATGCGGGGTGCCTGCGCGATCCGATCGCGCTCCTTGCACCCCGTCTGGGCGAGCAATGCGGGTGGAGAAGACTGAGTCCATTCACAGTGCAAACCGATCGCGCTACGGATGCGTTCTACGACATCCGGCACAGGTCCAACCACACGGAAATCATCCGTGACATCTGGTTTTTCTTGTGTCCCCACGGGAGAATCCCGCGATCATGTTCGGGCCGGTCGATCCTAACCGGCGAGGGGGAGTCTAGAGACTCACGCGTCAGATCGCAACTCGCCCAGTCTTCTCTCGCGCGGCGTGCACATCGCAGTGTGCTTCATTTCAGTGACTTGAGTGCGCCAAGATTTTTTCGTCCACCTTGCCCGTCGGTTATGCACAAATCGGAAGGGCCGATGTGCACAAATCTTTGTTGAAATCCGAATCCAATCTGAACACAGGGGTTGCGCAACGGGCTCAGTTCGTTTTCCGGAGTGGAAGCCGCGCGACAAATCCCACACGCGAATCGAAGCGTCGGAACTCCAGCGATTCATAGACACGGATCGCTGGGATGTTCCGTGTGTCCACGGCGCAGGTCACCTCGTGAGCGTGGACATCGTTCATCCGCGCGATCCCGTATTCGAGAACCCGGCGCCCGAGCCCCAAACCGCGTGCAAAGGGCGCAATGCCCAGATAGACCAGCTCGATACTCTCGTTGCTGGGGCAGGGTGTGAGCAGGCAGCACCCCGCGGGGCGATCGTCCAGAAAGATCATCAGCCAAAAATTGGGATCGAAAGCCCCCGTGGCCTTGTGCGAATCGAGCACATCGGGCATGGGACGCAGGCCGCAGAGTTCCGGGCAATCGAGCGTCTGCTCGTAGCTGCCCCCGAGCGCCTCGGTCAGCACGGCATCTCCGAGCCCGGGCGAGCGGGCATCGATCGCAGCCAGCGGCTCAACACGGACCCCCTCAGGCCACTTTGGCTCCGCGGGCAGCGGGGGGGCCAGCGATGGGAGCGGTTTGCGCATGTACGCCAACTCACCCACGCTGATCATCCCCGCATCGATGCATGCCTGCGGTGCCCAGGACTGTTTGGGCTCGATCAGGCTCTGGGCGAGCCCCGCGCGGCCGGGCATCTCGCCGAGTGCCTCAAGGCACGAGCGGATCGATGCGGTGATCTCGCGCTGCTGGAGTTCGCGTGGGCCGAGCGATTTGGGCTGTTCGGGGCTTGAATGGAACAGCATCGCCGTTCGGCCCGCGCCGAGCACCGCGAGACAGACCTGACGCACAGATGCCGGCTTGTGCTGAATCTGTGGGTCGATGACACCCCACATCAGATCCAGATCGATCCCGTGCGCTTCTGCCGAAGCAACCAGACTCCGGGCGGCCTGTCGCCGATTGAGTCCGGTGACCAGCCGCTCACAGGCCGACAGACGCAGGTCCGCGGGGATCCGTGCGGTGGCGACCCGGTTTCCGGGATCGCTCGGGTCGGGCTGTGATCGGGACATCGCGGTCATCGCAGAGGCGGCTGGGATTCGAGGGGAACAGAAAACGGGCTCCAGGCGTATGGATTTGACCCCCAAGGGTGTCACACTACACTATCATCTCAACCCCGGGTGTGTGCCGCTCCTGTCTCTGAGCGGCGTGGCTCCGGGATCGAGGGAACCCATTCTCGGATTCCTGAGCAATACGCCCGATCGAGCCCTTACGGAGCATGCGTCCATGATCCCAAATAAGATCAACCGAACCAAGACCGCAACCCGGATCGCACCAAGAGCCATGCTCGGTGCCGCGATCGGGTTGCTCGGCCTGCTGGCCGCGATGCCCGCCTCGCTCTCCGCCGCGCCGGAACCATCTCCTGTCGCGACCCAATGGGAGTTCACCTTTGAGAACGGCCCGCTGCGTCTCGCCTGGGTCGAAGAGAAGGGGGAGCTCAAGCCCTTCTTCTACCTGACCTACCGCGTGACGAACCACTGGGGCGGTGTGAAGCTCTTCGCCCCCGATGTGGCCCTGATGACCGACAACGCCAATGTCCTCCGTTCCGGGCGCGGCGTTTCCTCCAGCGTCACCCAGGAGATCATGAACAGACTCGACAACCCGCTGCTCGAGTCCCAGATCGATATCGTGTCCAATGTCCTCCAGGGCGTTGAACACGCCCGCGACGGCGTCGTCATCTGGCCCGCAGAGGACTTGCTCGCCGACGAGGTCACCGTCTTCTTCGCCGGGCTCAGCGGCGAGTTCCAGTCCTATGTCGTGGGTCGCGATGGCGACAACCCCCAGCGGTACACCCTCCGCAAGACCATGATGCTCCGCTACTCCACCCCGGGCGAGCTGGGGCAGCAGGGCGACACCCCCTTCGAGCTCGTTGAGCAGCGTTGGGTGATGCGATAACGACCCGGCAGGGCTTTCCGCAGGGCCGGCCACCGGATCTGCAAAATTGAGCCCCTCACCCGTGCCCAAGCCGCTGGACAGCAACCAATTGCAGGGCTACGCTTGCCCCCGCGACGCGTGCACGCAGCACACGGCGCAGAATGATCAAATCCGGGCCATCCAGCCCGATTTCTGACGGAGAACCGCGTTATGGCGCATAAAAAAGGCCAGGGCTCGACCAAGAACGGGCGCGACTCAAACCCCCAGTACCGCGGCGTCAAGCTCTACGGCGGCGAGTTCGCCAAGCCGGGCTCGATCATCATCCGTCAGTGCGGGACCAAGTTCACCCCCGGCTTCAATGTCCGCAAGGGCAAGGACGACACCCTCTATTCGGTCGGCACCGGAAAGATCGTCTTCCAGAAGAACGGCCGTGTGCACGTCGACCCCCTCGAGGCCGACATCGCCCGCCCGCAGTGGCTGCGTGAGTACCGCGCCGCACACGCGAACTGA
>CAYQRD010000074.1:0-3614 GCA_964419845.1 uncultured Phycisphaeraceae bacterium
ACCTCAACGAAGACGCCGAGTTCCATGTCGGGCTCTTCGAACGCTTCGATGACAACCCCGGCGCCCTCGACGCAGCCCTGCTCTCAGGATCGACCATGACCTTCGGCATCTTCATCCCCGCGCCCGGAACCGCGAGCATGCTCGCGATTGCAGGCCTCGCCGCCACTCGGCGCCGACGCTGAGACACCTGCCAGCACCGCCAAAAGAAAACACCCCGGGGTATCCCGGGGTGTTGTTTGTCATGAAGTGATCTTTCACTCAATCCAGCCGCTTATCGCGTGCCAGCTGCGCGTACGCGTTGTGCGAGTGGATCGATTCGAAGTTCTCGCTGCTGATGTCGTACTGCACGATCCGGTCGTCCTCGTTGAGCAGCACCGCCAGATCGCGGATGATGTCTTCGACGAACTTCGGGTTCTCGTACGCCTTCTCGGTGACGAACTTCTCATCGGGGCGCTTGAGCACGGCGTAGACCGGGTGCGAGGCCGCCGCCTCGAGATGCTCGACGAGGTCCTCGATCCACATCGTGTCCTGCACCCGCACCGCCGCCTCGATGCGGCAACGCTGGTTGTGGGCCCCGTACTCGCTGATCTCCTTGGAGCACGGGCACAGGCTCGTCGCGGGGGCGGCGACCTTGATCACGAAGTCCTCGTGGCTGTTGGCCGTGCACTCGAAGGTCACCTCGTAGTTCATCAGGCCCCGCTGGCCGGTCACCGGCGCGGGCTTGGCGATGAAGTAGGTGAAGCTCGCCTCGAAGTGCGCCTCCTGGGCGTTGAGGCGTTCCTTGATCTTGCGCGTGATGTCCGGGATGTCGCCGGGCGAGAACGCCTGACACTCGTGCTCGTTGAGCACCTCCAGGAAGCGGGACATGTGCGTGCCCTTCTTCTCCTTGGGCAGCGCGACATACATATTGATCGAAGCCACCGTGGTCTGCTCTTCGCCGCCCTTGGTCGCGAGCCTCATCGGGTAGACGACATCCTTCACCCCGACCTTGTCGATCGCGACATTCCGGTCGTCCTTCGACGCCTGCACATCGGGCATGGCCTTGGGGTTGACTGATTCTTTGGTGGTCATGGTGCTGCTCGCAAGTATCTGTGGAGAATGGGCTTGCCCGCGTGCGCCGTCCGATCCGAAATCAGCGGCAAACGGAAGAAATCATAGGTGCCCGCTCAGCGCAAACACCCACGGCCAGCCGTGTATTTCGTGCATCGCCGGGCATCAGACGCAGTAGAACCCCTGTAGCTGCCAGCAATTGGGCACCGACGCGACCAATTCACGGATTCTGACGCATGAACCTCCCCGATGACATCGCCGCATGGGATTCCAGAGACTTGACCCACATCAACCGGGTGTACGCCGACCACGCCGATCGACCCGATTTCATCCCCGCGCTCATCGCCCGCTGCACCAGCGAAGCCCATCAGGACGGCGCGACATGGCTCTTCAAGCACGCCATCGACGAGGGGGATCTGGTGCCCGAGGCCATCGACCCCGATCTGCTCGTCTCGTTCTGCGATGCCCTCCCCCATCTCACCCGTTGGCCTGCGCAGCTCCACGCGCTGCAGATCCTCGCCATGATCCCGATCCCACGCTCATGCGCCTCAAGCGCCGGGTCATTCGCCCGTTCGTGCACGACGAGCCGCAAGACATTCGTCCGCGCCTGGTCGTACACCGTGCTCTTCTGCGCCACGAAGCATGACCCCAAAGAGCACGCCATGACCGTCAAGCTCCTCGAAAGCACACTCAACGACGACAGCGCCCCCGCATCCATCAAGGCACGCATCCGCAACACGCTCAAATCACGATGACATCCCATCGATTCCGCCCGCATCGCCTACCCTTTGCCAAAGACGGAACTTCTTCAAAGAACTGCACGACGCGATGCCCACCATGCCCCTCGACGACCTCCCCGATTTCCTCGCCGACGACGACCTCCCGAGCAAACTCGGCGAGGATAACCCCGCGCCCAATCCCATATTGGACGGCCTCACCGACGCCCAGAAATCCGCCGTCCTCCACACCGAGGGCCCCCTGCTCATCCTCGCCGCCGCCGGCTCGGGCAAGACCCGCGTCATCACCCGGCGCATCGCACAGATCATCGAGCAGGGCACGCCGCCCTGGTGCATCCTCGCCCTGACCTTCACCAACAAAGCCGCCGGCGAGATGCGCGAGCGCGTCATCACCCAGATCGCCGGCCCCCACGCCCTCGAAGAGGGCGCTCCCCCGGACCCACGCCTGCGCGGGCTCACCATCACCACCTTCCACTCCCTCTGCGCCCGCTTGCTGCGCCGCTACGCCCAGCGTGCCGAGTTGCCCGGGCTCAAGCCCGACTACACCATCTACGACTCCAGCGACCAGATGAGCGCCATGAAGCGCGTGCTCAAGGCGATGAACCTGCAGGCGACCAACTGGCCGCCGCGCACCGTGCTCAGCGCCATCTCCAACGCCAAGAACGAACTCATGGACGCCAAGGCCTACGAGGCCAACGCCCACGACTACTACTCCAAGCAGATCGCCAAGATCTACCTCAGCTACGAGCAGGCGCTGCGCCAAGCGGGTGCCATCGACTTCGATGACCTGCTGCTCTTCACCGTCAAGCTGCTCGAAAAGCACGAAGACATCCGCGCCGAGCTCAACAGCCGCTGGCGCTACCTGATGATCGACGAATACCAGGACACCAACTCGGTCCAGTTCCGCATCACCTCGCTGCTGGCCGCGCCCCCGCCGCCCATGCCCGGCATGGAGGATCAGGCCCCCACCCAGCCCAACATCTGCGTCGTCGGCGACCCCGACCAAGCAATCTACGGCTGGCGCGGCGCTGACATCTCCAACATCCTCGACTTCGAAGAACACTTCCCCGGCGCAAAGGCCATCCTGCTGGGCGAGAACTTCCGCTCCACCGCCGCGATTTTGCAGGCCGCCGACACGCTCATCAAACGCAACGAGCACCGACGCGACAAACCGCTGTACACCTCCAAAGAAGGCGGCGAGCCCATCACCGTCGTCCGCTGCAACAACGAACGCCACGAAGCCGAACTCGTCGCCGACTGGTTCCGCAAGCTCCACGACGAGGACGGTATCGCCTGGCGCGATATGGCCGTTTTCTACCGCATCAACGCCTTCTCACGCGTGATGGAAGACGCCATGCGCCAGTACGGCATCCCCTACAAGATCGCACGCGGCACCGCCTTCTTCGAGCGCGAAGAAGTCAAGAACGCCATCGCCTACCTCCGCGTCGTCGCGAACCCCGACGACACCGTCTCGCTGCTCCGCGTCATCAACACCCCCACCCGCGGCATCGGCAAGACCACCCTCGATGTCATCCAGGGCGCCGCCGTCCGCGCCAACATCTCGCTCTGGGCCGGGCTCACCCGCGCCAAAGAGCTCGGGCTCAGCCCGCGGGCGCTCGCCTCGATCGACAAGTTCGTGCATATGGTCAACGACTGGACCGGCGAGGGCAGCTTCATGGGCGCATCAGTCGCCAGCACCCTCCACGAGCTGGTCGAACGCGTCATCACCGAATCGACCCTCGAATCGCACTACACCAAGCAGGCCAAGGCCAGCGGCAGCGAATCCGACGAGGAACGCCTCGATAACCTCAGCGAACTCGTCACCTC
>CAYQRD010000074.1:3714-9373 GCA_964419845.1 uncultured Phycisphaeraceae bacterium
TCCCCGAGCTGCTCGCCATGCTCCGCGCCTACCTCGAATCCATCGCCCTCGTCGCCGACGCAGATGCCGTGGACTCCTCAACCGGCACCGTCACCCTCATGACCCTGCACGCGAGCAAGGGCCTCGAGTTCCCCGCCGTCGCCATGATCGGGCTCGAAGAGGGCTCGCTCCCCCACTCACGCGCCAACGAATCCCAGAGCGAGCTCGAAGAGGAACGCCGCCTCGCCTTCGTCGGCATCACCCGCGCCATGAAGCACCTGCAGATCACCCACACCAACCGGCGCACGATCCGCGGCATGAGCGAACGCATGATCCCATCACGCTTCCTCGAAGAGATCGGCAAAGAGCACATCATCTTCAGCGACCACAGCGACACCTACATGGACGACGAGGGACTCGGCGAGTACGACGACGCCTTCGGCGCCAACCGCGGCCCGTCACCCAGCCGCAGCTTCCGCGCCGGGTCGTTCAAGGATTTCCGCCAGGACCCCAAGCACAAGGCCGACCTGGAGCGCATCGAGCGCGCCCGCGAGCAGCGCCTGGCCAATGTCCAGCCACGACGCACCATCAGCCACGCAGGACCCACGGGCCCGAGTATCAACCCCGCCGCAAAGAAGCCTGCGAGCGCTTCGAGCGATGCGACCGCCGCCTACCCGCAGGGCTGCGTCGTGCGTCACCCCCAGTTCGGCGAGGGTGTCGTCATGAAAACCACCGCCGGCAGCAACGCCCGCGTGATCGTCGAGTTCAAATCAGTTGGTCGAAAGACACTCGTCCTCGAGTACGCCCGGCTGACACGCGTGCGTTGAATCAACGACGACGACGCGAGGTACCGGCGATGAATCGTATCAATGGGATGAACCCAAGAATCCGCGCAATCGCTCTCAGGCCCGATTCGTGTACGAACGCATCAACGCATCGATCGCTCGCCGGTAGTGCCATGCACGGTCACGCTGATCATGCATCCGCTGCCCGTCTCGCAGCGCGTCGGTCACAAGATCACGCATCGTATCGGTCAGATCATCATGCCCAAGCACCAACACTGATGCCAACGCCATTTCGTACACAGTCGCGCAGGCCGCCGGCTGATCGTTGTTGAACAACGGCACACCCCGATCGATCGCCAACGCACACAGTTCGATCACCCGATCGGCAAACGAGGCATCCACCATCGTCGTGTCGCTCGGATTTCCAGATGCGTTTCCTGAACGCTCCGCAAGAATTGCTCCAAGCTTCGCCACACGCCGATCACGCTCATCAAGGTCACGACCATTGGAATCATCCGTCACGATCACAGAAGCCTTGGCACGCGATTCGAGTTCACGCCCGAGCGCCGCCAGACGATCGTTGTACTTGCCCCGCGTGCTGTACCCGCGGACCGCGCGGATCTCCAGATCAAAGGTCCCGGGCTGCTTGTCCGCCAGCGTCACGCCGAGCGACTCGATCAGCTCGGGATCGATCGCCCCAACCGTCGGCACCCGACGCCCGAAGGTATGGAAGCTGAACCCATCAAACGCCAGTCGGACCGTGATCCACTCGTTGTCAACCGTGTCGAAGGTCGACTGATACGAAGCGGCCATCATCCGGATATTCGAAACCCGCGCATCGAAGATGTAGGTCCGCCCGTCGCCCCGCACCTCGATCTCCAGCCCGTCGGCACCCGCGAGCGAGCCCGTCTTGATCGGCGAACGGATCTGCGAGAACCCGCCATTGTTCTCCAGACGCAGCGAGCCGCGGAACAGCATCCCGTCCGGGGTATCCTCGAGCACACCGCTCGACAGCCCCCCCATCACCCCATCGAGCACAACCCGCCAGCGGCTCTCGTTTTCATTCATCGACATCGTGAAGGGGTGCGCACCCGCGAGCGATATCGCCCCCACGACAACCAAAGCCGCAGAGACAGAGAAAAACCGGAGCGGAGAGTTCGTGCGTGTCATGTTCGGGCCTCCAATAGCCCCGGGCGGCGGGGCGTGCGTGGGACGGGTTCGACACGGGCGATCGAGCCGATGCATGGAAGATCGATTGTTTGAATCCCAACAAGGATCATGCCATGAGAAGACCACGCATCGCCATCGCAAATCGGACGATCAGCTGGGGCGCATCCGTCCTCACGGCCCTCTGGGGCGGGTTCTGGGTCTGGTTCGCGCTGATGCACCTCGTGGACGCCTCGGACAACGCGGCCGATATTCTGCCCGTCCTGCTCTTCGCACTCCCCGTGCTGCTGCTCGCGCTGCTTGCGATCACGATGCCCCGAATCGGGGGCATCGCGCTCATGCCCGCCGCGATCTTCGGGGCCTGGTACTTCGACGACCCCGGCGCACGCATGCTGCTGGCGACCCCGGCGCTGCTGCTGGGCGCGACCCTGATCTACACCGGTCCGTGGCGCCGACCGAAACTGGCTCGATTGCCCGGAAAACGAAGAGCCCGTGCCTGATCAGAACTGCTTGCGCATCCGCGCCGTGGGCAGGCCCAGCTGATCGCGGTACTTGGCAACCGTGCGCCGTGCAATCTCCACGCCGCTCTCCTTGAGCTTCTTGACGATCGCCTCGTCGCTCAGCGGCTTGGCCTTATCTTCGTTCTCGATGATCTCGCCGATGGTCGCCTTGACCGCGTTGGCGCTCACATCCTCGCCGCTGTCCGTCGCCAGACCGCCGCTGAAGAAGCTCCGCAGCGGCACCACCCCGCGCGGCGTCATCAGGTACTTCTCGCTCACCGCACGCGACACGGTCGCAACATGAATCCCCAGCCGGTCCGCGATCGTCTTCATCGGCAGTGGCTTGAGTGCCTCGGGCCCGTAGTCGAAGAAATCTCGCTGCTCGTCGAGCACCGCGTTGATCACACGCAGCAGTGTGTGCTGACGCTGCGCCACCGCGTCCATCAGCCACTGAGCATTAGACAGGTTCTTCTTGAGGAATGTCCGGTCCTGCGTCGGCACGCCCTTGTCGGCGCTCATCTTGGCGTACTCCTGGTTGATACGCACATCGGGCAGCCGACCATCACTCAAATACGCGTAGTAGCGATCCCCCTCCTCGTCGTACTCCACCACGCCGTCGGGGATCACGGTCTCGGGCGCATCATCGACCAGCCGCCGGGCCGGTGACAGGCTCAGGCGACGCAGCAGCTCGAGCCCGCTGTTGATCTGATCGAGATCCAGACCCGAGCGGGCAGCGACCTTGGGCAGCCGGTTCTTCATCAGCTCTTCGAAATACTCGCCCACAAGCTTGCGAGCCACCATCAACGCGTCCGGATCGACACTGATCTCGTCGTCACGCATCTCGCCCGCGCGGTCGCCGAGCGCATCGATCTGCAGCAGCAGACATTCACGAGCGTCCCGGGCCCCCACCCCCGCGGGCTCCAGCAGCAGCTGCACCGCCTGCAGCGCCAGCTCCCAGTCGGCCTCGCTGGGCTCAAGGTCGCGCAGCGCCTGACCGGCACGCTCCCCGAGCTCCACGAACTCGGCACGAAGATACCCGTCGTCCTCGAGGTTCGCGATGATCACCTCGCCCATCAGCTTCACCCGGTCGCTCACATCCGTCAGCGACCATTGCGCCAGGAGCTGCTCGCTCAGCGATGCGCTCCGGGCGGGCGCCGATGCCATCGCGTCGATCTTCGCGTCACGCTCGCCGCTGCTGCTCGCGCGGGTGCGGGGCATCTGATCGAAATCACGCGTGACCCGAGAATCGCTGTAGGTGTTCTCCGCCGCGTCCGGGTTGCTCTCGGTGTACTCGTCGAGGCGTGCGAAGTCGCTCGCACTCTCGGGCTCGATGCTCAGCTCGCGCTCATTCGCCGAAGACCCGTCGCGATCATCGGGCGAGCCGCTGCCCTCGATCTCCGCAACTTCCAGCGTCGGGTTCGACTCGAGCTCCTGCTCGATCCGCTCACGCAGCTCCGAAAGCGGCATCTGCAGGATCTCCATCGACTGGATCATCCGCGGTGCCAGCTTCATGTGCTGGCCGAGCTTCATCTGTTGGGAGGTCTGGAAACGCATCAGCTGTTCCCGCCCATCGACTGGCGACCAAGGATCGCGTCCGCGAGCACCGCCTTGTTCGCGTACTCAAGCGAGCCGCCACTCGGCAGACCACGCGCCAATCGGCTGACCCTCACGCCCAGCCCGCCCAGCGCCTGCGCCAGGTAGAGGCCCGTCCCGTCGCCCTCCACCGTCGGATTCAGACCCAGCACAACCTCTTCGATCGCACCCTTGGAATCACGCACACGAGCCATCAACGCATCGATCGTCAGATCCTCAGGCCCCACGCCGTCAAGCGGCGACAGCCGACCCATCAGCACATGGTAAAGACCGCGGTACATCCCCGTCTGCTCCAACGAGATCAGATCCTTGGGCTGCTCAACAACCAGCACACGCGATCGATCACGCGACGCATCGGCGCACACCGGGCACAGATCCGAATCACTCAGGTTGTAACACACGCGGCAATGCCGAACACTCCGCTTCACCGCAGCGATCGCGGACGCCAACGCCATCGCATCGGCCTCGTCACTCTTGAGCACATGGAAAGCAAGACGCTCAGCCGATCGCACCCCGATCCCGGGAAGCTCAGCAAAGCGCTCGATCAGCTCACGCACAGGACCGGGGTACGCGCTGGTCCCCTTCCCTGTCCCCGTCGAGCTGTTGCGTTTGTGCTCATCCATGTTCATCACTTCAACTCTATTCGATCCCCGCACCCCGCTGGCCCGCGAGTCCGCGGACTTATGCACATTCCGTGCCAAACCCCCGTCAACACCCGTTCACCCTGCACAACCAGATCCTCGCTTCGCATCTTTCCTATCTTACCAGTTCGACGCCGCGGTCGGCCGTGCAACTGGTCAGCACTGGCCAGCGGCTGCGCCGAGACTCGCACGCAACATTTTCGCCACAATTTTCCGCCCCTCCCGCTCGTGTACGGGTTGCATGCACAAATCGAATTCTGTAGTCTCACCGGGCACAGCGATGGCAGCTTTGGGGCTCTTTTGTGGAGAGAGATAGGTCCCAAGGCTGCTGTCTTTTTTGAACGATTTACCTCGCGCCGCTCCCGCATCAGCGGGCAACGATCTCGATGGGAATGATCGTCTCGGCGAGCTTCTCGCCGATCAGATCGCGCATCACGATCTTCAGGTGATACCGACCCACACCCAGATTGCCCGGCAGCCAGACCCGGTTCGTCAGGTAGTAATCCCGCAGACGATTCCGCGACTCGTCCCGCAGCGTCTCCGCCGCGCGATTCCATGTGTTCAGATCATCCGCGACATGGTACAGCTCCAGCCGCTGCGACAGTTCGATCCCGTACCGCGGCTGACCGTCCGGGCCCATGGTGATCGACTGCGCAAACCGGTCAAGCTCGGTATACACGATCACCTCCTGCGCCTGCCCCGCGATAAAGCGATAGCTCGGGAAGGTCTCGTAGCGACCATACCCGTCCACCCGCGTGCACAGCGCCGCATGCCGGATCGACAATCCCGCCCAGGCATCGAGCTCCGCCTTGATCGTCTCCAACCGGACCGAGACCTGATCGGGCGAGGCGATCTCTCCTTCGCTGGTCATCGAGCCCAGCAACGAACGCACCGCGTCGATCGAAGCCCGCTCGGGCTCCGAGAGCACGCCCTGATGAACGAGGGTCCCCGTGTCATCGGGCAGCAGCGTCTTGAGCGACGCCAGCGCCAGCAC
>CAYQRD010000075.1:0-9246 GCA_964419845.1 uncultured Phycisphaeraceae bacterium
CGCCAGGTGCCCTCCTTCGACTCGTAGAGCGAAGGAGGACAAAGTGCAGCCACTTCCTTACCTCAATGTTCTCTGAAACACGAACGCACAAGCACTCCCCCCTCCTTCGTCCTCCGGATCGAAGGAGGGCACAGGCCTCCCAGCCATTCTTCTCTGCGCCTCTGCGTGTCCTTTGCGACCTCTGCGTTCAGTCCTCCGCTCCAAGCCCTTCAAACCTGTCGCATTGAACACGCCCCGGGGTTGGGCTCTGTCTGGTCCGTGGTCGAGTACAATCACCACTCGTGGACCTGAGCATCCTCATCCCGACCTTCGCCCGCCCCGATGCCATCAACCGATGTCTGCGGGAACTGGCATCACAGTCTGTGATTCTTGACGACTCAGCGCAGGTCGAGATCATCGTTGCGCTCGACGGGCCTGCCGATCGCACACCCGATCCACAGATCCCGAGCGCGGTGCGGTCCTGCACGCGTGTCACCCGCCACGAGCACAGCGGTCTGATCAAGCTGCGGCGGATCATGCAACAGCAGGCCGACGGGGACATCATCCTGTGGCTCAACGACGACGCCTACCCGCAACCCGGGCTGCTCCGGGCCCATCTGGATGTGCACACCCAGCACGCGCCCTGTGTCGTCGCAGGCGGATGCGACTGGCAACCCATCGCGGATGCCGATCACCCTGATCTCTTCGATCTGATCGTGCAGCAATCGGACCTCGTGTTTTTTCAGGAGCCCACACAGCAGCGGGGGGTGCACGCCACGGATTACCGCAACTGCTTCGGGCTCAACATGTCCTTCCCCAGGTCACTGGCCGACCAAACGGGTGGTGTGCCGGACATGCCTCCCATATATGGGTACGAGGACATCGAGCTTGCATACCGAATCCAGAATGCGGGCGCCCAGCTCCTGCGAGCGCCGAATGCCCGGGTAACGCACGACCATCGCTATCGACCGCTCGATGTCCATCGACGCGAGTACCTGCTCGGGCAGGCCGCGTGGCACTTTGCCCGGGTCAGCCCCGGCTTCGCGATGGGCCTCTTCGGACGCGACCTCACACACGCTGACACGCTTGACTACTTCGAGCAGGCGCTCGAGCAGGAGCGTCGTGACGCGATCCGGATCGAACGCTCATTCCTGGCGAACGCGGGCATCCCTCTCGACGCGCTGGTCGATGATCCCGCTCACCGAGATCGCATCCTGTCCATGCTCGCCGAGCACTGGTTGCCTCTCAAACGCTATCTGTGGCGGTGGGGCTTGGTGGATGCGTCCCGGGGGCGTGACGGTGGCTGGTCGACCCTGAGCGGCGACGCGGGGTGATGAGTCGAATTATCAGTCGTGATTGGCCCAAAACGCCCATTTATCGGACAACTTTCCAGTTCACTGGCAATTCATCGCGTAACTGTTACGTTTGAGGGCGTTTCGCTACTCCGCGAGATGTGAAATACCCCCGGCTTGCCGGAAAACTGACTGGAATAGAGGAATCACATGAAGACTATGAACACCATCGCCATCATCGCTGCCGCTGCGGCATCATCGGTCGCATCCGCGAACATCGTGCTCAACGCGGGCTTCGAAGCAGGGTCCGGCGCGGACGCTGCGGACTGGGCCGAGATCCTCGGCGGACCGTCCGGCACCGTCGGCCGCAGCATGGCCATGCCCAACAGCGGCGACTATTCCGCTTACATGTCCTTCGATCACATCAACAACCCCGCAGCCGGTGGCGCCTACTTCATCGAGCAGAACCAGCCCGTGGGCAGCATCACCGAGAACACCGACTACACCCTGTCGTTCTCGGCAATGGTTGATTCGACCGATTTCGTTGGTATGGACACCTTCGTGCAGATCCTCTGGCTCGACCAGGATGCAAGCAACGGTGGCGGCGTCCGTGGCGAAACCCTGACCTCGCTCATCGGTCTCGGGATCAACGAGAGCTACCAGCAGTTCACATTCGACCTCACCTCAGCAGCAGGTGCTGACTCGTTCATCCTCCGCTTCCAGCTCTCGGCTGGTGCAGTCGATGGCATCGCCAACGGCGTCTATGTTGATGATGTGGCGATCACACCTACACCAGCATCGGCCGCACTGCTCGGTCTCGGTGGCCTGGTCGCGACCCGCCGTCGCCGCTGAACCCGGCCTCGCTGAATGAAACCCTCTTTGGATATCTACCAACGGCCGGGCCCATCGCCCGGCCGTTGTCTTTTTGCGGCCCACGCGCGCATTCAACTCCAGGGCCGATCCGGCCGATAGAAAGAGTATGGAGACCGCGACACCAACCCTGCGACTCGTCGGCGATATCGAGCTCAAGACCTGCCCGCAGTGTCTCGGCCGCGGCTTTGTGCCCTGCCCGCAGACCGTCGCGGTACGAACACTGGGTTTCAACGCGGTTCCGGCGCTCCAGCCCAGCACCGGGCACCCGATCCCCTGCCCCTGCTGCATGGGCAGGAAGCTCGTCACCAACGCATAACTGACCTTCATCAACCGGAGACGGTTTACTGCACAGCCTGCTTGGGTGTGCGGTCGCTGTTGAACAGACCCCAGTGCTTCTCGACCTCGTCAGGGTGGGGGCCGCCCTTCCACTTCTCATCAAACGCTTCGAAGAAGAAGTGGGCTTGCCCGTTCTCTGTCGCCCAGCTGCGATACGCACGGTAGAACAGCTCCTGCTCGCCCTCGCCGGCGGGAGCGATGATGAGTTGGCCCTGCTCGCCCTCGGTGTGCTTGCGTGTCGCCCAGCCCGTCTCGCTGTGGATGATCTGGGTGTCCGGGAAACGCTCTTGGACTTCGGCAAGTCGATCCTTTGTCCAGATCAGCGCATCGCCCAGTGTCTGCTTGTTCCACATGGCGTACGCGTGGAATCCGATGAAGTCGATCTCCGCCTCGACCGCAGCCGCCTCGGGCTTGTTCCAGAAGTTGTAGTCATCGCATGTCGTCACGGGCACGATGGTGTTGGCGCGTGCCTCGCGGATGTACCCGATCAGCGTCTCCTGTTTCACGCGATGCCCCGACCAGTTGACCTGGGTCTCGTTGCCGATGTTGATCGCGATCACGACATCCGGATACGCGTTGGCGATCCGGATCGCGTTGGCAACCTCGGACCGGTTGCTCTCGTTCGCTTCGGGGGTGCTTTCGGTCCCGATCCAGGCCCCGACCATGAGCTTGATGGGGAGCTTGTCTTCGCGGATGACCTTGCAGACCATCTCGGCGTTGCTCGTGCCGTACATGCGGATGAGATTCCAGTGGTCCTTGATGATGTGCAGGTCCCCGCGCACCTGCTCGATCGAGGGGCCGTGCGTGTCGGGCGACTGCCCGTCGTGGTACTCGCCGTAGGACACCCCCGCGCCGATCCACGCGCCGTCGACCATGAGATTCAGTGGGCGACGATCGACCGAACGCTCGGTGGTGTGAGCCAGAGCGGTGTTCCACGCAGATGCGAGGATCAGCAGGGTCAGAAGGATCGCGGGGATACGGGCTGCGGACATGGACACTCCGTTCGTGGAATCAAACACCTTGGAAGCTCGAGGGGCACACTCTATCAGATTCGTCCGGTCGATCCCGTTGGATCCGCGATCTCTCGGGCGAAGATGTACTTTAGAGGCAGTTGACCGCACCCAAGCGGGATGCACATCAATCGGACGCACCCGCAGCGGATGCATATCCTTTCCCCATGCCCATACGCACCCAAAGGGAGCCGGTTCAGGTGTCCATCCCCGATAAGCATGCCAATCCCGACGAGCAACGCTTCATCGCCCGTGTCTTCGAGCACGAGTCGGACGCGATCCGCGATCTGGCGCAACGCGTCGATGAGCGGTACCTTCGTGCCATCGACCTGATTGTCAGGACCGCGGACGCGGGTGGGACCGTGATTGTCTCGGGCCTGGGCAAGAGCGGGCACATCGGGGCCAAGATCTCCGCGACCATGGCGTCGCTGGGCATCACCAGCCACGCGGTCCACCCAACAGAAGCCGCGCACGGCGATCTGGGCCGATTCCGCAAGAACGATCTGGCGATCTGCCTGAGCCACTCCGGCGAGACCCACGAGCTGGTCGCGTTGGCATCCATCCTCCGTCAGGATAAGCTGCCCATCATCGCGATCACCCGGGGGGAAGTGGGGGGCAAGCAGAGCTCACTGCAGCGCCTCGCCGATGTCACCCTCGAGGTCGGCGTGAATGACGAAGCCGGCGACGGCGACTACCTTGCGCCTACGACCTCGACCACCGCCGCGCTCGCGATCGGCGACGCGTTGGCCCTGGCCGTCGCGCGTCGTCGTGCGTTCACGAGCGAGGATTTTCACGCGCGTCACCCGGGGGGAACGCTCGGGTCGCTGCTCAAGCCCGTCAGCGAGCTTGTCCGCTTCGTCGCGGGTCAGAACCTCCCGATCGCCAACGAGTCCGACACCGTGGCCGATGCGCTGGCCGAGGCCGCGAAGGTTGTCCGCCGGCCCGGTGCGCTGCTTGTGGTCGATCAGGGCGGAAGACTCAGCGGCATCTTCACCGACTCGGACCTGCGTCGGCTCATCCTCCGCAACACCGACGAGTTGCAGCAGCCCATCGCCAGCGTGATGACCCGCGATCCCAAGGCGCTCAACCATGCCGCGCTCACCCGCGACGCGGTCGCCATGTTCCGCGAGTACCGGGCCGACGAGATCCCCATCGTGGACGACAGGCACCAGCCCATGGGCCTGCTCGATGTGCAGGACCTGATCGCCATGAAGCTCGTCGAGGACCACGCGTGAGTGAGACCCGCCCCCCAAGCAGCTCGCGTGTCTTCAGCGATCCCGCATCGGTCACGCTGCTCGTGCTCGATGTGGACGGCGTCATGACCGACGGCTCGATCAACATCGATGACCACGGGCACGAGACCAAACGCTTCCATGTCCGCGATGGCTACGCCATGAAGCTCTGGATGAAACACGGATACGACCTGGCTGTCATCACCGGCCGCTCTGGATCGGCGTTGCGGCATCGCCTCGAGTCGCTGGGCGTTCCCGAACGCATGATCATCCAGGGGAGCCGCGACAAGTCCTCGGCCCTCGATACCATCCTCGGGCATGCGGGCTGCGATGAAGCGCTTGCCGCCTATATGGGCGATGACTGGCCCGATCTTCCCGCGATCGAGCGCGCCGGCTACCCGATGTGCCCTGCCGACGCCGAGACCGAGGTCGTATCGCGTTGCGCGCTCATCACCAAAGCCCCCGGCGGGCACGCGGCGGTCCGTGAGGCGATCGCCCACCTGCTCAGCGCCAAGGGTGAGTATCACCCCGACGCCTGATCACGGGTTCGGGTTGTAACGATTCTGTCGATTCGGTGGCCGCTGCGGACGCAAGGCGCGCGTAATTGTGCTTGTATCTGCCATGCGCAATATGCACGCTCTGGGCATGTAAACCAACACCTGCACCGGGGGACCCAGCATGCACCGAACAGCCATCGCCTACATCACACTCGCGTCCACAGCCTTCATGGCCCACGCCGACATCGTGCATGTGTCCGAGTTCGAATCAGCACAGACCGAGGGGTTCGAGAATCTGAACTTCGGCAAGTTCGAACGAGGCGATGTCGCGGCGTACGACGACATGGGCACGGTCTTCAATACTTCCGGCTCATGGGTGCACAGCACTGGCTCCTGGTCATTCAAGCAACGCGTGACCGCCTATGAGGGCGAAGCGATGCTGGGCACAGCCAGCGGCGTGATCGGATACCGCTTTCAGACGCAGCAGCAATCATTCGGAGGGTTCTTTGCTTCGATCAGCAAAGAGGCCGACGGGGAGATCCGTTTCTACTCGGGCGAGGAACTCATCGGTTCCGACTCGCTTGTCGCACGCACCGATTCATCGTGGTCGTGGAACGGTTGGAGCAGCGACCGAGCGTTCAATCGGGTCGAAGTGTCCTCGAATCATCAGAACCGAGGGTTCCTGATCCACGACGCGGTGCGCGTGCTCACGACCGAAGTGCCCGCGCCCGGCGGGAGCGTGCTGCTCCTCGGTGGCGTGCTCATGATCGCCCGCCGTCGACGATAAACGCAATATCAGTCCCATGTGTTGCAACGAGTCAGCCCGCCTGGTGTGCGGGCTGTCTCGCAGTTGGACATATGCCGCTCACGCCTTCTTGACGCCCAGCGGCGATCGCTTGGGTTCGCCGTTCCGACGCGGGTAGTCGCGCGGGGTCTTGCGCAGCTTCTCGATGATCACCACACGCCCGGTGGGGGTGTCGATCGTGCCCGCATGAGCCGCGTGCAGCAGATGCAGCGCCTGCTTGGCATCGGCGAGTTCCTCTTCGGCGCGTTGTCCCTTGGTCATCAGGACCAGCCCGCCGATCTTGACCAGCGGCACGGTGAGCTCTGCGAGCATCGGGATCTGGCCGACGCCGCGTGCCATCGCGATGTCGTAGTGTTCTCGTTGTGCTCCGACGCGTCCGTTGTCGGTCCGCTCCCCACGATCCTGCCCCAGCGCTTCGGCGCGGGCACAGATCGCACGCGCGTTGGTGATGCCCAAAGCGCGGATGACCTGATCGAGATAATCGCACTTCTTGCGTGTGGCGTCGACGAGCGTGAATCGGTGCTGCGGCATGACGATGGCGAGCGGGATGCCGGGCAGCCCGCCGCCGGTGCCGATATCGACGATCTTTGCCCCCGCCTCGAGCTCGCTGAGCATCGGGATCAGCGTGAGGGCGTCGAAGATGTGCCGATCCCATGCCTCCTGCTCGTCGCGCACCGCCGTCAGGTTCATCACGGAGTTGGCGTGCATGAGCATGGCCATGAAACGCCCGAGCATCTTGGGCTCGTCGTTGTCGAGCACGATCCCCGCTTCGCGACAGCGATCGACCCATCCGGGCGGGGGCGTGAGGCCCTCTACCCGGTCGAAACCGAGGTCGGGCATGGATCGTTCAGCGTGTGACGGCGCGCCCGCTGAACCCGATCGATTTGCCGTAGGGTCTGCTGGGCTGGAGTGGGTTTGGTCGGTCATCATCATCAGCGTATTCAAACGAGCTGCGGTAGGGGGGCTTGGGGCGATGAAATGCGACATTCATCACTAATCCTGTCATCAGCCAGCAGGTGATGAGCGATGACCCCCCCGCGCTGAGGAATGGCAGGGTGATCCCGATGATCGGGAGCATCCCCAGATTCATCCCCACATTGATGACCACCTGCATCGCGATGAACGCGGGCAGGCCGACGGCGATCAGGCGACCCATCGGCTCACGGCAACTCGCCGCGACGACCAGCGCACCGATCACCCAGAGCGCATAGAGCCCCAGCATGGCCGCGCCGCCGACGAGCCCGAAGCGGGCGACGACCACCGCGAAGATCATGTCGTTCTCGCGCTCGGGCAGCGCGTTGTAGCGAACCAGCGCCCTGGCTGTGGGCTCGGGTGTCCCCGTGATCTGGCCCGCGGCGATGAGCATCTGAGCGCGTGATGACTGGAAGTTGATGTCGAAGTTGGTCGATTCGTCGCCCTGGAACTGCTTGACGATCGCTTCGATGCGGGCCTTCTGGTGTGGCCGCAGGAACGGGTAGGCAACCGGGGCGCTCATGGCGGCGCACAGCACGATGAGCGTCAGGTGGCGCAGACGCGCACCCGCCGCGATCAGCATCGCGAAGAGGGCCGGCACGAAGAGCGACGCGGTGCCCAGATCTGGCTGGACCGTGATCAGCGCGACGGGGATCGCCGCGATGATGCCGGGGATGATCAGGCCCTTGAAGCGTCGGTGCTGTGTGCGGAATCGCAGATAATGGGCGACACCGAGCACGAACGCGATCTTGGTGATCTCGCTGGGCTGGAAGTCGGTGAACCCGAGGTTGATCCAGGAGCGGGCACCGTTGCGGGGCGTCACGATGCTCGACGGGATCCCGGGGATCATCAGGAAGATCAGGAGCACGAGGCAGATCGCGAAGAAGACCCACGACATCGCGGTGATCAGTTTGTAGTGGGGCAGCATGATCACGAGACACGCGATGATGCCCATGATCATGAAGATGAACTGCTTGGAGGCCGTGCCCGAGAGCTCCGAGAGCGACGGGTCGAGGTTCTCATTGAGCCCGATGTCGATCGCGTAGATACCAAGAAGCGAGAGCATCAGGGAAGCCCCGACCGTGACCCAGCCCCAGTTCACCGGGCGCAGTACCCGCGAAATGGGCTCGGAGTTACGCCCGCCGCCCTTGATCAGGCGCAGGATCGGGTTGATATCGCCAGCCCTACTCATGCGTCGGGCTCCGTGTTTGTGTCACGCAGGTTGGGCAGGTAGCCCTCTTCGATCAGGGCATGGATGATCTGGTTATTGATCGGCCCCGACACCTTGCCGCCCGAGCCCGCGTATTCCACGATGACGGCGATCGCGTATCGCGGCTCCTCTCCTGCTGGCGCGACGAGTGTCACATACCACGAGTGGTCTCCCTGACGCACGACTCTGGGTTCTTCGGGTCCATTGCCTTCTTCGGTTCTGTCGGGATCAAACAGCAGCGAGGGGGCGGTCGCAGTGCCGGTTTTGCCCCAGACCTTGATCCCCGTCGCGTTGAAGATCGGCACCCGCTCAGGGCCGAGTTGTTCGTACTGAATCGCGCGCCCTGTCCCGAACTGGGCATTGCTTACGACCTGATGGAGCCCCTGGAGCGCATCGCGCACGGCCCAGCCGGGCAGGCCGATATCGCGGACCTGTGGGGCGCGACCGTCGCGGACGATGCGGGGGGTGAACTGAACCCCAGCGCGGGCAAGGGTGGCCATGGCGTCGGCGGCGTGGAGCGGGGTCCAGCTGATGGGGCCCTGCCCGATGCCCATGAGGGTGGCCTCGTCGAGGTTGAGGTCGCTGCCGTCGTTGGGGCCGTTGAATGCGCCGATGGAGCCGGGCCACTCGGTGCCGACGCCGAGGTCGTATGGCGTGCCGACATGGTAATCGCGGTAGGCATTGGCGATGCCTTCGGGGCCGAGACGACGCCCGAGGGTGAAGAAGAAGACATTGCTTGAGACCATGAGCGCATCGACGCCATCGAGATCGCGTCCGAGCTGGTCTGAATGTCCGCCGTAGGCACCGTCGTATTGCTTGTAGTACCATGAGCGGAACTTGTTGGGCTGGTTGTCGAGGAGGTAGCCGCGGTCGTGGATTCGTTCGCCGGCGGTGTAAACGCCGCGTTTGGCGGCTTCGGCGAGGATGAGGGATTTGGCGACCGAGCCGGGCGGGTAGGGCTTGGCAATGGCCTTGTTGACCCACGGCGCGTGGATGGTGTTGTAGAGGCGGCGCTCCAGATCGCTGTCCACGCCCAGCGC
>CAYQRD010000076.1:0-9233 GCA_964419845.1 uncultured Phycisphaeraceae bacterium
GCGAGGCCAATACCATCGCATCAAAATCGATTCATACCGACATTACTAAAGCATCTGTCGAAATGAAGGTATTGATTGAGCAGATGCGGGAGCAGATCCAAAACATCGAATAGTTTTTTTACCCGTCCAAGAATGTCTTAAAAGCCCTGTTACTTGCTTGTAAATACAGGGCTTTTTTATTTTCCCCGTCCAAATCGGTTTGCAGATGTCCGTTACCAACTACCTGTTTAGTGGTGGGCAGAATGGTGGGCAGCCCCCTCATTTTGGCTCAATAAGCGTTTTGTGGTGAGCAAATTGGTGGGCAGTAAGTTACCCAATTTTCGCATTTAACTCGCCACCACAACAGGTTAGCTGCTGATTCAATAAGCAAATCGGTGGTGGGCAGCCATGCTTGCCCCTCCATTATTTCAGCAACTATGGAGTAAACATGGGAAAACTCACAGCAAAACAGGTTATTGCATACAGCAAAGCCGACCCAAAAAATATTCAGACGGTGAAGGTCTATACTTTTGCGTCCGCAAACAGGGCTCGCCTTATTGGATGATCCGCTACACCGCAGCCAAAGGAAGACGAGAAGCAACCTTGGGACAATTTCCTTTAACGTCGTTGGCAGACGCTCGAATTGCCGCCGCTTATTTTCGAAAAGAAGTACGCGACGGCATAGATCCTCTTCTGGAAAAACAGAAAATCGAGTTACCTGACATTGAAACCGTGGATCAACTGTTCCATGACTGGTATCGAACCGATCTGAGTAGACGACTAAAGCATCCCAAGATTCCGTATCGGGGGCTACACCAAAGACATAAGCCCAGTCATTGGCATTAAGTGTATTGCTGAGGTGACCGCACGCGACGTGCGCGAAGTATTAGAACGCATTCGAGAAAGTAACCGCCCTACCATTGCCAACGACACCTTGATGTACATGAAGCAGCTGTTTCGACATGCGATAAAGCTCGACTTAACCCTGAACAACCCAGCCGCAGCATTTACCGTGGACGATGCCGGTGGCGTGGAGTCCAGTAAAGACAGGATGCTCAGCAAAGAGGAAATTCACTATGCCTTTAGTGTGTTTCATACCCATATCAATAGCTTTGGCCGTGATAACTACCTCGCTTGCTGCCTGTTTTTGGTGTTGGGCGTGCGCAAAAGCGAATTGTGCGAAGCCATGTGGCGTGAAATGGATTTAACCACAGGCGTGTGGGATCTACCTAAAGAACGCAGCAAAACCGGCGTGCCAATCAGCATTCCCTTACCACGCCAAGCCATTGCTTGGTTTAACGAGCTGCGAATCCGCGCTTGTGGCTCGCCTTATGTTTTCCCAGCCAGACGAGCAAGCCATCGTCCGCATATGGGGCCAGATACACTGAACCGCGCCATTTCTAAACTCTTTGGTCGCGAGCCTGGGCGCAAAAAACAGCCACCCAATAAAATGGGTAAACTCGAACACTTCACCGTACACGATTTAGGCCGAACCTTTCTCAGCCTTGCCGCTTCTTTGGACATTGCAGGCAACGTGGCCGAACGCTGTCTTAACTATAAGCTAAAAGGCGTTGAGGGCATCTACGACCGACACGATTACTTTGAAGAGCGCCGAATTGCTCATCAAACCGTGGCTGATGTGGTTGAACCACTGGTGAACTTTGAGCCCGCTTCACAACACCACACAGGAGGGTGCTAACATGCAATTAATGATGCGACCCGCCTCCATTACCTTTCCAATAGCCACACTGGCAGGCCTTGGTTGGTGTATTGGCATTGCCTTACTCGAACAACCTCATGGTATAGGCTACGCACTTACCCGGCATTGCCTGATGATATTCGTGCTACTCGCACCTTGGCTGACGCTAAAACTTACGTTCTACGTGATTGTCAGCCTAGGACGCAAACTGGGGCTCAGCCCGCCTGCACGCCCAGCGCATAGCCTAGGTTATGACGAATCACTCTATTGGTTCAGAGTATTGGCCTTCTTCGATGGCAAACGCAGCCGTATGCCGAAAAGGTCCATCAGGCGAAACTAACCAGCCACCCATTTGCTCACTTACCGTGGGCAGTTGGGACAATGGGGCAACACTTGATATGCCGAGCTTTAGAGGGTGAATAAGAGGAAATAAAACTGCCCCAAGGAATGGGGCAATCGGGGCCGTGTTAACAACTCCTTTCAGTCAATCAAACTACAAACTTGCAAAAGTCCCAATATGGGACTAACATCTGTTTATGAGAATTATCGCACTATCAACCTTAAAAACATTTTGGGAAGACAGCCCAGAATACATTGACGCGAAAGAGCCAACTTTAGCGTGGTATAGGCATGCATTAAACGCTGATTGGGGATCACCGGCGGATGTGAAACAGGACTTTAGAAATGCCAGCATCCTCAAAGATGGGCGTGTCGTGTTTAACATTGCCGGTAATAAATACCGGTTAGTCGTTTGGATCAATTATGCCTACACGGTGGTTTACATACGGTTTATCGGCAGCCATGCACAATACGATAAAATTGATGTGCAAACGATTTGAAGTCAAAAGGTAGTAACAAGAGGTAAATATAATGGACATCAGACCTATTAAAACAGATGCCGACTACCGCGCGGCATTAAACGACATCGAAAACCTAATGATGGCGGAGCCTGATACCGTCGAAGGCGAAAAGCTGGACATTTTGGTTACGTTAGTTGAAGCCTACGAAGCAAAGCATTTTCCAATGGATTTGCCAGACCCTGTTGAGGCAATAAAGTTTGAGATGGAGCGCAAAGGCTTAACGGTTAAAGATCTTGAACCCATGATAGGTAAAAGCAATCGTGTTTATGAAATCCTAAACCATAAGCGATCACTCACGCTAAAAATGATTTGGAAACTTCATGAAGGGCTAGGTATTCCAGCAGAGTCGCTGATCAAGCCACCGCAAGTTCGCGCTTCATAGCGCTGCGCATAAAAATTATGTTGTCATGAATGACGCTCACTACCTAAATATTTCGGCTATTGATAACAGGCTAGCTGAGCTTGAAAACGAAAAGCAACAGCTTCTCGCATTAAGAGAGGCTCTACGTAGCGCTCAAAACGAGCGTTCGGTACAGGTATTCACCCCAGAACAAAAAGTCGCCCTATTCAGACAACGATTTCGTGGGCGAGAGGATATCTTTGCCAATCGTTGGCAAAACCAACAGGGCCGCAGTGGCTATTCTGTAGCCTGTGATAATGAGTGGGTAAGTGGGCTATGCAACAAACCCCGCATTAAATGCCAAGACTGTTCACACCAAAAGTTTAGCGCATTAAACGAGCACATTATTTACAGGCACCTTGCCGGTCATCAAGTGGTTGGTCTGTATCCACTACTTAGAGATAATTCGTGCTATTTGTTGGCAGCCGATTTTGATAAAGGCTGTTGGCAAGAAGAAGTCAAAGCAATGTCTAAAGCGTGCCAAGAGTTTGATATCCCGCACGCGATAGAAATCTCGCGTTCTGGCAACGGGGCGCACTTATGGATCTTTTTTGAAACCAACATCCCAGCTAACCAAGCTCGGGCACTTGGTTTCGCTTTGCTTGATAAAGCCATGGAAATATTTCCAAATCTATCGTTTAACTCCTATGACAGGCTCTTTCCTAACCAAGATGTCCTTCCTGAGGGCGGGTTTGGCAATCTCATTGCGTTACCACTTCAAAAGGAGGCTCGCCTTTCAGGTCGTAGTTGCTTTGTTGACAGTGACCTGAATGCGATTGACGATCAATGGCGGTATCTTGCAGATCTTAAAACGCTCACGCAATCGAGTATTGATCAACTCATAACAACCATTGCACCCGATACCCTATTACTGTCCGAACAAGGGCTAACAGATAACCGCCCACCTTGGGAAATCACAGCCAAAGCCACACCAATAAAATTAGAGTCTTTGCCGAGAAACGTGACTATTACCTTGGCAAACCATATCTACTTTTTGATGAGCGAGTTACCCGGGCCACTACTGGCAGGACTAAAGCGATTAGCTAGTTTTTCTAATCCTGTGTTTTTTAAAACACAAGCTTTGCGCTTTTCAACCTATGGCATTCCAAGGTTTATTTCCTGTGCTCGTATTGAAAACGGTTATCTAGCACTACCGCGAGGCTGTCTTGATGACGCGATTGCTTTGCTACAAGAGCACAATATTTCGCCACTATTTGACGATAAGCGTGAAACTGGCAAACCATTATCAAAACTTACCCCCGAGTTCACTTTGCGAAAGAATCAGCGGGAAGCAGTGGCTGCAATAACCAAACATGACTTCGGTATTTTGCATGCGCCAACCGCATTTGGAAAAACGGTTACAGCCATTGGTATGATCGTAAAACGCAAAGTAAATACCCTAATACTGGTTCATAGCCGACAACTGCTCGAACAATGGCAAGAGCGATTACGCACGTTCCTACCAGAAGTAAACATTGGCAGTATAGGAGGAGGTAAAAGAAAGCCGAGTGGCATCATCGACATTGCCACCTACCAAAGCTTGGTTAATAAAAAAGACAACTCCATCACGCCTCTCATCCAAGACTACGGCCACATTATTGTTGATGAATGCCATCACTTATCCGCGCCAAGGTTTGAAATGGTACTCAACGAGGTAAGAGCAAAATATGTATTGGGCCTAACAGCAACACCTGAGCGACAAGATGGCCATCAGAAGATCATTTTTATGGCGGCAGGGCCTATTCGCTGCAAAGTGAAACAAAGCCCTGATGAGCAATTTACTCAAACCGTGATGATTCATCAGCTCTACGATATACCGCCAACTGAGCTAATAAAAAAAGATGAGCGCCCGAAAATAAGCGATGCCTACCGCTGGCTCGTCGATAATGAGCAACGTACTTCAAAAATCGTCTCAGACGCCTCTCAGTGTGTTCAAAATGGCGGACACCCGTTAGTCCTTACAGAGCGTAGAGAGCACGCAGAGTACATACACTCACGACTTACCGAGTTGGGTATAAGCACTGTCGTACTCAAAGGCGCCATGAAAGCTGCGGAACGCAAGAACGCTGACAATCATCTGCAATCGGCTCAAGTCGTCGTCGCAACAGGAAAATATGTAGGCGAAGGATTTGACCTGCCAAGACTGGATACGTTGTTTTTGGCCATGCCTATCGCATGGAAAGGTACATTGGCTCAATATGCCGGTCGTATTCATCGTGAATCGGAAGGAAAAACACAAGTCACCATTCACGACTATGTGGACTGCGCCCTCCCTATGCTGCAACGCATGTTTAAAAAACGCGAGAAAAGCTACAAGGCAATGGGGTACGCCCTTGAATACTTTGAGGGTAACAGTGACAAGCAACCTTCACTGAAGTTGGAAGACGCCTCTCCATCAAATCCCAAGTCAAATTAGCAAGCCGCTCTTCGTTGAACACTTCCCCATGCTTTTATAGCCATACGCCAAAACCACTATCCGTTTGGCTTTTGGATCGAAACGCCAAACAGGGAAATCAGCCTATTTACTGTTTGGCTTCTCGATTGAAATCCAAAGCAGGTAGGCCATGCCAGTACTGGCTCAAAGCAAGGTTTGGCACTTTTTTCGCCCTAAACCAACATCGGCATGAAAGTACAAACCGTTTGTTTTTTCAAACCCAGAATGCAAACGATCGTTTGACGTCTCGATTTTTTTGCACTAGTTACATACAAGACACGCACCTTATCACCACTGATAATAGCGCAAGGATATTTTCCGTTTAGGACGATTACAAACCTCGTACACAGTAAGTAGGTGCACCACATTGCTCAAAACTCGGTTTTGGTGAGTGGTTTCAATTCAGTCTTGATATGTCGAGTGTATCGACATACAAGAAAGTCATGTCGAAAAAACATAAAAAATCTACATATAAAATTGATATGTCGATCTAATCGACATAAACTCACCCAATAGTTCATTTATGTCGATAAGAACTGGAAATTTAAACATGACCTGGCAAGCAGAGCAGCCTTACAACCAATTACCCATATTACCGCCAAATCTAAATACCATAGAAACGAAGGCCGTTCTGAAAGCCTGTATTTCTGCACGCGCCGCCGTAGCAGAATTAAAAAAGGCAGGGGAACTCATACCTAACCAAAGCATGCTAATTAACTTATTGCCTTTGCTGGAAGCAAAAGATAGTTCAGAAATTGAAAATATTGTCACCACTACCGATAAGCTTTTTCAGTATGCGCTAGAAGATAAAGGCGCTGATCATGCAACAAAGGAAGCTTTACGCTATAGAACAGCGTTATATCAAGGTTATATACAACTTGAAAGAAAGCCGCTTTGCACTGCGACTGCCATTGAAGTATGTAGTACGTTAAAGCACTCAGAAATGGATATTCGTAAAGTGCCGGGGACTTTTATAGGCAACCAGGCGACTGGAGAAATTATCTATACCCCGCCTGCTGGAGAGAATGTTATCCGCGACTTGTTAACTAACTGGGAGCGATTTCTTCATGATGACGATGATCTCGATCCATTAATAAAGATGGCTGTTAGCCATTATCAATTTGAAGCCATACACCCATTTTATGATGGAAATGGTCGAACAGGACGTATTTTAAATGTTTTGTACCTTATTGAATGCGGTCTTTTAACGCTACCTATTTTGTACTTAAGCCGTTTCATCGTTCATAACAAACAAGACTATTATCGCCTATTGAACCAAGTGACCAAAGATCAGAATTGGGAAGATTGGCTGTTATTTATGTTAAAAGGTGTCGAGCAAACGGCCATATGGACTAGTGATAAAATCACAGCGATTAGGGCACTTATGGAAGGTACAACCGATTACATAAAAGCACAGCTACCTAAAATATATAGCCATGAGCTTGTTCAGCTTATTTTTGAACAACCCTACTGCCGTATCAATAATCTAGTTGAACGTGATATTGTAAAACGCCAAACGGCTTCAACGTATTTAAAGCAGTTAGCGGCTATTGGTGTGCTGCAAGAAATAAATTCCGGTAAGGAAAAATTATTTGTACACCCGCGATTGATGACGTTAATGACAAAAGATACCAATAGTATCAACGCATTTTGAGGTGCTGAATATTCCTCCAGTCCTGAGCTAGGTGGAACAAATGGCGAAAGGAATTAAGGTAAAAAGTGAAACTACAACTTCTACATCCACCCAAAAATGAAAATAGTGTTTCACTGACTCATTAAACGTTAAACGCCGATTGTTTCATGGCTTGCTCGGCTCGGCTGATCCCTAGCCGCTTAGCAACGGTTTGCCATTGCTTAACCGCCATTAATACTTCATCGTAAATTTGCAAGGCTTGGGTTTGAGATAGTCGGAAGAGGTCTTGTACATCAAAAGCTAATTGGTAGTCTAAAGCGTTGTCTGCATCAGTAATATTCAGATGCAGGCCATGCTTACCCACTATCGGGTTTAAATCATAAGCGGGTGATAACTTCCAACCATTCTTTGTTAATAAAAACCCATGGTTACGCAGGTGATCATCCGTGTTGGACACCGCAATATTAAATACGATACGTCGCCATAACTTTGCTAAATCAGCTTCGGTTTGCGCACCAGAATTGGAAATAAATTCAGCAATCTCTACGTAGCTGGCACCTTGAGATTGTTCACCATCATAGTATTGAAGCTGTGTCATGGCCGATGAAAAATGCAGCCGCTTTTCGCCGTCGCGGTCAAACCGTTTTGTTAAAAAGGTATGATGCCCAGAGGAAAACTGCCTAATCTCACTTGGAAACATGTCAACACCTGCCGCCAGCGCCAACTCATAGCAGACCATCTCCCACGCGCCCACGTCATGGGTGTCATTTAGATTGGGAAACTTGGCAATCCACAAGTGGCCTTGCTCATCTGTCACACAAGCCTTGGGCCTTGCACCACCTAATGATGAGCCTGGAGAAATCAGCATTTTCAACCAGCGATAATACTCGTCACTGTCGATGTTATCGTTTTTTTCAATCTGCATGGCTGCGTGCTCTAGCTCTCGCAACGAAGCCATTGGCGGCGCAGCAAACTCAGAGTTGTCATCTAAGAAAGCATCCGAGCCAGCTCGCTTAAATCGAATACCACCCATCCGGTAAGAGTCGTGTACGCCCAGCAGGTAATCCAACTCGTTTAATCGACTTGTTGCTCGAATGCCTTTGCGCGCCTCAATCGCCGCACGCCGCTGCATTAAAATACGTCCCCATCTATCAGGCGATGAATCAAGAAATGCACGAAAATTTTTATCGGCTTCATCGTTGTAGAGTTCACCGGAGTGAAGCGTCAGTATTGGATCGACTTGCAAGCGATAGGCTGAGGTTAAAAACGCTTTATCGTAGGCAAAACTAAACACGCCACCTCGGCTTGAGTCGCTATAAGTAAGCCTCCCTATTTGCAATGGCGCTTCAATTGGCTGCCAGTCGGCATAGACTTCGACGATTTCACGGCTCATTTTGAACCTTCCAGCAATTTTATGTTTTGCAGCTTGATACCCACTTCATCATGAGCGGCCATTTCTGCAAAGTTGCTTTCCATGCCAAGAACGGCCATCACTTTTAAGTAGGTGCCTATGGCAACGCCCGGATCACCTGCGAAGACTTTGTTCACGGTTTTATGATCAAAACCAGTACGTTCACACAGCAGCTTTTTTGTAAAACCACGTCTTTTCATCGCCAAAAGCAAGTCTTCACCAAACTGCGTCAGGATTTTACGCTGCTTTGGAAACAGTACATTGTGTAAGTCACGCTTAGCCATATCACCAACCAAAGGGACTATATTCCCATTATTCAACCATTAATGGGAATATAGTCCACCTTTGAATCCCAAGCAACTCCAATAAGTTGAATGTAGGACTATATTCCCATTTTACTCTTTATTATTGGATTAATATCCCGCTTTTAGATTTGGTTTGCGTGTTGGCCAAGACGATGATGCGAATCCCTGAATACCAAAGCACACAAAATTACACTTTTACGCGCATATAAATGTGAAAGAACGCACTTTTATGCGCGTAAAAGTGTGGAATACAAGTTGAGTACTCATCTATGCGTTTACTGAACGGGAAAATTCAGCGGTCAGAGTGTAATCCCCCCCATTTATAACCGCGCTTTTCAGTAGAGGGTTAGGCGACCTCCATGAGTCGCCTCGGCGGCACACCTAGCCAAGATAGCGCTGAGCCATGCCGGATACTGACTCGTAGAATCCGGTCATCGTCTCTTGCACGATTTCCTCGGCAGTTTTCACTGCATCAATTCGACCAACGACCTGACCCGATAACGGAATCGCCG
>CAYQRD010000077.1:0-9199 GCA_964419845.1 uncultured Phycisphaeraceae bacterium
AGGCGAGAAGGAGGGCACCCGGCGACGGAACAGTCTCGGATACTTGATCAAACAGTTTGATACAAGCGTCACATTGTTCTGAACGAGCAGTAGTTGCAAGCTCTCGCTTAATAGTATTGGCAGCTGCGCCGCCTTGATTAACTAAACAGTTGAGGTAGTCGAGTGTCGACAAATTTTTGTATAAACACGAAATGCCTTTGTGCCAAACATCTGCAAGATCCCCTTCAATCGAAATGCAGTCCTTTATTCATTTCATCCCAACCAATCCTTCGCCTTGAGCCGTGCTGGCACATACTCCTCCGTCACGTAGGAAATGTCCTTCGTGATAAGCGATTCCACTTCCATCTTGAAGCCGTTGGAGAGCATCTTTTTGATCTCCTTCTGCCACTGCTTGTCCTTCTCGAACCAGGGGTAGGCGGCGATCTGTTTGGCCCTCGTGATGTCACGCTCGTTGAGGGAGATCTTGACATCGTCGGAGAGGTCGCAGCGGTCGTAGTCGATGGCGCGGATGCCGAGGAACTTGGCGTCGGGGATGGCGAGGCGTTGTGATTCGAAGGCCAGGGAGATGGAGCCCTGTTTGATGACGGAGTAGATGTAGTGTCCCCAGGGGTCGCAGTCGAGGAGGCAGTAGACGGGGAGTTTGTGCTCGGTGTGGAGGCGGTGGAGCATGCGTCGGACGCCGCGGGTTGGTTGGCCGGAGCCCTCGGTGAGGATGCAGTTGTGCTGTTCCCAGAAGCGGTCCTCGTTGAATCGCTGCCAGACGGTGTCCTTCTCGACATGGAGGATGAAGTCGGCCTTGACATCTTTGAACTGGATGACATCGGGCTCGCAGATGGAGGGGATGGCGTAGCCGCCGGAGCCCATCTTGCGGCAGTTGATCTCGTCGCCGGAGTCGATGACAGTGATGTTGCCGACCATGGTGCCGCGCTTCTTGGCGAAGATGTGGAGTTCTTCGCGGAGCGAGCCGAGTGAGACTTCGAGGTCTTCGAGGATGCCGTCGGATTCGGTCTGGTCGTCGAAGGTCTTTTCCTTGGTGCCCTCGATGGTGTGCAGGGACTTGTAGAACATGCCGCGGAGGGATGAGGTTTTGTCTTGCTCGATGAGGTCGCTGACGGAGGTGGAGTGGAGCAGGGTCTGCATGAACTTGCGGGCCTGGCCGAGGTTAAAGAGCTGGCGGTTGCCGACGGAGTCGCCCATCTCGAGGATGCGTTTCTTCTCGTTCCAGTTGGTGTTGGATGCGGCGCGGACGGGGACATCCATCTCGGGCTCTTTGCCGGCGAAGACGGCGGTGACGATACCCTCGGCGAGGCCGGTGAGCTTGGCGGAGGTGTTCTTGTCACGCTCGGCGCGGGCGTGGGATTTGGTGCGGGTGGTGGTGGACTTCTTGGAAGTCTTCTTCTTTGAGGTCTTTGAAGTGGCCGTGGTTTTCTTGGTCGTGGGTTTTTTGACGACCTTCTTCACGACTTTCTTTTGGGTGGTTTTTTTGGCCATGCTCTGGGCTTTCGGGCGGTTGGTGTGTTCCGGGGAACACTACTGCGCCGCGTTGCGGCGAGTAGTGGCACCCTGCGATGGTGGGTGCCTGGTCAGTTGAAGAGGCCGGCGGCGGACTTCTTTGAGTTCTTCTTTGTGGTGCGTTTCTTTTTGCTGACGCGTTTCTTTTTGGTGATGGGCTTGGATTCAGAGATGGTGTCGTCGGCGGTGGGGGCGGCGTCGCCGGCGGCGGTGGAGTCGAGGATGATGACATCGTCGTCTTTGGCGAGGCGGCCGTGGTCGTCCTTGATGAAGTTGCCTTCGTCGTCGAGCTGGGCGTCGGCGATCTCGGTGCGGGCCTTGGCTTGTTCGAGGAGGGCGTCGTAGAGCTTCTGGGTGTCGGCACCGGTGAGGTGGTTGCAGCACTTGGAGATCTCGCCGATGTAGCGTTCGAAGACATCGCGCTTCTGTGCGTCGCGCTTCATGCGCTGGCGGCGGCGGATGTATTGGCCGAGTTTTCGCCCGCACTCCTGCAGGGCGAGCTGCATCTCCTTGCGGATCTCGTCGTAGTCGGCGATGGCTTCCTTGGATTCGGAGGTGAAGGGGACCCAGACGGAGGCCATGTGGATCATGACGACGAGGGGGCCGACGGGGGCGCCGCCGCGGGGCTGCTGGAGGCCGTAGTTCTTCCAGCTGGTGTCGATGACGGACTTGTATGCGGAGCAGGCGGACTGCTGGTAGAGGAGGGGGACGCGGTTGGCGTAGCGGATGACGCGGGCCTGCTGGTCGGCGGGGAGCTGGCCGCCGAAGGCGATGGCGGCCTCGATCTGGAAGGGGTTGCCGCGGTAGACGGCTGGCTTGCGGGTGGAGGCGGTGTAGAACTCGGCCTTGACGCCTTTGAGGAGCCCGGCGAGCATGGTTTTGACGCCGATGGGGCTGAGGCAGTCGGTGGGGGGGGCTCGGAGCTTGGATTCCTGGAGGGCCTTGTAGATCTTCTCGGCGTCGTTGGAGTCGAGCGTGCTGACCCAGGTGCCGCCGGAGAAGGATTTGGATTTGGTGGAGGCGGTCTTGGTGACTTCGGCGACGATGCTGGGGGGGACACGGCAGAACTCGTTCTTGAAGAAGCCGGTGAGTTGCTTCTCGTCGGTCTGCTTGAGCTTGGTGAGGAAGGTGCCGAGCTCGACGCCGTAGGGGTGGGGTTTGATCTCGACGGGCTCGGGCGGGAGTTCGTCGACGGTGCGTGGGTAGACGATGCGGTCGGAGAACTCCTGTGTGCGGACGATGCCCTGATCGTCGGTGGTGATGTCGGGTTCGGCCTCGGCGAGGTCTGGGTTCTCGTTAGCCTTGTCGGGTGGGATGAAGGTGATGGAGCAGTGGGGGTTGGATATAGCGGTTTGCTCGAGGTAGGTTTCGACGGAGCCCTTGCCGCGGAAGAACTTGGCTTCCATCTCGATGGAGACGCGTGTGCCTGTGCCAGCGGGGAAGTCTTCGGTCTCGATGTCGACGGTGACCTCGGGCTTGTTCTTTGTGGTGTCCATCGCCAGCTCGAGGTGGTGGGCGGGCTTTTTCTTATGCGGGCGGGTGGTGATGACCATGGGCTTGCCGGTGGTCATCAGGCCGTACATGCCGGCGGCGGAGATGCCGATGCCCTGCTGGCCTCGGGACATTTTGAGGCGGTGGAACTTTGAGCCGTAGAGGAGGCGACCGAAGATGTTCTCAACCTGCTTGCGGACGATGCCTGGGCCGTTGTCGGTGATGGTGACGCGGTAGCGTCCGGGTTTTTGGACGGATGGTGGGGGGGTGATCTCTTCGATCTTGACTTCGATATCGGGGAGGATTGAGGCCTCTTCGCAGGCGTCGAGTGCGTTGTCGACGGCTTCCTTGACGGTGGTCAGGAGGGCCTTGCGCGGGTTGTCGAACCCGAGCAGGTGGCGGTTTTTGGCGAAGAACTCTGATACGGAAATGTCGCGCTGCTTGGTCGCCATGGTTTCGGCGTTGGCGTGTGCGCGGGATGACTTAGCTTTGGCCATGCGAACCACCCTCCTTGGCGGCGAAAAACAGCCCTCACGGGGCAGATTCCTGATCTTGATGTCAGGATAGCACATGGTTGGTGCGGCTGTTGAGTCTCGCGGGTCGGTTTTGGGGCGGTGTGGTCAAAATTCGCCCTGATCTTCACGCAATTCACACGATGAAGGGCGTGACAACCTGATGGATCCCGCTATCTTTATATCGCGCCGGGTTGGTACCGGGTGCTGTGGCCGGCTGTGTATCGTGCCATGAGAGAGTTCGGAAGAGAGAATCAAGACAAGGAGAAAGACACCATGAAGAGCATCATCACGATGAGCGCGTTGGCTGTACTCGCTGGCGTTGCCAGCGCTGACACCGTTTCGTACTGGGACTTCAACAACCAGAGCCTTCCCTCGGGCGGTTTCGGGTTCGAGGTTTCGGACTTCCCCTACAGCGCCGACATGGGTGCCGGCCTGTTCACCGTCGCCAACTTCAACAGCGACGCGACCGATGGTGTCTACAACTGGCTGCAGAGCTTCGCGGGCACCACGCTTGGCTCGCTTGACGGCGTCAGCGGCGGTTCGTTCTCGTTCCAGGGCGCGACGACTCAGGGCGTGACCAACAACGGTGCGCAGGCGATCTTCTCGTTCGACGGGACCGGCTGGACCGACCTGACCTTTGACTTCTCGCGTCGTGGCACCAGCACCGGCTTCAACAGCCTGAGCATCGAACTCTTTGACGGCACCACCTCGCTTGGTGTGATCGACACCATCCTCGGTGCACAGAGCTCGACCTGGAACGCCAACAACTACGATCTGTCGGCGCTCAACGGCATTGCCGACGCGAGCATCGTGCTTACCTTCGACGGTGCCAGCTCGGACACCGGCAACAACCGGATCGACAATGTGACCATCTCGGGCAATGCGATCCCCGCGCCCGGCACCTTCGCCCTGCTGGGCCTGGGTGGTCTGGCTGCGACCCGTCGCCGTCGCGCCTGATTGAGTCATGTGGGCATTGGCTCACGGATGTACACATCTATCCTGACCCATTGCGGACGCCCTTGTTGGGCGTCCGTTTTTCTGTGGTCGTCATGTGTCAGACCTTGGCCTTGAGCCAGCCGCCGTGGAAGAAGCGGATGGAGAAGATCACGCCCCGGAGGAACATCTCGGAGCAGAGCGCGATCCAGAGCGCTGTGAGTCCGGGTGCGACTCCGAACCATGCTTCGAAGAGTCGGGGGTTGGTGATGATGCCGCCTCCGATGAACTCGGGGATGGGGATATCGACGCCCGAGACGATGTATGCGAGTGGGAGTCGCATGCCATAGGTCGCGAACCATGTCAGGCCCATGACCCATTTGACATCACCCGCGCCGCGCATGGCTGATCGGAAGACGATGCCGATGGCGAAGGGGATCTGGACGATGCCGCAGATGATGAGCAGGGGGGGAACGAGTTGCATGTGCTCGGGCTGTGAGGACATGGCCGCGGTGATGGGCTTGGCGAAGACAATGAAGCACATCCCCAGCGCCCCCATGATGACGGATGCGATGACGGTGCACCGGAATACAGCTTTTTTCGCGAGATCGGGCCGGCCCATCCCGAGATATTGCCCGGCGAGGGTTGCGGATGCGATGCCCATACCGAAGCCGGGCATGAAGCTGAAGGCCTCGATGCGTATGCCGATGATGTGGGCACCGAGGAGTCCATCGCTGGAGACCTGCAACGCGAGCAGACCGACGAATGCGATGATGAAGAAGTTGCCGAGCCACATGCCGAATGTTTCGAGAAAGTTGGGGATCCCGAGGCGGACGAATCGGTAGATGGTGATCAGGTGGGGCTTGAGGTTCCGTCGTTTGAGACGGATGGACCATTTGCCAGTGAGTGCGAGCGAGAAGATGAGTCCTGCGCCGAAGATGTCGCCGACGACTGTGCCGAGTGCGATTCCGCGCACGCCCCAATCGATGCCCAGCGGGCTTGTGAGCCCGAAGACGGTCACGCCCGAGATGCCCCAGCTGACGATGATGTTGATGATGTTACGGATGATCATCGCTTTGAGCGGCGAGATGGAGTCTCCCGCGCCGCGTGAGCAGGCGATGAGGCCGAAGAGCAGAGAGGCGAAGGGGGTTCCGAGTGCGATGATGCGCATGTACTGGATGAAGTAGCCGCCCGCCGCTTCGGACATGTTGAGGAGGGTGACGATGGCGGGGCATGCGAACCAGACGACCAGGCCGATGCCCGAGCCACAGATCAGCGAGAGGGTGGTCGCCTGCCCGAGCATGACATTGGCGACGCCCATGCGTCCCTTGCCGACGGACCGTGAGATGAGGGCGGTGGCGCCGACGCCGATGGCCATGATGACGAGCCCAATGAACCACATGATGTAGCTGGCCCCGCCGATGGCGTCGGTGGCGGCGACGCCGTCTTCGAGCGAGGCGCTGAGTTTGGTGTCCACGAGCCCGACGAGCGAGTTGAGGAATGATTCGAGCACGACGGGCCAGGCGAGTACGAAGATGGCGGCGCCCATGGTCAGGCCCTTGAGCCGGCCCGAGCGGAAGCGGCCGTCGTCTGTGACGGCGGGCTTGGCGAGCGTTGTATCGGTCGCGGTTGTGATGGTTGTGGGAGTTCCAACGAACTCTTCGGGGTCGCCGTCGTGGATAGGTTGATCGATCGGATCGTGCGCAGGGACACAGTTGTCTTGGTGTTCATCTCTGCGATCGGTCATGGGGCCGGTTGCTCCGGGAATCTTGTCATCGGTCTGCGGCCGGGCAAGGGGGGAGTGTACGCGTGTGTGCCGCAGTGCAGGCGGATCGGTTTGGTGTGCGAGATGATTTGTTGCTCGGGTGCGTGATGGGATCTGTGCTGATTCCCTTGATTGAGCGAAGGCCGGGTTCTGGTTGAGTTTTACAGAAGATACATTATCGGACTTGGTGCGTCCTGGTTGCCCATAGGCTTACGGGGTTAGGAGAGGGGCATGGGCGAGGACGCTTTGGGGGCTCATGGTGAAACTGAGGGCTGCGTCTTGGATGAGGGCACTGGGGATCCGCGTGGGCTTTTCGCCGTCGATCTGTATGGGGCTGTCGGACTGGGCGGTGATGGTGATGCTGCTGGCTGTTGCTCGTGTTGCGGCGGGCAGGCGTGCGAGCAGGGCGAGGAAGCGGATGCCGGCGGTGATGGATGTTGTTGCGGGGATGAGAGCGATGTCGAGTTTGGCGTCGTTCCATTGTGCGTGCCGGCATGGGTTGAAGTGGCCGCCATAGTTGGGCATGTTGGCGACGACGAGGACGCCTGGTTTGCTCAGGTGGAGCGCGGGCTGGGCGTCGAGCTCGACGCGGGCGTGGGCGAAGCGTGGATGAAGGATCTCGCGGAGGACAGGGCGGATGTAGGCGCGGTAGCCACCGAGGGTGCGCGACTCTTCGAGGCGGTGGATGACCGAAGCGTCCATGCCCAGCGAGGTCATGATGAGGAACGGGTGGCCGTTGCAGAGGGGGAGGTCGACGCGGAGCGGTGGTGTGTCGCGTTCGAGGTGTTCGACGAGTGTGGCGGGGCGGCGGGACATCCTGAACGCGTGGCAGATCAGGTTGGCGGTGCCTGTTCCGCAGTGATAGAAGGGGATCTGGGTGTCTCGGAGGAGTCCGAGGAGGTGGTGCACGGTGCCGTCGCCGCCGACGATGACGAGGCGGTCGCTGTCGGCGATCTGACCGGGCGTGATTGCCCCCCCGCTGTCAATCGTCATGGGATTGACGGTGTGACCGCGGGTGGTGGCGATGCTGGCGATGGCGTCGCTGAGCTTGCGGGCCTTACCTCGGCCTGAGCGTGGGTTGGAGATGAGGGTGAGACGCATGTCTGGGTTTGTATCGGGGTTTTAGAGTGGTTGAACGCACAATCGCAGCGTGTGTGCTGCGGTGCTATGATGGGTAGTTATGTCGACTGCAGTTCGATCTCATTCAGATGTAGACGCAGCGTATACCGCTGCTCAGAAGGTTGTGGAGACCCATCATCGCATCGCGGCGTTTCTTCATGAAGGCCTGACGCTTGCGCAGATTGATCGCTTTGTGTTCGAGACCCTTGAGGACCTTGGATGCAAGTCGTGCTTCTTCAAGTACCGGACGGGTGGGCTCCCCCCCTTTCCATCGCAGGCGTGCCTGAGCGTGAACGACTGCGTGGTGCACGGGACGGCGGCGTACAAGCTTGAGCCGCTGAAGAAGGGTGATGTGCTCAAGATCGACATCGGCGTTCGTCACAAGGGCTGGATGGGCGACGCGGCGTGGACCTATGTGTTTGGTGAGATGACACCCGAGGTGAAGAAGCTGACGGACTCTGGCAAGGAGTCGCTGGCGCAGGGGATCGAGCAGCTTCGTCCTGGGAACACATGGCTCGAGTGGGCGAAGACGGTGCAGCGTGTCGTTGAGGTGGAATATGGCTTCCATCTCATCCGCGGGCTTGGCGGGCATGGGTATGGCAAGAAGCTGCACACTCCGCCGTGGATCTCGAATGTTGTTCCCAATCATCCCAACGAGTGGCCCGACGCGAACAGGATCATTGAACCCGGTGCACTTGTTGCTGTCGAGCCCATGATCGGCGTGGGGACGGGCGAGATCGCGCAGGCGCACAAGCAGTGGCCGATCTTTACCGCTGACCATTCAAACTCTGTTCATTATGAGCACGATGTGCTGGTAACTTCCGATGGGCCGCGGATTCTGACCGCTGGGCTCGAGGAAGTGCAGGATGTGATCACGCGATGAACGCCGACCCCGCAACCCCCCTACTGAGCGAGCGATCATGAACCGGATTTCCAGAGCGTTTGTTGATGCCAAGGAACGCGGGCAGGGGGCTCTGCTTCCGTTCCTGTGTGCGGGATCGCCCGAGCCTGACTCGCTTATAAAGCTGCTGCCTGTGCTCGAATCGGCGGGTGCCAGTGTTGTTGAGATCGGTTTCCCCTACTCGGACCCGATCGCGGACGGGCCGACTATTGCCGCTGCGATGCATGAGGCGCTTGAACGCGGAACCACCCCCGCCGAGATCTTTGAGCAGGTTCGCAGCCTGCGTGATCGGCTGAGCATGGGCCTGGTTGCGATGGTGAGTGTCTCGATCGTGACGGCGATGGGCGGGCCCGAATCGTTCGTGGGGCGCGCGGTCGAGGCGGGCTTTGATGGCTTCATCTTCCCGGACCTGCCGATGGACGAGGCGGACACTTATCGCGAAGCGTGCAAGGGGCGTGGAGCAACGATGGCCATGCTCATCTCCCCCACTTCGCCTACGGAGCGGGCGATCGCGATCGCCAATGCGTCGAGCGGGTTTGCGTACCTGATGGCCCGCGCGGGTGTGACGGGCGAGCGGAGCGATGTGCCTGATATTTCTGAACGGGTTCGGGCGATCCGCTCGAAGAGCAGCACGCCGATTGCGTGCGGTTTCGGGATCTCGGATGCGGACCAGGTTTCCGCGATTGTGCGGCACGCTGACGGGGCGATCGTCGGCAGCGCCCTGGTGCGTTCGCTGATCGAGGCGCACAGGAACGGGCAGGATTATGTCCAGCACGCAGAGCACTTTGTGCATGAGCTTGCGATGGGCCTGATCTCGATGGACCACATCTGATCCCCGCATGCGTGGCGTGTTCCGTATACAATGCAGGCGTGGCGAAAGCCCGTGGCCCCGTAGCTCAGCGGTTAGAGCGCGCGACTCATAATCGCTTGGTCCCCGGTTCGAATCCGGGCGGGGCTATTTTC
>CAYQRD010000078.1:0-9109 GCA_964419845.1 uncultured Phycisphaeraceae bacterium
AGCTGCACTCTGGACAAGTTGCGGTGCCATCTTTGCGAAGGATGCCACTGAGGTCGTAGCCGCAGGCGGGGCAGACGGGTTTGTTCGCATATTGATGCACTCGCCCGATACTAGCCGCGAATGGAAATGAGCGGCCTCGACGCGATCCCGAATACCGCGCTGCCACTTCGTACGCCGACGCTCAATCCTGTGATCAATCTTCGTCGAACGCAACGGTGGCCGCTCATTTCCATTCGCGGCTGGTAATGGAGTTCAGCCCCCGTGGGGCTGGGGTGTGTAGCCACGGGTGGAGCGGAGCGGAACCCGTGGGATCGTCGGCCCACATCCATTTCTTTCCTTCGCCCCGTCGGGGCGAGGGGCGTTCGCGGGGATCGATTCCACGGGTGGCGCTTCGCCGCGTTGCGGCTTCGCTCTACCCGTGGCAACAGCCCTTGGCTCCTTCGGAGCCATGGAGTGAACGAGCCGCGAATGGCAATGAGCGGCCTCGGTTGCGCACGATCAGCGGTTGCCGTGCGTTTATCGGAGCGTTTGGGTGGTGGTGTGTGAATCGTCGGCGTTGTGTTCTCAATCGCGTCGTGGCCGCTCATTTCCATTCGCGGCTGGTTTCGGTTCGGCTTCTTCGGAGCCGGATGCATGCGTTGATCGCTTGATTGGTTCAGAGTGCGCTCTGGAGCACGATGAACACCAGCGGGTAGAGCGAGGCTGTGGGGATGAGGTACGCGAGGATCCACAGCGGGATCAGGCCGCGGTGGTAGGGGCGGGGGTAGATCCGTGTTCGGTGGTGCAGGCGGGACCAGGCGGAGATCGTGACGACGAGCAGGGCGATCGGGTAACCCAGCGCGAAGAGCAGCACGACGAACATCGCGAACATCGAACCGCGAAACGGGAGAGGGGCAACGCTCAGCACGGTGATCGCTGACCAGATGAAAAAGGGGAGCACGATTGATTTGAGCAGTGACAGCTGCACATCGCGTCGGGTCAACGCGGGCTGGTCGGATCGCTTGAGCAGCACTCCGCACTCGGGGCAGGTGACCTGGGCGTCGTTGTCGGGGATGGTGCCGGAGATGTCGTAGCCGCAGTGCATGCAGACGGCGTTGGTGAGGGGGGACGGGTTGGGTGGCAGATCGCTAGTTATCATGTTCTGGGGTGGCCCGATGGTGCCGGCTTCGGCTCCTTCGGGGACGAAGGGCACAAGGCATACACCCCGAAGGAGACTTTGTCTCCATCGGGCCACCCAGAGTGGAAGATCGAATATGCCTCAATCATCGCGCTCCACCACACGCACATTCCGTCGCCCGTCGAGGGGGCCGTTGGGGTCGTGGGCGCGGCGGAAGGCGCGTTTGATGCGGAACCAGGCGTAAGCAATCAACCCCACCACCAGCAGCACGATCGCCAGGGGGACGATGATGAAGAACAGGGCGGCGACGATGAGCAGGAAAATCAGGATGGCGATGATCTGGGCAAGGATCCCCGGACCCTGAATCGTGACGCTTCGTGCCGAGCCGAATTGTGGATTGGTATCGCTCATGGGTGACCCTTTGATCGTACTGACATCATAGGGAAACGGTTCGGTTGCTTTTCGTGATTGGACCTCACACCTGAGCGGGGTTTCTGTGTAGGATCTGTGCTGCAATCCAGCCGATGACCCATTGCCCCAAGGTGTGCTGTGACCGATCCAGAGAAGCGCAACTCGTTTGTTCATTTGCACTTGCATTCGGAATACTCGCTGCTCGACGGCGGGAACCGGGTGGACAAGCTGGTCAATCGGGTCGCGGAGCTGGGCATGGACGCGGTGGCGATCACCGACCACGGCAACATGCACGCGGCCGTGCAGTTCTACAACATCGCGCGCAAGAAGGGCATCAAGCCCATTCTGGGTGTCGAGGCCTACATCGCGCCCGGCGACCGGCGCGATCGCACCTACACCGGTGTTGCCGACGGCGGTTTCCACCTGGTAATGCTGGCCGAGACCCTCAAGGGGTGGGAGAACCTGCTGTATCTGTGCAGCGAGGCGTACCTCAATGGGTTCTATTTCAAGCCGCGCATGGATCGCGAGATTCTGGAGAAGCACTCCGAGGGCATCATCGTCATCAACGGGCACCTTGGCTCGGAGATCGCGCACCACATGGTGAAGTACGAGCAGACCCGGGACCAACTCCACTGGGACAACGCGGTGGCGGTGTGCGACTGGTACAAAGAGGTGTTCAAGGGTAGCGAGAAGGGGCCAGGGTTCTATCTGGAGCTCCAGCACCACATCGGGCTGCAGAACTCGATCAATCCGCATGTGATCAGGCTGGCGCGCGAGCAGAATCTGCCGCTGGTTTGTGATAACGATTCGCACTTCCTGCTCGAGGAGGACTACGACGCGCACGACACGCTGATCTGTATCTCCACGGGCAAGGTCAAGAACGATCCGGACCGGATGCACTACCCGACGGAGCTGTTCGTGAAGTCGGCGCAGGAGATGGAGCAGCTGTTCCACAGCGACGAGTACAACAACGAGGAGATGGGCGACGCGGGCAGGGAGGCGATGGCCAACACGGTGGCGATCGCGGATCGCTGCGATGTCGAGCTGCCCATCGGGGCCAACCACGCGCCGGTGGTGATCGTCAAGGCGCCGGCCAAGAGCAAGCTGCCCAAGCACAACGCCAAGCAATACAACGGCGACCTGACCGCGTGGTTCAAGGACTACTGCACCAACTTCGAGCTTGAGCCCGCGAATGATCCGGATCTGGATCAGGCGTCGCTCAAGGAAGAGTGTGACAAGACGCTCCGTTTGCTGTGCGAGGCGGGCATGGTCTGGCGATACGGGCCGGACATCATGGAGCATGTGCACACACACATCGAGGGTGCGGATAAGACGGCCAAGGCACGCGAGAAAGCCGCGGACCCCGACGCGTTCGACAAGTGGGCGCGGCTGAACCGCGAGCTCAAGATTCTGGCCGACAAGCTGATCAGCGCGTACTTCCTGATCGTGTGGGACTTCGTGAACTGGGGTCGGCAGCGAGGGATCCCGTCGCTGGCGCGTGGTTCGGGTGTGGGCACCATGACGGGCTATGTGCTCGGGCTGTCCAATGCCTGCCCGGTGTACTACGGCTTGCTGTTCGAGCGCTTCACGGATCCTGATCGAAACGAGTATCCCGATATCGATATCGACCTGTGCCAGGACGGGCGTGGCAAGGTTATCAACTATGTCCGCGACAAGTACGGGCATGTGGCGCAGATCATCACCTTCGGGACGCTCAAGGCACGCGCGGCGATCCGCGATGTGGCGCGGGTGCTGGAGATGCCGCTGAGCGACGCCGACAAGCTGGCCAAGCTTGTCCCCGAAGAGCTGAAGATGACGCTCGACAAGGCGCTCGATCAGGAGCCCGATCTCAAGGCGTGGTACGACCACGACGAGTTGGTGCGCCGGGTGATTGATACGGGTCGGACCTTCGAGGGGCAGGCGCGCCACTCGAGTGTGCACGCCGCGGGCGTGATCGTGGCGACGCGGCCGCTGCACGAGGTGGTGCCGCTGTACAAAGCGTCGGGCGCGGGCGAGAACGAGGTCATCACGCAGTGGGACGGGCCGACCTGCGAGATGATGGGCCTGCTGAAGATGGACTTCCTTGGTCTGCGCACGCTCAGCGTGATCGAGCGGGCCAAGTCGATCATCCGCTCGTGCTTCCGCGAGGAGCAGATCTGGGCGGCGGTGGGCAAGGAGAAGAAGAAGGGTGCGGACCACCCGCTCGATCTGGAGCGACTGAAGTTCACCGATCCCAATGTGTTCGCCATGTTCCAGCGTGGCGATACCACGGGTGTGTTCCAGTTTGAATCCGGCGGGATGCGCAAGCTGCTCAACGCGATGAAGCCCGACCGGCTCGAGGACCTGATCGCGGCCAACGCGCTGTTCCGGCCCGGGCCGATGGACCTGATCCCGGACTACAACCGGCGCAAGCACGGCGAGGAACGCGTGCCCGAGGTGCATCCGATCGTCGATAAGTTCACGGCTGAGACCTACGGGGTGATGGTCTATCAGGAACAGGTGATGCAGATCGTGCACGAGCTGGGCGGCATCCCCCTGCGCAGCGCGTACTCGCTGATCAAGGCGATCAGCAAGAAGAAGGAAAAGGTCATCAACGCCGAGCGCCCCAAGTTTGTCGAGGGTGCGGTGAAACAGGGGCTGGAAGCGAAGAAGGCCGAGGAGCTGTTTGAGCTGATCCTGAAGTTCGCGGGGTATGGTTTCAATAAATCGCACTCGACGGGCTACGCGATCGTGGCGTACCAGACGGCCTACCTCAAAACCTACTTCCCCAGCCAGTACATGGCGGCGTTCCTGAGCTTCGAGAGCCAGGCGCAGAAGGTCAGCGACTGGATCCCGTATCTCGAAGACTGCAAGCGCCTCAAGTTCATCGATCCCAAGACGGGCGAGGAGACCCGCTCGGGCGTCGATGTGCTCGCGCCGGATGTGAACAAGTCGTTCCCTGACTTCGGCGTGGTGTACGAGGACGATGAGGAGCGCACGCCCAGCGCCGGGCAGATCATGTTCGGGCTCAAGGCGATCAAGGGCGCGGGGGTCAAGGCGATCGAGGCGATCGTCAGGGAGCGGGATATGGGGCCCGATCCGGAGAAGCCCGAGCGAAAGACCTTTGGGAGTCTGTTCGATTTTTGCGAGCGGGTGCCCAGCAGCAGCGTGAACAAGGCGACCATCGATGCGCTGATCAAGGCGGGCGCGTTCGATCACATCTATTCGCGTGACGAGCGTGCGTCGCTGGTGGCGACGATCGATCAGGCGGTCAGCGCCGGGCAGAGCGTCGCGGCCGACCGTGCTGCGGGGCAGGGAGCGCTCTTTGGATTCGGTGGCGACAGCGGCCCCGCGGAGTCATCGCAGCCCGAGGCGTCGCTGGCCAAGGTCGAGCCCTGGAGCGAGGCCGAGACGCTTAAGCAGGAGAAGGAGACGCTGGGCTTCTACGTGTCGAGCCACCCGATGGAGGAGTGGAACCACTGGGTGCGCGCCTTCACCCACAACCGCGTGGGCGACCTCAAGGGGCTGGCGCAGGAAAAGCGCGTGATCGTGGCGGCGATGGTACAGAGCACCCGTCTGATCGTGGTGCGTAACGGGCGAAGCGCCGGGCAGAAGATGGGCATCCTGACCATCGAGGACGCGACGGGGACGGCCGACGCGGTCATGTTCGCCAATGTCTACCAGCAGTTCGGGCACCTGCTCGAGGACGATCAGCCCAAGTTCTTCATGGGCCGGCTCGATCATTCGCGCGGCGACGCCCAGATCATCGTCGATCGTCTGGTACCGGTGGATGGGCACCCGCTTGAACAGGGCACGGTGCAGGTCATGGTCCGCCCGAGCAAGCTCAACGGATCAGCGAACGAGCGGCTGAACGCGGCGAGGGACATTCTTTGTGCGCCCGTTGATCCCAATGATCTGTCGCTGGGCAAATCGCCGCGCCCGATCGAGATGATCGTTGAGACGGCTGACTCGTGGGTGATCGTCGAGGCCAAGGGCGCCGGCAAGGTCACACTGCGACCCGAGCTGGTGAAACGGCTGAGCGACGAGCTGGGGGAGGATTCGGTGCGATTGGCGGGCGGGGTGAGCGTGGAGCTCAACAAGGAAGACGCCCGGCGGAAGCAGTACGCGAAGGCGTGAATGACAAGCAAAGGATCCCATGACAGCAGACACACAGACCACGATCGATGTTGTCACACGCTTCGAGAACAACTTCAATACCTATGACGCCGATTTCGTCATGCGGGACATGACCGACGACGCGGTGTTTGAACATATCGCGGCCGAGGGCAAGAGCATCGGGCGGTTCGAGGGGCGGCAGGCCGTGCACGCGGCGTTCGCGTCGATGCCGGAGCACTTCCCGAACTACAAGCTTGAAGTCCGGGACATCATTGCCAACGGCGATCGGTGCGCGGTGCAGTGGAAGATTGAGTGGGACCTGCCCGATGGCGGCAAGGGTGAGCTCAAGGGCGCGGACTTCTTCCGGATGCGGGGCGACAAGATCTGTGAGAAGCTCAGCTACCTGCCGCTGGAATAGGTGTCGCTTGATTCAGTCTTCGCCCCAGCGGGTCTTGAGGTCGTGCTCGATGTGGAGCAGGTCGAGGGCCTTGCCGACGATGAAGTCGACCAGGTCGTCCACCGATTGAGGGCGGAGGTACAGGCCCGGATTGCACGGGGCGATGGTGGCACCGGCGAGTGTCAGCGTGCGCATGTTCTCGATGTCGATGAGATTGAGCGGGGCCTCGCGGTGGCAGATGATCAGCGTTCGTCGCTCCTTGAGGGTGACGGCGGCGGCGCGCGAGAGCAGGTTGCTGCCCGACCCGGTCGCGATCGCGCCCAGCGAGGTCGAAGAGCAGGGGAGGACGACCATGCCGTCGTGGAGGAAGCTGCCCGATGCGATGCTGGCGCCGACATCCTTGTTTGGGTGCAGGGTCAGGCGGCTTTCGTAGAGCGTGGCGTGCTGATCGGCGGCCAGATGCGGGGCGAGCGTGCCCAGACTGACTCTGGTGATGTCCATCTCGTCGCTGAGCAGGCGCTTGCCGTAATCGCTGACGACGAGGTGGACCTCGTGGCCCTTGATGAGGAGCTGGTCGAGCAGGCGGGTCGCGTAAACAGCACCAGAGGCTCCGCTGATACCCAGGATGTAGCGTTTGCCCGAGGGCTCGGGTGGCGCGGCGGGCGGCGGGGTCTGGCGGCTGTTCATGGGCGGATTGCTGGGCATCGGGTGATCCTATGGAGCCGGGGCGTGCTGATGGGTGGGCGGCGCAGGAAACGCGTCGCGGGGCGCGGTATGGTGAACTATGATGTTCGTGGATCAACCACAACGGACGCAGCGGAGCAGCCCATGGCAGCCAGACAGTGCAAGAGTTCTCGGACCATCAGATCGACACGGATGCTCAATGCGGCCCTTCTGACGGGTGTGTTCGCTGTGAGCGGGTGTGTGAGTTACACCAATGTCCCCGAGCCCACGAGCGCTCCGGCGTTCGAGAGTGCCAATCACTTCCAGTCGATCAAGGTCACGCGTACGGCGCTCGAGGAGGTGGTCTTCCGCTACCCGATGCGTGATGGGCAGGGGCGTTACAGCATCAACCTGCCCGCGGGCACGACGCTTGAGTCGGCGCAGAGCATTGTTCGGAACCTTCCCGAGGGTGTGGTCATCCCGTATGAGGGCATGGATGAGTCGATCCCGATGTACCACATCGGGCGGATCTGGATCCGTGCATCGGATGCGAAGGTCGATGTGCTCTACCCCGCGCGGGCGTTCGATGGGAGCGCCTTCGAGGGGACGGTGACCGTCTGGATGAGCGGGGGTGTGCAGCCCTGGCGCGTGGCGCGGGTGCAGCACTGGGCTCCCGGGACAATCGCGACACCCCCGGTCTATGTGCCGTTGCCCAAGGCAGAGCTTGAGATGATGAGCGACGACGACGAGCCGCGGGATGATGCTCAGTCGGGCGGTGATGCGGCGAGATCCGATGCCCAGCCCGCCCCTGATTCAGAGCCCGAAGTGACGATGCCTGAGGCAGTGCCCGAGCCGGCGGTCGAGGCGAACGAGCAGGATGAGCAGGGCGACCCGAACGCGATTTATCGACAGGTGCCGATCGACGACTGATTCCTGGAATGAGCGGGCGGAGAATGTACGGATGTGGAACGGGTCTCACCTGATCACGATGACCGGCGCGGACCGTGGGCAGGCACGGGCGCTGCTCGCGTTGGCGCATGCGGACGACTTCCGCGGCGACGAGCTCGCGGGCATGACGATCGCCAATCTGTTCTTCGAGGACTCGACCCGCACGCGGGTGAGCTTCACGGTCGCCGCCCAGCAGCTCGGCGCGGGGGTGGTCGACCTGGGGAGCACGGGGTCGTCGATGTCGAAGGGCGAGACCCTGATCGATACAGCATGGACGATCGAGTCGATGGGCGTTGACGGGCTGGTGGTGCGTGCTTCTCAGAGCGGGGCGAGCGCCCTGATTGCTGAGCATGTGCGCATCCCGGTGATCAACGCCGGCGACGGCATGCACCAGCATCCTACGCAGGCGTTGACGGATGCGTTGAACATCGGTCGCGCACACGGGCGGGCGGACAGCTGGGACTTCTCCGGGCTGCATGTCGTGATCGCCGGCGATGTGGTGTCGTCGCGGGTGGCCCGCTCGAACATCGGGCTGCTGACCGCGCTGGGGGCCCGGGTCACGCTGTGCGGCCCTGCGATGATGTGCCCGCTCGGCCTGGCGGCGCTGGGCTGCGATGTATCGAACGATCTGGACGCGTTGGTGCCTGAGGCCGACGTGCTGATGATGTTGCGGATTCAGTTTGAACGGGGCGGCGGGGCTCGGCTCGCGTCGCGTCGGCTGTACCACGCGTGCTACGGGCTGACGCTCGGGCGAGCGCGGCGGATGAAGCCGAGCGCGATCGTGATGCACCCGGGGCCGATGAACCGCGAGGTCGAGATCGCGGGTGCCGTCGCGGACTGTGGGCGCAGCGTGATCCGCGATCAGGTCGCTGGCGGGGTGCTGGTGCGCAAGGCGGCCCTGCGGATGGCGCTGGGCGGCTGAGTGATGCGATCTCAGGATGCGGCGGGGGCGCTGGGCTGCTGGTTGTGGGCGGGGACCGGATCGCGGACCCACCAGCGCGTGCCGGGGAATCGGGAGTGGAGCACATCGAGGAGCTGGCGCGAGACCATTCCGATCTGGGCTGGGCGATCACCGATGCGGACGATGACCCCTGAACGCGACTCGGGATAGACCTTCCCGGTCGCGAGCACGGCGCGCGTGGCGACCTGCGACTCGCTTGTCGAGGTATGGGTTGAGCCGTTGGGCTCGATCCACCAGTTGAGTTCGTTGGTTTGTGCCTTCATGGTCGGCTCCGTGTTCCCGCCCTTCTATTCGGTTCTCGGTCCTTGCCGATCCAGTTGGGGGTTGGTGGGGGTCAAAATTGAGGCTTTGACCCGATGGGGATGGCGCAATCTTGACCCGGCGAGTCTGGGCTCTACGATTCGGGGCTTGGCAATCGCCGGGCCCCCCGCGGGGGACGTAGCTCAGTTGGTAGAGCGCTTGCATGGCATGCAAGAGGTCGAGAGTTCGAATCTCTTCGTCTCCACTTGAAGAAAAC
>CAYQRD010000079.1:0-9025 GCA_964419845.1 uncultured Phycisphaeraceae bacterium
AGCACGATCCGGAGCGATATCGATCGGTTCATCATGATGCGAATTGTCCACGCACACCCGGACCGATCAACCGAACAAAAACTTTGTCTTCCAGCAACCACGCGTCCCGGTCCTCAAACGCCAATGCGCACCGAATCCTAAACTCATATTCATGCCCGTTTCATCTCGCACCATCCTGCATGTCGACATGGACGCCTTCTTCGCCTCCGTCGAGCAGCGCGACAACCCCGACCTGCGCGGCAAGCCCGTGCTCGTGGGCGGCAGCGGGCCGCGCGGCGTCGTCGCCGCCGCCTCCTACGAAGCCCGCGTGTTCGGCTGCCACTCCGCCCAGCCCACCGCCGTCGCCAAACGCCTGTGCCCCGGCGCCATCATCGTCTCCGGCAGGCACAGCGACTACAAGGCCGTCTCGCGACAGGTCTTCGCCATCCTCGAGCGATTCAGCCCCGCCATCCAGCCCATCTCCATCGACGAGGCCTTCCTCGATGTCACCGGCTCCACCCACCTCTTCGGATCCGGCGAATCAATCGCCAAACAGATCCGCAAACTCGTCAAAGAAGAAACCCAACTCACATGCTCCGTGGGCGTCGCGCCCAACAAGTTCCTCGCCAAGCTCGCATCCGACATGAACAAGCCCGATGGCCTCTTCATCATCGAACCCGAAACCATCCAGCAAGCCCTCGACCCGCTCCCCGTCACCAGGCTCTGGGGCGTCGGCCCCAGCGCCGAACGCGCCCTGGCCAAGCTCGGCATCCGCACCATCGCCGACCTGCGCAGGATGCCCGTCGATACCCTCGTTGCACGCATGGGCGATCAGGGACGACACCTCCACCAGCTCGCCCAAGGCATCGACGACCGCCCCGTCCGCATCGACCGCGAAGCCAAATCCATCTCCCACGAGCACACCTTCGGTGTCGACCTCGATGATCCCGACGAGGTACGCTCGCTTATCGCGCGACAGGCCCAGGATGTCGCCATGCGCCTTCGCAAGCACCACCGCTACGCCAAAACCATCACCATCAAGGTCCGCTTCGGCGACTTCGAGACCATCACCCGCTCGCACACGCTCGACAACCAGACCGACGAAACCCGCGTCATCCACGACGCCGCCCGCGACCTCTTCGACACCTGGGCGCGATCGTTCCGCCCCGTCCGTCTCATCGGCGTCGGCGTCTCACAGCTCACCGACGCCCCCGCAGAGCCAGGGCTGTTCGACACGAGGGACAACACAAAGTCTCGAGCCGTCGACCGGGTGAGTGATGCCATCGCAGACCGGTTCGGCAAGGACGCCATCACCCGCGCCAGCTCCCTGCGCGCCAAGCCCCGCCACGGCGCCCACGGCCCCGGCTCCGACACACCCACCAACGAGGAAGACTTACCATGAGCGCCATCGAGTTCATCTCCACCAACAACCAGTGGGAACAACGCTTCGGCTACGCCCGGATCGCCCGCGCCGGCAACCTCGTGCTCATCGGCGGCACCCTCGCCATCACCCCTGATGGGCAACCCCACGCCCCGGGCGACGCCGGCACCCAGACCACCCGCTGCTACGAGATCATTGAGGGCGCACTACGCCAGATCGGGCTCGACCGATTCGCCATCATGCGCTGCCGCGTCTTCACGACTGACATCAACCAGGCCGAGGCCGTCGGCAAAGCCCACCACGCCTTCTTCGCCGCCCACAACCCCAAGCACACGCCCGCGCTCACGCAAGTGGGCACAAGCGAACTCATGGCGCCCGAGTTTGTCGTCGAGATCGAATGCGAGGCGTGGGGTGGCAGGGAGCAATAAAAAAGGCCCAGCGCTGCACACACGATGCGCCGGGCCCTGAGAGGGATCTGGTTGTTCCGGGAACGGGTCAGCCGTGATAGAACCGCTCGCTGATGATCTTGCCGCCCTGCCATCGCTGGACCGCGGCCTGTTCATATACGACGGTCTGGCCGTCGGTGTTCACGAACTCAAAGCTGTATTCAATAAATGAGACCTTCTCCTCATCGTTGACCGCCGTAGCATGCCACTCGGTCCAGTTCCACTGCTTGACGATCGACAGGAACTGCTTCTCACGCTCGATGTTGGCCTCGAGCCCTGTTGTGGGGCTTTGCGAGTTTTCCCGCATCACGACGTCGTCGCTGTAGAACTCATTCATCGCTTCGAGGATCTTGCCCTCATTGATGTACTGCTTGAGCTGCTCCACACGCTCGCTGATAGAAGTGCCTGTCGTTGTGGTTGCGGTCATGATTGTTCCTTTCCTGTGATTCGGTGTAGTTGATCCGTCGTTTCGATCGATGTGTTTCCGGGTTCATGCAAGCTCAAACACGATCACCTCGCTGTCGTCCTCAAAGCGCAGCTCCAGGGCCGTCTGATCGCTGATCGCCAGCCCGTCGCCGGCGGCCAGCTCGGTGCCGTCCACACGCAGCCGCCCTTTGATGACCTGCACCCACGCGTGCGATGCATGCCCGAGTGTGTGGGTCAGCGCGTCGCCGCCTGAGAACACGCCCGCGAACATCCACGCGTCCTGCTGGATCCTGAGCGAACCCGAATCGCCGTCGGGCGATGCCAGCAGATGCAACCGCCCGGGCTCGTCATGAATCGGGAACGCCCGCGACTGATGACCCGGATCGATCCCCGCTTCACGCGGCGTGATCCAGATCTGCAGCATGTGGGTCTTCTCATCGAGCGGGTTGAACTCGCTATGGCGGATACCAGAACCCGCGCTCATGTGCTGGATCATGCCCGGCACGATGTCCTCCTCGGTCCCAAGCGAGTCGCGATGACGCACCGCGCCCGAAACCGGGTAGGTGATGATCTCCATATCCCGGTGCCCGTGCTCACCAAAGCCCATACGCGCCGCGATGTAATCCTCGTTGATCACCCGCAGGGTCTGAAAGCCCATCCAATGCGGGTCCTGATACGCCCCGAAACTGAAGCTGTGGTAGGTGTCCAGCCAGCCGTGGTCAAAGTGCCCGCGCTGACCGCCCTTGCGGACCTGTTGCTGTGTTGCCTGTGTCATCGTGTTCCCCCTTTCAGGAACGAGTGTGGTCCACCCTTACGCCGCCAACGCGGGCGACGGGGCACCAAGCCCGCGGAGCTTGCCAAACAGCACACGGTCAATCGCGAACGACCCCGGCCCGGTCAGCACGATCGCCAGCGACACCATCGCCAGCGTCAGCGGGTACTCCATCCCGCCGTTCTGCGCGCCGAACGCGCCGCCGTGCACCGCGAAGCTCGCCACCAGCATCGTGAACGCGAAGTTCGCGCCCGCGAAGCGTGTCAGCAGCCCCAGAATCAGCGCGATCCCGCCAAAGAACTCCGCCGAGCCCGCGGCCGCCGCACTCAGCGTCGGCAGCGGCATCCCCATCGCGTCCATCGCCTCCACCGTCGACGAGAACCCCCCGCCGCCGAAGAGCCCAAAGAGCTTCTGCCCGCCGTGGTAGATGCCCACCACGCCGACCATCGATCGCGCGATCAGCAACCCGGTGCTGGTGAGTGTGTCCTGAATCGTTCCCTGCGTGCTCATGTGCCTGTCCTTTCCTGCGATTTGTTGTTGCAACAAATAAATACCATCCGCACGCCGCCTATTCCACCTGGGAGCGAAAATTATTTGTTAAAACAATTACCTAGCTCCAAAACGGGCTTTACACCCCAGTATGGGTGATTCGATACACTCCCTATCTTGCCGGCTGTCCCCATCTGGCATCGCGGCGAACTCTTTGGGTGGCGCCGTTCGTCGAGCAGATCTGGAATGAAACACCGTTCTCCGGCTATCCGGCCGCTCATCCGCAACCATGCCAGACCTGCAACCCTGAGGCGTCCGCATCGCTAGATTCTTTGTCCATGCATCAATGCCTGTTCATCCTGCTGCTCATGACAGCCCTCTCCGCCAGCAGCGGGCAGGTGACAGTCCCCGACCAAACATCGCATGAACCAGAGAACAAGCACGCCGCGCCAATCGCTGCGGGTGAAATCGTCACCAAACTCGACAAGAGCATCTTCCACATCTTTCAGGCCAAGGACTCGGTCTACTGGTTCGGGAGTGACGGAAAGGGTGTGTACCGCGATGACGGGAAGAAACTCGTTGGGTTCACCACCGCGCATGGACTGAGCAGCAACAATGTCCGCGGCATTCAGGAGGATCGCTCGGGCAACATCTATGTGTGCGATGCGCGGGGTGGGGTGAGCAGGTTTGATGGGCGCGCATTCATCAGATTGAACGCCCTGGACCCAACCCAAAGCGAGTGGAAGCTGGGTCCCGATGACCTGTGGTTCCCCGGCGAGCAGGATTCGGGCGTGGTGTACCGCTGGGACGGCACCTCGCTGCACCGGCTTGCATTTCCAAAGACCCAGCCCGGCGAATCCCACATCGCCGCGCACCCGCGATCGAAGTATCCCAACGCGAAATACAGCCCGTACGATGTTTACACCATTTTCAAAGACAGCAAGGGGCACCTCTGGTTCGGCACGGCAGTTCTCGGCGCCTGCCGCTATGACGGAACATCCTTTACATGGGTTGGCCACGGCGAGAACGGCAGCTTCGGTGTCCGCTCCATCGTCGAGGACCAAGGTGGCAAGTTCTGGCTCAGCAACACGCTGAGCCGATTTGCTCAGGATCCGAACGCCGCAACTGAATTGGACACGCCGCGCTATCGCAAGGAGCCGGGGGTCGCAACCGACCCCGACCCGTACGCGGTTTTCATGTCAACCGTCAGGGACAAGCACGGAGTCCTATGGATGGCGACGCTCAGCAACGGTGTCTTCCGGTACGACGGGACCAGCTGGACCCATTTCCCTGTCACACAGAACGACGAACCCATCTGGGTCTATTCAATCTACCGAGACCGGCAGGATGTCCTGTGGCTCGGCACACATGAGCACGGGGCCTTCAGGTTCAACGGAAAGATGTTCGAGAAGTTCAAGTTCTGACGAGGTCAACACCCTGGCGTATTCCCTGCCCAGCGGACCGCCGCACGACCCACCCTCGCCCCGAACGCCTTGGCCGTCGCATGGTCCTCAGGGGGCGGTGTCTGCTCCACCGGCGCATTGTCCGCCTGGGCCATCATCCCGATCGAGCTCGAAAGCCGATCGATGCCCGGCTCCCCCACGCCCACGCCCATCGACACCCAGATCATCCCGTGCTGACTCGCGAAGACATGCATCGACTGCAGCGCACTCTGCTTGTCGCCGCTGAGACCGCCGCCGACCGTGAAGCCCGCCGCCAGCTTGTCCATCCACGCCCGGCTGTACCAGCGCGTGCCCGTCATGTCCATGAACCGCTTGAAGTCCGCCGACACGCCACCCATATAAGTCGGCGAGCCCAGCACGATCGCGTCCGCGTCATCCAGACGCCGCCAAAGGGCATTGGGCGGACTGCCCGGCTCGCCAAGCTCCTCGACACTCATGATCCCCGCTTCGACCCCGGCGCATGAACGCACACCCTCAAGCAGCGAGAGCGCGATCGCGCGAGTGTGGCCCGCCCCGCTGTGATAGACAATCTCGACGCTGGCCGCAGCGGACGCACTCATGACGACCCCCCGTCCGCACCGTCCTCATTCCGTGCCTTCTCGAGAAGCATCGAAATCGATGCCAGCTCGGACCTGCTCATATGCCCGAGCACAGAGCGGCCGAGTTCGGGGATGTCCTGATCGATCCGGCCAAGCAGCTTGAGACCCTTCTCGCTGATGCGCACATACTTCACACGCTTATCGTCGGCACATGTCCCACGCACCACAAGCCCGCGGGCTTCGAGCCGATCAACCAGACGCGTCACATCGGGCATACGGACAACCATCTGACACCCGATCTCCGATGCACGCACACCGAGCAATTCGCCCCGCGTGTGATGGCCACGCAGGATCCGGAGCAGGTTGTACGCGGGGGGCGAAAGCTCAAAGCGCCTGAAGAACGCCCGCTCGATCCCCCCGATCATCGCCGCGGTGCGGGCGATGTTGAGCATCGCCTCCTCCTCGGGATTGACGAAGCCGCTCGCTTTGTTGATCTGCTCGCGCAGGGACCTGGGCATGCGGGGATGATAGCACGCCCGCCCGCTTTATTTGTTGACACAAATAGATGATGCCGCCACACGGCCACTCGGCATCGGAATCAGGCGGCTCGCCGACCGCCGTGGCGGATGTGATACTCCATCACATGGTACAGCTTCTCGCGATCGATCGGCTTGGTCAGGTACTCGTCGCACCCCGCGTCGAGGCAGTCCTTGCGAGCACCGTCGAGCGCGTGTGCCGTGAGGGCGATGATCGGCACCCGGTACCCCATCTCTCGGATCTTCCGCGTTGCGCTGTAGCCATCGAGGACGGGCATCTGCATGTCCATGAGGATCAGATCGAATCGTTCGGGCGACGCGACAAACCGATCGATCGCCTCCTGACCGTTGTTGGCGATCACGATCTCGTATCCCGCCTTGCGGAGCAGGTGCGTGATCAGTCGCTGATTGTCCAGCCCGTCCTCCGCCAACAGGATCACACCCGTCTCGTCTCGGCCGCCGCGTGCTTCGGGTTCTGCAACAGAAACTGATTGCTCGAACGATTCCTCGATCGACTCCAGCACCCGCACGCCCTCGGGACAGTCGCGCGGGAGGACCAGCGTGAAGACCGAGCCGACACCCAGCGTCGAGCCCACCCGGATCTCGCCGCCCATCAGGTGCGCCAGATGCTGGCTGATCGTCAGCCCGAGCCCCGTGCCCTCGTGCGTGCGTGAGACCGAGGTGTCGAGCTGCTCGAAGGGATCGAACAGCGCGTCCACGGAATCCTCGGGGATGCCCACACCCGTATCAATCACCGAGAAACGGAGATGCTCGCCGTCATCATTGAGCACAATATCGATCGAGCCCGACTGGGTGAACTTGACCGCGTTGCCCACCAGGTTCAGCAGGATCTGTCGCACACGGTACGCATCGCCGACCAGCGTCTTGGGGAACGGGGTCTCGAAGCGGATGTTGAAGTCAAGGCCCTTGCGCATCGCGCCCATGCGCATCGTGGTATAGACCTCGCCCACCGTCTCGACGATCGCGCAGGGCTGACGCTCGACATCGAGCTTGCCCGATTCGATCTTTGAGAGATCGAGCACATCGTTGATGATCATCATCAGGTGCTTGCCCGATCGCTGGATCGACTGCACCGCCTCGCTGTACTCCTCGTCCTGCTGATTGAGACGCACAAGGTCACCCAGCACATCCGCGTACCCCAGGATCGCCGTCATCGGTGTGCGGATCTCGTGGCTCATGTTCGCGAGGAACTCGCTCTTGGCCTTGTTCGCGCTCGCCGCCTGCAACGCGAGCACACGCTGACGCTGCTCGCTCTGCCTGATCGAGCTGGTCATCACACGGGCGAGCTCGACCGCCTTGCGTCGCGTGCGTGTCAGTGACCATGTGATCGTCGTGAGCATGAGCGTCAGCAGTCCGCCGGAGATCAGCACCGCGACCGTCGAGCGCGAGGTGATCCAGACACTCTCGTGATGCTTCGAGGTCACCCCGAGCACGACATCGAGATCCACGATACGCATGGGCAGGTTCGCACGCTCATGCACTGCCTGCGCGTCATTGTTCGATGCGTAGAGCAGCCTATCGCCCGATTGTCCGGCCTTGCCCATCCGCAGCGAGATGTCGAAGTCCGGCCAGTCCCGCAGGATCTCAAGCTCGAACAACCGTTCGAGTCCGACGGGCGCGGCGATCCAGCCAACCAACGCATCGCGACGGGATTCGATCGTGTCTGTCTCAACGCCGAGTTCGTAGACCGGCATCACGAGCACGATGCCATACATCGTCTTACCCTGCTGGAGCAGGCGCAGCGGCTGTGTCGCACATATCTCCCCGCTGTCCCGGGCCCGCTCGTACGCCTCGCGGTTCTCGCTGAAGCTCGCGATGTCCACGCCCCAGGCGCCACTGTTGCGTGACGCGGGCTCGTGATAGCGGATGACAAACAGGTCTCGCCCGTCCCGGGGTGTATCGGCCTGCGCATGGTCACGGATCGTAAACCCGGGCTCACTCTCCGCACGCACACGCAGCTCATACGCCTCGGCCTGCGACTCGGGCACACGCTCAACAAACGCGAAACCCCAGACGCCCGGGAAGTTCTGTTCGAGCATCCGCTCGCTGAAGAAGTTCGCCCATTCCTGCTGTGAGACTTCCTCGCTCGAATCAAAAAGCCCACGCCCAAACTCGATCCCGACGCGGTAGTCACGGATCCGCTCGGTGATCGTCTCACGAATCCCCAACGCCTGCTTCTGCAGCCAATCGACGCGCTTCTCCCTCGCCGAGTGACCAACCAACACCATCGCGACGAACCAAGTCGCCAATGAAATCAACAGCACCACCGCCACCGGGAGGTACCCATCGATCAGGCGACTCCAGTTTGAGCCCTTCGCGCTCTCGCTGTGTTCCGGGATGTCGCTGCGTTGCGTATGCATAAATGGATATACAAACTGTCTAATACAGACAAGAACCGCGCCTTGCCCTGCAATACATAGATCGACCCGATTCCGAGCGAAATGAATTACGATCGAACGCTGGGTAGCCAAATTGTCCCATCTCTGTCGAACACCAGGATTCCAGCAATAGCCCGCATACGGACCCCCGTGCACCCAGCACCCACACACCACGCCCGCAGTCGGCCCCAATCGCCCCCGCACGCGGCTTCGCCTCGTATCAACCCGGACCTATCGGACCCAGCCCTGACCCCGCTTCTGGTATGCTGTCCGTCTCATAACCACGCAACCAAGGACAAACAATGTTCAAGCCAAGCGTCCTCGCCCTCATCGCCGCCATCATCTGCTCCGCCATTTCGCCCCCAACCGCAGCCGCCGTCACCACCCTCATCCACTGCGGGCACCTCATCGCCGTCCCCGGCGAGCCCACCCAAACCCAGATGACCATCGTCGTCATCGACGAGCGCATCGACCGCGTCATCGACGGCTACGCCACCGCCGCCGACCTCAATCTCGACACCGACACCCACACCATCGACCTCAAAGACAAATGGGTCACCCCCGGCCTCATCGACTGCCACACCCACCTCACCGG
>CAYQRD010000080.1:0-8976 GCA_964419845.1 uncultured Phycisphaeraceae bacterium
GCAACGCCGAGGAGTACATCGGAGACGGACCGGTCTCGGCGTTTCTCAACGACCTTGCGGTCTTGCCGCAGTCGCTGGGGCTCCCCGCATTGGTGCAGAGCGACCTGCCCGGCATCGAGCCCTGGTCGCAGGCGGCTTCGGCGTACGCCCAGCTGGCGCGGGAGAATCCGTGGTACTTCGCCTACCGGTATGGCAGGCAGCTCGAAGACTACAACAGTGATCCGCAGAACGAATCGCTTCCGGAGCTGGATCGGATCCTTGTCTCGGGCGATCAGCTGGTGTCGCTGGTGGAGCAGATCCGTGCTGTTGATATGGACGGGAACTCGGCGCTGTTCGACGCGCTGGTGCAGAACTACAAGGATGCGGCGGCGAACTTCCAGGCACAGATCGATGCGGAGATCGCCGCGGGCATGCCGGCGGAGTTTGTGGGTGCCATGGTGTGGTCTTTGATTACTGGACGGATGGAGCGCAGACGGATATCCGTGAAGTCGTGCCATCTCTTGGGTTATTCAGTCATGTCAGAACCAGCGGGCCCGCACGGGATCTGAGTGTGCCGACTGATGACGAGAAGGGTTTCAGGATGTTCACGCAGATTGATGTTCCCGAGCAAACAGCGCTCTTGCAGATGTCGTACCTGATCGAACGGTATGAGGCCGCGGATCCGAATGATTGGCGTGCACGGGTGCAGTGCTTCGACAACCCGGGAATCTTCGAGTCGCGTGCGATCTTCTGGATTGGGACGGAGGAGTTGGATCCAACATATCCGACCTATAAAGTGATCGATTTCACATCTCAGGTCGAGATTCCATTCTCCGGTTGGTTCAATATCTTGAACGCGGACGAGGAGCAGATTGCGGGCATTATGAGCAATGCTTGGACGGGGGATATCCCTGGAAGTCTCGACTTCAACGAGTACGTCATCCTTGATGTGGATCTCCCGCAGATTGGGATCCGCTCGGAAGGGGCGTTATACCGGCTCACCGTGACCGATGTACAGAACATCGCGTGGAGCGATCCGAGCGTCACGCCCGGCCTCTTCCGGCTTCGTCAAGATGTGCACAGCAGCCTGCTTCTGGAGTTGTTCGACGAGACCTCGGTCCTTTCGGTTGCGGCCAATGAGCTCGATCGTGCCGAAGCACTGCTCGATGCGTATGTGACCATCGGCCTGCCCAAGGAGCTCAACCAGAGCGAGGTGCTCCGCTCGGCCCTGCGGGCGTTCCCGGGCACCAGCGAGTTGGGATTGGGTTCAGTGGACATGATCGCGCTCATCGATGGGATTGATCAGGCGGACAGCCCGAACGACTGGGCTGATCAGGCGTTCAATGTCACGAACATCGATCAGATCCTCAGCGATCGCATCGACCTCGTACACGACGAGATCAAGCGCGGTCTGCAGCGCCCAGCGGTGGCGCCCGATTATGTCGGCTGGGTGCTCGCGGAGCTTGGGCACCTGCGTGACAGCGCCTTCGATCTCGCCGTGGACGATGCGTATGTTGCTCAGGCGGGCGGTTCGGTGAGTGTTTCGGACCTTGACGGTGTCCTGGTGAACGACATCGATCAGGAGTTCCGGTCGATCTCGGTTGACACGGCCTTCGTGCTCGATCCGGCATACACAGCGCCCAGCCACGGCTCGGTGACACTCAACGCCGACGGTTCGCTGAGCTACCAGGCGGACCCGGTGTTTGTGGGGACCGATCTCTTCACCTACCGGTCCATGACCACGATCCCGGGCGTGGGTGAGCCCGTGTTCAGCACCCCGGCGACCGTGGCGATCGTGGTGCCCGAGGGCGGGTGCGGCGTTGCGGATCTGACGGGTGACGGGATGCTCAACTTCTTTGATGTGAGTGCATTCCTCGTCGCGTTCAACGAACTCGACGCGCAGGCGGATCTCAACGGCGACGGACAGTACAACTTCTTCGATGTGAGCGCGTTCCTTGTCGCCTTCGCCGAGGGCTGTCCGTGACACGGCCCGCTGGGTGACGAAGAAATCCGGAAAAGAACGCACGCCCCGGCTCATCAGAGCCGGGGCGTGCTTCGTTCTAACGGAGAGGGGGGGATTCGAACCCCCGAGGGGATTGCTCCCCCACACGAATTCCAATCGTGCGCCTTCAACCGCTCAGCCACCTCTCCAATGGTGTGTGTGCGCAAGGCAGGTCCGAAGTCTAGGGTGAAAATGTCCGCAGGGAAAGCAGCATGCTCATGCATCAGGCTTGGAAGGACGCTCGGCGATGCCGCCCGAGCGGGTCGGGCTCTGCGTGAGGATCTCGGCAGCCATCCGCTTGGCGAGCCGGGCTGATGCGCCAGGATTCTCGCCTCCCCCGGAAACCTGGCCGACCACGCGGGCGGCGACGATCGATCCCTCGAGGAGGATGTTAAGTTGTTCGGCGACATCGCTCGGGTCCAAAAAACCGGCCTGATCGCAGAGTTCATGCAAATACCGAACGATCGCCTGCTTGTGGTCCGCCGCGAGCCGTCGTTGGGGTGAATCGGCGGCCGAAAACTCGGCGGCGGCGTTGATGAACATGCAGCCGCAGAACTCACTGCCGGTGAACCAGTCCTCATGGAAGTCGAATACGGCGGCGATCCGTTCGCGAGGTGTCCTGGCCCCCGATTCCACGAACTTCATGAGCTTGTTGCGGAAGATCTCGTCACGCCGGCGCATGGCCGCGAGGATGAGCTCGTCCTTGGATTTGAAGTGGTTATAGAGGGTCATGCGGCTGATGCCGCCCTCGCTGAGGATGTCATCGAGACTCGATGCGTGGAAGCCGTGCTTGTAGAACACGCGCATGGCAGCATCGATCAGATCATTGCGTTTGCTTGGCGGCAAGGTGGGTCTCCGTGGTCCATTCCGTCGAGGAGTATACTGATAAGTAAGTATGCGGGAGTGGATCGGTTCACAATTCGATCGAAAAACTGGTCTGGATTCCGCAATTATGCTTTGTGAACACGGCTTGTGATGGATTTAGTCCAAAATTGTGCCAGGGGAGTGAATACTTCTTGACACATACTGATAAGTCAGTATGGTTCAGTGCATCACGCTCCCTGCTTCGGCGATTCCGAGATCCGGGGCGAGCGAGACTGATCGAAGCCGCGCTCCGGCGCACACAACCCGCATGCGAGACCAACGGCGAGCCGCTTCGCCGCGTGGGTATCGCATGCCCTGACTGAAGGAGATCGACATGACCAGTTTTCAGATCCACACCGCCCAGACCGCACCCGAAGCCAAGCAACTCATCGAGGGTGCCCAGCAGGCCTTCGGCTTCCTACCGAACCTGCTCGGCATCATGGCCGAGGCACCGGCGCTGCTCGAGGGGTACATGACCCTCGCGGGCATCTTCGATAAGGCAGATCTCTCGGCGACCGAGCGTCAGATCGTGCTCATGGTCAACAACCGCCTCAACGGCTGCACCTACTGCATGGCCGCGCACACGGGCATCTCCAAGGCCCAGGGCGTTTCTGATGATGTGATCGAATCGCTCCGTCAGGGCACGCGGCTCGCGGACCCGAAGCTCGAGGCGCTGCGGGTCTTCGCGGTGCGGGTCAATGAGACCCGCGGGAGGCCCGAGCAGGGCGACATCGACTCGCTGCTGGCTGCCGGCTACACCAAGCGGACCGTCTTAGAGGTCATCCTCGGTACGGCGGTCAAGGTGATGTCGAACTACACCAACCACATCGCCAGAACGCCGCTCGACGACGCCTTCGCCGCGGTCGAGTGGACACCCGCCGAACTCGCCGAGGCGGTTGGCTGAGCACAGACACTGATGCCCGCATCGCCCGGCGCGCGTGCCGCCGGGCGTGGGGTATCGCAACACAGGAAATGGGGCCGCACAGTGGTACAGGCAGTCGAACAACAAGCAAGCAAGTGGAGCGCCAGGTTCAGCGAAGATGTGCTGGAATCGCTCGAGCAGCATCTGAACGAGGTCCCCGAGGTCGCCCGCGTGCTGATGGAACTGACGAGGTTGGATGGGTCGTGGGCATGGTCGCGCTACTCGATCGGTGAGTTGGGGCAGCCGTACCGCATGATCGAAATGGCCGCTCGGCTGATCGGTGATCAGCGTGGATATTCGCGCATCGCCTCGATGCGGGCCGTGGTCCGTAGCCTGGCGTCGTTCGACGCACGGGGCCGGGAAGAAGCGCATGGCTCGCCATTCGTTCGGTGCGTCATCGATGTGTGCGGCACATTCAATGAATCGGAAGTTGCCCGGCTGCGATCGAGCGGATTCAGCGACCAAAAAATTGCGGAGATCGCCGGGGTGGTCGCGCTCACACTGTTCACGGGCCTGCTTACGCACACGCCGGAACTCGAGAATGAGTTCACGCGCGTTGGGTCCATGGCCTTCGCGGGCTAGCACGCCCGACAACCACACCTTACAGGAGCATCTCATGCCCATTCAGCCCAAAGCACATGCACAGAATCCGCCAGCAGCTCTGGTTCCGCCGTTCACCATGGAGACAGCGCTGGCCAAGGTCCGCGCGGCCGAGGACGCGTGGAACAGCCGGGACCCGGACCGCGTCGCGATGGCCTACTCGCCCGACAGCCAGTGGCGCAACCGCGACACCTTTGTGACCGGTCGCGATGAGATCCGCGCGTTCCTGAAAGGCAAGTGGGACCGCGAGCTGGACTACCGCCTGACCAAGGCCCTCTGGGGGTTCCGCGAGAACCGCATCGCGGTGCGCTTCCAGTACGAGTGGCACAACGCCGAGGGGCAGTGGTTCCGCAGCTACGGCAACGAGCTCTGGGAGTTCGACGACGCGGGGCTCATGCGTCGGCGCGAGGCGAGCATCAACGATGTGCCCATCACCGAAGCGGAGCGTCGCTTCCGATGGCCCGCGCCCGGCCCGCGTCCGATCGAGGATGAGGGAGTTCCAGAAGTCAGATAAGAGTCAACGACCTGCGTCCCAGGGTGTTCCCGTGCCGGTGCAGCAGGGCATCAGAGTCGAAATGCATCGCACGAGGGGACGCTGATCCCGGTGGCGAAGCTCCCCGGCTACGACTGGTTCGAGGCGGCGTTCGTGAACTGCCGGTTGATCGCCTGCGATGTCGCGAGCATGGACGAGGCGATCGGGTTGACCACGGCGGCCCGCGGGCAACTGATCGATGTCTCAGCTGGCAAACGAGAAGTGGCCCGCTCTGTACGATACTTACGCCGAGTAATCGAATTGATCTGAGCCCTTTGGCCTTGGCCGCCCGATTCGTGGATGACACGATCGGGCGGCTTTTCGTGTTTGAGGGTTCTGAGGGTTTCATTCCGTTGCAGGGATGAATCGGAAGCGGAGCGAGGTCATCGGAGCGGCATGGAAACGGGCGAGTGGTGCGGTGTCTGCGGCTTCGATGCTCGTCTCGTCGGCGACGATTCGAGCGGGCATCTGCACGATGAGTTCCGAGGTATCAAACGGGTACGGATCGAGCCCGATGGTGCGCTCATCGACTCGTGTCCACCGCATCGTCACCCGATCGGACCAGCCCGCGCGGGGGACATGCGGCAGCTCGTGGTCGTCGAGGTCGTTGAGGGCGAGGTAGAGCGACATCGCATCGAAGAGCTGCAGCAGCCGGGCGTGCGTGTCGAGGTGACGCGGTTCGATGGCGCGTGCGAAGACCTTGTCGCGGGCGAGTTGGGCGATGAGCCGGGTCTGGGTATCGCCCAACTCGCTGAGGAAGGCGCGGGCTTTGCACTCGTCGGAGATGAGCCCGCGGGCGATGTCGGGTGGCCCGAACACGAAGTGTCGTCGGTGCTCGATATCACCCGCGTGCAGGTCGTCAAAGGCCACGGCGTAGAGCCAGTAGGCGTGCATGCTGGTGATCAACGCGGCGTAGGGGTGGTGCGTCGCGAGGCGGTTGATCCCCACAAGCCAGCGATCGAAGCCGCCGCTGTGCCAGGCGCTCATCTCGTTCTCGCGTGTGGGCGGCGCGGCCTCGCCCACGCCCACCGGCAGCCCGTCGACGGGGCTGAAGAGCGGCATGGCCTCGGTTTCCCACCAGCCGTTGTCGTGCTCGGCGATCCCGAGGATGATCTCGTCGCGCCACTTCGCCGGGTTGGTTGCGCCCGGCTCGAAGCCGGGGCGGACGAAGCCGTTGGGCCCGCCCCAATGGGCGGCCAGGAAGCCGCTGACCTGCGCGTGGTGGGGCTGCTGAACGAGCCATGTTTCGTTGTGAACGCGTGCCTTGAGCATTGGTGATTCTCCTTGTGTGATGCGGCGTGCGGGTTGTCAGTAGGCGACGGTGAAGACACGACCGCTGTGGGTGGGGTGCTCTGCCTCGTCGAGCAGGGCCACAGCGAAGTCCTCGATCGAGATGCTCGACTCGCCGGCCTCGTCAACCACGAGCGTGCCCTCGCCGATGCGGTAGTTTTCGGTGCGATCGCCCGCGACGAGCATCGGTGGCGGGCACAGCAGCGTGCCCAGCCCGCCCAGGCGGGGCTTGAGCCAGTCGTGCTGCTGCTGCGAAGCCGTGGCAATAGGCACGACGGACGCGGGCAGGTAGCCGGGCTTGGTGAGCACGCTGTGCTCGGGGGCGTCGGGGAAGCGCAGCGGGGCGGCGCCGCCGACGATGATGAAGCGCGTGCCCGAAGCGAGGGCGGCCCCGACGACGGCCGCGGTCTGGTCGACCATGATCGGCTCCTTGCCGTTGGGTGGGCGAAGGGCAGCGATCACGATGTCGTGGTCCGCGGCGATCTGCGGCAGATCGTCGGCGCTGAGCACATCGCGGGATAGGGTATCCACGCCTTGCGGGTGCGTGCCCTCGTGCCGGGCGATGGCGGTGACGCGGTGCCCGCGCCGGGTGCTCTCGGCGACGAGGCGCTGCCGGACCTGGCCCGAGGCGCCGAAGATCGCGATCCGGAGGGCGTCTGTTGCGGTTTGGTTTGATGTTGAGTGTGCTGATTGTGTGGGTGACATGGTGGTTCCTTTCGTTTGTCTTGATGTCAAGATAAATGGCAAATGCCTTGAGGTCAAGATTTATTTCTTGATTTCAAGATAAATTGCCGATATCCTGATCCCATGAACCAAGTCGATCGCATCCTGGAGCAGTGGGGGCGGGTCCGCCCGGACCTCGATGTCACGCCGATGGGGCTCACGGGGCGCCTCAAACGCATCGCGCGGATCCTTGAGCGGGAGATGGAGCCCGTCTTCGGTGCCCACGGGCTCAACCTCGCCAGCTTCGATGTGCTGGCGACCCTGCTGCGCTCGGGCGAGCCCTACCGGCTGTCACCCGGCGAGCTGATCGAGAACTCCATGGTGACCTCGGGCACGATGACCAACCGCATCGACCAGCTCGTCAAGGGCGGGCTCGTGGAGCGAGTCCCGAACCCCGACGACGGGCGCAGCGTGCTCATCGCACTCACGAAACAAGGCAAGCGGGTGATCGCCCGTGCGATCGAGGACCATGTGGAGAATCTGCACCGATTGACCGAGCCGCTCACCGATAGCGAGTCTGAGCGTCTGGACCGGCTGCTCGATCGGTACCTCAACCTGCTTGAGAAGACCGACTAAGCGTCGATCTCAGCGACCAGCGCTTCGCAGATCGCCCGCCCTTCGCAAACCCGCAAACATGAAATCCTGATACATTCGCCCGGTCCGACATTGCCTGCGAAATCGCGAAGCTCGGTTTCAAGAACATGAACGAGGCGTACGAGCGGATGATGCGGAGCGATGTGCGCTATTGATTCGTGATCGATATGGAGTTGATCAAGGGCTGAAAGGAACGACGGTCTGAGTGTTCATCGTTCAAGGATGGAGGGCGTGTCGTCGACGCCACCAGCCGAAGATAGTTCCAACGATCCCGAGCCCCGCAAGTGGCAACGCAAGCCAGAGCGTGCTTGCGGAGAGAGTCGCCAGTTCGTCGTGACCGGTAGCGTTGAAGACGAGGTAAGCGGTGTAGGCGATATATCCCGCCAGCAGGGCTGCGCCCTCTCCGCGGGAGATCCCCATGCCGGAGATCAGCACGGGCAGGCACGCGATGGAGACACCCAGCATCACCGGGATATCAAACGCGAGCACGCTCGACGCCACCGGAAGCCCTTCTGGGGCGAGTGCGCTCGTCACGCCGAGGATGCCCAGCACATTGAAGATGTTGCTGCCAACGACATTGCCCACGGCAATATCGCGATGGCCGCGCACCGCTGCGACAACGGAGGTCGCAACCTCGGGTAACGAGGTTCCCGCCGCCACGATCGTCAGCCCGATGATCAGATCGCTGACGCCGAGCAACGCCGCGATGCCCGTTGCGCCTTGTACCAGCCACCGGGATCCGAGCACGATCGCCGCCAAGCCGACCACTAGCAGCAGCATCGTTAGCCAGATGGGTGTGTTGGCATCGGGGTTCGCCTCGTCGTACTCTTTGCGAACAGCCGAGGATTCTCGGCGCACGGACCAGACGGCAAGCACCACATAAAGCAGGATCCCAGCAAACAGCGCGACACCCTCTCGCCGGCTCAGGTACCCGTCGAGCGTCACGATCCACAACAAAGCGGCCGCCGCGATCATGATCGGAACATCGATGCGTACTAGTTTCTGAGCGACGATCAGCGGCGAGATCAACGCCGTCATCCCGAGAATGAAAAGCACATTGAAGATGTTGCTGCCAACAGCGTTACCTACCGCGAGGTCGGGGGATCCCTTCGATACCGCGTTGAGTGAGACCGCGAGTTCCGGGGCGCTCGTGCCGAACGCCACGATGGTCAGACCGACGATGAGCGGCGAGATGCCAGCTCGCGTAGCGAGCCCCGATGCACCGCGGACAAAGATCATCGCTGCGCCGACAAGAACAACCAGACCGATGATCAGCAGCAGTATGTTGCTCACGCCAAGCACCCCTCAGTATTCATCGGAACGATGAAGATCATCATCAGGCTAAGCCAACGCGACACGCGGAATCATTATCCCTAGCTGCGATTGTTCATGCTTAGGCGGGGGAGATTGCTTCGCAGATCGCCCGGCAGATGTCCTCGGGCTCGCTCATGCGCCCCGTGCCCGTGTGGC
>CAYQRD010000081.1:0-8647 GCA_964419845.1 uncultured Phycisphaeraceae bacterium
TCGATGGGGGTATCGATGAACACCTCGAGGAAGGGCAGGCCGGCTTCCTCATGGATGACGCGGACCTGGTCGCGATCCCGCTGATAGGGCGAGATAAAGCTCGAGATCGTGACGACCCCCGCATCCGCGAAGAGCTTGGCGACCTCGCCGACCCGGCGGATGTTTTCTTCGCGGTCTTCGGCCGAGAATCCGAGGTTCGCGTTGAGCCCGTGGCGGACATTGTCGCCGTCGAGCCGGTACGCGAGCACCCCCCGCATGATCAGGGCCTTTTCGAGCGCCACCCCGATGGTGGACTTGCCCGAGCCGCTGAGCCCGGTGAGCCACAGGGTGCATCCCCGATGCCCCAGCACTCTGGCCCGGTCCTCACGGGTCGTTTCGCCCTCGTGCCAGGCGATGTTGGTCGCCTGGCCGACTGTCGTGGTGGGTTTATCGGTCTCGCTCACAGGGTGTCTCCGTGTGCAGTACATCTCGGGGGCAACACTATCGGTCGTTGACGACCTCATGGCACGCAGAGATCGTAGAACCCCGAGGCGTCGGTCTATACTTCGGCTGATTGCTTGATCAAATCCCGGTTTCCCGCTTGGGAGGCGTGAAACTTGGGCCGATTGATGATCATAGAGACCTTTTGACCCTAAGCCGATCGGGCATAGGGCTGACGATAGACCCGACAGGGAGAACCCCGGCATGACGCAAGCCGCCGAATCCATCTCGAACTACCGCCTCACGCACCTCAAGGCGCTCGAGGCCGAGGCGATCCACATCATGCGTGAGGTGGCCGCCCAGTTCGAGCGACCCGCACTGATGTTCTCGGGTGGCAAGGACTCGATCGTCATGGTCGCGCTGGCGCTCAAGGCGTTCCGCCCCGCCAAGTTCCCTTTCCCGCTGCTGCATGTCGATACCGGGCATAACTTCCCCGAGGCGCTCGATTTTCGCGATCAGCTTGTGGAGAAAATCGGCGAACGCCTGATCGTGCACAAGGTGCAGGACCTGATCGACAGAGGGCTGGCAACAGAGGACCCCGGACCGTTCCCCAGCCGCAACCGAGCACAGATCCCCACGCTGCTCAACGCGATCGAGGAGTACCGCTTCGACGCGCTCTTCGGCGGCGCACGCCGCGACGAGGAGAAGGCCCGCGCCAAGGAACGCATCTTCAGCTTCCGCGATGATTTCGGGCAGTGGGACCCCAAGAACCAGCGCCCCGAGCTGTGGAACCTCTACAACGGTCGCCACCGCATGGGCGAGAACATCCGCGTGTTCCCCATCTCCAACTGGACCGAGATGGATGTCTGGCAGTACATCATGCTCGAGCAGATCGAGATCCCCGATCTCTACTTCTCGCACAAGCGCGATGTCGTCAAGCGTATGGGGCAGTGGGTGCCCGTGGGCGACGCACCCTTCGGGCCGCGTGACGGCGAAGAGGTCATCAACCGAACTGTTCGATTCCGAACCGTCGGCGACATGAGCTGCACCGCCGCAACCGATTCACCCGCCGCGACGCTCGAGGACATCGTCGCCGAGGTCGCCGCCGCCCGCGCATCCGAGCGCGGCGCCCGTATGGACGACAAGACCAATGAAGCCGCGATGGAAGACCGCAAGAAGGAAGGGTACTTCTAAACATGAGTGCTGACACCGAAACCCAAGCCGCAGCGCGTCACCCGGACCCCAACGCCAACATGGGCATGGAGTTCTCCACCGACGCTTATCTTGACATGGACCTGCTGCGCTTCCTGACCTGCGGCTCTGTGGATGACGGCAAGTCGACCCTCATCGGTCGTCTGCTCTACGACTCCAAGTCCATCTTCGAGGACCAGCTCGAAGCCGCCGAATCCGCGTCCAAGGGACGCGGCGACGAGCGGATGAATCTGGCGCTGCTGACCGATGGCCTCCGCGCCGAGCGCGAGCAGGGCATCACCATCGATGTCGCCTACCGCTACTTCGCGACCCCCAAGCGCAAGTTCATCATCGCCGATTGCCCCGGCCATGTGCAGTACACCCGCAACATGGTCACCGGCGCTTCGACGGCCAACCTCGCGCTGATCCTCATCGATGCACGCCACGGCGTGATCGAGCAGACCCGTCGCCACTCCTTCATCACCTCACTGCTGCGCATCCCCCATCTGGTGGTGTGCATCAACAAGATGGACCTGGCGGGCTGGTCGCAGGAGACCTACGAGAAGATCCGCGACGACTTCGAAGAGTTCGCGTCGCGTTTCGAGATTACCGACATCACCTTCATCCCCATGTCGGCGCTCACGGGCGACAATGTCGTCAACCGCTCAGAGAACATGGACTGGTACCAGGGCCCCTCGCTGCTGCATCATCTCGAGAATGTGCACATCGCCGGCGACCGCGACATGATCGACCCGCGCTTCCCCGTGCAGTGGGTCGTGCGTCCACAGAGCGATGAGTTCCATGACTACCGTGGCTACGGCGGGCAGGTCGCATCCGGTGTGTTCCAGGTCGGTGATCCAGTCATCGCACTGCCCTCGGGCATGGAATCCAAGATCAAATCGATCGACATCGGGGGCAAGGAACAGCCGTCCGCGTTCCCGCCGCAGTCCGTGTCGATCCAGCTCGAAGACGACATCGACATCTCCCGCGGCGACATGCTCTGTCGGCCCAACAACAAGCCCACCAGCGGGCAGGACATCGATGCCATGGTTGTCTGGATGACCGATCAGCCCATGGTGGTCGGCAAAAAGTACACCATCCGCCACACCTCCAGCGAGGCACGCTGCGTCATCAAAGCCCTGCACTACCGCATGGATATCGAGACGCTGCACCGTGACGAGGGCGTCGAGACCCTCACCCTCAACGAGATCGGGCGGATCTCGATCCGCACGACCAAGCCGCTGTTTTTCGACCCCTACCGCCAGTGCCGCATCACGGGCAGTTTCATCATCGTCGATGAGCAGACCAACAACACGGTCGGTGCCGCGATGATCATCGGCGAGACGAAGTAGGGGACCCGCTCATCCCCGCCCGTGCCCGGGCATACGCTTGATCTATGCCCAGAGGCCTTGATTTTCGGATTATCTCGATCGGCGCGCTCGGTGCCCACCCGCTGTGGAACGAGCGGACGCCCGTGCGCACCGGGCACACAACCACAACACTCATCACCTCGGGCGACGCGACCATCATCGTGGACCCGGGCCTGCCCGCGCAGGCGCTCAAAGCCCGGCTGGGCGAGCGGGCGGGGATCACCCCCGACAAAGTCACCCATGTGTTCCTGACCAGCTTCCACCCCGAGGCCCGCCGAGGAATCGGCTTGTTCGAGCACGCCGACTGGATGCTCAGTGAACTCGAACGCGAGACGGTTGGCGTGCCCATCGCCCAGTCGCTGGGTCGGCTTGCCGAGACGGCCGAGATCGCCAAGCAGGCTGGCGAACCCATGCACGAGGACCAGCAGACCATGCTCGAGGTGCTCCAGCGGGACATCGCGGTGCTGGCCCGCACCCAGGCGGCTCCCGACTCTCTGGCCGAGGATGTCGACCTGTTCCCCCTGCCGGGTCTGAGCCCCGGGTCCTGCGGGCTTCTGCTCTCGGGCAGCACCCACACCACCCTCGTCTGCGGCGACACCATCGCAACGGCGGAACACCTCGAGCAGGGCAAGGTCCTGCCCGGCTGTGCCGACCGCGAGCGGGCCCTGAGCAGCTTCGGAGAGGTCATCGAGATCGCGGATCTGATCATCCCCGGGCGCGATAACCTGCTGATCAACCCCACCGGAACACCCCGGGGGCCGATGAGCTGAACCAGCACACCGGATCGAACCCGCGGCGTATTTGCGACGATAGAGTTTGTATATGCCCCCTCAGAACCCACAGCGTCAGGTCAAGCCCATGGACAGCGCCAAGCTGAACCCCAAACAGCTCAAGAAGCTGGGGGCGCTCTTCCACAAGCTGCACGAGGGCATCGTCCAGGGACACGCCCCGCAGGCGCTGACCAAACTCATCGAGCTCCAGCAGCGTTTCCCCAACGATGTCAATGTCTACATGCTCATGGGAAGAGCCCACGGCGCGCTCGGGCGGCACGCGGAATCGATCGCCGCCTACAAACGGGCGACCGAGCTGCGACCAAAGGAACCAGAGATCGAGTATCAGTACGGCGTCGCCCTGCACAAGGGCGGCGAGCTCGATCAGGCACTCATCCAGTTCGAGCGGGCGCTCTATCTCAAGCCCGATCACTTCTACGCACTCCGGCACAAGTCGTCAGCCCTCACGGACATGGGTCGCGATGAAGACGGCTACAAGGCCTACCTGGAACTGGTCGAGAAGTTCAAGGATGTCGAGCTCGATCACGACCGGGCCAACGCGATCGCGATCTCCGGCGCCCGCTACGCACCCAAGCTTTTCGACGCGCAGGAATGCATCGATAACATCCAGGCCCACATCGAGGGAACGACCGAGGAGCAGTTCAAGAAGGCCGGCTATTTCCAGATGGGCCGGCTGCACGCGCACCTCAAGCACTACGACGACGCGTTCGACTGCTACACCAAATGCAAGCTCGTCGAGAAGGGTGACTGGGATCCCGAGAAGCACAGCCAGCGCATCGATCAGCTGATCGACTGCTGGCGGACGCAGGAGCCCATCCCGTTCTCAAAGGCCAAGGGCGTCGACGGGTCCCGGCTGGTCTTTATTGTGGGCATGATGCGATCGGGCACCTCGCTCACCGAGCAGATGCTCGCGCAGGTCAAGGAGATCGTGCCCGGCGGCGAGATGAACGCCATCAGCCGATCGATCCCCAAGGGCGAAATCATCACGATGAAGAACGGGCAGCGCCTGCCGCTCAACCGGTCGCTCTACACGCAGGGCATGATCAACAAGATGTCCGCGAGCGCGATGAAGGCATTCAACGAGGTGCATCGCCACTTCACCGTGACCGACAAACAGCCGTACAACTACTCCACCGTGCCGATGATCATGCACATGTTCCCGGGCGCCAAGATCATCCACTGCGTGCGCGACCCGCTGGACTGCTGCCTCTCGAACTTCACCCAAGCCTTCGCCCGCATGCACATGCAGACGCACGACCTGTACTGGCTCGGTCGCTACTTCGCGGACTATGAGCGGACCATGAAGGCGTGGCACGAGATCCCCGAGGTCGACATGATCGATCTCGAGTACGAGGAACTCGTGAGCGACCCCGAGACCCAGTCCAAGCGTGTGATGGAGTTCCTCGGGCGCGAGTGGACCGAGGATATCCTCGAGTTCCACAAGTCCAAACGCACCGTGAACACCGCGTCGCGCGAGCAGGTCCGCAAGCCGATGTACACCAGCTCGGTGAAGAAGTACCTGCCCTACGAGCACCGTCTCGACGAGCTCAAGCGGGGCATCGAAGAGGGCCGGGCACGCCCGCACGGCGGCGCATCCTGAGCCGCCGGATTCTGTGCTTTCCCGAGCGCCGCGGCGACCTACGCTCTGTGCATGCACATCCTGCTCACCAACGACGACGGCATCCACGCGCCGGGCATCGAAGCCCTGCACACCCAGCTCTGCGGCTCAGCCGAGCATCCCGACCCGCTCGGTGAAGTCTTCACCGTGGCGCCCCAGACCGTTCAGTCTGCGACCTCGCACGGGATCACCTTTCATACCTCGCTCATGACCAGGAAGGTCCGCATCAACGGTCAGGAGGGCGTCGCCGTCGACGGGCGACCCGCGGATTGCTCCAAGCTCGCACTCACGAACCTCTGGCCTGAAAGATTCGGTGACGGCGCACGCCCGGATCTGGTGATCTCAGGGATGAACGCGGGCGCCAACTGCGGGATCAATGTGATCTACTCGGGCACCGTCGCGGCCGCGATCGAGGCCGCGTTCATCGGCGTGCCCGCCATCGCCGTCTCGCTGCATCTCGATCAGGCCGAGCCCGACTTTACACTCGGAGCGGCCCACGCACGCAGAGCGATCGATGAGTTGCTCAAGGGCGGGCTCCCGGAGCAGCACGAGATCATCTCCATCAACATCCCCGCGACCGAGCATCTCCGCAACGACACGCCCATCGTCGTGTGCCCGATGAACACCCACGCGCTGGTCGATCGCTACGAGCAGCGATCCTCCCCCAAGGGCGAGCACTACTACTGGTCCACAGCCTACGGGCTCGATTTCCGCGGCACCGACGCGGGGAGCGATGTCCACGAACTCTTCGAACGCAAGATCACCATCACCCCGCTGAGCTTCGATCTCACCAATCACGCCCGCCTGTCGTTCTGGAACGATCGGCTGGGAACCGCGTAAGAGCGGCTGAAAATACACTGAGCAAAAAGAACAGTCGGTCACCCGCAGGCAACCGACTGTCTCTCTCTCCGATCGTGTTCCGCGTGTCGCGGTGTGATCTGTGACTTACAACACCTGGTCGGGGTCTTTGAGTGTTGTGTTGAGCTTCTCGAACACCTCGTTCACGATCTCCTGCGTGAGCTTGAGGTCTTCCATAACCTCACGCTGGATCTCTGTGCTCGGGTTGTCGAGACGGAACCCGCCTTCGAGCATGCCCGCGATCTTGTCGGCGGCGTGCACGACAAAGACGATCTTGCTCGCCTCGGTGGGTGCCTGCAACGGGTTGTGATGGAAGCCCGCGGCCGCCATGAACGGGGTCGGGAACTTCCACTTCTCGCACAGGCCCTTGCCGAAGTCCTGATGATTCGCGCCGTAGACCTCTTCCTCGGTCTCCAGCAGCGACACATCGGGCTTACCCCACGCATCGGCGTTGCAGCGGTCCAGCGAGTCGATCAGGTTCGAGCGATCGAACTGCATCTCCACAATGATGCCGATGTCATGAATCAGACCCGCCAGGTACGCCTCATCACCAAAGCCCATACCCAGACGATCACTGAGCATCTTGCTGGCGATCGCAACCGCGTTGGAGTGATCCCAGAGTTCCTTGGCGCTGAAGAACGGGGTGAGCTCACCGCCGCGGAACAGCTTGGCCAGCGACGCGGCGATCGCGATGTTCTTGACCGCGTTGAGTCCCAGCATCACGATCGCCCGGTTGATCGATGCGATCTGGCCGGGCAGCCCGTAGAACGATGAGTTGACGACCTTGAGGATGCGTGAGCACAAGGCCGGATCGTTGCTGATCACCTCGTGCAGGTCCTGAGCCGTGCTGCTCGGGTTCTCAACGAGTTCGATGATGCGGAGGGTGACCTCGGGGAGCGTCGCGATGTGCGAGATCTCCTTGAGGGCGCTGGTTACGGCATGTTCGCGCTGGTCCTGAGTCGCTGACATGGTTGGCTCCAATGCGGGGTGTCGTTTGCGTACACACGCTCATCGGCCTCAACCGGACGCGACTTTCGCGCTGGTCCGACAATCAGAAGAATCGCTTGTGCTGATCGCAAACAGCCGCCCGCGTGCGCGATAACCACACGGGGACCTGGCTCAGTAGGCGCAGCGCTTGCGGAGCAACTCGGCATGCCCGGCCCCGCCGAGCACCGCGGCGATATGCTCGGCGATGCGTGGGGCACTAGCGCCGTCCCCGTAGGGATGGGCTGATCGGGACGCCTGCGGGTCGGTCACCCGTGTCAGGGCCGCGCGAATCGATTCAACCGACTCATCAGCGTGGGCCGTCCACCCCTCGCAGCGCTCGCGCCCCGCCTGACGATCACCGATGTCCACGCTCGGGCACCCGATCGCCGCCGCCTCGATCAGCCCGGCCGACGAGTTGCCGACTAAGGCCCCGCCCTCGCTGCCGACGCGCCTGAGCAAACCGACAAACTGGTCCCGCGGCATGCCCGGCCAGACCTGCACATCGATCGGGGCACTCTCGATCGCGTTCATGATCCCGCGCCGCCCCGGATCGAGGTTTGGATGCAGCACCAGCACCCGCTTGTCGCTGACCGCGTCGAGCACCGTCTGCATCGCTTTGGCCTCAGCGCCGTCGTCCCGCCCGATCGGGTGCATCAGCACCACAACCTGCGGCGAGCCAAACTCGGCAAACGCCGCATCACCCATCGGTTTGATCGACTCGAGCCCATCGATCGCCGGCGAACCCACGACATAGACCTGCGATGCGTCCTCGCCCATCTTGACGATCCGCTTGGCGCTCATGTTGGTCGCGGGGAAGTGCACATGCGCCAGCTTGGTGATCGCGTGACGCATCGCCTCGTCGGCCACACCCTCGGCCCGGTCGCCGCCGTGGATGTGGGCCAGGAGGTAGCCACCGACGCTCGCCGCCGACGCGGCCGCGAACGCCTCGATCCGATCGCCCAGCACCACAACCATATCGGGCTGGTTCATCTCGTAGCTGCGCCCGAACCGCGCGATGCCCTTGCCCAGTGCTTCAACATCGTGCAACCGCCCGATCGCCCCGGCCTTCTGCATCGGGATGGAATCCGCGATCGCGAACTCGGCTTTGACTTCGCGGAAGGTCACCGCCGGCTGCACCAGGTGCGACCCGGCCGCGACGACATAGAGCTCCAGCGCCGGGTGCGCGTGGATCGCATGCATCACGGGGCGCAGCAGCCCGAACTCGGCGCGGGTGCCGGTGACGACCATGACCTTGTGCTGTCCAGCTTCATTCACGCGAGATCCTCCTCAACAACAGGCACATCATGCTCGATCGCGCGTTTCGCGACCGAGCCGACGACCTCATCGAGACGATACGCCAGGATCCCCGTCCCGGGGCGCTTAATCGTGAGCATCTCGCGGGTGATGGTCTC
>CAYQRD010000082.1:0-8167 GCA_964419845.1 uncultured Phycisphaeraceae bacterium
GGGCAGGGCGGGGCTTCCGCAAAGAACACACGGATGCAGGTGTCTCCCGAATAGCCCAGGACCAAGTCCCCGAGCCCGTCGTTGTTGAGATCACCAAATGCCAGAGCGGTACCAACTTCGGACGCGTCGTAGGTCCAGGTGGGCGTCGTGTCGAGCACACCGCCCCTGTTGAGTTAGATGTGCCCACGGCCGTCGCTGAAGTGAATCTCCACGAAATCCTCATCGCCGTCGCCGTCGATATCGAAGAAGCCGATCTCCTGTGGCCCGGCGAATGGCGGGTTGCTCGCGTAGATCTCGGTGAATGACCCCATGCTGTAGTTGTACACACGCGAGGGATCGCCGCCGAAGGCGATCTCGCTGATGCCATCGTTGTCGAGATCGCAGAAGCGAGCCCCGCGATCGGTGTCATCGGTGGCGACCGACGCGATGGGGAGCGTGTTGGGAGTGCCGGTCGTGTTGGTATAGAGCGCGCTGTTGAAGTTCACCCACTTGGCGACCGCCAGGTCCGGGTAGCCGTCTCCTGTGATGTCGCGTGCGTCGACACCGTTCTGCACCGCTTCATCGGCGGACTGCCAGACGCTGTTGGTCGTCAGGGTCGTGCCGGTGTTGTCGAACATCACAACGGGGCGGAACGGATCGGGCGTCACGCCCTGGTTTGTGGTGACGAGATCAAGATCGCCGTCCTGATCCATATCCGCGAGCACGCCCGCGGTGCCCCACATCGATCGCGATGTGTTGCTGGTGTAGCCAGGGGCCGTGGGCAGACCCAGCCCGGTGTTGAAGTAGGCCCGCACGGTATCGCGGCGAACACCGCCGTGGATCGTAACGATGTCGGGGCGATCGTCGTCGTTGAGATCACCGATCTGCACATCGCCCGTGTGGGTGTCATCAACGCTGAGCCATCCCGTGACGAGGTTGATGCCCGAGCCGTTGCCGTAGAAGATCATGTCCTGAGCGTTGTCATAGGGCGGAAAGGAGTTGGAGATGTAGCACACGGCGACAAGGTCGTTGTTCCCATCGCCGTCGATGTCCACGATCTGCAGCCCGCCGATCTGGCGCCGCAACACGACGCTCTGATCGGGCACAGTCGCGAACGGCACACCCACCCCCCGTTGCCCGATCGGGTCCGTGGCGTCGTTCACCGCGAAGATGTGACCGTCCTTTGAAAACTCGTAGTAGCTCGACTGCTGCGCCTGAGCGGCGGAGGCGAACAGCATCAGTGCGGTGGCGCATGTGATCTGTGTCATCATGGGTCGATCTGCTCCTGAGCAATGAACAACAACGCTGACCGGTTTGTGGCCCCGTCAGAGCATGAGTGTATGACAGGGCTTCAAATCCTCAAAGAAGATTCAGCCCGCTTGTGCGGGTCAGCACCCGCCGTTAAACGCCACCAGAAACGCGGAGACATCGAAGAAGTTGAGCACTCCATCGCCCGTCAGGTCCGCGTCGGGAAGCTGCCCATTGAAGGCGACCAGAAAGGCGCTGACATCGAAGAAGTTGAGCACGCCGTCACCGGTCAGGTCGGCAGGGCATGCGTTGAGGTTGATCGTTGCGAAGTTCACAATGGTGTCGGTAAGGTACCCCGCAACCAGTCGGATGTCCGTATCAAACGCGGGAGCACCATCTCCAGTGAACTGATCCACTTCGGCATAGGTCAGCCCGAGCACATACTCGGTGGCTTCCTGGAGTGTTCCCGCCGGGATCACCACCCCCGTGGATGAGGCGGGCAGAAAGATCTCGTACACAGTCGAGAAATCGTCGGCCCGATCGATAAAGATGGCGACCGCGTCCACACCCGGGCCCGCGGGGGTCCACTCGAGCATGAAGTCCGCGTTCGGATCCATCCCGTGGAGATCGCTGAAAACACTGCCGGTGAGATGGCCGGGTGCCGGGTACGCGTCAGGGCCGATGAAGAAGGGCTGGTTGCGCTCACCCCATGCGCCGCCGAGCACGCTCATCGCGTAGCTCTGATTGCTCGGGAAGTCTGCGTCCAACGCCGACTTCGAGGCGTACTCGATCGAGGGATCATCGATGTCCCAGTTGCCGGGGCTGTACTCGGTCAGGGCCAGCGGGAACGCGCCACCGGTCACTTCGCCCTCTGTGAACGCGCCCTCCTCTGCGCTGATGTATGCTTCCAGCGTCCAGATCTCCGGCGTAGCTTGCACCGCGTCATCCTCGGTCTGCAGATAGAGAGCAGTCTTGAGAATTTCGCCGTCGGGCTCGATCGGGCCGGCGCTGCTCGTCGTGAACTGCGCCACAGTGACAGAGGCGTACCCGCTGAGCGAAAGCGCGTCCACCCCAAACCCCGGGGCAGGCGAGCCGTTGCCGATCTCGGCGTTCGCGAAGACGATCTCGACCTCATAGGTATCGCCTGGCTGCAGGTCCGAGGCGGGAATCGTGTAGTTCGACTGACCGTTTGGGATGAGATCATCAAAGATCGTGTCGTCGAGCGATTGGGAATAGATCGACAAGAAGACAACTGTGGTGCTCGCGTCGGGCGCGATCCACTCGATCGTGAGGTCCTGACTCGGGTCGGCGTTCTGCATGCCATTGAAACTGGTCGCCGTGAGCGCGGGCGGCGACGGGTACTGCTCGGGCATGGGCAGCGTGACCATCTCCGATCTTGCGCCGAGCGAGCCTCCGCTGAACTGCATCGTGTAGATGCTGCCCGACGGATAAGCCCCATCAAGCATCGCCTGTGAAGCGAAGCCGTCTTCGAAGTTCCACTGCCCTGGCCCCTCTTCGGTCATCGACGCGCCGTTGATCGTTGCGCTGCCCGCGTCACCGTCATCACAGTCGAAGTATGCATTGAACTCATATCCATCGGCGATTGTCGGGGGCGCGTCGGTCGACTGCACATAGAAACGGACCTTGGCGACATCGTACTCGTAGACATCAGCAGTTGCGTTTGTTGAAGTGACGAGCGGCACCACTGCACAGAGCAGCAGTGTAGATTGTTGAAAGTTCATTGATGGCTCTCCTGTCCCGGGCCCTGCACAAGCTGCTGAGCCATAAATCGTTATAGCATCATGCGGTGACCGCCAAAGAAAAAAGCCGGCAAAAGGCCGACTTTTGGGGAATTCACGACTCAATGGTCATGATTTGTCAGGGACACCCCGTCTGATAAGCAACGATAAATGCTGAGACATCGAAGAAGTTCAGCACGCCGTCGCCAGTGAGATCCGTGCTGAGGTCCCCGGCGTTGAAATCCGTCACGAAGTTTGCAACATCGAAGAAATCGAGCACACCGTCCTGATCATAATCTGCGATCGAGCATTGATTGTCTGCTTCGTGCGAGATAAGCGCTCCGGCCAAGGGCTGCTCGGTCATCCCGGGGCCGGCCATCGTCGAGATGAGCCCAGCACCGCCGCCGGCTTCGAAGAACTCAATCCGAACGCGATGCCATCCGGCGCTGAGCGGGATGTTCCCGCCGCGTCGGACCATCCCGTGGAGCCCGTCGTTGTCAACGACGCGTTCGTCGCCGATGTACAGGCTTGAGCCGTCGTCAGACTCAGTCGTGAAGGTGAATACACCATCCGCGAATGCCCAGACATAACCCTCGAGAACCGCACCAACATTGTTGGAGAGGCCGGAGTTCGCGAACACGCCGCCAGTGGACTCATAGAAAACACTGTCGGTCACTTCGGTGCTGATCGGCTCAAGCAAATCAAAGTCGGGCAGCACGCTTGGGCTTGAGAGTTCGTAGTAGCTCATCTGCAAGCCCGGGATCGGCTCAAGGAGAATATCCGCCGGGCGAAGCTGACGCACATTGACACTCACGGTCGCAGAACGCAGCCCCTGATCGCCCAGGATGCTGTACGAGAAGCTGTCCATACCCGAGAAGTCCTCGGCGGGTGTGTAAAGAAAAAGATCGCGCCCGACCGGTCCCGTGCCGGGAAGCACCTCGATGGTGCCGCCGTTGAGCGAAACCGACTCGACGGAATCAAACATGAACGGATCGCAGGACTGCGCAAAGTCGTTCGCGAGCAGGTCCATCTCGATCGGGGTGTTCTCCAGCGTGGTCCCGAGATCGTCGGCTGCGGTGACACCCTCGCTCATCAGGTCGCAATCAACCTGATCGAGATAGCCGAGCACGAAATCAATCACGCGTGGGTGGAACGCGAGCTGGATGTTGCCCAGCCCGCCCGAGCATGTGTGACAGTACGACATGATGGTGCCGCCGAACGGGTCGGAGCAGTCGCCGTTGCCGCAGTCATCGATCGTGGGATTGTAGTTGTGGGTGTGCGTTGTGCCGAAGTTGTGCCCGATCTCGTGGGCCGAGACAAGGACATCCCAGTTTCCGCCGTTGTAATCAATCAGCGGGTACGGGAAGCTGCCGTCGAGGTACGCCGAGACGCCGTAGCCGTACTGGTTGAAACACAGCACACCGACATACGCGACGCCGCCGTAGGGCGTGTCCTGACGACCGGTGAAGTAGTGGGTGATGGTCCGGTCGACATCCGTCATGTTCGAGTTCCAGTGGTTGAGAACCTGATCGAGCGGATCGCCGTTCGCGACCGAGTACGGATCGACATCCGAGTCCCAAACGCGCAGGAACGGGATCGCCAGGCGAACACCGAAGTCACGCTCGTAGATCTCCGAGAGCGCGCCCACAAGCGAAACGAGATAAGCCGCTGCAGCCGAGGAGTTGCCGTTGAACAGGCGATCGGTAAACTCCCAGTCCGTCTCGACGGCGACGGTCGCGATGCGGCAGGTCACTGGGCCGCGCTGGATGACCGAGTCGTGCGACACCTTGACCTGGGGCAGCCCGACGGGCTCGAGGCGAACATCACCGGGCTCGTAGCCGCACGCGCTGGGCGGGCCGGCGTTGGGATCGATCACATCGCTCATGCGAACCGTGCGCAGCGCGGCGTCGAGATCCTTGCCCTGCGCGTATGGACCGGTTGAGATCGAAACGAGATCACCGTTCTGACGGATGAACCCGTTGGTCCCATAGGGCGAGATCGCGATGTACGCGATCGAGTCCGCGTCACCCGCGACGATGCCCGAGAGCACCACCACCTGCGGGTCGGGGAGATCGACCGCGCCGTTCTTCGTGCCAAGCTCAAGCCGGGCACCCGCTGTGAGCACCTCGACGCGATCGAGCTCAAGATCGACTACCCCGTCGGGCGTCGTGAAGTTGACGACACGGACATGCTCTCCCACGAGCACCTCATTGACCGAAGCGATATTGACCTGATCGGCAGCGAGCCTGTGCGTGTGCATCTGAGCGAGGGCGGTGCTGGCGAACAGACCCATGCTGAGCATGGCACCGGTCGCGATTTTCATTCTGTGAAGCATGTCCAGAGGACCTCCTGTTGAACCGATCTCTCAGCCCCAGCCCCGGACCATCCCCGCGATGGGTTGAATGGACAACCCCGGGGCGTCTGCGTGTGGTGAGAAGGATCATGTTGGTTTCGACCCGGCAACCCAGAACGAGTGCCATTCCGTGTAACAGATACGGCGAACCCAGCGTACCGGATCCTGCGCACCGGTTCAAGAGGCCTGACGCGATTCAATCTCGTCAAATACGGACAATATAGTCCGCATGCGATCCGATGCCTTCAGGGGCAGCCGGCGCTGTAGGCATTGAGGAAGGCCGACACATCGAAGAAGTTGAAGAACCCATCACCCGTGAAATCGGCGAGCGGTTCCATGCTGGTGAACGCGTTGAGGAATGCGCTCACATCGAAGAAGTCCAGCACCCCGTCGCCGGTGAGGTCGGGCGAACAAGCGATGATGGTCGTGGTGCTCAGGCAGGCCTGCACAAGCACGCCCGCGTCGTACGGCGAGTTGTCCGAGAGATGGAGCGTCCAGGTGCCATCGGCGGGCTCGCCGACAAAGGCACCGAGCGGCTGGTTCGGGATGACCATGCCCGCGATGACGGGCTGGGCCGCGTACGAGCAGACATCCTCGGCGGGTGTCGATGCACTATCGGCAAATGTCGCGTCGATGTCGCGCCCGCCGCACCCGAATGGGCCGGGGAATCCGGTGCTGGGGATGCCCGGGCGATCGAGCAGCGTGATCATCGTGCCCTCGGGCGAGGTGAGCGTGACCACCAGATCACCCACCCACGGGTGGGCGATATCCAGCGAGACGCTGAGTGAATCGATGATCTCGCCCGGGCCGGATGCGATGTCGATCGGGATGGTGATCCCCGAGGTAGAGTTGTCGGGGATCGCCGCGTTGGGGGTGACGCAAACCTCGTCGGCGTGCGCGATCGTCGCGAGACAAAGCAGCATGGTTGTGCAGGCAAGTTTCATCGGCGGGCCCTCGCGTTGATGGTGGCGTTGCGTGATGCGTCGGTGCACTGGGCCGGGTCGCGCATGCCGGTGGTGTGGCACCAGCCCTCGACATGGCCCATGTTGGTCGCGCCCGGGAGCTGCCCGCGGCTGCGCTCGATCACGCCGTCGTCGGGATCGCTCAGCAGCAGGTCGGTGATGATGTTGCAAAAGTCAAAGGCAAACGGGCGGTCCTCGAAGGAGGTCGTGTAGTACCACACCTGCTGACGCGAGCTGGTCGGGATGAGCGAGAGCCAGTTGGCCGAGCCCGTGTAGGTCATGTCCGTGTTTTCGCCGCACCCGGTGCCGAAGAGATCGCCCAACACGGCCGCGTTGCCGGCCAGGGCCGTGCCCTGATACGGGGCCCCCACCGATTGGATCAGGCGATCGCCGCGTGCCCAGTCGAGCCCCGAGAAGTAGAAGGTGTAGAGATGCAGGGCCGCCATCGCGCCCTGCGAGTGGGCGGCCACGCCGAAGGATTTCATCGCCCCGGTCTGATTGAGGATCTCAAGCGCGAACGCATCGTGAGAACGGTTGGAATCCGGGTCGCTGAAGGCGGCGATGTCGCCGCTGAAGTGCGAGGTGGTGAACGGGTTGCCGCCAGAGCAGTAGCCGTGCACGAGCAGCAGGCGATGACCACCGGGGAGCGTGCCGCGGGATGGGTTGGTCGCGGTGTTGTTGGTCACGAGAATCGGGCGTGGCCCGGTACCGGTTTGCTTCGATTCGTCGGGCAGGAGCCCCGGCTCGATCGGGGTCGCGATTCGATCGATGATCTGTGTGGGCACCATCGAATCCACATCGTGCACACGGACCTGGCGGAGCTCGAGCGTGCCCGGGTCCGCGCCGGCGAGCGAGACCAAGCGGGTGTCGAGGAACAGCGAACGATTTGCATCGCACACGCGCGACAACCAGCAGACGGGCGACATGACGCCGCCCACCCGGCCCCAGACCTCGGCGGCCACGATGGTCCGATCGTCGCTGCCCGCGTCGTCGAACACCAGCTCAACCCGCTCATTGCCGGGGACGATCCGCACCGCACCCAGAGGCGTCGTGGGTTCCTCCACTTCGATCAGGTGCTGGGTCGAGAGCATCACCGCCCGGTTCTGTGCATTGGAATACTCGGCGTAGACCTGAACCGCGTGCTTGCCGGGCTGTCTGGGTGTGAATGAGAGTTGCTGCTCGCCGACCTCGGCCTCGATCAGCTCGCGCGTGCCGTCGGGTGCGCGGACGATCGCCTGCATCGCGACGATCCTGGAGCCATCGCTGAGCGAACTCACGAGTGTGATCGGCTGATCGACCAGCGTGCGGCGCTGCTTGATATAGGTATAGAGCGCCCGATCGGGCGATTGATCGATCAGGATGTAGCCGCCCGATGGCTGCTTGAGCTGGATACGAATGCCCAGCCCGCCTTGCCCGGCAGGCAGCGTGACGGCATCGAACTCACGCGCCTGGTTACCCCACGGGAGCGGATCGCGCACGATCGACACCCCCTGCTGCTCGATCGGTGCATCGGTGCGGACCTCGAACTCGCGCTGATTCGCTTGATCAATAGCGGTCACGATGCCGACCCAGGCGCCCTGCACCGCGGGGAGGAACACCACCCGCGTCGCGCCAGCGCCGGTGACGAATGGCAACCCGAAGTCGATCATGCCATCGGCATCCGCGTTCGCGGGATCGACCTCAAAGAGCAGCGTGCGCGACAGTTCGCCGAGTTCCACCGGGTCGGGGAGCTTGAGCAGCCCCGATTGGATATCACTCGCCGGCGCGACGACCTGCTTGACGGGCAAGGCCCCCTGCCCCATCGCGGGCGCAACCATCAGCAACAGAACCAGCGGCGTGAGAAAAACTCGAAGTCGCATGAATAACCCTCCCGGTGTGCGCCATCA
>CAYQRD010000083.1:0-7413 GCA_964419845.1 uncultured Phycisphaeraceae bacterium
ATCAGACGCGATCCTTGAGGCCCTTGAGCGGGCGAACCTTCACGACATTGCGTGCGGGCTTGGCCTTGAAGATGGTCTCTTCGCCGGTGAAGGGGTTGATCCCCTTGCGGGCCTTGGTCGCGGGCTTGCGCTGGACCATGACCTTCATCATGCCGGGCACATTGAAAGCGCCGCAGGCGCCCTTCTTGAGGTCGGCCTGAATCATCTCGCCCATGACATCAAAGACCTGGGCGGCTTCCTTCTTGCTGATCCCGACATGGTCCGAGATGATGGTGAGGACCTCAGACTTGGTGCGGGGCTTGTCCTTCGCCGAGACGATGCGAGCGGCCTTGGCCGCTGCCTTGGGGGCCGCCTTCGCAGGGGCCTTCTTGGCGGGGGCCTTGCGTGCCGCGGTCTTCTTCGCCGGGCGTTTGGTGGTCTTCTTGGTGGTTCGCTTTGCCATTTGTTTTACTCCGTTTTGCATACCGGTATGCCAGCGTGTTTTCCAAACACGCCATTTTTTACCGGACTACTTTCGGCATCGTAAACGCTTTTTGGCCTGTAATTCTCGGGAAAATCACGATTTTCTTTTCAAGCGACCAACGAACCCATGAATCTCACACTCACGATCACCCGTGATCCGCCGATCGAAGCCGCTCCTGAGCGTCCTACCCTTGACGCATGCCCATCACCCAACCCATCGTCGGCTTTACCCGCAACCCCGTGGGAACCCCTGAAATTCCAGGTGTTTGCGTGCGTGTGCTCGGGTCGGGCAAGCCCACGAGAGAACAGTTGATTTCCTTCGTCCCTGGCCTGTCGGCGCTGGTTACCATGTACACTGACCCGGTCGATGACGCCCTGCTCGACGCCGCAGGCGAACAGCTCAAAGTTGTTTGCAACTTCGCTGTAGGGTACGACAATATCAACATTTCGGCCTGCAAAAACCGGGGCGTGATCGTCTGCAATACCCCCGATGCGGTCACCGAGGGGACCGCAAATATCGCGTGGCTCCTGATTCTCGCGACCGCACGACGGCTCATCGAGGCCGATCGGTACGCCCGCTCGCCCGCGTACCCGGCCAACGGGCAGCTCGGCATGGACGAGTTTCTGGGGATGGATCTGTGCAACAGGGAACTGCTCATCGTGGGCGCTGGACGGATCGGTTACGCGACAGCACTGCGTGCCAAGGCGTTCGGGATGCGGATCGCCTATGTGGCCCGCTCTCGCCATCTCGACTTTGAGATGGCCCCGCTCGGAGCACGGCGAGTATCGCTTGACGATGGGCTCAGCAGCGCCGATGTCGTCTCGGTCCATACCCCTCTAACCGACCAGACCCGCCACATGCTCAACGCTGACAATCTCAGACTCCTCAAGAAAGAGGCCATCGTGGTGAACACCGCCCGGGGCCCGGTGATCGACGAGCAGGCGCTGGTCAACGCCCTCGATGAAGACCGGCTCTGGGGCGCAGGGCTCGATGTGTATGAAAAAGAGCCCGAGGTTCACCCCGGGCTGATCGAGAATCCGCGAGTTGTCCTGACCCCGCACATCGGCAGTGCCGAGATCGCCTGGCGCCGCGCCATGACCGAGATGGTCTGCGCGAATGTGAGTGCGGTGCTCAAGGGGATCGAGCCGCCCAACCGGATCGCATGAGCAACGCAATCAGTTCCGCCGGCTCGACTTGCCGTAGTTCAGCTCCATGAACTTGGCCACATAGTCCACGATCGAGTCCGCTTCGGGGATCTCGGGGTTGCTGGTCATCCCATTGGGCTCGAAACGCATGCCCTTGAACCGCTTCACAGCCTCCTCGACCGGCAGCCCGTACTGCAGTGCGATCGAGAACGCCCGGCAGAACGCCTGGCACATCCCTGAGATCGCAGACCCCTCCTTCGCAATCTTGATGAAAATCTCACCGGGGGTCCCGTCGGGATAGTGACCGATCGTGAGGTAGCCCTCGTGCCGATCGATGGTGAACTTGTGTGTCAGCGATTCGCGTGTGGGAGTCAACGATTGCCGGGTCGCGAGCATGTGGTCGTCCTTGTCCATGTTTCTGTCTACCCCGTGCCTGCCCGATCAAAGCACCCCGATCGGGTGAAACGGGTACTTCCGATATCGGACCAAGCACCCGCGACGCCTTTACATTCTGTCCCGGCAGGCAGAGAATACACCATAGCCCGCCAACAGACTCGCCCGAGTCTCATGTCCGGGCCGATAGAGAACAGCATGCACCGAAGCAGCAGCATCCCCGACCAGCCGTCCCAAGCCCGCCCGAGCGGGTTGGTGATCGCTGCGATCGGGCTCCAACTGCTTCTTTGCTCGCTTGCTTCCGCTGCCGGTGCCGCGGGTGACAGCATCGACCGCTCGGCACGCCGTTTTCCCGCACAGGTCGCTCAGGCCTTCCGCGAGATCGCTGAACGCGTTTCGGTATCCGAGGAAAACGCAACGGACTTCGGCCCCGGCTACCGCATCTGCGAATGCCCTCAGCGGCTTGATCCCCTGCGCCCTGCGACTCCGGGCGGCAACGCCAGCGATCGCTGGGCCCGACGCATGCTCAATCTGCCGCCGCCGCTGCTGCGTGGCTGATCGAGACCGTCGATGCGCGTACATCGCGCACAAACCCCATTGACAGATCAACGCATTCGCCGCAATCGCATCGGATTGCTCGCGCTCGCGCCTCCATTCACGAAAGACGCCCACATGGCAAGCTCAGAAATCCCCGTCGTCGGACCCATCCTCGCCAAGGTCTTCGGCTCACGCAACGAACGAATCGTCAAGCGATACACCAACCGCGTTGATGCCATCGGCGAGCTCGAACCGCAGATGCGGAAGCTCACCGACGAGCAGATCCGAGCCAAGCTCGAAGAGTTCCGCACCCGCTTCGACGACGGCACCAAGCCCGACGACATGCTCATCGAGGTCTTCGCGGCTGCTCGCGAGGGCATGGACCGAGCGGTCGGCATCCGCAACATCTTCAACCCCGAGCACAAGTTTGACCCCAGCGTACTCTCCGCCGAGGGGCAACGGCTCTTTGCCGAGTGCAAGGCCAGGATCGATGCGCTCGAGCCCGCTGAGCCCGACGGGCACTACCTCGGTCACACCGAGCCAGTCCCGGGTTACCTGCAGGTCGAACTCCCCGTCGAACTTTATGAAGCCGTGAGGGAGGCCTACCCGGATTCCAAGCCACCCTTCCGCGCACGCCCCTTCGATGTGCAGCTCATCGGCGGCATGGTGCTCGGACAGGGCAAAATCGCCGAAATGAAAACCGGTGAAGGCAAGACCATCGTCGCGCCCCTCGCCACATACATGGCCTGCGTGCAGCGGCAGCAGGTCCATGTCGTCACGGTCAACGACTATCTCGTCCAGCGTGACCGCGACTGGACCTTCCCCTTCTTCTGCTGGATGGGCCTCACCGCGGGTGCGATCCATCCCATGCACATGCAGCCCGAAGAGATCAAGCGGAAGATGTACCGCTGCGATGTGGTCTACGGCACAACCTCCGAGTTCGGCTTCGACTACCTCCGCGACAACATGAAGCGGAATGTCGAGCAGCAGGTGCAGCGCAAGCGTCAGTTCGCCATCGTTGACGAAGTCGACTCGACGCTGATCGATGAGGCCCGCACCCCGCTGATCATCTCGGGCCAGGCCCATGACGATCAGCCGCGGTATCTGCTCGCAGACGAACTCGCCAAGAAGCTCGTCGACCTCCAGAAGCCGTGGCAGCAGCTCGAGGATCAGGTCACGCACTGCAAGGAGACCATCAAGGGCCTTGAGGGCGACATCCGTCAGTCCCGTGACAAGTCGCTCATCCCCGAACTGCAGAAGAAGCTCAAAGACGCGGAGGCAGCGCTCCCGGAGATCGAATCCAAACGCGACCAGCACACCCAGTACTATGAGCTGGAGATGGAGCGCAAGAGCGCCCACCTCACGCACGACGGAATCGCCGAAGCACAGAAGCTCGCGGGCGTCGGCTCGTTCTATGTCGACGAGAACATGGACATCCCGCACCTGCTTGAGCAGTCACTCCGCGGCCACGCTGTCTACACACGCGACAAAGACTACATCGTCATGGATGTCCCCGATCGCATGACCGGACGCGCCGAGCCCACCATCGTCATCGTGGACACCAATACGGGCCGACCCATGATCGGGCGACAGTGGTCCGACGGCCTGCATCAGGCCGTCGAGTGCAAAGAGGGCGTGCCGATCAAGCCCGAGACGCAGACCGTCGCGTCCGTCACGGTGCAGAACTTCTTCAAGATGTACAAGTCGCTCTCGGGCATGACGGGCACCGCCGACACCGAGGCGCAGGAGTTCCACGACATCTACTCGCTGGAAGTCGTGTCGATCCCGACCAACCGTCCGATCGCCCGCCATGACCACGACGATCTGATGTTCCTGCGTCAGAAGGACAAGTGGGAAGCCATCGTCGACGAGATCAAGGAGTTTCACGACATCGGCCGCCCGATCCTGGTCGGCACCACCAGCGTCGAGAAATCCGAGATGATCTCCCAGATGCTCACGCGCAAGCACCATATCGAGCACTCGGTCCTCAACGCCAAGCAGCACGAGCGAGAGGCCAATGTCGTCGAAGACGCCGGTCAGCTCGGTGCGGTCATGATCGCGACCAATATGGCCGGCCGAGGCACCGACATCAAGCTCGGTCGCTTCGATCGCGAGCGATTCATCGAACACCTCCTCAAGCGAGGACTCGCCAGCAAGGGCCTCTCTCCCGAGATGACCGACGAACAGCTGCGAGAGAATGTCTACCGAAAGATCGCGCCGTCTGTTCTCAAAGAGGACGGTGTCAGCAAGAAGGACGCGGAGCAGATGCCCGCCGAAGAACTCGAGCTCGCACTGCTGCGTCACTGGGCCAACGAGTTCACATGGCTCAGCGGTAAGGGCGTCGAATCGGCGACCGCCGAAGACCTGCGGGTTGAGCTTGACAAGAACGGGCGATGCCTGCTGCACCGTCTCCGCTGGTTCGACAACATCGAGGACATGGGCGGTTTGCATGTCATCGGTACCGAACGCCACGAGTCACGCCGAATCGACAACCAGCTCCGGGGCCGTTCGGGCCGTCAGGGCGACAACGGCTCATCGCGGTTCTTCGTCTCACTCGAAGACGACCTCATGAAGATGTTCGCCGGCGAAACCACCATGAAGCTCCTCTCCCGTCTGGGGATGAAGGAGGGCGACGCCATCGAGCACCCATGGCTCTCCAAGAATGTGGAGCGGGCCCAGAAGAAGGTGGAAGAGCGGAACTTCCAGCAGCGTAAGAACATTCTCGAGTACGACGAAGTCATGGAGCACCAGCGCCAGCGCTTCTACGGACTGCGCCAGCGTGTGCTCGAGGGCCAGCAGGTCAAGGAGCTCATCTTCGAATACATCGAGGATGTTGTTGACGACGCCATTGCCGAATACCTCGACCCCGAGTTCTCAGCACTCTGTGCCGCGGAATACGCGCGAGAGAAGCTCGATTGCTCGATTCTCCCCGACCGTCTCAAGGGCAAGGACGCGGACCAGATGGAGATGACCATCCGCAAACTCGCCAAGGAGGATGTCGCCGCCAGCATCGTCGTGACGCTCGGCGAGTACATCCCGGCCGACGGCTCCGAGTTCCTCATGGAGTTCGACTCCGCAGGGCTCCACAACTGGGCCAAGAACCGCTTCGGGGTCGAGCTCGACACGGGCGATCTCCGCGAAGCGGGCCCCGGCGTGCGTCGTGAAGTACAGGAGAAGCTCGAAGCGGCCGCCTTCGAAAAGATCGAAACCACCGAACTCGATGAGATCCCGCTGTTCGCCGACAAGAACTACGGCGCCGAGCGCCTGAGCAAGTGGGTCAAAACCAAGTTTACTTTCGAGGTCACACCCGAGGACATCACCAAGGCCCACCGGGACGACCAACTCAAGGTGCGGGATCTCGTCATCGACAAGGCGCGTGACCTCTACACAACCCGCGAAGCAGAGTTCCCCGTCGATTACATCATGCAATCGACCGTCGCATTCGCCCGACAGGATCCGGCTGCGGCGTTCGAGGCGCTCGCCCAGTGGGCGCGAAACCGAGCGGGTCTGCAGGTGAGCACCGAAGAGATCAAAACCACGCCGCCCGCCAGGATGCGCCAGAAACTCGTCGAGGCCATGCGGTCGAAGGTCCAGAACGACGACCTGAGCGATCAGATCAACGCGGCACTGGCCACAGAATCTGACGACGAGCTCGACGAATACCTCAAGTCCCAGTTCGACGAGGGCATCACAGAACGCATGCGTTACCTCGCCGAGGACGAGCGAGAAGACGCCATCCGAGCCCGCGTCGAGACCCTCGCACGCCCCGAACTCGTCCAGTTCGAGCAGATGGTCCTTGTCGAGACCCTCGACCAGTCATGGAAGGACCACCTCTACGCGATGGACCAGCTCCGAGACTCGATCGGGTTCCGCGCGATCGCGCAGACCGACCCCAAGATCGAGTACAAGCGCGAGGGCCAGCGGATGTTCAAATCGATGATGAAGGAACTGCGTCAACGCGTGACCGACATCATCTTCAAGGCACGAATCGCACCGCAGCGTCCGCCGCAGGGCCAGATGCCGCGTCCGCCCCAGCAGCGGCCACAGCAGGCCCCACAGCCGAATCCGCAGCAGCGTGTTCAGCGTACACAGGGCAATGTCATGGGCTCATCGATCATGGGCCCCGGCATCAGCTTCGGCCCCGCGCAGAGTCTCAAACCCACCACGCAGCCGCCTGCAACCGAGCAGAATCAGCCCGAGGCGGACAAGCCCGGCGGGTCAGGGGAGTGAACCCATCGGATCTGAGGCCCTTACAGCCCGTACTTGCCCAGCGGGGCGGATCCAATCGCCCCCCGATCCCGTATACTCCACTGCGGGACGACTCGCTGATTCCACCACAGGAGCTTCCATGACCCATCCCAGCTGTAAGGCCCGCCAGAGCACGAGCCGCAACGGGTTCACACTCGTTGAGATCCTCGTCGTAATCGCGATCATCGCCATCCTTGTTGCCATCACCACAATGGTCGGCACCGCGGTCGTCAACACGGGCAAGAAACGGGCAACGCAGGGCATCCTCCAGACCCTCGACTCGGCCCTCGCCGCCTACATCGATGCCAAGGGCGAGAACCCGCCGGCACTGGTCCCCGTTCCCTGGTCCAATCTTGCAGAGCCCATCCGCACCCAGTACACCAGCGATGAGTTCGTGTATTACCCCGCGATCGACGGCCGCGGCCGCGAGGGAACCACGGGTGACCTCAACGAGGTGAACTCGGTTGCACTCTTCATCGAATCCGCAAGAGCGGTCCCATCCACGCAGGACATCATCAACTCGATCAACCCGCGGTATGTGCAGAACTTCAGCGCGGACCCCGAGGTGCAGCCGTTCCTGCTGACCGCCTTCGACGCATGGGGCAACCCGATCCGCTATGTGCATCC
>CAYQRD010000084.1:0-5733 GCA_964419845.1 uncultured Phycisphaeraceae bacterium
AGCAGCTCGATGAGCGTGAATCCGGTCTCTGTATTCACAAATTTTCGGGTGGGCTTGCTCTTCATGGCTTGGCCTGTCATCACTGCACTCGGCGTTCCACATGGGGTGATCACAGTGATTTTCCCCAGTTCCGGGAAATTCTGTGACTGAGACTCGATCTCAGTTAGATCTCGGCTATCGTACCCCAACTGATACTGATTCTCAACGAGTTCGGGTCGAAATCTTGTGGCACAGTGCCCAATACGACAACACAATATTTCTGTTCGACTGAATCTTTGTCTCGGAGGCGAACATGTCGACCAAATCATCCGCTTTTCTTCTCGCACTTACCACGCTGACAAGCGCAGCTTCTGCGCAGTCGCAACTGGTGCAACTCGACTATCAGCAGCCCACGCTCGATCGCTGGAACTACCCGTTCAACGGCTCGCCCGGCACCCGCCTGAGCGCGTCGACATTCGGTGCGGTCGAACTCATCGGCTTCGATGACCACGACGCACAGTTTGTGCTCGGCTTCGAGACCGATACTGATGTCACGCCCGGACTGACGGTTTCGGAGTACCAGGTGCTCAGCGCCCGCGTCATCATCACCAACAGCAACGGCGATGTCTTCCGCTACGACCCCACTTACGACACACACGACACCTATCTGTTCCTGGACAACTCGCTCGATACCGATGCGGGTCGCCCGGTGCACCTTTGGGCGGTCGGATATCGCAATGGGTTCGATGTCCACAGCTGGGGTGAGTTCAGCCCGTTCGGCGGACTCCCCACGAACGATCCCACGCAGGAATCCCGCCACATGTTCGCGGCGTACTTCCCGAGCAGCTCCAGCCCCGCGGTCGATATCTCCAACAACCTCAAGAACGAGTTCGACGCCACCCCGATGGCAATCGGCCAGACCGATGCCGTGCTGCCCGGCGAGTTTGTGCCCGCGGACACCGATTTCACATTCGATGTCGATCTGTGCCAGCCGGGCATCCGCTCATTCCTCGCACAGGGGCTTGCCGACGGGGAGGTCCGCTTCGCGGTGACCTCACTGCACAATGCCGAGGGCGGCGACGGAGGCGGCACAGGCGAGATCGCCTACCCGTTCTGGTACACCAAGGAAAATCCCATCGCCGCGATCTTCGGCTACATGCCCCGTCTCGAACTGCAAGTCCGGGTCGGCTCCGTGGGCGACTTCAACAGCGACGGGCGATTCGACTTCTTCGATGTCTCCGCCTTCCTCACGGCTTTCAACGCCGGCGACATCAGCGCGGATCTCAACAACGATTGCCAGTTCAACTTTTTCGATGTGTCCACCTTCCTGACGGCGTTCAGCGCCGGATAACCCATCCATATCACACCCCGCGTTCGTTTGCGGGCGTTCCGAAAAGAGGAGACTCACATGCGTACCACCATCACCATCAGCGCCTTCGCACTGGCCGCAGGCATCGCTGCGGCCGGAGTCGTTTCGCCCTTCACCGAGACCTTTGAGACCGGTGCCAACGGATGGCTTCAGGGCAGCTTCAGCGCTCCCACCTATAACGCGACCGGCTCGCTCGACGGCAGCGCGTATATTTCCAGCTCCGCTGATCTCAACAGTGCTGGCCCGTTCGGCCTGACCGTCTTCCGTGGTCAGGACGATTTCAATGCCTCGGGCGACGCCTTCGTGGGCAACTACCTCGCGGGTGGTATCAACCGCGTCAGTTTCGACTTCCGCCACAACGCGGGGCAGGACCTGGGCGTGGCGCTGCGTGTTGCCAGCTCTTTCAACTTCCCGGCGTTCGCTGTGGAACTCGATGGCCCGGTCGCATCTGGAGAATGGGTGACGCTCTCATTCGAACTCGATTTCTTCAACCCGCTGCTGACGATCGAGGGTGCCCCCACGCCGGAAGCCTTCAATGAGATCATGGCCGCCGTCGGGAATCTGCAGGTCTCGGTTGATCGCCCCGACGGGCTCGATACGCCGCTGGTCGTTGACTTCGATCTCGACAATGTCTCGATCACCCCCGCGCCGGGTTCGCTAGCGCTGCTGGGATTTGGCGGGATGGCACTGAGCCGTCGCCGTCGCTGATCAGCCACCACATCAGCAAGCCCCTCTCGCGCGGGACCCGGAATGCTTTACAGCGCTGGGTCCCGCGCTTTTTTATCTCCGAGGCGTGCCCTCGCGATCCTCACCGCGTCCGGGTTGACATCACACCCGATCCAGTTCCGTCCCAGCCGGCTCGCGGCGACCAGGGTGGTGCCGGACCCGCAGCACGGATCAAAGACGGTGCCCCCGCCCGGGCAGCACGCACCAACGAGCAGTTCGAGCAACGCGAGCGGCTTTTGAGTGGGATAGCCGACGCGCTCGCTCGCCATGTTGTTGAGGGTCGGGATATCGAGCACATCGGTCGCCTTCTTGAGTTGCCCCTTCATGCGGTTGCTCGTCGCGGGGATCATGGGCGGCTCGAAGAAGTAGCGATCCGGATCGACACAATAGAAGAGGATGTCGTCATGCTTGCGGGCAAACCGGCGAGGCGATGATCCACCCAGCCCGTAGCGCCAGATGAGGTGATTGACGAAGCGGTCCTCACCCAACAGTTCATCGAGCAGCACCCGCACGCGATGGCTCGTTCGCCAATCGACATGGATCAGAATCACCCCGGTCTGTTTGAGCTTGGGTATCGTGACGACCAAACGCGCGCGCAGCCACTCAACCCACGCGTCTGCACTGGGCCATGAGTCTGCGTAGGTTCCAGCGTGCGCTGACTGTGGCTTCCCTGTGTTGAACGGCGGATCCGTGTACAGCAGATCGATGGAGGAATCTTCGAGCCCGTATGCAAATTCGAGCCAATCACCTGTGATGACGCGATCGTGATCAGTCATCCAGCTTCGATTCGGTTGAGGTCCTGACCCGGCTGGCGAGCCAGGCCGCGTTGCATTCAGGGCACACGAAACACCCATCAGTTTCCGGATGTAGATCACGAAGACTGTACCCACACGCAGCACGACAGGCGTGATCGAGGTGGATCTGTGCGATCTTAGAGAACTTGTGCTTGCGCACCCACCCAAGCATCAGGAACCAGATCACAGTCGAGACCACGATCGAGCTCAACATCGGGATCCCAAGGTTTCCGAGTAGAGTCCCTGTGAGCGGAGTGAAAGGCAGAATGGCTGCGGTCCAGAGGACCCAGCCGATGACACCGCCGCCTAATGCGATCAGGATCTCAAGATTGATCGTTATTTGCTGCTCACGCTTGACGAGGTCGTCCTTCGTCAGTGATTTAATCCCCAGCGCACGCCAAGCCAGCTGACGGTTCGTCAGGCGGGCAACCGCACAAGGCGATCCTCGATCATCGAGCGGGGTGGACATCTGCCCATCTTACACCGGCTTGACAGGTGCGCGTCCAACCGAGTAGTAATGGAACCCGAGTTCATCGAGATGCTGACGCCGGTAGAGGTTGCGGCCGTCGAAGATGACCTTGCCCTTCATGACCTCTGCAAGCTTCTCGAAGTTGGGGCTCTTAAACTCGGCCCAGTCCGTCGAGATGACGAGTGCATCGCAATCGCGGGCACACTCGTACATATCGTCGATGAGGGTGAGGGTGTCGCCCATCTCCTTGGCAACATTCGCCGCCGCGACTGGATCGAAGCCCTGGCACGAAGCCCCGTAGCCCAGCGCCTTGCGAACCAGCGTCAGCGCGGGTGCCTTGCGGATGTCGTCGGTTCGGGGCTTGAAGGCGAGGCCCCAGAAGGCGATCTTCTTGCCCTGCAGCCCAGACTCGCCGCCGAAGTGGCCGAGGATCTTGTTGAAGAAGATGTTGCGCTGGCGTTCGTTGGTGCCGTGCACGGCGTTGGAGACCTGCGTGGTCACACCGGCCTTGTCGCCCATCATGATGCACGCGAGCGTGTCCTTGGGGAAACATGAACCGCCGTAACCAAGACCGGGGTGCAGGAAGGCGTGCCCGATGCGCGAATCGGAGCACATGCCCTCGCGGACTCGGTTGATGTTGGCGCCGTATGCCTCGCAGAGGTTGGCCATCTCGTTGATGAAGGAGATTTTGGTGGCGAGGAAGTTGTTGGACGCGTACTTGACCATCTCGGCACTGAGCACATCCATGATGAAAATCGGATGCCCGTTGCGGACGAATGGATCGTAGAGATCACGGAACATCTCGCCGACCTGCGGGTTCTCCACACCGACGACCACGCGATCGGGCTTGTTAAAGTCGTTGACGGCATCGCCCTCTTTGAGAAACTCAGGGTTGTCGGCCACATGGAAGGGGATATCCCCGACGATGTCGCGGATGCGTTCTTTGACCCGGAAGGTGGTCCCGACAGGGACGGTCGATTTCACCACGACGACCTTGGGTTTCTGGCCCGCACCAAGTTCCTTGATCGCATGCCCGATGTCGTCGGCGGCACCGTCGATATAGGTCATGTCGGTGTGGCCCTTGTCGTCCGAGGGGGTGCCCACGCAGATGAAGATCATGTCGGCGGCCTGGTAGGCGTGCTTCTTGTCGAGGGTGTAGGTCAATCTGCCTGCCTGGCGGTTCTTGACCATCAGCTCAGTCAAACCCGGCTCATAGATCGGGCAGACATCCTTCTCGAGCTTCGCGAGCTTCTCGGGATCGACATCGAGACAGATCACATCGTTGCCCGCGTTGGCCAGGCACACGCCCGTGACCAGCCCTACATATCCCGTTCCCACCATCGTCAGTTGCATCTTGATCAGTCCTCCGTGATGAGCACGAGTATATGCCCTTGATCTCAGAATGGCTTGTCCAGAATCGATCCTTGGTCGGGAAGCCAGCCAGCAGATCATCTATGATGGACTTGAGATATCTCGACCGATCGATGTCGGGTTCTGACCAAACTATCCCGTTTTCAGGGAACCATCGCGATGAGTCCACAGACAATGTCCCATAAGTCCAGCAGGCACAAGAAACTCGAGGCCAAGGCCGCACAGCGGGCATCGAGCACCGGCGCGTATACCGCGGCCACGGCGAACAAGCACGATCTCTACCAGCTCTCCGTCCAGAATGTCGAAGCCGAGATCGATTTCATCGATCAGACCTTCAAAGACATCCGTGGACGAGAGGCGGTCGTGCTGCGAGAAGATTTCTGTGGCACGGGCAACACCAGTGCCGAGTGGGTCCGCCGGCGCCCCAGCAACCGCGCGATTGGGCTGGACATCGATCAGCCGACACTCGATTACGGGCACGAGCACCATGTCTCTCTGCTCGACCCGGACGCGCAATCTCGGATCTCCCTGCTCAATCGAAATGTCCTCGATCCGGGTGACGCGACCGGCATGGACTGCGTCCTTGCGATGAACTTCAGCTACTGGCTGTTCAAAACGCGTGATGATCTCCGCGCCTATTTCAAGGCCGTGCGCGACAGCCTGGGCGAGGAGGGCGTTTTTTTCCTCGATCACTACGGCGGCTCCGAAGCCATGACCGAGACCAGGGAAGCCAAAAAAATCGAGGACGATCACGGGCGCACCTTCACATATGTGTGGGAGCAGAAGAAGTTCAACCCGATCACTGGCGACATGGAGTGCCGCATCCACTTCAAGTTCCCCGACAAGACACGCATCAAGGACGCCTTTGTCTACCACTGGCGACTCTGGTCGCTCGTCGAGATCCGTGAGCTGCTCAGCGAAGCGGGCTTCACGCAGGTCCATGTCTACTGGGAAGGTGAAGACGACGACGGCGAGGGCAATGGTGAGTTCAAGCCAACACTCCAAGGCGAGGCCGATCCAGCGTT
>CAYQRD010000084.1:5833-7363 GCA_964419845.1 uncultured Phycisphaeraceae bacterium
TGTGAGCTCGGGGCGATCTGCACGCTCGGGTTCGATAAGCGAGAGCACCCCATTACACGGGCACTGCTGAACTACGGCAAATCGCTCGGTGTCGCCTTTCAGATCCAGGACGATGTGCTCGACCTGATGGGCACCGAAAAACAGGTCGGCAAATCCGTCGGCAAAGACCTCGAGAAGGGCAAGCTGACCTATCCGCTCATCCACCACCTCGCCCAAGCGAGCGAGCAGCAAACGCTGCGTTCGCTCGAACTCATCGGGCAGGCCGCCCAACGGGACCGATCGGGTGTGCCCGAGCTGATCGAGGCCATCCGAGCAACAGGATCGGTCGAAGCGACCCAGTCGCTCGCGGCAGCGTATGTCGAGCGTGCCAAGGGCGCACTGCATGAAATCCCTGCCTCCCCGGGGCGAAGTATGCTTGAGCTCATCGCCGATGCGGTGATCCGTCGCTCGTACTGAATCACCGTTGTCCCAAGGACCACCCGATGCCCAGGCGTGTATTCAAGTACTACCAGCGCAAACGGGTTGTGAATATCAATCTCAATATTCTCGCCGCGGGCTTTATCTCGATCGCGATCGCCAAATACCCGGTCTTTCTGATCGGTGAATGGATCGGCCCCGAACAGAAGTTTCTGATCTCGGTGATCGCCTATGTGCTCGACACGACCATCGATGTCTGCATGTACTACGGTTTGCACTGGATCGCCAACCACTGGAACCCGCGCGGGAACCTGCCCAAAGACAACACGCTGCCCAAGTCACGCAAGTTCATGCAGGACGCGACGCGGGTACAGGCCGAGCGGCTCGCGCTGGTCCCGATCTTCATGCTCGTCTCGATGGGCGGCATGTGGGCGCTGCAGCACTTCTACGAAATCTCGCACTCGTGGGCGTTCGTGTTCGCATTCGTCGCCGCGATGTTCGTGACCCGGATCGTGCATACATTCTGGGGCTACCAGTCGGGCACCTTCAAGGACCACATCGACTTTATGATCGACGATCAGTTCCAGATCGGGCGTGATCTGACCGCCGAGGCCGAGGCGGAAGCGGAAGCAGCCGCCCATGCACAGGCCGAGCCCAAGCCGACGGCGACCGACGAGGCCGCCCGCTGATGTGCGGCATCGCCGGCGTCATCAAGATCCACGACCCCAAAGACGGCCCACCACCGCCGCCGCTCGAAGCGATCCCCGAAGCGTGGCTCGACATCCTCGACGAATCCATCAAGCACCGCGGCCCCGACGGGCAGGGACGCTTCCGCGACCGGGCGGTGCGTGAGGATGGGACGGTGGTTGATGTCGCGTTGGTGCATCGACGCCTGAGCATCATCGACCACGAGGGTGGGCATCAGCCGATGGTGCACGACGGCGAGCGGTTGCGCCCGGACCTGACCTACCAGCCGGGGGAGACGCCGATTGTGGCGAGCGAGGTGGTGCCGGGCAAGCCGCTGGTGGCGGTGGTGTTCAATGGGTGCATCTACAACCATCGCGAGTTGCGGGCGGAACTGGAGGGGCAGGGGTGTGTGTTCGAGACGGATCA
>CAYQRD010000085.1:0-7265 GCA_964419845.1 uncultured Phycisphaeraceae bacterium
GCGCTGTTGATTCGGTCCATCGAGTGTCAGCCCTGAGTCGTCGTTGTGCTCCGGCATCCGCCGGCGACGCGTTGTGCGATGCGAGGTCCATCCTTGGACACAGGGCCCATGGTACCGGGCCGGGGAAGCAGATGCACGCATGAGCATCGGTATAACCCGGGTGGACCTTGAGAAATGGGGTTATGGGGTGGAGGTTTTTGCGCGGGTGGTGGTGCATGTCAGGAGTGATCGGGTAGCGTCAGGTCGGGGATGGTGGAGAAGGGGATGCGGCGGGGTGCGGCTTTGCGTGCGTCGTGCATTGAGGCGTAGTAGATTTTGGCGTGCCCGTGCTTGGTGTTGATGCGGTCCATGGTGTGCGCCAGATCGGTGAGCTTGCGTTCGTGGGGGAAGAGTGGTTGTTCGACGCAGGCGTCGCGCACCAAGCCGCCCAGCGTCACGCTGATGGCGAACACGAACTCGGTTTGGCGGTGGTACCACATTGTGTTGAGGTGGTGGAGCAGGCGCACAGTGCACTGGCAGGGCTCGAGGTTCTGGTAGAGCGACCAGGGCGGGTCGTCCATGGGTTTGATGCTGATGGTGAGTTTGGTGCACCAGTAGCCCTCGGAGCGCAGGCGGGTGGCGGCTTTCATGAGCAGGCGGATGGCGACGGCGCGGGCGCTCTCGGTGGGGCGCAGCTCGGGCGCGAGGACATGCTGATGGCCGATGTTTTTGCGGCGGGTGGGTTTGATGTGGGGGTCGTGGCCGTGGAGCCAGTCGTGCCATGTCTCGCCGAGGATCGAGCCCCATGCCTGGCGGAGTCGTGATTTGGATGCGGTGCAGAGCTGGGGCATGGTGTAGATGCCGTGGGATCGGAGTCGTCGTTCGATGCCGATGTTGATGCCGGGGAGGTCGGTGACCTTGAGTGTGTAGAGGCGTTGTGGGAGTTCGTGGGGTTCGATGACGACCATGCCGTCGGGCTTGACCATTTCGCCGGCGGCCTTGGCGAGCATGGCGTTGGGGGCGATGCCGATGGAGCAGCGGAGCCATTCGCCGACCTGGGTGCGGATGGCGTGCTTCATCTCCATGGCGAGTCGTCGGTAGACGGCGGGGTTTCGGTCTGGGCCGCGGAGCTTGATGCTCATCTCGTCGATGGAGTGGACCTCGTGGACGGGGTGGACGGTTTCGACGGCCTCGATGATCCTGTGGTGGTACTGGATGTAGAGGTCGGGGCGGGAGATGACGATTTTGATAGTGGGGCAGCGTGATTTGGCGTCGAGGACGCCGGTGCCGGTTTTGATGCCGTGGAACTTGGCCTCGTAACTTGCGGCGATGCAGCAGGTTGTGTCGCAGTCGTTGGGGATGATGCCCACGGGCGAGCCGCGGAGCTCGGGGCGGTCCTGCTGCTCGACGGCGGCGAAGTAGGAGTTCATGTCAAGGAAGAGGACCATGGCTCGAATTTAACGGTGAGATGGTGAAAGTCGAGCGGAATCGCGTCAGTTTGTCTTGTTTTTGTTTGGGTATTGTGGTAGGGTGTGCGAGGCCCCATGCTCCTCCCCCGCGCTTGCGGGGGAGGTGGCCCGCCACAGGCGGGACGGAGGGGGCGTCCCCGGAGATCAACCATGCTCGACATCTCACCCGATCCCAAGGCATACCGCCAGCGCACCGGTTCATCGCCGCATACTGAGGTTCGCGCCAAGCAACTCCGGCGAGAACTCACCCCGCCCGAACGATTGCTCTGGAGGGGGCTGCGCGCCAAGCGGCTCAGCGGGCTCAAGTTTCGCAAGCAGCACGGGCTGGGGGCGTATGTCGCAGATTTTTACTGCCATGCCGCTCGATTGGTGGTCGAGATCGATGGTGATCATCATCGTGGTGATGGTCAGCACGATCGCCAGCGCGATGATTGGATGCACGCGCAAGGGATTCTGGTTGTGCGCGTGGAAGCGCGGGAGGTGATGCGCAACTTGGAGGGGGTGCGACGGGCGATCAAGCGGGTGGGGCTTGAGCGTGTTGCAGCGCGGGAGGCCGAGCGGGGGAAGCGTGCGCAGGCGTGACCCGCCTTTGGTTGCAGACGCCCCCTCCGACCTCGGCTGCGCCGAGCCCACCTCTCCCGCAAGCGCGGGGGAGGTGCATGCGTGGGCTGCGGGAAAGAACCCGCCGACGAATAATCGGCCCCTCGCTCGTGTTTACAATCGATCATGAGCGAACACAACGCCGTCACGACCGTCATCCTGGGAACCGAGGATTACCGCACCCGGGTCACCTCGCGCACGCACGAGTTCTTCGTCGATGAGCCGGGTGATCTCAAGGGCGGCGACACCGCCCAGGATCCCTACGAGACCCTGCTGGGGGCGATCGGCGCGTGCAAGGCCATCACGGCGCGGATGTACGCCCAGCGCAAGGGCTGGGACCTGCAGGAGGTGCGACTCGATCTCGCTCACTCACGCCCCAACGGGCGTGGGAACCCCGAGCAGATCGACATCTCCATCAGTTTCACGGGCGACCTCGACGACGATCAGCGCAAACGCCTCAAGGAAATCACCAACGCGTGCCCGGTGCAGAAGACCATCACGGGCGAGCTGACGGTGAACTCGATCCTCGAAGACTGATCGCGATCACGATTTGGGTTCGTATACGCTCTTGGCCGCTTCCTGCATGCGCTCGTTGATCTCTTCGTTGGAGCCGGCGTTGTCGAAGAGCTTGGCGAAGTCTTCGCGCGTGTTGACATGCGGGTAGGGGTGGTCGGGCACCTCGACGCCGAGGAAGTCGCAGAGTGGTTGCCAGCCCATCTTCGCTTCGAAGACCAGAAGCCGATCGGCGGGGACGGTCGACTTCACTTCTTCGACATGCCTGTTGAAGCATTCGATCATGTGCTCACGCTCGTCGATCCGCCCGTCGAACAGGTCGTAGATGTTGCGTTTCATCATCTCCCACAGCGGCGAGTTGCGTGTGAACTCGACCACCTTGGGGCCCATGATGGTCTCGTTCACCGAGTCGAACCACCTGCCCGCGTCGCGAACCGACAGCAGGACCTTGGCATCGGGGTAGGCGTCCATGAGGGTGCGCCAGTGCGTGCACGCCGGGAAGTCAACGCAGGCCTTGTACCCGTTGAAGATGGTGTCCCAGTCGGGGTTGCCCTTGGCCGCTTCGACCCACATGGGTACGGACTCGGGATGCTCGAAGACCTCGGTCATGTGGTAGCAGGGGCCGAAGCCGAGTTGTTCGAGGGCGAGCTTGAGCGAGGCGGTCCCTGTGCGGCCGAACCCGGCCCCGATGACTTGCATGGTCATGTGTTCTGCCCTGCGTCGAGCATGCCCAGATTGACTTCGTGGCCCGTTTGGGGATGTCAGGGTCTGTTTCTATAATATCGAGGGGACACGAGTCCGTGCGGGCACCATTATGGAGGGAAGCGGCATGCAGTGCAAGCAATACGACACACGCAACATCGTCGAGATCACGATCGACGGGCCCATCACCAAGGCGCAGATCGACCCCGTGTTCGAGAAGCTCGACGGCATGATCCACGAGTTCGACAAGATCCGGGTCATCGAGGTTGTGAAGAACATCGGGAAGATCGAGCCCGCCGCGCTCTGGGCCGATCTCAAGTGGGAGCCGCGTCACCTCCGCAGCTTCTCGCATGTCGCGATCGTCGCGGACCAGAAGTGGGTCGAGTGGATGATCAGGCCGCTGGATCTGCTCATCCCGGCCGAGCTCAGGCTCTTCCACCTCGATCAGATTGAAGAGGCCCGCGCATGGATTCAGTCGTGTGACAGCGAGCACGGCTGACCCGCGGCGCTCCGCGGGCATCACCTCTGTTTCGCGGGGAAGAATCGGAGCCTGTTCCTGGCGAACCAGAGATAGAGGCGGTCGCACACCCATGAAATGAGGGGCAGCCCAGTCCAGGCGAGCAGCCACCCGCGGCCCACGGCCCGCATCGTCTCGCGCACGGCGTCCATCCCAACGAGGACGCGCCCGTCGGGCGTGACCGCGTGCATCACGCGCCGGATCTCTTTGGGATCGAGCTGGTGAAGCGTGAGGAGCCGCTCGTCCTCGCGCAGATCGACGAGCTCGAGCCGCCCACGCCCATCATCGAGCGAACGAAGGCGCTGGGCGACATTGGTGCAGACCGAACACCATCCGTCATAGAGCACGATCGTTGGGGTGTGAGCCATCCGCGGATTCTATTCGCTCGTCGCTCAGCCGCCGACACTCTTGATCAGGTCGTCGGTGATCTTCTCAACCGAATCGCCACGCCCCTTGAATCCGCTCGCACCGCTGGCGTGGTCGGGCTCGATCTGTCCGCTCATGATGTCGTAGTGCCAGCCGTGGGTGTTGGCGCCCGCGGCGGGGGCGCCCCGCCTGATCGTGTTGAGCCCGTTGATCGGGTTGGGCGGGATCCCGTTGATGTAGGGCCCGTAGATCCCCGACGCGTTGATGGTCCCATCGATGTCCGAGGTCCGCAGCAATCTGAAGTAGAAGGTCTTGGCATCGGCCCCGGCATGCGGGAGCACGCCCTCGTGCTCGACGGTGTAGAGATCGATCGCTTTCTGCAGCGCCGCCTGACTCCCGACAACGGCCTTCTTGGCCGCGTTGTCCGCCGCGCTCGACATCCGGGGCACCGCGATGCCCGCGATGATCGCGATGATGACCACCACGATCACCAGTTCGATGAGGGAGAAGGCGCGCGGACAGACAGACGCGTTACGCATACAGCATCTATCGGGCAGGGCCGGGCTCCGCTGAGCATGTTGGCCTGTTCATGCGATTTGGTCGTGCCTCTCGTGTGCTCTCGCGGGGATAGTCCGTCCGAGAACGCATTCACCAGAGTCTGCGAGCCACGCCGGGGAGTAGCCACGCACCGAGAAGCGCCGCGATGCCCGACTTGAGCAGCATGCCTGGGACGAACACGACGAAGCCGTAGCGGATGGCCTCGCCCCAGGTCAGCGGGTCGGCCTGCGGATCGATGCTCCGGATCCAGTGCAGCCACGGCACACCAAAGACGAAGATGATCAGATGCACCATGATCCCCGCCCCGAACAGGGCGAGCCAGCCGCGGACGCTGCCGTCGGCTCTGCGGATCATCCCGTGCGCGGCGGGCTGACAGAACAGGAACCCCAGCAGGTACCCCCCGGTCTGGCCCAGCAGCACGGGCAGCCCCGCGTGCCCCTCCCCGAACACTCCGACACCCACGACCCCCATCAGCAGGTAGAGGGCCACGCTCGCGAATCCCAGGCGTGGGCCGAGCGTCATCGCGCACAGCAGCACGCCCAGTGTCTGCAGGGTGATGGGGATGCCCAGCGGCGCTGTTGGGATCGCGATGTGCGAGCAGATGATGATGAGCAGCGTCATCATCGGGACCGATGCAAGGCGCAGCATGATCCTGCTCTGGTCGAGCGATCCGACGGTCTCGTTGCGGCTGGTCGTGGGCATGCAGAAGCGTATTCCCCTCAAGCCGTTGAGTCCTGATCAGCCCCCGCCTTGCCGGGCGGGAGCAGCCACCGGTACCCGTTATCACCGAGCCCGACGAGCTCGCCATGCTGGTTGTCCTCGAGCGCGGCGCAGATGATCCGCGCGGATCCGCCCCATCGGCTCCCGATCTCCAGGCAGCGCTGCGGACGAACCCCGCGGACGAACGCGTAGAGGAACACCCGATCAGATTCGCACATGTCGCTGGGCGAGTGATAGATACTCAGCACGCGGCTGCCCGGTCGCAGCAGCGCCGGGCGTATACGCACCCCGATTGTCCTGCATGCATGGGTGCACTTGAACCTAAGACGCAACGCTCTGGATTTGATCCCCAGCCCCATGTGCCTGCCTGGGTTCAGCCCGCGGTGCGGCCCAGCGGGAACTTGTAGATCGTCGCCGCCTCGCTGGGCGTGTCCTGTTGTGCCTGCTCGATGAGCGCCGATGGCTTGAGCTCGATCTGCGCCGCGGGCCCGGTGCCCGGTCTGGCTCTCGATGCCGCATCGACATCGATGCGTCCCAGAGCTGTCGAGGGCGATTCGATGACCGAGCCGATGATGCGTGCGCCGGGTTCGATGATGACCCGCGCGGCCCGGATCCCGCCTTTGAGTTCGCCCGTCTGCGTGATCTTCACGGTTCCACCGGAAATGCACATCGCGTGCACGCTGCCCTCGATCAGAATATTCCCGCTTGCGATCGCGAGGTTGGCGATGACCTGGGCTTGAGGGTGCACCACGATCGACTCGGTCGTCATCATGGAGGTGCCCCAGTGTCCCTTGGTGATGTCGAGCGGGAGCAGGCGCAGATTGCCGGCGCATCGCGGGCACGACGCCGACTCGGCATAGCCGGAGACGGGAAGCGTCGCGGCACACCGGTAGCACACCACATCGCGTGATAGCGGAACGACGGCACGCGCGGCGGCGCGATCACGCATCAGGAACCGTGGTGGCTTGAAGAATGAGGCCATAAAACTGGCCGCCCCGGCTTTCACCGAACGCGGCCTGGGATGGGTGGCTCGTACATTTGGGCGAGCATGCCCAGCGGTGTGGTGTTCTGTGCGTCAGGCGACGCTTGAGCTGGCTTCTTTCTGTGCCCACGGCGGGGTCAGATCGAGCTGCGTGGCCATGGTTGGCTTGGGCTCTGAGGTTTGCGGTGCGGTGTTGCGCTGCTGGGTCTGGTTGGTCTGCCCGGTCATGTCGTTGGCGCGTGGCCCGACATTGCAGTGGCCGACGAAGCTGGCGCCTTCGGAGACGACGAGGGTTCCGGCGGTCAGATCGCCCTGGACCTGCGCGTTGGCGGTGAGGGTGAGGCGGTCGCGTGCGAAGAGCGGGCCCTGGACGGAGCCGTCGACGATGATTTGTTCGGCTTCGACGGCGGCGTTGCAGTTGGCGCCGTTGCCGATCTGGACCTCGCCCTGGGCGGTGATCTTGCCCTCGAAGTGGCCCAGGATGCGAGCGGACTTCTCGAAGAACATCTCACCCTTGATTCGGGTGTCTGCCCCGATCACGGTGAGCTCGGGTGTCCCGGCGCGAGGGGGGTTGTTGCTGGGTGCGTTGTTCATGGGGTTCTGGTTCGACATACGGCTTTCCTTCCCTATCCCGGTCGGCATCTTCACGCCGACGAATGTGTTCCCTGGGCAGCGTGCACAGCGGCGCGAACGGCCCGCGCAGCGGCAACTTTCCCGTTTTTCCTGGTTCATTGGTCACTCTGTGTTGTGATCCGGGCATCCCTGCCGAAGCGTCGCCTTCCCTGGCTGGAAGGATGCATCGTCCAGATAAGCGGGGTGACTGAAGTATCGGTTGTGCGGATTGGGGAAATTGTGCGGA
>CAYQRD010000086.1:0-7034 GCA_964419845.1 uncultured Phycisphaeraceae bacterium
ACACGGATCAGTTGTCCTGATACATGTAGTTCGCGTCGAGCGCCTTGCCAACCCGCAACGAGATTTCCTCGAGGTGGGCACGGGTGTAGGAGTCAAGCGCGTCGCGGTTCTCGAGCACGCCGTCCACGCCCTCCTTGATGTGACGAAGGTGCATCGAGGCGAGCATCTTCACCGGCTTGGCCGACGAGTTGAACCCGCGGGTCTCGAACGCCATGTCGATCAGGCGATCGAGATGCTCACGCTGGAGGTTGCGCCGCAGCGACGAGATCATCGGGTTGCGGTTGGTGTAGCTCCCGCTCGCCTTCTCGCCCAGCTCGCTCCAGACCGATTCGGTCACGCTCTGCATCAGCTCGGCGAGTGTCAGCGCATCCTGATCCGCAGGGACGAACAGCTCGTAGTCATACACACGCTGCACGGTCTGAGGATTGAGCAGCATGGTCATCGCGGATGCCTGCATCCCCATGATCCGGTCGTGGATCGGCAGCGCCGCGTCGGCCATCACCGAGTTCACATCGTCCCACCACTTGTCAACCGTGGTGTGGGCGAGCAGCTCGGGGCTGATCCCGTACGCGTCATCCTCGAAGGCGTTGTCAATCACGAACTGCAGCGCGGCACGCTGACGCTCCGCCGGCACCACCTCCACGGGTGAACGCTCGCCCGGGTCGCCCTTCTTGTCGCGGTAGACATACGCCGAACCGATCCAGTTCGCCATCATCGACAGCGACTGCATCTGCGTGTTGAGCGTGATCAGGTATCCGCGGCGGGCACGCGACCAAGAGTCGCCGTCGTCAACAAACTTCTCGAGCAGACCGTCGCGGATCGTGTTGATCAGCGCCATCTGGTTGTTGGCATAATCGAGCGGGTTCTCGGCAAGGTCGTAGCGACGCGCCCGCGGGTCTGGCCCGAAAGTGTCCTCGTCCGTGCCGTATGCCAGCTCGGGTTCGGCGACGCGTGAGAGCACCTTCTCAAGGTTCTTCTCGGAGCCGTAGCCGTACTCGATGACCCAGTAATCGTATGGGCCGATCTCGAACGACGAGTAGTTGCCCTGGGTCTCGCCGAAGCCCGGCATCATGATGTTGATGCCGTTGTAATCCATGACCGAGGCCGACCATGGCTGCTTGTCCTTCATGTCTTCCGAGTTGATCTCCTTGAGCGAGTAGGCGCTCGAGCCCTTGAAGTTGTGACGCAGACCGAGCGTGTGCCCGACCTCGTGCGCCACGAGCTCCGCGAGCATCGGGCCGACGAACCACTCGGGCACGCCGTCGATCATGTCGCCCTGATCCTTCTTCTTGCCCTTGGGCGCCTCGGGGGCGTCCTCGGGTGTCGCTTCTTCAGACTCGGGCTCCTCTTCGGACTCGGCCTTCTTCTCAAGCAACGCGAGATACTCCGGCGGGATCATCGCCCGCAGCCCGGGGTTCTCCTCGAGCTGCTTGCGGATCATCTCCAGCGTTTCCTCGTCGATCTCGGGTTCCGCCGCTTCATTGCGCTCGGCCGCGGCGCTGACCATCTCAAGGTCGGCCGCGAACATTTCGATCATGCTCAGGTACATCCGCATGTTGGCCAGGTCGAGCGCCTTGCCCGTTGCCGCCATGCACATGCCACTGACCTGCGAGGCCCGTCCGCCGAGCCCGTCGAACTCGTCTTGGCCCAGCATGTCGGCCCCGGGGATGAAGCCGCCCATGGTGTTGAGCTCGTGAAGGTGGCTCGCCTTGCCCGAGGCCGCACGCTCGCGACGCTCGATGATGATCTGCTCACGCTGTTCCGGCGTTGCAAGACGCAGGCGCGGATCCCAGTTCGGGTTCTCCTCGAGCCACTGCAGCGTCGAGGGCGCGTAGCCCTCGGTCGCCAGGGTGCCCAGCAGGTCTTCCCAGCGATAGGTGAACACGCGGACCCAGCCGTCGGTCAGCACAACATCCGCATCAAGGATCTCACCCGTCATGGGGTTGACGCGTGACGGGCCGATCGCCGTCGACACATCGTTGCTGATCCAGCGGATGAAGTTGTACCGCACATCCTCGGGGTCCTTGTCCATGTTGGCACCGGTCGCCTTGTCCTGGTACACGACCTGGATCGCGCCGTCGATGCCGATCTTGCGGAACGCGTCGTTCCACTGCTCGATGCCCTCACGCACCCAGCGCCGGTAGCGGATGGGCACGGTGTGCTCGACATAGTAAATGATCGGTTCCTTGGGCGGGCTCATGCTCAGCTTGGGGTCCGCCTTCTCGATGTGCCAGCGATTGATCAGGCGTTGGCTCTTCTCGTCGGCGTCGTACTGACCGAGGTCGGTGTAGGTCGTGACGAAGAAGCCCAGACGCTGGTCGGCGACGCGTGGCTTGAACCCGCGCGAGCCGGTGATCAGCGAGATCGAATAGTGGAACTTCTTCATCGTTCCGCCCGCGACCGGGCCCTCGAACTCGATCTCAACATTCTGTGGGAACGCCTTGATCGTGTCAACGGTGGTCAGCGCCGGGTTGAGCCCGCGGGCCGAGCCGCCGAAGAAGTTGCCCGCCTTGTTCACCAGCAGGTCGTCCATATCGATCACGGGCTGGCCGCTGGGGCCGGTCGCGACGATCGGGACATCGAGCAGCACTCGGTCGGTGAACACGGTCTCGAGCGAGTCCTTGGATTCCTGGTCACCGGTCGAACGCACCGCGATCTGGGGCTGGATCAGCGCCAGGCGGTTGCCGATCCGCTTCCATTTGGTGTAGATGTCGCCGGCCTGCAAACCCGCGAAGATCTCGCCGCCCGCAACGGTCATCGCGAAGAAGTGGTGCTGCTTCTCGTACCCGCGGGGCAGCTCGGCGAGCACCTGATTGGTCTTGCGATTGATGTAGAGGTCATAGAACGACTGCCCGTCGGCGGTCGAGACCACCTTCTCGTAGCCGTCCTTGACCGCGCTCCAGGGCTTGAGCCCGTCGCCGTCATCGCCTCGCGATCCGCCGCCCCGCCCTGCCATCGCGGCGAGCTGGGCCAGATCGATCGATTCTTCGGGCGCCGGTGTGGTGCCCGGCTCTTCATAGCTGCTCTGCGCCAGCGCGGAGCCGGCGCTGAGCGCCGAAATCCCCACCACCGCGCTCGCGATGCCCGTTATGGCCCGCGCAGAGAAACGCTTGGACTGATCCCTGTTCATATTTCACAAACTCCCATGTTTGGTGCCCTGCTGGGCACCATGCCCGCCCATGAGCGGGCGTATCGAAAAAACGACATCAGCCACATACGCGTCTTGAGGCTGAAGTCCACCATGTCATCGGGGTCCCTATCGGTGTACCCACTTGCGGGGGTCAACTACGAGACCAGGCGGTGCGCAAGACATGCGCACGCCGTGCAGGCAAGAATTACCATACCAGCATGAAAAAGATTCAAGAAATCGCTGAAATCAGGCGGGATTCAGGTGAATCCAGAGCACGATCACCGTCGAGGCAACGAACACCAGCCCCGCCAGACGAACCATATTGTCCTTCAGGGCCAGTTCTGTGGGATCGTCATACCGCCCACGCATGAGCAGCGTGATCGTCCGAAGCAGCGCCAGCGTCGCTGGAGCGACCGTGACCCACATCAGGTTCAACCCGAACGACTCATCTAGACTGCCCTGTCTAGTCGCGAAGGTGTAGACAAAGTCATCATGGCGACTCTGCACATAACTTGTGTATGTCAAAAGAGTTGCAACGCCGGTCACCACCACGAACATCCGCAGCATCTGGTCCGTGTAGTGCTGCTGGACATCGCGGGCGGCCATCGCCGCTTCATCGCTGCCCATGTGTCGGCGTTCGCCCAGGCGCTTGCCGAAGGCGAGGAACATGCTGAGAAACAGCGTCGCGTTGAGCAGCCAGGTCGAGGGCGTGATCCCCAGAGCCGCGCAGCCCCCCAGCACACGGATGACGAACCCCGACGAAAGACACAGCACATCGACAATGACAATGTGCTTGAGCCCGCTCGAATAGAGCATCACATTCGCGATATACAGGATCAGCAGGCCCAGAACCCAGATCCGCAGCTCGCTGGGCACGCCCAGCACGCTGGCGAGCGAGACGATCAGGATACATACGCCGAACACCCGGGCAATCCCCTTGGGGACCTGCCCGCTGGCCAGCGGGCGTTTACATTTGCGCGGATGGGCCCGGTCCCGCTCGACATCTGCGAGGTCATTAAAGATATAGCAGCCCGAAGCAGCGAGACAGAAGCCCAGAAAGGTCATCCCGATCGCCAGACCCAGCTCCGCCCGGGGCATGCTCTGAAGCTTGCCGTCGGCGAGCGCGAACATCGGCCCGATGAGCACAAAGATACCCTTGGTCCACTGATGCAGGCGCATGAGCTTGATCAGCCCCGCGATGGTGCCCCCGCGGGGTGTTTCTCCAGTGGATGGATTGGGTTCACTGTCGCTCATAATCACCTCTCACATCGACACAACGAACGGTTCTGCACAAGAGTTCGGGCGAACTGAACCCAGATCATGCCCGAAAATCGCACTTTGAGCGTCCCGCCCTCCCCTTGTGCCGATAGGGTGTGCAGCCATGCCCGAGCGTGAGAAACAGCCCGATACGGACGCGCCGCCCCCGACCGGACCGCATCGTCGCGATCAGGCGGTGCTGATCACGGTCGCCATCGCGATGCTGGTCTGCTGGGGTGTGATCCTCAGCGGGAACCTGTCGGGCCGCGGCGCAGCCGACGATCTGAACTACCACTGGGTCGCGATCATGCAGTTCGCGCAGCAATGGCCGGTTCCGGATCTGGGCGATTACGCTTCAGCGACGACGCCCGGCTATCACCTGCTGCTCGCACCGCTGGCCAGGGCCGGGATGGGGCACACGGGCATCCAGCTCGTCGCGAGTCTCTGGACCTTCTCCCTGCTGGGGCTGCTGAGCTGGAATCTGAGCCGAACACTCGGACGCGCCGCGGCGGTGCTGATGCTCCCGCTGATCGCCTCGATGTATGTCATTTTCCCCGGCATCTGGCTCCTGCCCGACAATGCCGGCTGGTTGCTGGTGCTGGGCATCGTCCTGCTCTCGCTGCGTCGAACGGGCGGCTGGGGTGTCTGGGTCACGAGCGGGGTGCTGCTGCTGGGGCTGGTCTGGCTGCGCCAGATCCATATCTGGGCAGCCGCACCGATCTGGCTGTGTGCCTGGCTGGGGCAGGAATCTCAGACGCCGACGGGTCTGCGGGACCTGTTCGCCGATCCGTCGCGACGCATCGGACGGACACTGATCGCGATCGGGTGCACCGTTCCCGCGTTCATGGCCCTGATCTGGTTCCTCGGGATCTGGGGGGGGCTAGTGCCTCCGAGCTTCCAGAACATGCATCAGGGGCCCAACGCCGCGACCCCGGGCTTCATGCTGACGCAGTTGTGCATCCTCAGCATTCCCTTTGCGCCGATGCTGCTTCCCCGGCTGCGCGCGATCTGGGCCCTGCACTGGAGATGGCTGCTGTTTGCCGGGATGTTTGGAATGGTGCTCGGCACTGTCCCCGCGTCGAGTTACGGATACGAAGCGGGTCGCTACGGGGGCTGGTGGAACATGCTGGGCAAGGTGCCCACGCTGGCGGACCGCTCGCCGCTCTTTGTGCTCGGCAGCGTCGTCGGTTCGATCGGCCTCGTGGTCTGGATGAGTCTGGCCACGCGACGCGATGTGTGGGTCTGGGTGGGTGCCATGGTCGCGTTCACGCTCGCCCAGAGCGCCAACCACGCCAGCTGGCAGCGCTATCACGAGCCCATGCTGCTCATGATGATGCTTCTGATCATCGCACGCTCGCCGATGCTTGATCAGTTCCGAACCCGGGCCTTGCTCGGTGCCGCCCTTCTGGCGCTCGTGCTCGGCTCGATCACGGCGATCTCGGTGCTCGGGGCCGAGCCGGTCAGACCGGACACCTCGGCGAGCGCAACGGAGCGGAATTCGCCCGATTCGCCCTGATCTCGGGGTATCTGGCGATCCTCGCGGCCACAGTCCCGTAAGACTCTCCGCTGCACTCGTCCCATTCTTCTGGGCACGAGGGGTAATTGTCGGTCAACGCGCTGGCTTTGGCGACCGATGGAACAACAATCACACTGCACGCCCGGGGTGCACAAGGCGCCGATTGTGTTATCGGGCTAAAGGCACACCGACCCGCGAGAGAGACACGCACATGAGCGACAAACGCGCACTGATCACAGGCATCACAGGACAGGACGGCTCATACCTCGCGGAGTTCCTCCTCGATAAGGGATACGAGGTGCATGGGATCATCCGGCGTGCGTCGTCGTTCAACACCGAACGCATCGACCACATCTATCAGGACCCCCACAACCCCGCGCCCAAGCTCAGGCTCCACTACGGGGACCTGTGCGACGCCAACAACATCAACAAGATCATCGATCAGGTGATGCCCAACGAGGTCTACAACCTCGGTGCCCAGTCGCATGTGCGCGTGTCGTTCGACATGCCCATCTACACCGCCGACACGGTCGGGATGGGCGCGATGCGCCTGCTCGAGGCCTGCCGTGACTTCCAGGAGAAGAGCGGGCAGCAGGTCCGCTACTACCAGGCAAGCTCATCGGAGATGTACGGCAAGGTGCTCGAAACCCCCCAGAGCGAATCAACACCCTTCTGGCCGCGCTCGCCCTACTCATGCGCCAAGGTCATGGCCCACTGGGCGACCGTGAACTTCCGCGAAAGCTACGACATGCACGCCTCGTGCGGCATTCTTTTCAACCACGAATCGCCCCGACGCGGCGAGACCTTCGTGACCCGCAAGATCACCCGCGCCGTCGGTCGCATCAAGCTGGGGCTCCAGGACAAGGTGTTCCTGGGCAACCTCGACTCGAAGCGCGACTGGGGTTTTGCGGGCGACTATGTCAAGATGATGTGGATGATGCTCCAGCAGGAACAGGCCGACGACTATGTGGTCGCCACCGGGCGGACAATCAGCGTGCGCGAGTTCGCCGAGATGGCGTTCAACGCCGCCGGGCTCAACTTCGACGACCATGTCGAGTTCGACCCGCGCTACCTGCGCCCCGCCGAGGTTGATCTGCTTCTGGGCGACGCGAGCAAGGCCAAGGCCAAGCT
>CAYQRD010000087.1:0-6861 GCA_964419845.1 uncultured Phycisphaeraceae bacterium
CCTATGAGGATCCGGAACACAAAGTTGGCTCCCATGTCACGCTTAGTGATCAGCTGAAACTTCTTAAGGATCCAAACATCTGGAAGTACATGCAGTACTACTCACTGGTGTTTGGTGGCTTTGTAGGCCTTTCCTTGTGGATGACCAAGTACTACATCGCAGAATACGGATTCGACATCACTACTGCGGCGTTGTTGGCCTCCATTTTTGTGCTGCCTTCTGGAGTGATTCGTGCGCTCGGCGGCTGGTTTTCGGATAAATATGGTGCCTATAAGGTGACTTGGTGGGTGATGTGGATTTCATGGGTGTCCCTGTTCTTGATGTCCTATCCACAGACATCACTCATCATCAAGACAGTCAATGGGGAGTCGGCATTTGATATTGGTCTCAATGTCTGGATATTTACTTCGCTTCTGTTTGTTGTGGGTATTGCTTGGGGTTTTGGCAAGGCCTCGGTTTTTAAATTCCTTTCCGATGAGTATCCAGATCAGATTGGTGTGGCTTCCGGCATCGTTGGCCTTGCCGGTGGCATGGGCGGTTTCCTGCTGCCGATCATGTTTGGTGCGCTAATTGATTTCACGGGAATCAATAGTGTGGTGTTCATGCTTCTTTATGGCGCGACTTCAGTGTCCTTGGTTTGGATGTATTTCACCTTTTCCAAGGACCAGCAGAAAAAGCGTATTCGTGAGGCGCGGCAGATGGCCATTGCCGATTATGCAAGCACCCACGCCAGCCCTGAGGAGCTTGCTTCCGCCAGGGCCGCCATCGAGCAGGCAGATTTGATTGAACAGTTTTACGAGCGCTACGACCAGTCCAGGAAGCGCGCCTTGAGTGAATTACAGCAACTTAAAGACAAGACGGCCTAAATCGTTTGGCGAATCAATTTTCTAAGTAGACAAGGGGAGCAGTATGACTGACATCACAAGATGGGACCCAGAGGATCAGAAATTCTGGGAGTCGGAAGGGAAGAGGATTGCCAGCCGCAACCTCTGGATTTCGATCCCAAGTTTGCTTAATGGGTTTGCGATCTGGCTGTACTGGGGAATTATTACGGTACAGATGCTGAATCTGGGTTTTCCTTTCAGTAATACAGAATTGTTTACCTTGGCGGCCATTGCGGGTCTGACGGGCGCCACTCTGCGTATTCCGTCGAGCTTTTTTATTCGTATTGCCGGTGGGCGTAACACCATCTTCTTCACCACGGCGTTATTGATGATTCCGGCCATTGGGGCGGGTTTTGCACTGCAGAGTAAAGAGACCCCGCTCTGGGTCTTCCAGGTTCTGGCGTTCCTGTCGGGCTTTGGTGGCGGTAACTTTGCCTCCTCGATGTCCAACATTAGCTTTTTCTTTCCCAAGAAGCAGCAGGGGTTGGCTCTTGGCCTGAATGCAGGGCTGGGCAATTTTGGTGTAACCACGATGCAGATTCTGGTGCCATTGGTGATGACCTTCGGCATCTTCGGTGGGGAATCGATGATTCTGGAAAACACATCCGGAACTCTGATCGGCAAGATTCCGGCAGGTTCAGAGACTTGGATTCACAACGCCGGATTCGTTTGGTTGCTGTTCTTGATTCCGTTGGCTGTAGCAGGCTGGTTTGGCATGAATAATCTCAAGGTTGAGCATGTCACGCCGGATCTTCCCTCGCCGCTGGGAGCCTTCTCCACCATCAGCATGATGTTAATTATTGGCTTCGTAACGGCGGCAGCGGGCCTCTACATCATCCTGCCAGCCCCCACTGGACTGGGTGCGCCGAGCTGGGCCAAGTGGCCAGTCATCATTGGCGTGCTGTTTTTTACTGTGATGTTGCTGAAGATGTTGCCTGGTGCGGTGAGCAGTAACTTGAAGCGTCAGTATCAGATCTTCAACAACAAGCACACCTGGATCATGAGCGTGATCTATACCATGACCTTCGGTAGCTTCATTGGGTACTCCGCAGGTTTTGCATTGGCGATTAAGGTGATCTTTGGTTTTACTCATGTGCTGGGTGCGGATGGTGTGATGGTGCATAGCACGATCAATCCGAATGGGCCTTCTGCCTTGATGTACGCTTGGATGGGACCGTTTATTGGTGCGCTGATTCGTCCGGTCGGTGGCTGGATGGCCGACCGCCTCGGCGGCGCGCGGGTAACCCAGTGGGTATCCGTTGTGATGATTGGCAGTGCATTGGGTGTTGCTTATTTCATGGCGGCTGCCTATCGCTCGGCTACGCCAGAAGAGTATTTCTTCCCATTCTTTGTGTTGTTTTTGGTGCTGTTCGCAGCAACCGGTATTGGTAATGGTTCAACCTTCCGCACGATCGCTATGGTGTTCAACAAGGAGCAGGCTGGCCCGGTACTGGGTTGGACCTCGGCAGTCGCAGCCTATGGTGCATTCATCATCCCCAAGGTTTTTGGTGAGCAGATCAAGTTGGCGACTCCAGAGTACGCGCTTTATGGCTTCGCAGTCTTCTACGCGGTCTGTCTGTTGCTGAACTGGTGGTATTACCTTGGGCCGAAGCGCGAGTACGAAAACCCATAAGATGTTTTGGGGCGGCCCATCTCTCCCTCGCAGAAGATATTTTTTCAGGTTGCCTTCTGCTTGATGAGTCGCCCCACCTATTTTGTAGATGAACAGGTCAATTTCTAGGAGACCGAGATCATGAGTCACTTTCTCGACCGACTGAAGTACTTTGGTAAGGCAAAGGAGAGCTTTTCAAAGGGGCACGGTATTGTCACGTTGGATGATCGCCAGTGGGAGGACTCCTACCGTAACCGTTGGCGCCATGACAAGGTGGTTCGTTCCACGCATGGTGTGAACTGCACCGGTGGCTGCTCTTGGCAGATTTTTGTCAAGAACGGTTTGGTTGCGTATGAAATGCAGCAGACGGATTACCCGCGTACCCGTGAAGACCTGCCCAACCATGAGCCTCGCGGCTGTCAGCGTGGCGCATCCTTCTCTTGGTATCTCTATAGTCCGCACCGTATCAAGTATCCGTTGGTGCGCGGCCGTATGGTTGATCTCTATCGTGCTGAACGCAGCACAGGGAAAGATCCGGTTGAAGCGTGGGCGGCTATTCAGGCAGATCCAGCCAAGCGTGAAAGCTATGTTGGTGTGCGTGGTTTGGGTGGATTTGTGCGCTCGACTTGGGATGAAGTAACCGAAATCATTGCGGCGGCGAATGTTCATACCATCCAGAAGTGGGGCCCGGATCGTATCTATGGCTTTTCGCCGATTCCGGCGATGTCTATGATTTCTTATGCAGCGGGCTCTCGCTATCTATCGTTGATTGGTGCTGGTGTAGGCTCCTTCTACGACTGGTATTGCGATCTTCCGCCAGCCTCGCCGCAGGTGTGGGGTGAACAAACCGATGTTCCGGAGTCTGCCGACTGGTACAACTCCAAATACATCATTGTGTGCGGCGCTAATCTGCCTATGACCCGTACCCCGGACGCGCACTTCGCCATTGAGTCGCGCTACAACGGTACCAAGATTGTCTCTATGGCGCCGGACTATGCGGAGTATGTGAAATTCGCTGATCTGTGGATGCCGGTGAAGCAGGGTACTGATGCGGCTGCCTTCATGGCCATGGGCCATGTGGCGCTGAAAGAATTCTTGGTCGAGAAGGAAGATCCGTACTTTGCTGAGTACGCGCGTGGTTTCACGGATTTCCCGATGCAGGTCATTCTCAGCGAGCAGGATGGAAAGCTGGTCAGTGGTCGTTTCCTGCGTGCGTCTGACTTTGATGCCAATCTGGGCGAAGACAACAAGCCAGAATGGAAAACCATTGTGTATGACAGCACGTCACAACGTTTTGTGGTTCCGAATGGATCTGTAGGCTTTCGTTGGGGCGAAGAAGGCAAATGGAATATCTTGCAGCAAGCGCAGGGCGCCGAAATCGAAGCGGAGCTGAGCAGTTTTGGCCAGCAGGATGCCGTGGTTGATGTCACTTTCCCGCACTTTACGCCAGAGGATGGTGATGCGCTGGTGCGTAAGGTGCCGGTTCGCAAGTTGCGACTGGTGTCGGGCGATGAGGTATTCGTGACCTCTGTATTCGATTTGCAGGTTGCGCAATATGGTATTAACCGTGGCTTGGGTGATGCCACGGCCAGTGACTATGCCGATGTGACCGTTCCGTATACACCGGCATGGGCAGCGAAGGTAACCGGCGTGCCGGCAGCAGACTTGGAGCGTACGGGCCGTGAGTTTGCGGACAACGCATCCAAGACGCGCGGCAAGTCCATGGTGATTCTCGGTGCGGCGATCAATCACTGGTACCACAACGATATGAACTACCGCGCAATCATGAACCTGCTGCATATCTGTGGCAGTGTCGGCCAGTCAGGTGGTGGTTGGGCCCACTATGTGGGCCAAGAAAAGCTGCGTCCACAGGCAGGTTGGGCGCCGATTGCCTTTGGCCTAGATTGGCAGCGTCCACCACGCCACACAGCATCTACGACGTACTGGTATTTCCATACCGATCAATGGCGCTATGAGCGTGTGGAGGCCGATGGTCTGTTGGCCTCTACAGCGAAGGGCCGTTACCGTGGCTATCAGTTGGCCGACTACAACGTGGTTGCGCAGCGCTTGGGCTGGACTCCATCGATGCCGCATTTCGACAAAAACCCGCTGGAGATCGTCAAAGATGCTGAAGCCGCAGGCGCAACGGATGAAGCCGGCGTTTCCGCCTATCTGGCTGGAAAACTGAAGGCAGGCGAGATCAACTTTGCCTACGAGGATATCGATGCGGAAGAAAATCATCCGCGTAATCTGTTCGTTTGGCGCTCGAATTTGATTGGCACTTCTTCCAAGGGCCACGAGTATTTCCTCAAGCATCTTCTCGGCGCACAGAATGGCGTGCTAAGCGAGGGCGTTGAGGGAGCTGCTTGCAAAGAGATCAAGTGGCATGAGAAGTCGCCAACCGGCAAGCTGGACTTGATGGTGGATATCAATTTCCGCCTGAACTCTACTGGCGCTTACTCCGACATCATTCTGCCAACTGCGACGTGGTATGAGAAGGCCGATCTGAACACGACGGATATGCATCCGTTCATCCATCCGCTCGGTAAGGCTGTGGATCCAGGTTGGGAATCGCGTTCGGATTGGCAGATCTTCAAGACGATTGCCAAGCGTTTCTCGGAACTTGCCGACAAGCATCTGGGTACAGTCAAGGATGTGGTCTCGTTGCCGATGCAGCACGATACCCCGATGGCGCTGGCCCAACCGTTTGGTGAGGTGAAGGACTGGAAGAAGGGTGATTGCGATCTGGTTCCGGGCAAGACGGCACCGATCTTTAAGCTGGTTGAGCGTGATCTCGGCAATACCTACGCTAAGTATATTGCGCTTGGGCCATTGATGAAGAAGCTGGGAAATACCATCAAAGGCGTGGATTGGAACACCGACCAAGAAGTGGATGAGCTGGCTGTTCTAAATGGCGTAATCACCGAAGAGGGGATCAGCAAGGGCATGCCTTCACTGGCCGAAGATATCCATGTTTGTGATGCGGTAATGCGCATGGCACCGGAAACGAATGGTGAGGTGGCGCATAAGTCTTGGAGTGCACAGAGCAAGAAGACGGGCATTGATCATAGCCACCTTTATGAAGGGAGACATGAGGATAAGTTCACTTATCGAGACATTGTTGCGCAGCCGCGCAAGATCATTACTGCGCCGACGTGGTCTGGTATTGAGTCTGAGAAAGTGAGCTATAACGCGTGCTATACCAATCTGCATGAGCATATTCCATTGCGTACCCTGACGGGGCGCGCCCAGTTTTATCAGGATCATGAATGGATGCTAGATTTTGGTGAAGGCTTCTGTGTCTATAAGCCGGCGGTGGATCTGCAGGCGCACAAGAATGTGCCTGCAGCGATTAAGGGCAAGCCGCATCTGGTACTGAACTGGATTACCCCGCACTCGAAGTGGGGCATCCACTCCAGTTATCAGGACAACTTGCGCATGCTGACCCTATTCCGCGGTGGGCCGTACTTCTGGGTTTCGGAAGAGGATGCCAAGAGGATTGGTCTGCGTGACAACGATTGGGTTGAGGCAGTAAACGATAACGGCGCAACGGTAGCGCGTGTTGTGGTTTCGCAGCGTGTGCCAAACGGCATGGCCATCATGTACCACGCGCAGGAGAAGAATGTGAATGTCCCGGGCTCGAACACAACAGGTAAACGTGGCGGCATTCTCAATAGCGTGACCCGTACCGTACCGAAGCCAACCCACATGATTGGTGGCTATGCGCAGCTCTCCTATGCGTTCAATTACTACGGAACGGTAGGTTCGAATCGTGATGAGTATGTGATTGTCCATAAGATCGAAGACAAGGATGTCGATTGGCTAGAGCGTCCGCTGACGCCGGAGCGCGAGAAGATGAAGAACCCTCCAGGGATCAACAACTGATCAGGCCATGTACAGGGAGAATTGAACATGAAAATTCGTGCACAAATTGCGATGGTTCTGAATCTGGACAAATGTATTGGTTGTCATACTTGCTCGGTAACTTGCAAGAATGTTTGGACCAATCGTAAGGGGGTTGAATATGCTTGGTTCAACAATGTTGAATCCAAGCCGGGCATCGGCTACCCGAAGATGTGGGAAGACCAGAATAAGTGGCGTGGTGGCTGGGTCAATAAAAACGGCAAGCTCGAGCTGCGCTCGGGTGGCCGTGCCAGCAAATTACTGAACATTTTTGCCAATCCGGATATGCCGGAAATCGACGATTACTACGAGCCATTTGATTACGACTATCCGAAGTTGCAGAACAAGCCGTTGTCGGAGGCAACGCCGACTGCGCGTCCAGTTTCCCAAATTACCGGTGAAACCATGGACAAGATTACCTGGGGCCCTAACTGGGAGGATGATCTTGCCGGCGAATTCGAG
>CAYQRD010000088.1:0-6685 GCA_964419845.1 uncultured Phycisphaeraceae bacterium
TTGGAGATGCGGACGGAGCACCAGTCGTGGCCGCACATGGCGCAGAAGTCGGTGTCGACATCGAGGTCTTCGTCGTGGTAGGCGCGGGCGGTGTCCTCGTCGAAGGCGAGCTCGAAGTGCTTGTTCCAGTTGAGTGCGGCGCGGGCCTTGGTGAGCTCGTCGTCCCAGTCGCGGGTGCCGGGGATTCCCAGGGCGACATCGGCGGCGTGGGCGGCGATCTTGTAGGCGATGCAGCCTTCCTTCACATCGCCCTTCTTGGGCAGGCCGAGGTGCTCCTTGGGGGTGACATAGCAGAGCATGGATGCGCCGTGGTAGGCGATGGAGGTGGCGCCGATGCAGGAGGTGATGTGGTCGTAGCCGGGGAAGACATCGGTGACGAGTGGGCCGAGGACATAGAAGGGTGCGCCGTGGCAGATGGTGCGTTGGAGCTTGGCGTTGAACTCGATCTGGTCGAAGGGGACATGGCCGGGGCCTTCGACCATGACCTGCACGCCGCGTCGCCAGGCGCGTTCGGTGAGTTCGCCGATGACCTGGAGTTCGCCGAGCTGGGCGAGGTCGGTGGCGTCGGCGAGGCCGCCGGGTCGGAGCCCGTCGCCGATGGAGAAGGAGACATCGTGCTCGCGCATGAGGTCGCAGATGTCGTCCCAGAGGGTGTACATGATGTTGTCCTGGTTATGGACGAGCATCCATTTGGCGAGGAGCGAGCCGCCTCGGGAGACGATGCCGATGGCGCGCTTCTTGACATACTTGAGGTGGGCCATGCGGACGCCGGCGTGGATGGTGAAGTAGTCGACGCCCTGCTTGGCCTGGTGTTCGAGGGTGGCCATGATGAGGTCGCGATCGAGGTCTTCGATCTTCTTGCCGATGATCATGGAGTAGATGGGGACGGTGCCGATGGGGACGGTGGCGTTGTCGATGATGGCCTGTCGGCAGGCGTCGAGGTCGCCTCCGGTGGAGAGGTCCATGACGGTGTCGGCGCCCCAGCGCTCGGCCCATTGGAGTTTTTCGACTTCTTCGTCGGTGCCCGAGGCGACGGGTGAGGCGCCCATGTTGGCGTTGACCTTGGTTTTGGAGGCGCGGCCGATGGCCATGGGGTCGAGGTTCTTGGCGAGGTGGGCGCGGTTGGCGGGGATGATGAGCCGACCGGCAGCGATCTCGTCGCGGACCTGCTCTGCGGTGAGGTGTGGTTCACGCTCGGCGACGCGGTGCATCTCGGGGGTGATGATGCCGAGGCGTGCGGATTCGAGTTGGGTGATGGGGTGGAAGTTGCTGGGGTAGGTGACGGTGCGGTGTTGGCCGCGGGCGTCGTCGAAGGTGACGGTTGTGTGGGTGTCGGAAGAGGCCCCCTCCGTCTGCGAAGACGCAGGCACCTCCCCTCGTCCGCCGGCGGCGGATCTGCGACTCGCGGGGGAGGCGAGGGTTGTTGACCAGTTGTCGGGGAGGAAGTCCCAGGCGGTTTTGTCGGAGGGCTTGGGCATGCCGGGGGTGTCGGGGGATGAGAACGCGTAGGGGCCGCCGATGTCGGGCTTGTGGGCGAATGAGCCGGGGGTTGGGACTTCGGGGTCGGAGCCGGGGTTGTAGGCGCCGTGGATTGGCAGGGCGTACTGGCCGTCGGGTGTGGCGGGGCCGCCTTGGACGGTGCGGAAGCTGTTGCGCATGTCGTCGGCGGACTTGTAGCGGGTGGTGAGGGCGACGGCCTTGCCTGCGGGCGAGGTGATGGCGAGGTGGTCGGGGGTTGATTTGGGGTAGGTGGTCTGGTTTGGCATTGGTCGCTCCGTGTGTCTTGTTGAACGCACCGGGAGCGGGCAGCCGGGCCGGCGAACGGATCGGCTGGCTGCATTCCCTCCGCCGGTGCGAGCCGGATCAGGTTCAACGGGTGCTTCTCAGCGGTTTGTGCCGCGCCCCGTGCAGTTGATGGGATTGTAGCGGGAAACTGGTGTGATTATGTCGCGAGTGATGCGATCCAGTTGCGGATTGCCTCGATCTGCTCAGGTTTCAGCGGCTTACCCTCGTCCTCGGGCGGCATGATGTCGGGATCGCCGGCGGGGAGGTCGATGAGGTATATGAGTTCGCTTGCGTTGGCATCGCCGCGGACGAGGATTTCGAGGTTGGGGTCGAGGAGATATTCGAGGGCGTCGAGGCGGACATCGTTTTCGGCTTTGTCGGCGCCGTGGCATTCGATGCAGGACTGGTCGAAGATGGGTTGGATGGTGCTCAGGTAGGTGTCGAGAGCGGCTTGGGAGATGCCGAAGTCGGCGGGGTTGAGGGTTGCGGTTGGGGGTGGTGGTGTTTGGGGCTCGAAGATCTGGGTGAGGGGGCGGGTGATGTAGCCTTGGCCGTGGGTGAGGTCGCCGCCGAAGTGACCGGTGAGTCCGACGGCGAGGGCGCTGAGGCAGAGCAGGGCGAGGTAGATTCGGGTGGCGCTGCCCGGCGCGGGGCGGTGTACCTTGAGCAGGGCGAATGCGGTGAGGAGGACGAGTACGGCGGTGATGATGCCGAGGATTCGGTGGAGGTCGACCTTCTCGCCGTCGCTGAAGCCGAAGACGAGCCCGCTGAGGACGGTGTAGGCGCACCCGAGGAAGGCGAAGACGAACATGGTGGTGGCGGCTGGGCCGGGGGTGTAGCGCGAGGCCGTGCGTTTGAGGTTGAGCGCGCGGAACAGCTCGACCGTCGCGGCGACGATGAGCAGGGCGATGGGGAAGTGCAGCACGACCAGGTGTGTGCGCGCGAAGAACTCGATGAGGTGATCAAGCATGGATGGGATTAGTGCTCTTCCTCGAACTCGTCGTGGCCGTCTTTCCGGATGGTGCGCAGGGAGTTGTAGAGGTTTCGGACTTCGGCGTCGTTGCCCAGCAGGGTCTGGCGGGCGAGGGCGGTGGAGGCGGAGACGCCTTCGAGCAGTTTGATGCGGAGATCCTTGGTGAAGGTCTCCTTGTCGTCGCCATACTTCTCCTTGGAGCGTTCGGGGATGGGGGCCTGCTCGGCGAACTCGACGGCTTGGGCCAGACAGATCGTCACCTGGTTGGCGAGGTAGGCGATCTCCTTGCGCATCACCGGGTTGTCGAGCATCCGCATCAGGTCGCGCATGGGCTTGAGGTTGTTGCCCGCGGCTTTCATGTAGTCCTCAAACTGAGAATCCATGCCGGCGGGTTTGGGAAGCAGGCGGCTGGTGCGTGCCATCGCGACTGAAGGGATCGCGACCGCGCCGGCGGCGATGAATGCTCTGCGGTTGACTGATGTCTTCATGGATTCCCGATCTGCGCTCCTGGGCGCTGTTGCTGTCGATTGATTGCACAATGATACCGTATGCGAATGCCTTCGCAACGCTGGCACAACGGGGTGGCGGCGGCCGTATTTCCTCTCCTGTGGCATTATCAAGGCATGGGCTCACGCTCACGGCCGCATTCCGGGCAGCGGGTCACGCCCGCATCGAGATCGCGCAGCCAGTCGCCGCAGCGGGTGCAGACCTCGTACCCGTGTCAGTTGACGCCGGTTTCACGCTGCTCTGGGGTTTGGGTTATCGACCGGTACCATTCGATCATCAAATCCGTCGCTTCAGGCGAGATCGATCCGTGCGACCCGGCCTCGTCAATCAGCAGCGCCGCGGCAGGGGCCGAGGCATGCAGCGCGTGCGCGTGACGCACCCGGACAATCTCATCCTGCTCCGCGTGCGCGATGACCACCGGCCGATCGCCCGCCTGCTTGAGCTCATCTTCGGGCGCACGGTACCGCGGGACGAGCAGATTGGCCAGCAGCTGTGCCAGCGGGTTGAGGTCCTCGTGCCCGTCGTTGATCAGGTCTCTGATGTTCGCCGGCGCCCCCCAGAGCAGGAGCGCATCAATGCCTGGTTCATCGCTGAAAGTCGCGCACGCGGGGTACGCGCCCAGTGAAACGCCCCAGATCGAAGTGTGATCTGCGCGAAACTCGTCGTGCTGACCGAGATACGCCAGCACGGCTTTCGTGTCATCGATCATCGTTCTGCGGGTCGGCGATTCGAGATCGCTGCTGGCCCCGAAGCCGCGGTAATCGAACACTACGATCGTGGCCTCCATGGCGTCCGCCAGATCGGGTGCAAGCTCGCGATAGTCGGCCATCGAGTCGCTGCGCCCGTGCGCGATGATGACTATCGGGTTCGGAATGTCGTGGGTGTGTGACTGCGGACGGAACAGCCATGCGCGGATGGTGGATTGATCCGATGCCGGGATATCGAGCACGACGGCCCGATCGGGCGCTTGCCACATGGTGCGCGGGACGCGGAGGAATCGTGACTCGTACGGGGCGCACGCGCCGAGCAGTGTGCACAACACGATCGGGGGGATGAATCTTCTCATGCCTACTCAAACTCTGCGGCGGGCTCACTATTCCGATTCGGCGAAGAGCATCCACTCCATGACGCTGCTCATGGGCAGCTTCTCGACGCCGAGCTGACGCAGCATGTTGAGGCACTGGGCTCGGTGGTGCATGGAGTGGGTGGTGACATGGGTGAGGATGCCGCCGACGGTGAAGGTGTAGGGGTTGCCAGCGCGTTCGCGGGTGACGACGGTGTCGAACGGGCGACGCAGGGCGGCCCGTTCGAAGTCGTCGGCGATCGGATCATGAAGCGCGCGGATCTCCGCGAGTGTGTAGCCCCTCTCTTCCAGACGCGGGCGTGACTCAACCTCATCAAGCACATCGGTCCAGCCCCGCATCGCGCCCAGGTTGTGCACCAGGTTGTTGCAGAGCGACCCGGTGCCCATCTCGAAGGGGTGGGTGAGCTGCTCGGGCGTGAGTGCGTTGCACGCGTCGTACATCCGGGCGTTTGCCCATCGATCGTGGGCGAGGAGGACGGCGTGAGGGTCGGTGATTGTCATCGGCATCCCTATCTCTTCGATCTGGGTTGAATGGGTAATCCTGTGAAGCATACGCGATCATGAACTTTATGCGCATGACTTTGCATGAATCGGTACCTGCCGTATGCCCTCTTTGCTCTGGATGAGGAGGAGTTCGATGCATATCAAACGACACGCGATAGGAATGTTCCTTGGGCTCACGATGCCGGTTTTCATTGCTTCTGCCGATGTGGTCACCTACTCGGGTCCGCTGACCGCGACTCGCGCACAGTTTGATCTGGACACCGACGGGTTGGCGTTGCTTGAGGACTTCGAGTCATTCGGGGCCAATCAAGAGGTGGGGGATATCCCAGGCAACGGGGCGCGCTTTGCGCCCGAATACCCTGATGGGACGGTTGCGCCGCTGCCTGTGATTCTGGCGTTTAGCGGTGCACCCTCGGGCAGCAGGTGGATCGCGAACTTCGGTAACGGGCGTCCCGCTGGATCGGCGTGGGTGATCAGGCCAGATGAGCTAGGTGAGTTGATCTATGCGTTCGGTCAGGTGAACGCGCAAGGCGACTGGGTGCGTATCGAGGGGTTCGATGCGGGCGGTAATGTGACAGTGAGCGTGGATGCGCAGCCGATTGTTGCGGGGTGTTTCGCGGGGTTCATCGTGCGCGAGGGCGTGAGCAAGGTCGTTGTGTCGCCGCTGGGTAACTTCGATTTCCTCAACGGCATGGACGATGTGCAGGTCTCGACGACGCCGATCAACTTGTGCGATGTCGATCTCAACTGCGACGGCAATCTCGATTTCTTCGACATCAGCGAGTTCATCGCAGCCTATACCGCCATGGATCCTCGCGCGGATTTCACGGGCGATGGGCTGTTCAACTTCTTTGATGTGTCGGCGTATATCGCGCAGTACAGCGCGGGTTGCCCTTGATCAAGAACTGGCGGCTGACTGGGATATGGTTTGTCGTGTATCTTGATCAAAGATGAACCGCCCGGGCAACACACCCGGGCGGTTCGAGAGGAAACGGATGTCCGTAAATTTGCGGTTTCAGTGTCTGGCTGAGATCGAACCCATGTAGCCAACCGATTGTTCCGGTATCGGGGCGTATTTCCAACTCTTCAGTTAGAAAGTCGCCAGAATCCGCGATTCTGAATCAGAAATACAGAAGTTTCGAAGGTGATCAGCCGCGGAGCGAGTCGAACAGGGCCTTGATCGCCGACTTCGCCTGCTCCGTGGGGACCGATGACGATGCGTAGCTCGTCAGCCCGGCTTTGGTGAACATGATCAGCCAGGCGGCCTGCTCAGCCGTGATGCCGGGGCGGAGCTCGCCCTGCTCGATCAGGCGATTGAAGGTATCGCAGAACGCGTCATGGATGCGGCTGCGCGTGCTGTTGACCTGATCGCATGTCGACTGATCCGAGCTGGGGGTCGAAACCGCCGCTTTCTGGATCATGCAGCACGGAGCGTCTGCGTGCTCGCGCTGATAGTCGATCATGCCCATGAAATGGCTCTCGAGGTCGCTGAGCGTCTTGATCGAGTGGATCCGCTCGAGCACGGGCTCCACGACCGAACGCTCGTACGACTCGAGGGCCTTGATGTAGAGCGTGTGCTTATCGCCGAAGGTGTCGTAGAGCGAGAAGCGGTTGATGCCCATGGCGGCGGTCAGGTCCGAGATGCTTGCGGCGTCGTAGCCCTTCTCCCAAAACACACCCATCGCCTTGGTGAGGACGGTGTCGGGATCGAATGACTTGGGCCTGGGCATGATGAACAGTTTCTTTCTGAACGCTTTCCTGACACCATCATATACCCAACCGATCCGTAAGTTATTCCATATGCGGGGTTTCGGGCTGAAAATGAGGGGTTT
>CAYQRD010000089.1:0-6618 GCA_964419845.1 uncultured Phycisphaeraceae bacterium
TTTGGCGCCAAGGGCGTGATTCTTTCGGGGGGGCCGGAGAGCGTGCATGGCAGCGATGCGCCGAAAGCACCGGATGCAGTATTTGAATTAGGTGTCCCGGTCTTGGGAATTTGTTACGGCATGCAAACCATGGCGGGCCAGCTCGGCGGAGTGGTCGCGCCAGCCACGCATCGTGAATACGGCTACGCGCAAGTTCGTGCACGTGGCCATTCAGCTTTTCTCAAAGACATTGAAGATCACACTTCGGCGGAAGGCTATGGCTTGCTTGATGTGTGGATGAGCCATGGCGATCGCGTGGAAGCGTTGCCGCCGGGCTTTAGCGTAATTGCCGAAACCGACAGTGCACCGCTGGCCGGGATGGCCGACGAAGCGCGGCGATTCTATGGTGTGCAGTTCCATCCCGAAGTTACGCACACCAAGCAAGGCACGCGCATGATTCAGCGCTTCGTGCATGACATCTGCGGCTGTGGTGGCGATTGGACGCCGGCCAAGATCATCGAAGATGCGATTGCGCGGGTACGTGAACAAGTGGGTACGGATGAGGTGCTGCTTGGTTTGTCTGGCGGAGTCGATTCATCTGTGGTTGCGGCCTTGCTGCATCGCGCAATTGGCGATCAGCTCACTTGCGTGTTTGTCGACAACGGGTTGCTGCGCCTTAATGAAGGCGATCAAGTCATGTCCACCTTTGCCCAGCACATGGGGGTGCGCGTGATTCGAGCCGATGCCGAAGATCAGTTCTTAGGTAAGCTCGCGGGTGAAGTCGACCCGGAGAAGAAGCGCAAAATCATTGGTCATACTTTTATCGAAGTCTTCGATGCTGAGTCGAAGAAGCTCAGCAATGTGAAGTGGTTGGCGCAGGGCACGATTTATCCCGACGTCATCGAGTCGGCGGGTAGCAAGACGGGTAAAGCCAAAGTCATCAAGTCGCATCACAATGTCGGCGGACTACCCGAAGACATGAAGCTGGGCTTGGTTGAGCCGCTACGTGAGTTATTCAAAGACGAAGTGCGTCAAATTGGTTTTGAGTTGGGCTTGCCGGCCGAGATGGTGTTCCGTCACCCGTTCCCAGGACCGGGCTTGGGTGTGCGCATCCTTGGTGAAGTCAAAAAAGAATACGCCGACTTGTTGCGCTTGGCGGATGACATCTTCATCAGCGAACTGCGCAACCATGATCTGTACGATCAGGTGAGTCAGGCCTTTGCCGTGTTCTTGCCGGTCAAGTCCGTCGGCGTAGTCGGTGACAACCGTTGTTATGACTATGTCATCGCTCTACGTGCAGTCGAGACCATCGACTTCATGACCGCGCGTTGGGCGCATTTGCCGTATGACTTCCTTGATCATGTCAGTCGTCGAATCATCAACGAAATCCCTGGGATTTCACGCGTTTCTTACGACATTTCCAGCAAGCCGCCGGCGACGATTGAGTGGGAGTGAGCAGAATTTGTAACTAATTGAAATAGGGTCATAGGAAGCAAACTGGCTGCTTGAAACAAGATTGGATCCCAATTACATTGTTGCCTATGCGCCAATCTTATAAAAAACTGCTGGCTATTCTGCTTGCTCTGTTGGTGGGTTTGATCCCATTGCAGAGCGCGATAGCTGGGTTTGCCGATTCTTTTGGTCCGGGAGATGGCGCCCATCAGATGGCTGATAGGCCTGATAGCAGTCAGACTATGGCTGACCATGTCATAGCCCAGGATTGTGAACACTGCAAGACAGATACCGGCTGCAGTAATGGACATGGTTGCTCATCCGGCCATTGTGTTTCTTGTGTGCTGGGTTTGCTTCCAGTTCTTTCATTTCCCACAAGCCAATCTTCTACATCCGTGCAATTTCGAACGGTCGATGGCTTTGTAAGACAACTTTCCTCTTCTCTCTTCCGCCCACCACGGGCCTGACTTCCCTGCGACTGATTACTGAGCATTCAGTGATCGCCCGATAAAACCCAGATTTATTCAATCTGTTGACTATCCGTCAGCTATGCCTTGTTGGCTGCTGACTTGCAGAGGAAGAACAATTCCATGAGTGGTATTCATGATCTAATAACTAAGGGGGGCGTGTGCCTAACGCGCCGTCGATTTGTACAGGGCCTGGCGATGGGTGGTGCCTTCGCGAGCATGGGCCTGGGGGGCAGTGTCCTTGCCGCCGCCATGAAACAGCAGGGCCCGCAAACCCTGCGTGGGACCGATTTCAATCTGACCATCGGTGAACAAGCGGTCAGCTTCACCGGTGCGCCGCGGATTGCTACTACCGTTAATGGCTCGCTGCCGGCGCCAATCTTGCGCTGGCAGGAGGGCGATACGGTAACCCTACGCGTCACCAATCTGTTGCGCGAGACCAGCTCCATTCATTGGCACGGCATCATATTGCCCAGTGCGATGGACGGTGTTCCGGGTATCGCCAATGGCTTCGAAGGTATCAAACCCGGCGAGACCTTTACCTACCGGTTCCCCGTGACCCAAAGCGGTACCTACTGGTACCACAGTCACTCTGGATTTCAGGAACAGACGGGTCTTTACGGCCCCATCATCATCGACCCCAGGGAGCCAGAGCCCTTCAGTTACGACCGTGACTATGTGGTGATGTTTTCTGACTGGACCGACGAAGATCCGACGGACGTCTATGCCAAGCTGAAGAAGCTAAGCCACTACTACAACTTCAACGAGCGCACTCATGCAGATCTGATGAAAGATATCCAGGAAAAGGGTCTGGAAGCGACCTGGAATAACCGCAAGATGTGGAACCAGATGCGCATGAGCCAGCGCGACCTTTCGGACGTCACCGGCTACACCTACACATTCCTCACCAATGGCCAAACTCCGGCGGAGGGTTGGACAGGATTGTTCAAGAAAGGCGAAAAGGTGCGCCTGCGTTTTATCAATGGTTCGGCAATGACCTTTTTCGATGTTCGAATTCCCGGACTGACGATGACGGTGGTGGCCGCCGATGGCCAGAACGTTGAACCGGTCTCGGTAGACGAGTTCCGTATCGGCGTGGCCGAGACATATGACGTTATCGTCGAGCCCGAGGACGAGAGGGCCTACACCATCTTTGCTCAGGATATCGCCCGTTCCGGCTACGCCCGGGGAACCCTGACACCGGATCCGTCATTGACCGCCCCGATTCCTGAAATGGATCCGGTACCGAATCTTGGACATGGGGATATGGGCATGAACATGATGGCCCATGCTGGCCACGATATGTCGGCTATGGGCCACGGTCAGCACCAGATGCCGGATGGCCAGGCGATGCCGGGTATGGATCACAACCAGCACCAGATGGTCGATGGTCACATGATGCCGGGCATGGATCATAGCCAGCACCAGATGCCAAGTGGTCAGACGATGCCGGGCATGGACCATAGTCAGCACCAGATGCCGGGTGGCCAGACGATGCAAGGGATGGACCATAGCCAACACCAGATGAACGGGAGAGGAGGGATGAATATGCAGGCCCTCAAGCCCAACCCATCGGACTTCAGCGGTAGCCCCGTGCAGCATGCCGAGACCGAGTACGGTCCTCATGTCGACATGCGGGCGGATGCACCCCAATACCGTCTGGATGACCCGGGTGTCGGGCTGCGTAACAACGGTCGTCGCGTCCTGACGTATGCGGACCTGAAGAACCTGCGTACCACCTACGATCACCGTGAACCGGACCGGGAGATCGAGCTGCATCTGACCGGCAACATGGGGCGTTACATGTGGTCGATCAACGGAGTCAAGCACAGCGAGGCTGAACCGCTGCGCTGGAAACTGGGTGAACGCCTGCGTATCACCTTCGTAAACGACACCATGATGAATCATCCAATGCACCTGCACGGTATGTGGAGCGACTTGGAAACCGGTGATAACAACTACCTGCCTCGCAAGCACACCGTGATCGTCCAGCCCGGCTCGCGCATCAGTTACCGGGTTACCGTGGATGCGGAGGGAGGGTGGGCATACCACTGCCATCTGCTCTATCACATGCTCGGCATGTTCCGTACCGTCATCGTCAGCTGAGGAGCGCAAGAAAATGATGAAAAAAACAATCGCAGCGTTGATGACGGCCGGATTGTCCACAACCGCTTTCGCCGGTGGAGCAGATGATCCGCTGCTCTACAAGGTGATGATCGACAAATTGGAGGTCAGGAATACGGACGGGCCCAATCCACTGGTATTGGATGCCGATGCGTGGATTGGAAAGGACCTCAACAAGTTCTGGTTCAAGACGGAAGTCGAACGCGTGGATGGTAAGACAGAAGAGGCGGAGGTGCAGTTTCTCTATAGCCGTGCCGTCGCGCCCTTTTGGGATTTCCAGGCGGGGTGGCGCAGGGACATCAAACCCGAACCGGACAGGGATTATCTGGCGCTCGGTTTCAAAGGCTTGGCGCCTTACCTTTTTGAAGTGGACGCTGGCGTATTCATTGGTGAGTCGGGGCAGGTCGGCGCCCGGCTGGATGCCGAATATGAGTACATGTTCACCCAGAAGCTGGTCCTGTCCCCAGAGATCGAGCTGAATGCCTACAGCAAGAATGACGAAGCGGTAGGTATCGGTTCCGGCCTCTCGGATATGGCGTTGGGGTTGCGGCTACGCTACGAAGTTCGCCGTGAGTTTGCACCCTATATCGGTGTCAACTGGACCAAGAAATTTGGCCAGACCGCAGACTTCGCCAGAGCAGATGGTGAGGATACCAGTGACGTTCAGATCGTGGCCGGTATCCGGGCCTGGTTCTGATATTTCAATAAGTTTTCATCTCACCGGCACCAGGGAAGGGCTGGTGCGATGAAAAACAGGAGTCAGAGGATGAAGAAACGAAGACTAATTTTGTTGCTGCCCGGCCTGATTGGATTGGCCGGTTGCGGTAACGAGCAAAATGCCACGGCGAGTGTTGATAAACCAGCGGCACCGTCGCAGATGCCCCCAATAGAGCGCTGGTATAGCCAGGCGCAGATCGCCAGAGGGAATGCACTGTTTCAGGAAAACTGTGCCAGCTGTCATAAGCCCGATGCATCAGGCACACCGAACTGGCGTGAAACCAATGCTGAGGGAAAGTACCCACCGCCGCCGCTTAACGGCACTGCGCATGCATGGCACCACCCCTTATCCATCCTGCGTCGGACGGTCAGGGTGGGCGGTGTACCACTGGGCGGAACCATGCCCGGATTCGGCGAGAAACTGAACAGTCGTGAGGTCGACGACATCCTGGCCTGGGTGCAGTCCCACTGGTCCGATGAGATCTACCGCGTCTGGCATGAGCGCAACGAACAGGCCAGTAAACCGATACAGCCAATCAACAAGGGCTAACGTCTTTATGAAACACAGAGGAAATGAATCATGACAATCAAGAAAACTACGAAGCCAAGGGAATCTTCCGGTTTCGGGAAACTGACAATCTGGCTGTTGGCGGGAATCACGCTGGTGGCAGGGAGCATGCTGTTCAGCCAGCAACCCGCCAGGGCGGCCGATGTGGTGGTCTACAAGAGTCCTACCTGTGGTTGCTGCAAAGGGTGGGTTAGCCACCTGCAGGAGAACGGTTTTTCTGTGGAGGTCCACGACCGACGCGATATGAATCCAGTCAAGGCGGAACTGGGTGTGCCGCGTCACCTCCAGTCCTGCCATACGGCAAAGGTGGGTGACTATGTGATCGAAGGTCACGTGCCAGCCAATGACATCAAACGATTGCTTGAAGAAAAGCCCGCCATAGCGGGCCTGAGCGCACCCGGTATGCCGATGGGGTCACCCGGCATGGAAGGCCCGCGCAAAGACCCCTATGACGTGCTGACCTTTCAGCGCGGGGGTAAAACAACCGTATTTTCCCGTTATAACCAATAGGAGATAAGACTATGAAACGACGTTATTCAGCGGTACTTGGTATAGCCGCCCTTGTTGCAACCCTATCCGTCCAGGCTCATGACCCGAGTGAGCATAAGGCGACTGACCAAAAACCGGATTGTGCTGCCATGAACACGATGGATCATTCGAAAGTGGATCCAAACGACCCGGTCATGCAGGCCATGATGCGAAAGTGCAAGGACGGCATGGAAACTGGATCCAGTCATGGGATGCATGCCGACGATCACCAAGGCGTAGCTAAAAAATGAAACTGGTACGCGTCGTATTGTTGTCAGGACTGGTGCTGGCAGGGGCAGCAACGGGTTTCGTGTACTCAGGCCTATACCCCATGGGCGCCGATGTTCCGCATAGCCCGTTGACCTACAAGGTATTGGAGACACTGCGCGAGCGTTCCATTGCTCGGGCATCAGCGGACCTTGAGGTGCCGAATCTTGATAACCCAGAACTGCTGCTCTCCGGTGGTCCGGATTACAACGAGATGTGTGCCTCTTGTCATCTGCAGCCCGGAAGATCGCAGAGCGATATGAGTATGGGGCTATACCCAGCCCCACCTGATCTCTCTGAGTTCCACGGGGAAGAAAACGACAGCCATGACCATGGTGACAAGGCACAAGCGGCACGTCGCCAATTCTGGATCATCAAACATGGGATTAAGGCATCCGGTATGCCTGCATGGGGGATGACCCATGACGATGATCGTATCTGGGCCATGGTGGCGTTTTTGCAGAAACTACCTGATTTGACGCCGGTGCAGTATCAGATTCTAACAGCACGTGGTGA
>CAYQRD010000090.1:0-6617 GCA_964419845.1 uncultured Phycisphaeraceae bacterium
CGTTCCTGCGGCAGTTCATGTACACGAAGTTTGTGATCGTCGTCGATGACGATGTGAACATACGCGAGTGGGACGACGTTATTTGGGCAATCACAACTCGGATGGACCCGGCGCGCGACACCGTACTAATCGAAAACACACCGATTGATTACCTAGATTTTGCCTCGCCTGTCTCGGGCCTCGGCTCAAAGATGGGGATGGATGCGACAAATAAAATGGAAGGCGAGACTCAGCGCGAATGGGGCACGCCGATTACGATGAGCGACGAGGTGAAATCGCGAATCGATGCTCTGTGGGACGAACTCGGAATAGATAAGCAGTAACCTATGTAAGCGGCGGCTATTTCGTCGCTACGCCAGCCACTAGAAAGCTCGTCTAGTGCCGCGGCGGCACTGGCAGCGAACTACTCAGCCCAGCTGTCTCTAGCGCGCTGCGCATAGCCGCATCGGCCTCTGATTCAAAGCCCAATCCGCGCATGAGCCCTGCATATTCGACCAATGAGTTGGCGTCCCCTCGAATCGCGAGCGTCGCTTCATAGTATTCCCGCGCCTTTCCCCACAGCTCACACCGAAGCGACAGCCGCGCCAGCGTCAGTAAAAGCGCTGCATCGTTTGGCCGAGAGCGCTGCCATTGTTCTGCGGCGAGTAGCTGCTTTAGCGCGAGTCCCGTTTCTAGTTTTCCATAGTGAAGCAGAGTCTCGCTTTCCCAACGCTTTTTGAGTGCTTTTTCGAGTGCGCGCCGCGCGCCTTCCGCTTCGCCCGCTTGCAGCAATAAATTTGAATATTCGATTACTAACGCAGGTGTTTCACATTGACTGGCTTTCGCTTTTTTCCATAACTGCTGCAAGTCTGCGGCATTCGATGCTGAATTGCGAAGCTGTCCTAGGAGCACACTATCGGCGAGTGCAGACAGCTTTTCAGCTGACATTGCTTTCTGCTTTGTCAAAACAGGCAGCAGTTTTTCGAGTGAGTCCCAATCCTCAAGCTGCGCATAAACTCGATGTAACAGCCGCAGCAGAGTCGTATCGGTGGGAGAATTACTGCGTAAATTCTGAAGAACCGCAACGCATTCTTCGAGTCTGTTCGCCTGCAACAATATTTCTGCGCGCAAAGACATGAGCGTCGACTTGGCATCAGGATAGGCTTCCTCGCCCTTGTCTAACCACTTGAGCGCGCCGTCAACATCACCATTTTGATTCGCGACATAGGCAAGCCCCAGAAAATTAACCGAACTGACATCGGGCTCGCGAATTCCTTTCTCAAGAAGCTTTAAGCTCGCGGCCCTGTCCCCGCGCACCAAACTGAGCAGACCCTGAATCGTCGAACGTTTTGCATTGGCTTTGCGCCGAGCGCGCAGACGACGTCCGGCGGAAACGAGGCGCCAGGGGTTAAGCGCGCTTAATAGTGTCCAGCCCAAACGCAGAACGGCATACACGACACACGCCGCGACAAGCATCGCAAAAATACTGGTTTCAAAAGCGCTGTTGCCGAAGGCAATCAGGAGATAACCGGGGTCCTGGGGAAACCCGAGCGTGAGACTCAACGTCAGTGCGACGACGATCACCACTAAACTCCATGCGAATAATCGAATCATAATCGAGCACTCGCGTTAAGCTCTGAAACGCTTCGCAGCGCACCGCCTATTAAGGGCAGACGCGGCCGCAGCACAACCCCTTTCAGTTGATCGAGTTCCGTTAGCGCTGCATCGACCGATGCCATGCCTTGTTCACCGTTTCGTTCAATCCAGAGTCGTGCACTGTCTAATTGCCGATCGAAGAGAATCTCATCGCCGGCAAGAAGTGCGAGTTTTGCCTGTTCGAGAATGAGTTTGAGCTCGCGCGCGCCCCCGAGGCGAGCTGCGACCAGGGCCTGGGCCGGTTCGTCTAACTTTCGCCATACGAACACCGAGCGCAGAAATTCAAACGACTCGTCTATGAGCTGCCGCGGAAGTGAAGTTTCGGCCTGAGGCGTTCGCTCTGCTTCGGGCGTCGAGGCAAAAAGTTCTTCAGCCTCAAACGCGGCACGCATACCGTCTATGCTCGTGCCAGCCAGAACGAGGGAATCGGCCTGAGCGAGAAGAATGTCGAGGCGTAAAAAAAGACTCTCGGTGTCGGGCAATTCGACTGAGCGCAGGCTTGCTAGCTCGCCAGCAAGCGCTTGCCGTAACGGATACGCTTCATCGCTTGCCGCGTCGGCAAGGGCTGCATCTGCCAGTTCGTAAAGCGCGATTGCTGCGACAACATCGCGCTCGAAACGAAGCTTGCGACTCGCCATCGACAGCAAGTATTCGGCCTCGAGCAATTTCCATTCCCGGCTTGGAGTCGCATCGGTGGCGCGTACGCGTGCGCCAAATTCGGCGACTTGATTTCTTAACCGTGCAAGCTCAGCGCTTGTCGCGCCCTGTTGTTGAGCGAGCTGCGCATCGAATTCGGAAAGCGCACTTTGTGCAGCCTGCGTGGCAAGCTCAACGATTCGTCGCTCGCGCGCCTCGCTATTGAATTGAGGCTCTGCTGAGTTAGATGCGTCGGCAGCGATAGATTCGAGCAATGATTGCATATCGGTTTCGATGCGCGCTCGCGCCTCTTCGATAAGCGCGGCAACCTGAGTTTCCTGCTGGGGCGAAAGTTCTGTAGCGCGAACGTTAACGAGCTGTTCTGAGCGCGGTTCACCACCCTCAACAAGGGCGAGCCGCGCCTCAAGCTGCGGCAAATTAGAACCCAGTTGCCACTGCTGCCACGCTAACCATACGATACCGACGAGGAGGGGTAGTGTGAGCACAATGAGTGCAATAACACGAATCCGTGCTTTGCGCTGCGCCCGAGTTTTCGTGGGCGGGCGCACTTTTGCAATGTCGTCTAAAACCTTAGCCGTGTCCTGTTTTGCAGTCGGCTTTGTTGCCGACTGGCTTTGTGCATCGGCTTCGTTCTGCGCCGCTGCAGACGCGTGTGGGTTTACACTCGACGTATCGTTTGTGTCTGCCATGTTCTCGTTCTCGATTGTGCGCCTCGGAGGGCGTCGCAAAAACTCGCTTAGCGAGAATAGTAACTCGCTTTAGTCAGATTTCTTAGGGTCAGTTTTTTCAGCGAACCGTGCAAGAGCGCGTGCAAAGGCGAGTGCATCGGCACCCCCCGCGTCAACAGGTGCGGTAAAGCCCTTTGCTAACGCTAACTTTTCAATGCGCGCCGAAGGCACTATCACCGGCATCGCCAACACATCGGCTCTGATCGACTTAACCGTCTTATCGACAGCAATGCCCATCGCCCTTTCCAGTCGGGGAACGAGAGCCAGTAACGCGTCGAGCGATTCCCCGCTTGTTATGGTGAGTGCCGTGGGAATTTTCCCGTCTAGCGCCTCGATAAGTTGAGTGTCACTGTAGTCGCAGATACCGCGTCGATAAACTTCAAAGTAGTCGACCCGCCCACCGCGCTGCCTGATGCCTTCGGCGAGCGCATCACGCCCCCCTTCGCCGCGAAAAATGCCCACACGCTTGCCCTTCAAGTCACCGAGAAGACCCGACGCAAGCAGCGCCTCGCTAGTCGATCCCCCTTCTGCGACCGCCACCTCGCAGCGCAGCAACTCGCGAGCAAGTGCTGCGGTCGAAGGTCCTATCGCCAGAATCTGCAAACCAACCGGAAACTGTGGCCAGTAGTCTTCGATTGCCGCGACACCGGCGCGAACCGCGTTGGTGCTTACAAAGAGCAAGCTGTCGAAGAGATCGAGTTCGAGTAGGCTGCGACGCAGCGTTGCCGCAGGCGCGCCTGCCGACGGCGGTGAGATAGAAAGCAGGGGTAGTGAAATCGTCTGCGCGCCCCACGCTTCGAGCGTGGCAATCAGCTCGGCTTGTTGCTGCTCCGGCCTAGTTACAAGGACGCAATGGTTGGCAAGCGCGGCGTTTTGCGGTGCTTTTGAACTAGGTCCACGCGCTAAGCTTTTGTCTGATGTCATCACTCACCCTGCAGCCGAGGAGCGGCGGATTGTTAACGCATGTCCAGCTCGGCTAGAAGCTCGGCCGCACCCTGTGCGAGCAGGGCTTCCGCAACGACAACGCCCAATCCCTCGGCGTCCTGACTGTTTCCACGCGCCTCAGCTCGCAGCATGCGTTTTCCGTCGGCGCTTCCAACCAAACCGCGCAGGCTTAACTCGCCGGCGGAAGCTTCGCTTGTACTGAGTTCGGCGAAGCAAGCGATCGGCACCTGACAACCCCCGTTGAGTCTCGCATTCATGGCACGCTCGGCGACCACGCGCGCCGCGGTGTCAGCGTGGTGAAGGCAGCTCAGCCGCGCGAGGGTCTCGTCATCGTTTAAACGGCACTCGATGCCTACAGCCCCCTGCCCACCGGCGGGCAAAGAAACCTCTGTGCTGAGCCTTTCGGCAATGCGCTCTTCGAGCTCGAGGCGGATAAGGCCCGCACTTGCGAGTATGATTGCGTCATAGTCGTCGGCGTCCAACTTGCCGAGCCGAGTACCAACGTTGCCGCGCAGATCGAGAATTTTTAGGTCTGGCCTTAACGCACGCAGCTGACACTGGCGACGCAGGCTCGATGTGCCGACTCGCGCGCCCTCAGGCAACTGCGCGAGTGAAGAGAACCGGTTGGATACGAACGCATCGGTCGGATCTTCACGCTCGCAAATCACCGCAAGACCAAGCCCCTCCGGAAAAGCCATTGGCACATCTTTCATAGAATGCACGGCAATGTCAGCGTCACCGTCGAGAAGCGCGCGTTCAAGCTCCTTCACGAACAGACCTTTACCGCCGATTTTCGCCAGAGGCGTATCGAGTATTTTGTCGCCTCGGGTGCTCATCGCGAGCAACTCGACGCGGAGATCTGGGTGCGCACTTTCGAGAGCATCGCGGACAAAATAGGCCTGCCATAGCGCCAGAGGACTCTTGCGAGTTGCGATGCGTATCAGCGCGGTGCGGTTTGGATCGTTGCTCGAAGCCGAGGAAATAGAGTCAGAGGACAAGGGCAGACCTTTTTAGCTGTGAGAGTTGGCCCCATTTTACGGCAATTTGGCGGCAATGTCCGAGTGGGGAGCAGATTTTCAAGCGAGGCCGTGATGCTGATATACTCGCGCTCTCTGATTACGGCAGGATTAGACACCCTCCGAACACACTAAGAAGCGGAAACCTCCCATGAGCGACAAGCCCAACGATTCCAAAACAGAAGACACCAGCAAACTCTGGGGAGGCCGCTTCAGCGAAGCGACCGATGCGTTTGTGCAGCGTTTCACCGCGTCGGTGCAGTTCGATCGCAGGCTCTATCAGCACGATATCGACGGTTCGGTCGCGCATGCAGTGATGCTGCAACGAGTCGGCGTGTTAACGCTCGACGAAAAAAACCTGATTCTCGAGGGGCTTGAGGCGATAAGACACGAGATCGAGGCGGGGGACTTTGCGTGGTCTGTCGAACTCGAAGACGTACACATGAATATCGAATCGGCGCTGACGGCGCGCATCGGCAGCGTAGGCAAGAAATTACACACCGGGCGTTCGCGCAACGATCAGGTTGCGACCGATATTCGCCTTTACGTGCGCGAACAGGTAGACATTATTGCCGATCTTGTCGGTAAAGTGCAGTTAGCACTAGTTGATCTCGCAGAACGCGACGCCGATACAATAATGCCCGGTTTTACCCACCTGCAAACGGCGCAGCCGATTAGCTTCGGCCATCATATGCTGGCTTGGAATGAGATGCTCGAGCGCGACTACAGTCGTCTGATCGACGCGCGCAAAAGGCTGAACGTCTCCCCGCTCGGTGCCGCCGCACTCGCTGGCACTACGTTCCCAATCGACCGCGATTACAGCGCCTCGCTTCTGGGCTTCGATGGCCCGACGCGCAACTCACTCGACTCGGTCAGCGACCGCGACTTCGCAATCGAAGTCGCAAGCTGCTGCAGCACGATCATGATGCACCTGTCGCGCTTCTCCGAAGAGCTGGTTCTCTGGACTTCCGCGCAGTTCGACTTCATTGATCTGCCAGATCGATTCTGCACGGGCTCGTCGATCATGCCGCAGAAGAAAAACCCCGATGTCCCCGAGCTTGTGCGCGGTAAGACCGGTCGTGTGTTCGGCCATCTTATGTCGCTTTTAACGCTGATGAAGTCGCAGCCTTTGGCATACAACAAAGACAACCAGGAGGACAAAGAGCCTCTGTTCGATCTTCTCGACACGGTGAAAGACTGTTTATTTGCGTATTCAGAGATGATGCCAGCCGTGACCTGTAAAAAGGACAGCATGCGCGCGGCCGCGCTTCAGGGATATGCAACCGCTACCGATCTTGCAGACTATCTCGTTAAACGCGGACTCCCCTTCCGCGACGCGCACGAAGTCGTCGGCAAGTCGGTCGCTTTCGGCATCGCGCAAAACAAAGACTTGTCGCAGCTCACCCTTGAGCAGTTGCAGAGTTTCTCGGGGCTGATCGAGCAGGATGTTTTCGAGGTACTGACTCTCGAAGGCTCGCTAAACGCACGCGATCACCTGGGCGGGACCGCTCCGCGTCAAGTGCTGCTCGCCGCAGGCGCAGCGCGCAGTCTCATCGAGGCGCGCCCAACGCGTTAACCTAGTTGTTCTGCGGCGCCTGCAATTCGATTTCGTAGCGCAGGCGCTGATTATCGCGCA
>CAYQRD010000091.1:0-6602 GCA_964419845.1 uncultured Phycisphaeraceae bacterium
GCCCAAGGACCAGCCGTCAACGCTGGGGTACATCATCGAGGATTACTTCGCGCACCTGCGCTACCACCTGGATCAGATCCTCGGGGATTGATCACTCGATCGGCAATGGATCGTCCGCACGCCCCTCCGCCCAGTCCTTGAAGCGTGGCCAGAAGATCTCCTGAATCAGGATCTTCACGCACGCGGCGATGGGTATGGCGATGAGCAAGCCGAACACACCGAAGAGTGCCCCGCCCGCGAGTGAAGCGAACAGGATGGTCGGCGTGTCCATGCCGGTGCTCTTGCCCTGGATGAGCGGCGTCCAGACATAGTCGTCAAGGGCCTGACCCAGGAAGTAGAGCCCCGTGGGTGCGAGCATGATCCACCACCACTCGCCGCGGAATCCCTCGTGCCCCTGGAGCGCGAGCAGGGAGATCGAGATCGGGAGCCCGATGAGCGCCAGGTATGGCACGATGGAGAGGATGGCCACCACCGGCCCAAGAATGAAGGCACCGGGCACGCCGATGATGAAGTAGCCGATCGAGAACACAATCGCCTGAATGAACGCGATGGTGATGCGCCCGCGGATGAAGCCCGAGATCACGGCATCGAACTTCTGCAGCAGATCGATAATGCGGTCGCGGTTCTTGTCAGGGAGCAGCTTGCTGCCGAACCCTTTGAGCTGGACCCACTCGGTCGCGGTGAAGAAGAAGAAAAACGCGGTGACGAACAGCATGAACGAGAGTCCGAACGCCGCGCCGACTACGCCGAGCCCGCGGTTGACGACATCGACACTCACGCTCGCGGTGGTCCTGGCGACCTGTTCGCTGTTCGCGGTCACCCAGTCGATGATCGCGTCGAGTGCCATGCCGACCGAGCTGCTCGGGTCCTGCTCGGACTGACGGATCTCGTCGTGGACCCAGACCCAGGCGCTGGGGAGTTCGTTGTCGACGAGCATCCGGTGACCTGCTTCGGGCTCAAACTCGTTGATGGCCTTCTGGACCTGGCGGACATTCCCGATGGTATCGGTAGCGAAGTTCACCAGCTGGGCTGCGGCGTACGCGCCGCCGGCCATGATGGGCAGAATCACCAGCGTGATGACCGCGACCATAATCGTGATGACCGAGACGCGACGCGATGCGCCGAAGCGGCCCATCATCCACACGATCACGGGCTCGAAAAGGTACGCCAGCAGCAGCGCCAGCAGCAGCGGCACCGTGACCACGGAGGTCTTCTGCCCGATGATGATCAGGGCGAAGATCCCCAGGCCCAGCAGCACATCCCGCACCGGCTGCATCTGCCACAGGTGCAGACCGGCCCACACGGGGGCTATCCTGGCTTCCGTCCTGATTTCCGCGGCGTTATCTGAGGGTTTGTCGCGATCATTCGGCATGGGCACAGTGTAGCCGAAATCAACATTCCGCGCCCGGGTTCGCCCTTGCGATCAGGCATTGACCGTGACCGGGCGGTTGCCGATTGTCGGGTCAGGGAAGACATCGTCGAACTCGTAGATGCCGTCAAAGTCTTCGAGCCGGTCTTCGTCGGTGGTGCGCATCAGCCCGGCATCGACCATGGCAAAGATGATCTTGCCAAAATCGAGCGTGTGGTAGATGCCCCACTTGTTGAGCACGGACTTGGCCATCATGCCGTAGCGGTCGATGGCGTAGTCCTTGAGGCCGATGCACAACTCGTGCCCGGATACATGGCGTGATTCATCACCGAGCCCGAGTTCGAGCAGGGTCTCGTCGTCGTGGTTGCCGTGCACCATCTCGACGGTGTGGGCGAGCCCGTCGCGGATGAATGGGAAGCACAGCGGCGCGAACCCGCCTGCGCGATCCATGATCTCCTTGAGGTCGATCTGTACTTCGTGGCTGCTCATTTCACACATCCTGTCGCGACGCGTTTGCTGGCGTCGAACACATAACACTATGCGTGCAATCGCATGCAACGCAAGGCGGGGGGCCATGTTCGTCCCATCTTCTCTATCGGGAAACCCGTGCCGCTCATTGCACCTTTTCGCACCCGGGGTCGCCCGGATGCAACCGGGTCACCCATCTGAGTGGTTTCTGTGCCCAGTCGCCCGCAGAGCCGATCCCGATTCGAGGGGTGCGTTCAACGCGGGCATCGGCGATCGCAAACCCCTGCTCGATGGCAAGATGGGAAGAATGGAGAAGATCGTGACCGTCGAGATCACGGGCGATCGCCAGCGCCTGGCAGAGCTTGCCAGGCCCGTTGCACACATCACGGTCCCGGAGCGGGTGCTTGCGTGGCTTGGCGGTTCGCAGTGCCCGCATGGTTCCGATGCCCTGGATCGGGCATATTGCCCGAACGAGCACGGCTGCGGGGTGATCAGCACGCAGGCAGGCGATGTTGAAGCAGAAGTGCATGCCGTAGGTAAAGTAGACATACGCCGTGCCCGGCTTGGCCCACATCGATTCATTTCGGGGCGTCCGCCGCCCGCCAAACGCGTGTGAGGCACGGTCCTCGGGTCCGGTGTACGCTTCGGTCTCGGTGATCACGCCCGAGAGGGTGGTGCCATCGTCGAGTGTTCGTGTCAGCTTGCAGCCCAAAAGCTCACGGGCGACCACCTCCGCGGGGCGGGCGAAGAACGCTCGGCTTGGGCTCGGATCAGACAACTGCATCGGGGTATTGAAAGCGTACGAACCCACCGGGGCAACACGGCACAGGAGAACCAGATGACCATGCGACTGCGAGAACGCCTGATCGGCTTTGCGGCCCTGAGTATGCTTGGGGCGGGCACGCTCATGATGAGTTCGTGCCGACACCAGTCGTTGGGGCTGAGAAACGAGGCGACACGGATGCCCGATGTCTACTTCCCGACCATCACCGCCGAGAATCTCAACAAGGAGAAGGTCACCCTCCCCGATGACCTGGCGGGCAAGCCCGCGTTGGTGCTGATCGCCTACAAGCGTCAGCAGCAGACCAATGTCAACACCTGGCTCGACCGGATGGACGAGATCCAGGCCGCCATCCCCGGCGTGCGGATCATCGAGACCCCCACCATCTCCAGCGGTAGATGGGGCTGGATGGCCGGCTTCATCGACGGCGGCATGCGCTCGGGCATCCCCGACCCCGAGGCCCGGGGGCGCACCATCACGCTGTACACCAATGTCGGCAAGTTCAACGAGGCGTTGGGGATCGAATCGACCAAGACGATTCATGCGGTGCTGCTCGATGAGCAGGGACGCGTGATAGACATGGTTGACGGCGACTACAGCGAGGACAAGGTCGCCCGACTCATTGATGCCAGATGATCATAACAAGTGATCACGCATATGCGTGCAAGCCCGGCAGCAGCAGATTCACGCCGAAGTAGGTCCAGAGCATCACGATGAAGCCCGAGACACTCAACCACGCCGTGGTCAAGCCGCGGTTCTTGAGCCCGGTCATGCGCACATGGATCACGATGAGGTAGACGATCCAGGTGACGAGCGCCCAGGTTTCCTTGGGGTCGAAGGCCCACCAGCGGCCCCATGAGTGGTCCGCCCACCACGCGCCCAGCAGGATGCCCACGCCCAGCGTCCAGAACGCGAGTTGAAGCACGGTCATGGTCGCGGTGTCGAGGTCCTTGAGGGTCCGCTGAAGGCCCATGGGCTTGGCGGTGTCGTCGGCGTCGATGTGGCCGAGTGCACCCGACGCGAGCGCCGGAGCACCCTCGCTGGCGGTCTGTGTGCCGAAGAACCTGGCGCCGTAGTAGGTGCCGAGGTAGAAGAGACTGACGATGAAGCCCAGCGTGATCAGCCCGTAGCTGGTGAGCACGGTGGTCACATGGTATTTGAGCAGCACCGAGGTGTTGAGGATCGCGGCTTCTCGTTCGATGTTCTCGCCGGGGATCCCGGTGGTTGTGGCGGTGATGAGGATCAGGAAGCCCGTGCCCGCGGCGGCGGCGCCGAAGAGCCACTGCTTCTTCCAGAGCATGAGCCCGGTGCCGACGACCGCGGCGAAGAACGAGAGCCCGGTCATGGACTCGAACTGGTTCTGGATGGCGAATCGCTCGGCGATGAGAGACCGGAGGGTGAAGCCCACGCCGTGGAACGCGAGGGCGACAAAGAGCAGGACGACGCCGATGGTGGCGAGGGTCTTGCGGCCGGTGCCGAAGGCGAGGATGAGTGCCACGAGCGAGAAGAGGTAGAACCAGAGCCCCCACTCGAACGCGTTGGCCTTGTTGTACAACGCCTCGAGCCCCGGGCTGGCGGCCTGCTGGGTCTGCGGGTTGATCTGCGCGAGCGCGTCGGCAAGGGCCTGCGCGGCGGCGTTCACGCCCGCGGCGTCCCCGGCACGCCATGACTGCGCCAGCTGGGCCGCGGCAACACGGGCGGGCGCGTCATCGGGGAGCGCCCCCAGGTGCTTCCACGGTGCGCTCTGGTCGGCGGGCGCGACAACCTCGATGTTGCCGATCGAGTTAGTGAACAGACCGGTCGCACGATCGAGCTTGCGGACGGCCATCTGGAAGGGCTCCGAGTCCTCGTACTTGGCGAGGGCTGCGTTCACATAGCGATTGGCCATGCGCGGGGAGACCATGCCGGTCTTGAGCCAGCCCTCGCGGTTGAACGCGGCCTCCGCGTTCGCGGGGTCCAGCTCATACTGATCGAGGATCGCGCTGCGGAGCGGGAGGTAGTTGATCCCGATCAGCGGCTTGTCGAGGTAGTAGACCGGATCGATCATGATGTCGAAGAGCGAGAACATCGGGTCGTACTTGATCTTCTCGACGGACTTGGTTGTGCCGTCCGGATTTGTCTCGACGATGAGATCGAAGTGCCTGGTCTTGCCGGAGATCTGGTTGACGGTTTCGCGGGCCAGCGTGGAGAGGATCTTGACGCGCCCGTTGTGGAACACGGTTGTTTCCGCGAGCGGGGAGAGATCGACCGCGTCTGCGAAGGCCGCCTTCTGCTGCGTGGTCATGGTCGCGGGCTGCGGCTGGCCGAATGGGTTGACCACCTGATCCGCGGTCATGGTGACCGATTGCGTTTCGGGGTGCGCGTTGCCATCGGGCCCCTGCTGGGCTGCAGCGGGCCGGGCCAGCACCGAGAACATCGTGAGCATCAGCAGGACCAGTGTGGTGGCGCTTTTCGTTTGTGAGATCATGAGGCTGCCTCCTTGGGCTTCCTGTTCGCGTGCAGCGCCGCGAGACGCTGCTTCTCTCGTTTGACCAGATAGGGTTTGAAGTAGAACGCCCAGGGGATCCCGATCGACATGAAGATCGACCCGAGGGCGATGATGTGGATGCCGGGATTGTTCCCTACACCCAGGATGGTGAAGTTGGCGCGGGGCTCATCGAGTTGGCCCTGATCGACCATCTGCTGCGATTGCATCCAGCCCGAGCGGTCCCAGCCCGATTGCGAGAGCTTGAACTGATTGGGGTCCATGCCGGCGCGGAGGCGTGTGATGGAGTTGGTCAACCATGACTTGTCGGGGTCCCAGTGGTACGGTGCGCGCAGCGGGTTGTTGAGCTTGACCACATGATCGAAGGTTTCGAAGTTGGGCTTTGGGCCCGCGTAGAAGGGGTTGGGCATCACGCGCACGATTGACTGGTAATCACGCGGTGCGCCGCGGTGGTCATAGGCGATCATCTCGAAGTCAACGAGCGCCAGCTCGAAGCCGGGCAGCGGACGCTGATAGCGGCCGAACGCGAGCATGATGTTGCGGCCGTCGGGCAGCGTGACCTTGGTCCGCTGGTCGGTCTGGATGCTGACATACTGTGCGAAGGGCAGCCAGACGATCTGTGACCAGGCCTCCCGCGTTGCATTGGCGGGCAGCGAGACCTCGATCGCCACAAGGGCCCTGCTGTAGGAACCCGCGACCGATTTGTCGCGGTCCTTGAACGGCACGGGCACGGGGCGGCTGATGCGCTGGGCGTGTGGCCAATGCTCGGCCAGACGCAGATCGAGGCGGTCGCGCTGCGCGTTGGGAATGATGTCGAGCAGCCAGCCGTCGTCGAGATTCTCCACGACGCGGACCTCGCCCGTGGGCTGGCGGACGATGGCGCGGATGACCTCCTCACCCTGTGCGTTGGTCTGTTCGTCGAGATACAGCTGCAGCTTGGACGCATCGACATACGCGATGCGGATGCTCGGATCGGGGTCCGTGCGCACGGGGCGACCCGAGGGGCTGGGCGTCAGATCCTGATTGAGTTCAGGGAAACGGTGGAACACCCAGCGGCTGAAGTTCCGGGCGGGCTCGGTCGCGGTCGCGGCCTTGGTCAGGTTGAGCACGGCGACGGAGCTTGTCGCGTTCTCGTAGCCGGGCGTGATGATGGGGAAGGGCGGTTCGGGCGCGAGCTGCTCGACGGCGACGCTCCAGCCCGTGTTGCCCAGCGGGATGCGGGTGCTGTCGCCGACGGGCAGCGCGACTCGGAATCCGGTCCCTGGGACCTCGATGATCAGCCCGTGCGTGAACGAGGTGCGGAAATCCGTCTGCAGATCGCTCCAGCGCTGCTCGTCCATGCCCCGGGTGTACTCGATGGCCATCAGATCATTGAAGCGGATCCGGTTGGCGGGCTCTCCGAGGAAGAAGGGGAACATGAAGATCGGGTCGCTGTCGGGCTTCTGATCCTCGGTCGCGCCGCGGGTAAAGTAGAGATCGATCTTGCGGTAGGGGTTGGG
>CAYQRD010000092.1:0-6427 GCA_964419845.1 uncultured Phycisphaeraceae bacterium
CCTTGCGTGGGTCATAGCGATCCGCGGTGCGCCACAGGCGGACGAAGATTTCCTGAACGGCATCTTCGGCCTCGCTGCGTGTGGGCATCGACTGGTACGCCATGCGGAACACCAGCGACCCGAATCGGTCGTAAAGTTCGCCCACGGCGGTTTCGTTATTGATCGCAACGCTCTGCATCAACTCGTAATCGATTCTGTCCTGACCCGAAAGATCCTCGGCCGAGAGCGGCTCTGGAGTACGGGTCCGATCGCCCGGTCTGGGTTGCCCATTGGCGGGTTCGCCGTGCGTGGGACTTCCAACGGGTGTGCTTTGTTCGTTCTTATCCATTTCCCACCGGGTTCACGAGCGCGCCCGGGGCCTGTGAAACCACCCCACAGACCGCCGTCCTATACGAGTACCCGATCCCGCGGATGCTTGCAAGCGGGGTGTTTCCAATGCATTTTGGGAAATTCACCCCTCCCTCATCAACGATCGCCCAGATCGGGGGATCGGTGTACGGGTTTAGGTTGGTTCAATTCGCTGGTCTCGATTCCCAATTCACCACTGAGTACTTGCAGATATCGGGTCGAGCCGATATTTTAGGAGTGCGTCAAGGGCTGCTCGTGGGCAGCCGTGGGGAAGTGGATTTCGATACGCGCTCATCGTGGTGGGTGTATCGGGGTACACGAAGCACAGATCGGGTCCGTGTTGCGACACACAGCGAAGACATTCCGTCGGCATGAACGCGCGTTCACGATGATCGATCTGCTCGTATCACTCGCGATTGTCAGCATCCTGATTGCCATGATGCTCCCCGCGATCTCCATGGTCCGAGAATCGACACGCAAGGTGATCTGCGGCTCGAACCTGCGACAGATCGGGATGGGCATCAGTCTCTACTCGCAGGACTCGCGCGATGCGTTGCCCGATAGCGTGTTCCTCCCCCCATCCACCCGCAGCAACACGGCGAGCAATGCCTCGTACGACCGCATGGACACGGTCCTGCTCTCACGCGATGAGTTCCCGGAACTCAAAGACGATCGCTGGGACGGGCTGGGATATCTCTATGGGCGTGAGTATGTCTCCGCTTCGAGTGTGTTCTATTGCCCCAGCCACAGCGGCAGTTTCACATACGAGGACGCAAGCGAAGATTGGATCAACCCGAACAGGGCCGAGGAGATCATCGCCAACTACCTCTACCGTGGCACGGGGCCCAACGGGCAGCGTGTGCTCTACAGCATCGATTCCTCTGCGGCTCTGGTGACCGACACGCTCCGTTCGTTCTACGAGCTCAACCACGAAACCGGGTTCAATGTGTTGCAGGCGGGCCTCGCGGTTGAGTGGTACGAGGACATCGGCAGTGAGATCGCAAACGATCTGCTCGCACGCACAGACAACGGCGACAACTCAGGGACGGTTCAGGATGCTTGGGGTCGGCTCGACGACATTCCGGGCGAATCCGACTGAGTTCCCCGATCCTCAACAATCCACTCCCAATCAATACGCCGATCAATCCACAGTTGCGCGCTTGAACCGGGCCGGTCCGTTGCGGGTATGCTTTGGTCATGCGCTCAACTGAACAAATCCGCCGCGTTGTGTCCACGCTCGCACTGCTGATCCTGCCGCTTTGTACACAGACGGCTCGATCTCAGCTTGTTCCCGATCGTCTCTATCACGGCGTAGGGCAACGCATCGTTGTGCTCGTGTCCACACCCGAGGATGTCACCGCCGAGCCGAGCATCAAACTCCATGACGCGGCGACGCTCGAGATGATCGCGGCGGCGCCCGCCGCGCGGGGACGCACGGATCTGAGCAGCCTGTTCCCGTTGATCTGGAGCGACAAACCCGAGCGGGTCATGCTGGCGCAGCTCTATCTCAACGACAGGGCGTACGGTGCGCCGCTGGTGCTCCAGCCGATGATCACACCCAACACGGCCACGCGTGTGGACGCCGCAACGATGCGGGTGTCCGAGGACGAAAAGGCGATCGTGGTGTTCGAGGACGATCGCATCGCGACCCAGAGCGTGCAGGGGCAGACCGACAGCGCCGAGCGCCAGGTGGTGTTCTCGGGGTTGCGTGTGTACATCGAGCAGGAAGCGGTGGTGGAGACCAGCATGGGAAACATCGTATTCCGCATGCGTCCAGACGCCGCCCCGAACACCGCGTTCAACTTCATGCATCTGGTCGAGGGCGGGTTCTACTCGAACATCATCTTCCACCGGGTGGTCGCGGCATTGCCCGACGGGCGTCCCTTTGTGATCCAGGTCGGGGATCCATCGGGCACGGGCTCTGGCGGGCCCGGGTACATGATTGATCTGGAAAAGTCGAGTCTGCCGCACGATTTCGGGGTGCTCTCCATGGCCCGGTCCGCGGACCCCAACACCAACGGCTCGCAGGTGTTTGTTTGCCTGAGCAAAGAGGGCACTTCGTTCCTCGACGGGCGATACACCGCGTTCGCGCAGGCGGTATCCGGTGCGGACGCGATCCTCGGGATCGCCCGTGTGGCGGTGGACGCCAACGATCGCCCGCTGGATCCGCCCATGATCGAGCGGGCCTACCTGCGTGATGCGCCGGCGATCAGCGATCGCGCCGTCCCTGTAACCCGCCAGGACGCGGGCGCGTTTACGCCCGCGGAGCCCGACCGCTGATCAGAACTTGTATGACAGCGTGAGTGAGCCGAAGAATCCGGTATCGATGTCCTGCTTGGAGATGTCGTTGCCGTTGGTGTCGAGGAACTCGAGCTCCCCTCCGAGGGCGGCACCGATCGAGGCGTCGATGACGACACGATCGTTCGGCTTGTACTGCGCAAAGAGGGCAACCGGGATCCGTCGATGGGTGCCCATGCCCTCGGGTGCCGCGGCGTGTGTGTTATCCAGACGGAAGCTCTCGCTGCGGTATTCGCCCGAGATGCCGTAGGTCAGCTCGTCACTGCTCTTGTAGCTCAGACGCAGCCCAGCCCGCTCGGATGCGAGGGTCCATCGCTCATCGATCTGCCAGGTGATCACGGGGACCGGGATGATCAGCACATCGTCCTCGAGCCTGCTTTTGACGAATACCCCGATGCCCAGGGTCAGCCGCTCGCTCTGCTTGTACTGAAAGCCGCCCGTGAAGAGCCAGTCGATGCTGTCGCCGAAGTCGGCGTCGTCCTCGCCGCTGAACCCGACCCCGGCGCCGACGAACCATGTTGTGGAATCGTTGACCCTGTCGCTGTAGATGCCCGTCAGCCCGAGTGTGTGGATGGTGTCGAGCTCCGCGCCGATGCTCGCGGCGTCGCCGGCGACGGATGTGGGCGAGGGGGTGACCTCGTAGTCGAGCAGCCCGGCACTGAGATCGATGCTCAGCCGCCCCGCGTCCTCGATGTCCCAGATCGCCGTCAGCCCAGCCCGATATTCCGCGAGGGAGAGCTCACCGATGCCGGCGTCGAAGTCCGCATCCGCCTGATAGCTTGCCCCGATCGAGGCCCGCAGGGTCAGCGATGTGGGCTCAGAGGCCTCGATCTGCGCCGCGTCACGATCAGCGGTGGTGTCGGCTGGCTCCTGATCGGGCTGATTGGCCAGCAGGGTCGAGCCAGCAAGGGCGATCAGCAGCATTGGGGGCGTCAGTCTGGGCATGGTGGGTAATCCTCTGTTCAAGGGCGGGGTTTGCGGATCGATCATACCGCATCGAACTCGGACTCGCCCGAAACGAAAAAGGTGGCTACAGTTGCCCCCGACATCACCCGATGTCAGGAACCCCTTGGGGGACTAACTCAATTGGTAGAGTGCCAGCTTTGCAAGCTGGAAGTTAGGGGTTCGAGTCCCCTGTCCTCCACTTTCTTTCCCAGCGATCCTCGCTCCGCGAGCGTCTGCACCGATCAGAGCGGTTTGTCCCCGCTTGTTCGAGCAACACGCAACGCGTCGAGCCGGGAGCACCCGTGATGAACGCAGCACCCCCGAAGGAACGCCCGAACAGCGAGATGCATGACATCGCCGCGTTCTACAGGTTCGTGCGCATCGAGGATTGCGAGACATTCGCGCCGTCGCTCAAGCAGCAGATGCTCGATCGCGATGTGATGGGCACGATTCTGCTTGCCAGCGAGGGGATCAACGGCACCATCTCCGGGACAAAGCAGGCGGTCGCGGAGATCCTGAGCATCATCCGAGCCCACCCGGGGCTCAGCGACATGGCCCACAAGACCAGTCACGCGCCGGGGCATGTGTTCAATCGCGCCAAGGTGAAGGTCAAGCCAACGCTCATCAATCTCGGTCCCGATGTCGACCCCCGCCAATGCGTGGGCACCTATGTCAATCCGAGCGAGTGGAACGACCTGATCCGCGACCCCGAGGTGGTCGTGATCGACACACGCAACGACTACGAGGTCCACGCGGGAACATTCGAAGGTGCGATCGACCCCAGGATCAAGCGGTTCCGGGATCTGCCCAGCTATGTCGAATCACATCTCGACCCCAAAAAGCACAAGAAGGTCGCGATGTTCTGCACGGGCGGCATCCGCTGTGAGAAATCGACGGCATGGATGCTCGAGCAGGGTTTCGAGGAGGTCTTCCACCTCGAGGGTGGGATTCTCAACTACCTCGAGCAGGTGCCGCAGGAGCAGAGCGCATGGCGGGGTGATTGCTATGTGTTCGATGAGCGGGTCGGTGTCAACCATGACCTGCGTCCATCGGACGCCGCCGCGTTCTGCCCAGGCTGCGGGCACGCGCTGACGACCAAGCTCCGCTGCGCCCCGGAATATGTTCCGGGTTCCCGGTGCCCCAAGTGCGTCGAGAAGAACGGGGACTGATCAGGCGGCGTTCCTGCTTTCAAAGCGATCGCCGTGCACACGGACTTCAAGCTGCGCGTTCTGTACCAGCCGCACATTCTCAAGCCCGTCCGACAGATGTTCGAGGATCAGTTCCGGTCGCTGCACAACCTGCTCAGGGAACCACATCCCGAAGCCGATGGGTTCGATGGTTGCAGCGGTCGGCATGATCTGGGTTGCGAGTTCGAGCAGGCGGCGGAGCTTGTGCTCGGCATCCTCGCATGTCTGTGCATCCGCAAACTGGAAAGCGAACTCTGCGCCCCGCAGTCGGCCCATCGCGTCGCCCTCGTCGAGAAGCTGCAATGCCGCCCGTGAGAACGATCGGACATATGCATCGCCCTGAACATAGCCCATCGATTTGCAGACATCGTCATAGCCACACAGGTCGACGATCGCGGCGCCGATCGGCGAATCCTGTTCGTGTGTCCGGATCGCCTCGGTGATGATGATCCCGATGCCCTCGTGGTTCCAGAGCCGGGTGAGCGGGTCGATCATCGTCGCACGCCATGAGTCGCCCACCTGATGAACGATCGCTTCCTCGATGGGGTTCGTGCGGGCCGCGTGCATCTCTCGCTCAACGATTCGCGCGAAGTCCCTGAGCATTTCGCAGGACTCCGGATCAAAGTGACGCGGCTGAGTATCGATGACACACAGGGTCGCGACGGGCAGATTGGCCCGAGCATAGATCGGTGCGCCCGCGTAGAACACGATGCTCGGGTCACTCGTCACCAGCGGGTTGTTCGCGAACCGGTCGTCGAAGCGTGCATCGGGGACCACGATGACCTCGTCCTGCAGGATCGTGTGCTGACAGAACGAGATGTCCCGGTTGGTTTGCACGATTTCGAGCCCCTGGATCGACTTGAACCACTGGCGGTTGAGGTCGATGCATGAGATGGCACAGATCGGCACATCCAGCGAATTGCACACCAGTCGCGTGATGCGATTGAACCGCTCTTCCGTGGGCGTATCGAGGATCTGCATGTCGCGCAGCGCTTCAAGCCGCTCGGGTTCGCGTGGGTGCTCAAAGCTGTTCGTGTGTGGCATGACGGTGCTCCTGTGTGTCGACGGGTTTGCATCGACACAGCGGGGAGAACAGTTCACGAATCACGGGAGTTGACACAAATGCACACATTTCTGTGCCAATGCGCAGTTTTGCGCCCCAGCTTTTCATCGCCGGGATCGAAAGAAATGCCCGTTGGGCCGCGGGTTTAGTCGATCGGACGCGCCGGCTCGATGATGCCCCGGCACTCGCCGAAGCCGATCCGCCGATAACCCTCGCGCTCGCAGTAGGCCTTCATGATGATCTCGTCGCCGTCGGCGATGAACCTGCGTTCCTCGCCCGTGGGCAGGACGATCGGCGTCCGCTGCGTGCCGGGGACCAGGACGGGGGGGTTGGCGAACGGGTCGCCGTCCCAGGTGAGCTCCAGCAGCGAGCCGCGCGAGTCGCGGGTGGTGCCCGAGACGGTGCCCGAGCCCAGCAGGTCGCCCGGGTTGAGGTTGCAGCCGTTGACGGTGTGGTGGGTGACCATCTGGGCCAGCGTCCAGTACATGTCGCGGAAGTTGCCCTTGCTCAGACGGATCGGCTCCATGCCCTGCTCATGCATCTGTGCCGAGGCGATCCAGACCTCGAGGGTGATGTCGAACCCGCC
>CAYQRD010000093.1:0-6146 GCA_964419845.1 uncultured Phycisphaeraceae bacterium
CTGGGCGACATGCAGGGTCTGGGTGGGGAAGGCGAAGTCGACGCCCATGCGGTCGGCGAGTCGGATGATGTCGAGCATGAAGCGGTGCTTTTCGCGCAGCTCGATCGACCAGTCGGGGCATTCGAAGAACATGTAGACGAGGATGTCGAGCGAGTGGGGGCCGAAGGCGTTGAGCCAGACATGGTAATAGTCTTTGCGGGTGTATGGGTGGAGCTTGATGATCTCGCGGATGCCGGCGCAGAAGGCCTCGATCTTGTCGGGATGGGTGTCGTAGGTGACATTGATCATGGTCTTGAAGCGTCGGTACTTGCGGCGGCCGTAGTTGTCGACCTTGGCGCGCACGAGTGTTGCGTTGGGGACCGTGACGAGTGAGTTGTAGAAGGTGCGGATGCGAGTAGAACGGAAGCCCAGGTCTTCGACGGTGCCTTCGACATCGTTGACGAAGATCCAGTCGCCGATCTCGAAGGGTCGGTCCAAGATCACCGCGACGGAGCCGAAGAAGTTCTCGATGGTGTCTTTGGCGGCGAAGGCGACGGCCAGGCCTCCGATGCCCAGGCCGGTGAGCAGGGGGAGGATCTCGATGGAGAAGGCGCTGGCGAGGTAGACGAGCCCGAGGGCGGCGATGAAGATCTTGGCCGTGCGTTTGACCATGGGGACGAGCAGGTCGTCGAACTTGGTCTCGGTCTTGCCGGCCTGGATGCTGAGCCATTCGCCCAGCAGGTCGGCGACCTTGAACCCGCCCCAGACGATGGCGGCGATCCAGATGACCTTGACGGCCACGAGCAGCACGATGGTGGGGGTGGGGGGCAAGAGCCCGATGCTCAGGGCGAGGTACCAGACGCCCGCGGTGACGAGGAGCCCGAAGGGGCGGACGGCCTTGTTGAGCGTGTCGGTGTCTGCGTTGCCGTCGCGATGGGCTTCGATGCGGTGCCAGATGGTGCGGAGGATGGTTCGGGCGATGCGGTCGAGGATGACGCCGACGAAGATGACGAGCAAGACGCCGATCCACTGCCAGTGCTCGAGCCCGAGGGTTGTGGAGCCCTTGAGGGCGCTGGGCATGCGGGCGCGAATTTGCTCGATGAGGGTCTTGTCGAGCTCGACGCCTGCGACGGTGCGTTCGGTCTCGGTGGCGACGGCAAAGTCGTGGATCTGGTCAAGTGTGGCGCGGCTGAAGCGCCAGTTGCCGTCCTCGCCCTTGGCCAGGGCGATGGTGAAGCCGGGGTGGCGGGCGTTGAACGCGGCGTGGGCGACGATGTCGGGCTGGGGGTAGTAGCGGAAGCGGTCGGCGTCGGTTTGGTCGGGGAGTGTTGCGAGGTTGACAAGCTCGATACGGCCGAGCACGGTGTAGAGCTCGCGGGCGGTGGCGCGCTGGGTCTCGGCGGGGAGTCCTCGGGGCAGATCCAGCGTCCTGATCGCCTGTTCGAATGCACGGGTGCGGGCGTCGGGGGTGGGGGCGTTCTGGGCGTCGATCATCGCCTGGAGGAAGGTGGACATCGCGGCGCGGGGCGAGGCGAGGGCGGGGTCGGCCTGGGATTCGTCGATGGGCTGCGTGTCCGTGCTGGGCGGATCGGCCGGGGTGTCCTGCGCCGAAGCGGGCAGGGCGAGGAGCAGCAGTGAGGCGATGAGTGCGGTGATCGTGTGTGTGAAGCGCATGGAATCATCTTAGAAGATGAATCGGTACCTGTGGATGCTGGGATGGGTCCGTTGCGGTGTGCGCGGGAGGATCAGCGGTGATCCGCGACGGTTTGGCGGATAATCGCGGCGACGGAACGACCCCACGCGTCCCAGTTGAGCTCGTCGTGGGCGCGTTGCAGGGCGTTGGTGCTCAAGGCGGCGTAGTGGTCGGGGTGGTCGATGAGCGACTCGATGGCGTCGGCCCATGCCCCAGCCTCGGCGTCGCGATCGAGCACGAGCCCGGTCTGGTTGTGGAGGACGACGAAGGGAAGCCCGCCGGCGTCGGAGACGATGCTGGGGCGGGCGAAGTGGGCGGATTCGATGGGGGCGATGCCGAAGGCCTCGCCGAGTGATGGGAGGAGTTGGATGTGGCAGTCGCGCAGGAGTTGTTGGTGGGTCTTGCGGTCGCTGGGGTCATCGAGTCGGAGTCGCCCGTGGGATTGGACGGCGCCGCTGGATCTTGATGTGGGTGTGCCCGGGCCGACGACATGGAGTGTGGCGTTGATGGCACGATCGCGGAGGATTTGCGTTGTGGCGACGGCGAGATCGACGCGTTTGCGGATGGGGTCGGCGGCGACGATGAGCAGATTGCATTGGCCGCGGGTGGGTGGATGTGTGGGGGCAGAGATGGTGGATGGGGTGTTGGGGGTGACATGGGCGCCCATAGGGACAACTTTGGTGCGGGAGGGGTCGATGCCGAGGTTATTGACGGCGGAGGCGCGGACGATGGGTGATGCGAAGATGGCGGAAATAGCGCGTTGTACGGAGACCTGCTCGATGTGATGCAGGGCATCTGTGTGGGCACGGCCTCGATTCATCAGGCCTGGGTAGGTTTCACGGATGATGATTGAGGTGGCATCGGAGAAGTAGATGATGGGGAGTTTTGTTTCGAGGGCGTACAGGGCGGAGGAGATGCAGCAGCCGAAGATGGCGTCGGGTGTGGTGCCATGCTGTTGCAGGAGTTCCAGTTCGTGCTCGACCCGTTGTGAGCGTTGGGCGACATCGTTGATTACACGGCGTTTGGTCTTGGCTGGGCGTTGGTTGTCGAGCCATTTTCGCAGCGATGTGGGGCAAAGCGATCTGATATTCGACTGGAATCGATTGGTGATTCGGCGATGCAGCGGGGTTGGGCCCAGCGGTTCGTTGGTAATGATGGGAAGGATTTGGAGGCCCTGCTCGGCGAGGGCCTTGGCCATGCGGTGGGGCATGCCCGAGAGGTGGTTGGCATTGTCCAGTGAGCGGGCACTGATGAAGCCAATGCGTAGCGGTTCGGAAGCGGGCTCGGGATGGGGTTGCCCGGGGTTCACGGATCGGGGTGTCCTGTGCTGTGCTTGTTCGGGGGCGTGGGCCGCTCGGTATGGTGGGGTCTCGCAGAGATGGTAGAGCGCGAGCGGGGCGGAGGATGGGGTGGAAATTGTGTGTTCAAAGCGTGAAGTGGGTGGGTTCTTGGCTCGCCCCTGCGATTCGGCGGACCTACCCTATGGGTCCAATTGGAGCAGGGCTGCGGCCCGTTTTTGAACAGATCTCATCGAAAGGAAGCGGCGCACATGGCAGCTGGGACCAAAGGATCAATCACGCAAGTCATCGGGTCGACATTCGACGCGCAGTTCCCCGAGGGCGAGCTCCCCGATATCTACAACGCGATCGTCTCGACCTGGGACAATCACGGCACCATGCAGACGCTCTACGGCGAGGTGCAGCAGCACCTTGGTGGCGGACGCGTGCGTGCGGTGGCGCTGGGTTCGACCGACGGCATGACCCGCGGCATGACCACGACCGATACCGGCGGGCCCGTTTCGGTCCCTGTTGGTGAGAAGGTGCTCGGTCGCGTGTTCAACCTGCTCGGTGACCCGATCGACAACAAGCCGGCGCTCGAGGGCGTCAAGCGCAGCCCGATTCACCGCGAGCCGCCTGAGTTCTCGCAGCTCAACCCCAAGACCGAGATCCTGCCGACCGGCATCAAGGTGGTCGACCTGCTCTGCCCGTTCGTGCGTGGTGGTAAGATCGGCCTCTTCGGCGGTGCGGGTGTGGGCAAGACCGTGGTTATCCAGGAGATGATCGCCCGTGTTGCTCGTGAGTTCGGCGGATACTCCGTGTTCTGTGGTGTGGGCGAGCGTACCCGCGAGGGCAACGACCTCTGGCGCGAAATGGCCGAGGCGGAGTACACCGACGCAGACGGGCAGACCGCGCATGTTCTTGACAAGGTGGCGATGGTCTTCGGCCAGATGAACGAGCCCCCCGGGTCGCGTCTTCGCGTCGCGCTGTCGGGCCTGACCATGGCGGAGAACTTCCGCGACGAGTCGGGTAAGGAAACCATGATGTTCGTGGACAATGTGTTCCGCTTCACCCAGGCCGGTTCGGAAGTGTCGGCGCTTCTGGGTCGTATGCCCTCGGCGGTGGGTTACCAGCCCACGCTGTCGACGGAAATGGGTGAACTCCAGGAGCGAATCACCTCGACCAACAAGGGCGCGATCACCTCGGTGCAGGCCATCTATGTGCCCGCCGACGACCTGACCGACCCTGCTCCCGCGACGGCGTTCGCTCACCTTGACGCGTTCGTCGTTCTTGAGCGTTCGATCGCCGAGAAGGGCATCTTCCCCGCCGTGGATCCGCTGAGCTCGACCTCACGAATCCTCGACCCCGCGATCATCGGCGAGCGTCACTACGCGGTGGCGATGCGTGTGCAGAATATCCTGCAGCGTTACAAGGACCTGCAGGACATCATCGCGATTCTTGGTGTGGACGAGCTTTCGGACGCGGACAAGCAGAATGTTGCTCGTGCCCGCCGTATCGAGCGATTCCTCTCGCAGCCGTTCTATGTGGCCGAGATCTTCACCGGCTTCCCGGGCATCAACACCTCGCTCGAGGAGACCATCGATTCGTTCGAGCGTCTGTGCGACGGCGAGGGCGACGATCTGCCCGAGTCGGCGTTCATGTATGTGGGTACGCTCGACGACGCGCGTGCCAAGGCAGAGAAGGCCGCAGCGAACGCCTGATTTTCATCTCGATCTACAGATCAAAGCACCCGCGAGTCTCGCGGGTGTTTTTTCATCCCGCGACCCGTGTGTGATCGGGGCGGGCTTGTTTCGCTGATCGGTGGTCGGTTGGTTATGCGGCGGCGGAGCTGTTGAGCAGGTAGCTGGATACGGAGGGGATGTCGAAGCAGCCGAGCATCTTGGCGATGATTGAGGGGACCGCGTCGGAACTCTGCAGCGCCATCGCGCCGAGATCACGCAGGCGCTTCATGCTCTGTTCCTGCTCGTCGAACGCCTCGGCCTGAGCGATCTTCCACGGGTGGAACTGCCTGTTGGGGGTGGGTGCGAAGATGAGGATCTCGGGATCGCCCATGTAGGGCGATTCGGAGGCCTGGTCGAGGAGCTGCTCGGCGTCGGCGGAAGTGGCTTCGATGACCTCGAAGACAAAGCCGTTGGCGATGATGCGCACGCCCGTTGCCTGGTGCTTGCCGTAGAGTCGGGTATCACGGTCCTTGATCTGTGCGAACTGGGCAGCGGGGAGGTCCGGTGTAAACTCTGCCACATAGACGATACAGGTAATAGCCATCTCGAGTTCCCTCACTGAAAATCACATCGCGGGTGTCCTGATTGCACAGAGGGAGATCGGATCGACGGTGGTCGATCAGAACCCGATTGGGCTGAGAGTCTGCAAATCGAAAAAAGCGGCATAGATCTGTGTTATGGCCCTGTGGGACACCACAGATTCATGGAACAGGCGTTTCCTGCTCGATGGTCCATGTGAGTGGATCGTGGCGGCAATCGATGTGGATGTTGAAGAATCCGGGGCCATTGTCGGGTCCGGTGTGCTCGTGCTTGTGGACCATGGGCCAGATGATGGCGCGATCGGTGCTCGGGAGTGGGAGGTTGGGTATCTCATCGGGGTGGTGCCAGCGGAGTTCGCCCTCGTCCATGTGCCCGTCGACGACTTCGACGGGTTTTATGACGCGGTAGTAGAAGAGGAGCCAGTGGGTTTTGCCTTCGAAGGCGGTTTCCGCGATGAGCCCCACGAGGCGGAGGTCTTCGATGCTGACATCAATGCCGGCTTCTTCTTTGATTTCGCGCTGTGCGCACTGGGCGGGTGACTCTCCGAGTTGCATTTCCAGCTTGCCTCCGATGGGTGAGCAGAGGCCCTTGTTGGGTGCCTTGATGCGGTGGAGGAGCAGGACGCGGCCGTCTTTGTCGCGCAGGTCGCAGAGACATGCGATTTTGTAGGGGAGGGTGGTGTCGGTGTCGGGAGCGCCTGGGATGATGTTTGCCGCGTCTTGCATGGGCAAGGGTAGGCGGAGACTGGGCAGAGAAAAGTTGTGTACGCGGTGTGGTTGATGGGAATAGCAGTGTTGTCTGGGCTGTTCGACTCGCATGCACTCCCGTTGTGAGCAATCCCACTCTGTCCGTTGCGATCGGCAACGCCGAGGAGTACATCGGAGACGGACCGGTCTCGGCGTTTCTCAACGACCT
>CAYQRD010000094.1:0-6145 GCA_964419845.1 uncultured Phycisphaeraceae bacterium
TCGCGTAGAACGGGCTCTCGTTGCGTCCGCCCTTGCCCGACGGGTCGATGTAGGTGCCCTCGAGATCGAAAACAGTGACGCTGAAGCCCTGCACGGTCTTGGTGCTGGTCCGAGTGCCGCTGCTGCCGAAAGTATCGGTGATGTTGGCCTGCAGCGCTCGCTTGATCTGCGCGGCGGTCTCCGTGGTCTTGCTGAAGACCATGCTGGCGTTTCCCAGGGGGTGCTGGATGTACATCTCGGCGAAGTGCCCAGCGCTGGGCACGGCCATACGCCAGGTCTCGGGCATGTCCCAGGCGAAGCCGGCGGCCTGGGCGTACTCCTCGTCGTAGGTTGTGTTCGCGATCCCGTTGTCGGGCTCGGTGCCCCCCTGGAGTTTCTCGCCCATTTCCTTTGCCCGGTCGCGGCTTCGTCCAAGCAGCGATTTCGACCCTTCCTCTGCGGTCCATTCACGCTCTTCATCGGCCGGGGGTTGCTCGGTTTTGTCCGGCTGAGACTGGTTGATCTCGACCGGTGCCTCCTCCGTCGTTCCCGTTTCGATCCCGTTTTCCGCGGCCAGGCCATCGAGGTAGCTCGTGTCCGGCTCGTAATCAGGCGCGACGGGGTTGGCGTCGCTGGAACTGTCCGAGTTACCACAGCCCAACGCGCCGAGCGTGGTGAACAGCGTGCACAGGGTGAGGATGCGATGATGGATTGGGTTCATGGGTGTAGTCTAGCAGACCCGGTCAGCGGGTTCGGGCACTGAAATCAGGGTTCGCGCCAGATATCCGCGGTGATCAGTTCGACCGAGTTGCCCGACGGATCACGCAGGTAGATCGAGCGGCCCGGATCCGTATGGGCGGACCATTCGATCTCCTGCTCGATTGCGACCCCGAACTCTGACAGGCGACGGATCCAGTTGTCGTAGTCGTCTGGTTCGATCCGCAGCGCGATATGCCCGGGTCCTCGCGCACCGTGTGACGGAACGGGACGCCCTGGTTGATCGGAAACGGTTGGGTCGAAGATCAGGAGCACCTGGTAGGTGTTGATTCGGAAGATCGCTGCCAGTTCGCTGGGTTTGCGTGGCATCTCAAGCCCGATCACCTCCGCATAGAACCATGCGGCCTGTTCCAGATCGTTCGCGTAGAGGATCGTTTCGAGAATCGAGTTTGGACGCATGGATCACAATAGGGCTGAAAGCAGAGGATGTTCGGCCTAGCATGGTTGCGAGAATTCGGGTCAGATAGGAGAATTTCCGATATGGCCGCAAGAGAAAACTGGCGCCCCCGCGAATACAGCAGTCTGAACGACATCAAGGTGGAGCTCGATCGCTTTGATGCCGCCCACCGGGCCGGCACGCTGCGAACGACGGGCAACTGGAGCGCCGGGCAGATCCTGGAGCATTGCGCCACCCCGATCCGATTCGCGATCGACGGCTGGCGGGACGAGCAGGGTGAGCCCATCACATTCCCAGCGCACATGCGGATCGTTGGCTCACTGCTGCTCAAGCCGACCATCGGACGGATGAAGTTCAAGCCCGGCATCAAGGTCCCCGGCGGGGCCCGCTCCCTGCTGCCCCAGCCCGAGCAGGAGTTCGAGACCGGACTATCCAAGATTCGCACACAGATGGCACGCCTGGAGGCGGGCGAGCAGATGACGAAGCCGTCGCCGCTGTTCGGAAAGATGTCCCACGACAAGTGGACGAAACTGCACCTGGATCACTGCCGCCTGCACTTCGGGTTCATCCAGTGTGACTGATCAGCGCATGAAAAACCCGCGAGCGAATCGCGGGTTTGTTTTGTCGTGGTGTCGCTTAGCACATTGTCATGCCGCCATCGACGGCGATGGTCTGCCCGGTCAGATACCCCGCGTCATCGCTGGTGACATAGGAAACGCACGCGGCGATGTCCTCGGGCTTGCCCAGGTCGCGGGTGCTGATCACGCCCTTGATGTGCTCGATGACGCCCGCGGGCAGGTCCTTGGTCATGTCGGTTTCGATGAAGCCCGGCGCGACGCAGTTGGCGGTGATGTTCTTCTTGCCCAGCTCGCGGGCGACGGTCTTGGTGAACCCGGTGAGCCCGGACTTGGCGGCGGCGTAGTTCGCCTGCCCGCTGTTGCCCACGAGCCCGGAGGTCGAGGCGATGTTGACGATGCGACCGAACTTGCCCTTCATCATCGGTCGGGCCGCGGATCGGCAGGCGACGAAGATCGATTTGAGGTTGGTGTCGATGACCGCGTCCCACTCCTCGTTGCTCATGCGGAGGATCAGGTTGTCCTTGGTGATGCCCGCGTTGTTGACGAGGATGTCGAGGCGGCCGTGCTCCTCGGCCACGCCCTCGACGAGGGCCGCGACGGCATCGAAGTCCGAGATGTCGCAGGTCTTGGCGCTGGCGCTGCCGCCGTCGGCGGTGATCTCGCTCACGAGTTCGTCCAGCGGGCCCTGCGAGCGGGCGACACACACGACATGACGCCCGTCGGCGGCGAGTCGTTTGGCGATGGCTCGCCCGATGCCTCGGGATGCTCCGGTGACGATGGCGACGCGTTGATCGGTCATGGGTCTCTTCTCGATTCGTGCTTATGAAACGGTTTCGGGTTCGTTGTGCCCGACGACCTTGGTGTCGCGATTGATTCGACGCATCATGCCCGCGAGGGTCTTGCCCGGGGCGAGCTCGTGGAACGAAGCACCCTCGAACGATTGAACGAGATGCTCGCAGCAGCCCGCCCAGCGGACGGGAGAGGTGAGCTGATCGACCAGGCGATGGCGGATGTCGTCGGCGTCGTTTGTGTGAGGCTGGGCGGTGACATTCGACATCACGGTGCACACCGGAGCGTTGATCTGCGTCGCGGCCAGAGCCTCAGCGAGGCGATCGGCGGCGGGGGCCATGATCGGCGAGTGGAACGCGCCGGCGACAGACAGACGGGTGGCACGCAGCCCCATCTCGGACGCGACGGCCTCGGCGCGGTCGCAGGCGCTGGCAGAGCCCGAGATCACGACCTGGCCGGGCGCGTTGAAGTTGGCGGCCACGAGCACATCGCCTGCGCGGGCCTTGTCGCACACGGCGTTGGCGGAGTCTTCATCAGCGCCGATGAGCGCGACCATCGAGGATTCGACGGCCTCGGCGGCGTCCTGCATCGCCCGTCCTCGCAGCGCGACGAGCTTGAGCCCGTCCTCGAAGCTGAACGCGTCGGCCAGGTGCAGCGCGGTGTACTCGCCCAGCGAGAGCCCCGCGGTGGCGACGATGCCCAGCTCGGCCTTGGTGGTGTTTTCGCTGTCGAGCCAGCCGGCGAGGCACGCGATCGACGCGGTGTAGATCGCGGGCTGGGAGACATCGGTGCGGTTGAGCGTGTCCTCGGGCCCCTCGAAGCAGAGCTTGGAGAGCGGGCTGCCGAGCGAGTCGCCCAGCGCCGCGTCGGCACGCTCGAAGATCGTGCGTGCGGCTTCGGAGGTTTCGCTCCAGAGCTTTGACATCCCGACGGCTTGTGCACCCTGTCCCGGGCAGAGCAAGACTGTGTTCATGAGCGAACCCCCCTTTGCGTGTTTATGCGATGATACGCGAGCATTGCGCGATCGTCAGCATCGGGTCAGAGCTGCCAGAGGGAGGAGCCCCAGGTCAGTCCAGCGCCGAATGCAAGGAACATCACTTTCTGCCCCGGCTTGATCCGTCCAGCCTGGGCCAGTTCGTCGAACACCAGGGGTGCAGAGGCAGCAACGGTGTTCCCGTATTTCTGGATGTTGATCAGCAGTTTCTCTTCGGGGATCCCGAAGCGATCCCGCGCCGAGTCGAGGATGCGTGAGTTGGCCTGATGACAGACGAAGTGGTCGACCTCGTCGGCGCTGATCCCCGCGGCTTCGAGCGTCTCGGCGATGACTTCCTGGAACTTGGAGACCGCAAACTTGAACACGGCCTGCCCGTTCATCTGCACCTTGTCGAGCTTGCGATCCTCGAAATCGGTGTCATGGGGAAAATCGCTGCGGCTCGCGGGGATGAACAGGTGCTCGGCACCGTTCGCGTCCGAGTGCATCCGGTGGGCGAGCATGCCCTTGGACGGGTTGTCGCTGGCGCGGAGGACCATGGCCGCTGCGGCGTCGCCGAAGAGGATCGCGGCCCCACGCCCGTAGGTTGAGTAATCGATGTGGCGGGTCAGGCAGTCGGCACCGATCACGCCAACGGTGCGGTAGAGCCCCGACTGGAGGATCATGGCAGCCGTCGAGATCGTAAAGATGAACCCCGAGCACGCGGCGTTCATATCGATCGCACCGATGGTCCGGCAGCCGAGATCCTTGGTCACGATGCACCCGACATTGGGTGTCGGCATGTCCGGGGTCATGGTCGCGACGAGCAGCAGATCTAGGTCGCCCGGGGTGAGCCCGGCGTTGTCGAGGGCGACGCGCATCGCGCCCGTTGCCAGGGTTGAGGACTTCTCGCCCTTGTCCCATTCGGCTTTTCGTCGCTCGATGATTCCCGTGCGTTTGACGATCCACTCGCCGGAGGTTTCCATGATCTGCTCGAGATCATCGTTCGTGAGTCGCTTCTGTGGGAGGAAGGAGCCAGAACCGATAATCTCAACGCCGATCCCGCTGTTGCTGGGGTGGTCGTCGGGGGTGCTCATCATGATGCCGGCTCGCCCTGGGCTATGGCCTCGAGTTCACCCAACCGCGCAACGATCTCGTCGTTCACATGCCCGCGGACATACTCGAGGGTGTTGCGGATTGCGGCGTTGATTGTCCGCGCCTCGCTGGTGCCGTGGGCGATCATCATGACGCCGTTGACACCCAGCAGCGGGGCTCCGCCGTACTCGTGGTAGTCGTTCTTCTTGTAGATCTGCTTGACGATGGGCTCGAACTGCATCGCGAGCTTTGGGTCGTGATCAAAGATTTCCTGAGCGATGGCCTGGAAGATGCTCTTGGCGAAACCCTCCGCCATTTTGAGGACCGTGTTGCCGACGAACCCGTCGGTCACGATGACATCAGCCGTTCCCGAGAAGATGTCTCGTCCTTCGATGAAGCCGATGTAGTTGACCCCGGGTGTCCGCTTGAGCAGTTCAGCGGTTTCCTTGGCAAGCAGCGATCCCTTACCCTCCTCGGAGCCGATGTTCATCAGCCCGACGCGGGGGGTCTCGATGTTGAGCGCACGCTTGGCGTAAATCTCGGCCATGATGCCGTACTGCCAGAGATGCGTTGCGCGGGGTTCGGGGTTGGCTCCAGCGTCGCAGAGCACGACCGGCCCGTGGAACGATGGGAAGGTCACGGCGATGCCCGGGCGGTGGACACCGAGGAGTCGCTTCATATGCATCTGGCCCGCTGCGACGCACGCGCCGGTATTGCCCGCGCTGATCACCGCGTCGCACATGATCTCGGCCTTTCGTGAGCCGAGCTTGGCCATCTTCACGATCGATGAGTCCTGCATCTGCCGGACCGCGACGGTGGGGGACGCACCCATCGGGATCGATTCGCTGGCGTGCTCGATCTCGAGACGGGCATCGGTGACACCCTTCTCGCTGAGTGCCTTCGCGATGAGATCCTCGGGTCCGATGAGAACGAGGCTGTCATCCGGGCCCAGGTGAGTGAGCGCGCTGAGACAGCCATCGAGGATGGCCGCGGGTGCGTGGTCCCCGCCCATGACATCAATGGCGATGCGGATCGACAAGGCCGACCTCCGAGCGTGTCCGTGTGTGGGTCTATTGATCAGGCGTTGGTGCCGATGCCGAGCTTGCGGACCTTGATGCGCAGACCGGGACGGACATAGCCGGACTCGGCGCACGCACGGTGGTGCAGCTTGGGCATGCCGCTGAGCGGGCAGATGGTGGGCTTCTTGCCGGTGATCGCGTCGTGCGAACGGCGGCGCTTGCTGCGTCCGCGGCTTTGGCGTTGTGCTGGAAGCATGGGCTGCTCCTTGCCGCTTCACGATCGGGATCCTGTCCAGACCGTTGAGCGAGCGGGGATTTGGCGACCGGGCCCGGCCGCGGATGTGTTCAACTTCAGCCCCGGCAACACCGCCGGAGGAGGACGGGAACGATAGTCGCATCGCCGTGCAGAGTCAATGTTTGCACACTGGACAGCCCGGGCCGATGCGGCTATATTTGAGGCAACAATACGCCTCCCTAGCTCAATCGGTAGAGCAGCTGACTCTTAATCAGCGGGTTGAAGGTTCGAGTCCTTCGGGGGGTA
>CAYQRD010000095.1:0-5903 GCA_964419845.1 uncultured Phycisphaeraceae bacterium
GCGGGGGAGGAGAGTCAGCCCAGATTGTGTTTGATGATGCACCAGATCGCCTCGACGCCGTCTTTCCAGCCGATCTTCTTGCCCTCTTCGTAGGTCCGACCGGCGTACGAGATGGGGACCTCGTAGATCCGCAGCGGGATGCGCCGAACGCCCTGAGCGTCAGGCAGGCGGGCCTTGGCGAGCTTGGCGATCAGCTCCGGCTCAACGCCGAAGCGCTTCTCGGTAATGGCGATGTCCCTGATCGCGTCGCGGGTGAAGGCCTTGAAGCCGCACTCGATGTCGGTGAGGTTCAGGTTACTCATCATGTTGCTGGTGAGCGTGATGATGCGGTTGGCGATCGAGTGCCAGTAGTAGAGCACCCGGTGCGTCTGCCCAAGGAAGCGTGTCCCGATGACCGCGTCGGCCCGCCCGTCGAGGATGGGGGCAAGGACCGCGTCGTGCTCGCGCGGGTCGTATTCGAGGTCCGCGTCCTGGATGATGATCGCTTCCGCGTTATCGTCGAGGGCCTTGGCGATCCCCGCGGCCAGCGCGGCGCCCTTGCCCTGGTTGTGGGGCTGATGGATGGCGGTGGTGTCGTCGCGCTGGGCCAGCTCATCGATGATCCGCGGCGAGTCGTCGCCCGAGCCATCATCGACGAGATAGATCACCCGCTCACATCCGGTGCCATCACACAGCGATGGCGGGGGGGTGTTCACAAGCCGGTTGAACAGCACCGGCAGCAGCGTCTGCTCGTTGTAGACCGGGATGACGACGGCGATCTTCACGACTCAAGAATACCCGCGATCCGCAGCGCCTTCATCTGTGCGTTGGAGATCGCGAGCGTATCGAGCGAACCGATCGAGTGTTTCCGCAGGTTCTCGGGCGTTTTGGTGGGGTGCGACGCCCGGTAGACCGCGAACTCGACGATCCGGTGGGTTGTGACATGCGTGAACGACTCGATGTGCTCGGGGTCCGCAAAGCCCGCCTCGGCCAGTTCGCCCGGCTCGTGGGCCCGGTCGTCGCGCTCAAGCGTGGGCAGCTGGAACATGCCCGCCCACATGCCGCTGCCTGGGCGCTGCTCGAGCAGCACCGAACGCGTGTTGCGCATCACCACGCTCGCGCAGTAGAGGTGCTTCTGCTTGGCGCGGGGCTTGGGGAGCGGGATGGACTCGGTGGTCCCGGCCGCCAGCGCCCCGCACTGGGCGCTTATCGGGCATTGCTGGCACCTTGGCCCCTTGGGCACGCAGACCGTCGCGCCCAGCTCCATCATCGCCTCGTTGAAGACGCCCGGGTCGTCGCAGGCGTTGACCAGCGCCTCGGCCCGTCGCCACGCCCAGTCCACCGTTGCCTTGTCTGCCTGCGGGATCGGTTTGTTGTGGACCCGCAGCAAGACACGCGTCACATTGCCGTCGACGATGGGGGCACGATGCCCGAAGACCATCGACGCGATCGCCCCGGCGGTGTAGCGACCGATGCCGGGGAGCTTGAGCAGGTCTTCGAGTGATTCGGGGACGATCCCGTTGTGCAGTTCCACGATCGCCTTGGCGCAGGCGTGCAGCAGCCGGGCGCGGCGGTAGTAGCCCAGCCCGGACCAAGCCGCGAGGACCTCATCCTCCGTCGCATCGGCCAGCGCTGTAACACTCGGGAAGCGATCGAGAAACGGCTCGAACTTCTCGACGACCCGCGACACCTGGGTCTGCTGGAGCATCAACTCGCTCACAAGCGATCGATAGGGATCGCGGATGCTCGTCCTCCAGGGCAGCGTGCGAGCGTTGGATCCGAACCAGACCTCAAGCGATCGGGCCAATGTTGGATCATCGGGGCCACGGCTCATGGGGTGGGGACCGATTTCAGGGCGGCGCGGAGGTGGGTGGATATTTGCTTCCAATCCGCGTCTGGCGCGATGCAGACTGAGACAAAGCGGGTGTGGATGAGGACGTTGGTCACCCCCTCGACGCCGAAGAGTGCTTCGCCCATGGGGTCACCTTGGGCGTCTTCGGGCTTGAAGTACGAACGGATCGACCCGGGTGCCGGCTCGACGACGAGCTTGCGCGCTCTGGGGTTGGGTGTCCGCTCGATCTGTGTGATCCGATAGGTCATATATAGAGGTGTGATGCACAACACGCGCCGCGACGATTGGTTAGAATCAGGGACGAACGGCACAGATCCGCCCCCAACTGCAAGAAGGGTACCCGCTTGGGCTCCTCCGAACGCCTTCAAGACCTGCTCAATCGCCTGAGCTCCTACAACTGGTGGGAGGTCCTGATCGAGTTCGCCCTGATCTGGCTGGTGGTCTTCGCCGTGCTGCGGTTTGTGCAGGGCACCCGCGCCGCCCGAGCCCTCAAGGGGCTGCTCTTTATCCTCATTGTCGGCACGCTCTTCGTGCGATTCTTCGGCGACGACCTCTTCGCCCGGATCGCGTATCTCTACGACCGTGTGCTGGCCGTCATCGCGATCGCCCTGGTCGTGATCTTCCAGCCTGAGCTGCGACGAGCCCTGATCCGTCTGGGCGAGACCCGATTCCTGCACAGCGGGCACGAGGGGGCAGAGAAGGTCGCCGCGGAGCTGGCACCGGCGTGTGTGTTCCTCTCCAAGGCGCGATTCGGGGCCATCATCGTCATCGAACGCCGGGTGGGGCTCAAATCACTCATCGAGGGCGGCACGGTCCTCAACGCAACGCTGACCGCAGCCCTCATCCAGACCATCTTTCATCCCGGCTCGGCCCTGCATGACCTCGCGGTGGTGATCCGCGGCGACAAAGTGCACAGCGCGGGCGTGCAGCTGCCCATGGCCGGTGCCAGCGAGATCCTCGATCAGTCGCTGGGCTCTCGCCATCGTGCTGCGATCGGGGTGACCAAGGAGACCGACGCGCTGGTGATCGTGGTGTCCGAGGAGACCGGGCACATCCGAATCGCAGAGCGCGGCGCGCTGAGCAACCCGATCGAGCCGAGCATGCTCAAGGAAGTCATCAGCGAGAAACTGGGCCAGCCGGTCCTGCCGCCCACGGAGGCCAAGGCGTCGGACACCGCCAAGCCCGAGCAGGGCGACGGCTCGGGGTTCGCCGACGATATGAATATCGATCAGGGCAACGAGCCCGAGCCGACGGAATCGCTCCTGAGCAAGGAGAAGTCCTCCGCGACGAAGGGGGCGAACGATGAATGAGCCGCGCGGCTTCTTTGCACAGCTCCGCACCGTCGTCGTGGTGACTCTGATCACCGCGATGGTCTGGTTGCTGGCGGAATCGCGGATGGTCCGCAGCCGATCGATCGAGGCCCAGATCAGCATTGCCACGGTTGAGCCCGCGGGCGGCATCGAGCTGGTCGTGCGTCAATCCACCGATGCGATCCTTGTCCGCACCGCGACAATCGAGGTCGAGGGGTCCACCGCGGGCATCGACCGATTCGCGCGCCTGCTGCAGAACCGCATCGAGCTGCGTGTCGGGCGAGAGATTGAACCCCGGCCCGGGATCTACACGCTCGACCTGCGCGAGGTCCTGCGAGCATCCTCCGATCTGGGTGTGCACGGCGTCACGATCAAATCCGTCTCGCCCGAGACGGTCCGCATCGAGGTCGATGACCTCGAGACCCGTGAACTGCCCCTGCAGGTCCGATTGCCCGACGATGTCCAGACCGACGGGCCGCCACGCGCCGAACCCGCTTCGGTCCGACTCCGAGCGCCCGGCAGCACGCTGGCTAACCTTGAGGCGGAGTTCGCGACGGTCACGCTCAGCGCGGGCCAGGTCGCCCAGCTCACGCCCGGTCGGCTTGAGACCATCCCCGGCGGTGTGGTCAATATCGACGGCCTCGCTGCGGGGTCGTGGTCCACAACCATCGAGCCCTCACAGGTCGATGTGCTCATCACCCTCAAGACCGTCACGCAGAGTTATGCCCTCGGACGATTGCCCGTTCAGGTGCTTCTCGCCCCGGGAGAGGTCGGCTCTTGGGAGGTGGATATCGAGGAGACCGACCGGGACATCGTTGGGGTGCAGGTCGAAGGCCCCGTCGAGGGGATCGAGGCCCTCCGCAGCGGTGCGATCCGGCCTCAGGCGTTCGTTTCGCTCTCCTTCGAGGATCTCGAACGCGGGATCGACGCCAAGCCCGCCCAGATCATGAACCTGCCCCCGGGCTGCAGGGTCGTGAGCCCCGAGCGGATCGTGGGGCTGGTCATCCGGCGTATGGGAACGGGCAACGAGCAGCCGGGCGCGAATGTCGATTCGCCCACGCCCTGAGCCCGATCCCAGCGGTCAAAGTCCAATTTCAAACCCCGTCATGGGCGAGACTTCTGCCCGATACCGCCCTACCCTTCCATCCCCCCAAGCGGGCACGCACGGGCGTGTTCGTGGGGCCGTGAAGACCCTTCTTTCTCGAACCCCGTCGCCCACCGAGGACCTCGTTGGGGCTAGGCAGGAGAACCCCCGTGAAGATCAAGACCGACGAGATCGTCAGCGTCATCAAGCAGGAAATCGAACAGTTCTCAAGCGAGCTTGAGATCTCGGAAGTCGGACGCGTTGTGGAGGTCGGCGACGGTATCGCCCGCATCTACGGCCTGTCCAAGGCCATGGCCGGCGAGCTCATCGAGTTCGAGACTTCGGGCGGCGCCGTCATGGGCCAGGTCATGAACCTCGAAGAAGACACTGTCGGCGCCGTGATCTACGGCAACTTCCTCACCGTGAAGGAAGGTGACACCGTCAAGGCCACCGGCAAGCTGCTCTCGGTCCCCGTGGGCGAAGCGCTGCTCGGCCGCGTGGTTGACCCGCTGGGTCGCCCGATCGACGACGGGGCCGCGATCAACACCACCGAGACCGCGCTCGTCGACATCATCGCGCCCGGCATCGCCGAACGCCAGCCCGTGCATGAGCCGCTGCAGACCGGTATCAAGGCCATCGACGCCATGATCCCCATCGGGCGCGGGCAGCGCGAGCTGATCATCGGCGACCGCAAGACCGGCAAGACCGCCGTCGCCATCGACGCGATCATCAACCAGAAGCAGTACTGGGGCACCGACGAAGCCGTGGTGTGTGTCTATGTCGCCGTCGGCCAGAAGGAATCGACCGTTGCGGGCGTAGTCCAGACCCTCAAGGAGCAGGGCGCGATGGACTACACCATCGTCGTCAACGCGGGTGCCTCGGACCCCGCCCCCATGCAGTACATCGCACCCTACACCGGTTGCGCGATGGGCGAGCACTTCATGTGGTCGGGCAAGGAAGAGGGCAAGACCCTCTCCAGCGGCGCCAAGTACCCCAAGCATGTGCTTTGCGTGTACGACGACCTTTCCAAGCAGGCCGTCGCCTACCGCCAGCTCTCGCTGCTGCTGCGTCGTCCTCCGGGCCGTGAAGCGTTCCCCGGCGACGTGTTCTATCTCCATAGCCGCCTGCTCGAGCGCGCCACCAAGCTCTCCGACGAGAACGGCGCCGGCTCGCTGACCGCGCTGCCCGTCATCGAGACGCAGGAAGGCGATGTGTCCGCATACATCCCCACCAATGTGATCTCGATCACCGACGGCCAGATCTACCTCGAGCCCGAACTGTTCTTCTCGGGTGTTCGCCCCGCGATTAACGTGGGTATCTCGGTGTCGCGCGTGGGTGGTGCCGCGCAGGTCAAGGCGATGAAGAAGATCGCCGGCTCGCTGCGACTCGACCTGGCCGCGTTCCGCGAACTCGAAGCCTTCGCCCAGCTCGGTACCGATCTCGACAAGGCCACCCAGGCCCAGCTCGACCGCGGTGCGCGAATGGTGGAGCTGCTCAAGCAGCCCCAGTATGTGCCCCAGCATGTGACCAACCAGATCATCTCGATCTACGCGGGCACCAAGGGCTTCCTCGACAGCGTGCCGCTGAACAAGGTGGCGGCGTTCGAGAAGGCCATGCTCGAGTACTTCCAGACCAGCGCCAAGGGCGTGTGGGACGAGCTCAACGAGACCAAGGCCCT
>CAYQRD010000096.1:0-5507 GCA_964419845.1 uncultured Phycisphaeraceae bacterium
GGTAATCCAACTGGTGGATGGGATTTACAAGAGATTAGAACAGCACAAGATTTCTATATTAAATATGGTTTAAACGCTGTTAAAGGAGTTTCAGAAGTTGCATCTATTGGAGGCTTTGTAAAAGAGTACCAAATAGACGTTAATCCTGATGCATTGAAAGCTTATAATATCAGTTTGATGCAGGTAATGACTGCGGTACAAAAATCAAATAAAGATGTTGGTGCAAAAACTATTGAAATCAACCAAGCCGAATATTTAGTTAGAGGTCTTGGTTATGTGAAAAAAGTAGAAGATATAGAACTCGCTGTTGTTGCAGTAAAAGATAATGTACCTATTCGTGTAAAAGATATTGGTGTAGTCGCTTTAGGTCCAGAAACTAGAAGGGGTATTTTAGATAAAGGTGGTGCTGAAGCTGTTGGTGGTGTTGTCATTGCCCGCTATGGTTCTAATCCATTAGAAGTAATAAATGGTGTAAAATCTAAAATAAGTGAAATTGCATCTGGTTTACCAAAAAAGACATTAGCTAATGGAGTAGTAAGTCAATTAACCATTATTCCTTTTTATGACCGTACAGAATTAATCCAAGAAACAATAGGAACATTAGAAACAGCTCTTTCTCATGAAGTATTAATTAGTATTATTGTTGTTTTACTTTTGGTTTTAAATTTAAGAGCCTCTTTAATTATTTCCAGTTTACTTCCTGTTGGGGTATTAATGACTTTTATTGTCATGCGATATGCTGGAGTAGATGCTAACGTTGTGGCTTTATCAGGAATTGCTATTGCTATTGGAGTAATGGTGGATGTAGGTGTCGTTTTTGTCGAAAATATTATTCGACATCTCGAAATGCCAGAAAACCATGGAGCAAAAGGTGCAAAATTAATGCAAGTAATTTACGAGGCAACCACAGAAGTAGTTTCTGCAATTACAACTGCTTTAGCAACTACAGTTGTTAGTTTCATTCCAGTTTTTGCTATGGAATCAGCTGAGGGAAAACTATTCAGACCTTTAGCATTTACTAAAACATTCGCTTTATTAGGTGCTTTTATTTTAGGGTTAGTTATCCTACCATCTTTAGCTCACTATATTTTCGGTATTGATTATGATAAAAAAAGAGTAAAACGTTTTTGGGGATATGTGTTTATTTCGGGAGGTATTTTACTAAGTGTTTATTTCAAAATTTGGCTTCCGTTGGGATTAACCTTAATGGGTTTATATGACCTGTTTAATCATAAAATTCCTTTGAAATTTCAGTCCTATACAAAGCATTTCAATTTAATATTGGTATTATTTATTATTTCTTTTTTCTTAACTGAAGAATGGATGCCATTAGGCCCACAAATTAGCGTTATTGGTAATTATCTATTTGTAATTGTGCTTTTAGGAATTATATTATCTGCTCTATTAAGTATAGTAAAATACTATGAAAAAGTATTGCGTTGGTGTCTAGCTAACAAAGGTAAATTTATGTTATTACCAATAATTACTTTGTTTTTTGGACTCTTAGTTTGGTTAGGATTTGATAGTACTTTTGGCTTTGTAGCTAATGGATTGGATAAAGTAGGCTGGAATATTAGAGCTTCAAAAGTTTGGTCAGTTCCAGCACATACTTTTCCAGGTATTGGTTCCGAGTTTATGCCAACGCTTAATGAAGGTAGTTATTTATTAATGCCAACATCTATGCCGCATGCAGGTGTACAACAAAACAGAAAAGTGGTGGGTCAATTGGATATGATTCTAAATCACATTCCAGAAGTCGATATGGCTGTAGGTAAATTAGGGCGTGTAGAAAGTGCTTTAGACCCTGCTCCTATTTCTATGTATGAAAATATTATCAATTACAAACCAGAATTTATTTTGGATGCTAAAGGACATCGTATGCGATTTAAGACGGACAATAACGGACGTTTTATCACTAAATCTGGAGATAGTCTTTCACATGATGATGCTTTAAAACAGGCCACTTCTATTAAGAATCTTATTCCAGATGATGATGGTTCTTTCTATAGAAATTGGCGTGATATAATTCAATCTCCTGATGATATTTGGGATGAAATTGTAAAAGCATCAAAAATACCAGGTGTTACTTCTGCTCCAAAATTACAGCCTATAGAAACACGTTTGGTAATGCTTCAAACAGGAATGAGAGCTCCTATGGGTATAAAAGTTTTTGGACCCGACTTAAAAACGATTGAAGAATTTGGTTTAGAACTAGAAGGAATAATTAAAGAAGTACCTTCTGTAAAACGTGAAGCAGTTTTTGCCGATAGAATTGTAGGAAAACCTTATTTACATTTAAACATTGATAGAGAAAAAATTGCTCGATATGGCTTAAATGTAGAGGATATCCAACAAACAATAGAAACAGCAATTGGTGGTATGAAAATTTCTTCAACGGTTGAAGGAAGAGAACGCTATCCTATTCGAGTTCGTTATCCAAGAGAATTGAGAGACAGTCCTGAAGCATTGGGTAAAATATTAGTTGCAACTCCTACAGGAGCACAAATTCCATTAGGTCAATTAGTTCAATTTGAATATAAAAAAGGCCCTCAAGCTATTAAAAGTGAAGATACTTTTTTGGTTGGTTTTGTTTTATTCGATAAAAATGATGGTTATGCAGAAGTCGATGTAGTAAATGATGCACAGAAAGCAATTCAAAGTAAAATTGATTCTGGGGAATTAAAAGTTCCTCAAGGAGTTAATTATAAGTTTTCAGGAAGTTATGAGAATCAAATTAGAGCTATGAAAAGGCTTTCTATTGTAATTCCAATCTGTTTGATAGTTATTTTCTTATTACTATACTTTCAATTTAAAACTGTTATTGCATCATCAATCCATTTTTCTGGAGTTTTTGTTGCTTTTGCAGGTGGTTTTATAATGCTATGGTTATACGGACAAGATTGGTTCATGAATTTTGCTGTTGCCGATGTTAATATGCGCGATTTATTTCAAATGCATCCTATTAATTTAAGCGTTGCCGTTTGGGTAGGTTTTATTGCATTATTTGGTATCGCTACCGATGATGGAGTAATCATGGGCTCTTATATTCATCAAGTTTTTGAAGAGAAAAATCCTCAAACCATTACTGAAGTTCGAAATGCAGTAGTAGAAGCCGGTAAAATGAGAGTTAGACCTGCTGTTATGACAGCAGCGACAACAATTATTGCTTTGCTTCCTGTTTTAACCTCAACAGGGAAAGGTTCAGATATTATGATCCCAATGGCTATTCCAACTTTTGGAGGTATGACCATTCAAATTATGACCATGTTTGTAGTGCCAGTATTACAAGCGTATTGGAGAGAAACAGTAATTAAAAATAAAGAAAAGAGAAATGCGTAAAATACTAATAATATCAATTCTATTTATGGCGTATAATGTTGTAGGCCAATCTATAAACGACTATTATACTATTGCGGCAGAAAATAATCCAGAATTAAAAGCAAAGTATAAAGAGTTTGAAGCAGCCATGCAAAAAATACCACAAGTGAGTTCTTTACCAGATCCTAATCTTTCTATGGGTTATTTTATTTCACCCGTAGAAACAAGACTTGGTCCTCAAAACATGCGATTTTCATTAACTCAAATGTTTCCTTGGTTTGGTACTTTAAAAGCTCAAAAAAATGCTGCAACTTTAATGGCAGAAAGTAAATACCAAGCTTTTTTAAATGCTAAAAATCAATTGTATTCTCAAGTTGCTACTGCTTATTATCCTTTGTATGAGCTATTAAAACTAAAAGATATTGAACAAGAAAACATCAAAATTCTAGAATCATACAAAAATATTGCCAATGCGAAATTTGAAAATGGTAAAGGAAGTTTAGTAGATGTCTTGCGTGTGGATATTATGATAAAAGATGCACAAACTAATTTAGATATTTTAACTAAAAAAGAACCTGCATTAACATCTTGGTTGAATAGTATATTAAATAGAAAGTACAATGAAAAAATTGTTATTTCTAAAGATTTGCAAATTATGGAATTACCAATGGAATACCGCAAAGATTCTATAACCACTAACCCAATACTACAAGAGCTTGAATTAAAAAAACAAGCTTCAGAAGTAGCTATTGAAGTAGCCAGAAAGCAAGGTTTACCTAAATTAGGTCTTGGTTTAGATTATGTTTTGGTAGGGAAAGGAATGAATAATTTTCCAGATTCTGGTAAAGATATCATCATGCCAATGGTTTCTGTTAGTTTGCCAATCTTTAGAAAAAAATACAATGCAGCAACGAAAGAAGCAAAACTAATGCAAGAAAGTTTTTCTTTTCAAAAAGAAGCGTATGAAAACAAACTAAACGGTACATATTATAAACTTGTTTTTGAATTAGAAAAGGAAAGAGATTTATTAAAATTATATGAAGGTCAAGTACTAACACTCTCCAAAAGTTTGAATCTATTATTTGCTTATTACAGTAATGCGAATAAAGATTTTGAAGAAGTATTACGCATGCAACAAGAGCTTTTAAAGTATCAAAAAATGCAATTGTCAAGCACCAGTACTTTTTATATAAAACTAGCTGAATTGGATTATTTAACAGCAAAACAATTTTAATTATGAACTTAGATAAAAAAACAAAAATACTATTAGCAATAACTTTATTAGTTGGGCTATTATTAGGTGCTCTATTCTTTGGTGAAAGCAATAAAGAAGAAGATAATAAAACAAAAGTCAAATCAAAAGCAGAAGTTTGGACGTGTTCCATGCACCCACAAATTAGGCAACCAGAACCAGGAGATTGTCCTATCTGTGGTATGGATTTAATTCCTTTAGAATCAGGTAATGATGATATCGATCCAGAAGCAATTAGTATGTCGGAATCAGCGATGATTATTGCAGGTATCTCTACTTACAAAGTAGGAAATACGGATGGCGTAAAAGAAATTTCATTGAATGGAAAAATAGAAGTGAATGAAAAAACAGTTTATAGTCAATCTTCACACATACCTGGTCGTATTGAAAAAATTCAAGTTTCTTTTGTAGGCGAATATGTAAAAAAAGGTCAAGTGGTTGCTTATATATATTCTCCGGAATTAGCGAGTGCACAACAAGAACTTATTGAAGCTTATAGTGTAAAAGATATTCAGCCACAATTATTTGAATCGGTAAAAATGAAATTGAAAAACTGGAAAGTTTCAGACGCTACTATAAATAATATTATTTCTTCAGGAAAAACACAAGATAGATTTCCTATTTATGCTGATGTTTCAGGATACATTATTAAGAAAAATGTGGAGCTAGGTGATTATCTTCAAAAAGGACAAACCTTATATGATGTTGCTGATTTGTCAACCGTTTGGGTACTTTTTGAAATTTACGAATCGGATATGAGTTGGGTTAAAAAAGGAGATAAAATAAATTATACAGTGGCATCTTTTCCAGGAGAAACATTTTCAGGAACAATTGCATTTATTGACCCATTTATAAACCCAATGACACGAATCGCGAAGGCAAGAGTTGAGGTAGCTAATTCTGGATTAAAATTCAAACCGGAAATGTTTGCAACGGG
>CAYQRD010000097.1:0-5500 GCA_964419845.1 uncultured Phycisphaeraceae bacterium
GGTGTCTCGGGGACGGCCCCGCCAAGACCCATGAAGACCTTGCTGTCGATGGTGACGCTTGAGCCGTGCAGGATGTGCAGGTGGTCGTAGTTCGACGCGGCCTGCACCAGTTCGTCGTGGGATTCGGCGTTGCCGTGCACGAGGATGGTGGGTGTGCCGATCGCGGCGATGGCGTCGATGGGCGGCTGGAGGCCGCGGCGCATGTTGGCGAAATCACCCGCGCCGATCAGCAGGTCGGCGTGCTCGGACTGCGAGCGGATCTTCTCGATCGCGTGCAGGTCGGTGTGGATGTCGCTGAAGGCGATAATGTGCATGCTGTGTGATACGGACGCATCGGGCGTCGGGTTGCTCAGTCGAGGCGGGCACCCTGGGATTCGTAGAACGATGCGAGGGCGGGGCGGGCGATCTTCTCAAAGCGTTTGAGCATCGCGTCGGACCAGCTGGATGGATTCGCCCCCCGCGCCTGCAGATACGCGGCGTACACCGCGTCGTACTCCTCGATGTCCCGCATGATCGAGTCGTCGTCGGGGTAGACATTCTCGTGGAGGATGGCCTCGGGCGACAGGCGGGGGCGGGCGATGGGCTGCTCGTCGGGGCTGCCGACGCAGAGGCCGTAGACGGGGAAGACGCCGGCGGGGAGTTTGAGTATGTCGTTGACGCTCGGGAGGTCGTTGCGAAGCCCGCCGATGTAGCAGGTGCCGTAGCCCATCGATTCGAAGGCGAGTGTGAAGTTCTGCGCAAAGAGGGTCGCGTCGATGACGGCCACGAGGAAGGCCTCGAGGCGCTGATCGAAGGTGGAGGCGTGGCGTTCGTGCATCACCATGTGGCGTCGGTTGTCGGCACAGATGACGAAGAAGGCGCCGCAGTCGTGGACCTTCTGCTGGGGGCCGCAGAGATCGGCGAGGGCCTGGCGTTTGGCCGAGTCGGTGATGTGCAGGGCCGAGTAGGACTGCACAGCGCTGCTGGTTGCGGCGGCCTGACCGCAGTGCAGCGCTTCAATGATGTGTTCACGCGGAACATCGGCCTGGAGGAACTTGCGGATCGAGCGGTGCGAGCGCATGGTGTTGATGGTGTTGTTCATGGGCAGATCATACGAACTCATTTTTGGTTCGGCGGGAAGGGCACGAAACTGGTCTGACCCGTCTCGATCATGCGCAGGATGTAGGGCTGGCACATGCCGCATCCGGTGCCGCACTTGGTGCGCCGCTGCAGGGCCTCGAAGATCTGCTGGGTGGTTTCACGCTCAACATCGTGCTCCTGCTCGACGAGGCGGTCGAGGAGCTTGAAGGGCACCTTGTGGCAGACGCAGCGATCGACGAACATCAGCGCCACCGGTCCGCGTGCTGGACATAGTTGGGGTCGTTGGTCGGCGCGATGGAGCCGATGCCGAAGCGATCGATGTGGCGAGCGTCGGTGTCATGAGTGTTGGCCTGAACGGACGCATCGGCGCGGGCGGTGTAGGCCTTGCCGAAGCCGTTGTCGGGGCGGGAGTGGCGGAACGCGGTGGTGGGGGAGAAGTTCTCTCGCCAGCCGCTGCTGGGCGAATAGAGCAGCGGCGGATCGAGCAGCGCCGAGTTGCTCGGCTGCCCGGAGAAGAGCACGATCATGGTGTCGGCGAAGACCAGCTGCGACGATGGTCGCTCGATCTGGGCGAGCTTGAGTGTGCGCTGGTTGTAGAGCTCGAAGTAGCCGCTGGTGTTGGGGGCCAGCCCGTAGGCGTTGTAGCCGTAGGTGGAGGTGAAGGAGCCGGTCGAGCCCTGGGTGTGGTATGAGTCGGCAGGCTGCTCGGGGCATTCGAAGACGCTGCGGTCGCCGGGCGCGGCGGCGAGATAGGGCGCGAGGGTGCCGCGGGTGTGGTCGAGGGTTTGGGTGGCGATGTTCTCCTGGCCGTACCAGTAGGTGCGGGTGACGCCGGCGGTGCGCAGGTGGGGCATGGCAGCGCCGCGGTGATCGTCGGTATAAAGCGTGAAGGCGGTGACGAGCTGGCGTTGGTTGGATGCGCAGACCACGCTGCGTGCTGTTGCGCGGGCGTGGCCCAATGCCGGGAGCATGATCGAGAGCAGCAGCGCGACGATGGCGATGACGACCAGCAGTTCGATGAGCGTGAAGGCCCGAGATGTGCGCTGGGTGCGGATCATCGCGGCAGTTGCTCCATGAGCTGCTTGAGGGTGATGTCGCCGCGGGTGTAGCGGTTGATGAGTGTGCGGGCGGTGATGAGCGGCGAGGCAGGCGCGTAGGCGCGGATACCGGTTGGGCCGCTGGTAAAGACCCAGCCCGAGGCGATCGCCGGCGTGTTGCCGGTGGCGGAGGCGTGGTCGACGATGAAGCCGGGATCGGTGGGGGATGCGGTGAGGTCGATCAGGCGCAGGTCGGTGTTGTGGTCGATGTTGATGCCGGGCTGTGATTCGGGGAGTGTGCCGACGAGCAGGTGTGGTGTGCCGCTGATGGACAGCGTGATGGGCTGGTGGGTCCAGCCGCCGATCGAGAGGTAGGGCTCGCCGAAGTCCCAGATGCCGTTGGTGTTGAGGTCTTCGTGGGTGGCGAGGGCCGAATCCCATAGCAGGGAAGCGGTTGAGCCTTGATCGTCGATGTACTGGATGCTGGGGAGCGAGCCGAAGAATGGGAGGAAGTCGAACGCGCCGGTGGCGACGCCGGACGAGACGACGACATCGCCGGTGGGGAGGACGATGGGCGTGGCATCGGTGCGGTTGGTGGGGACGGACCAGACGAGGCTGCCGGTTTTCCTGTTGAGCTTGACGGTGTTGGCACTGGTCTGGAGCCCGGTGAAGCTGTAGGAACTGGCGTAGATGTGGCCGCGTGCGATGGTGACGCCGCCGAAGAAGCCGGTGTTGATGGTGTTGGTGAATGTCCACAGCGGCGAAGCGGGCGGTGTATCGGAAGTGATGTCGTAGCAGCGGATGGTGCCCCGTTGGGACGAGCCGCTGGAGGCGGTCGCGAGGTAGACGCGTCCGGATTGGTAGGCGGGGGTGTTGCCCGAGCTGTCGGCGCTGAGGTTCTTCGACCAGACGATGTCGCCGGGTTGGTATGGGTTCACGCTCGCATCGAAGGGATCGGTGTTGATGCACACGAGCGAAGCGGGAGCGCCGCCGCCGAAGGAGTAGGTGGTGATCAGCACGCGGTCGCGATCGCCCAGGTCGTCGGTGACGACGGGCGAGGTGTTGACGACGATGGCAGGCAGTGATTGCGACCAGACCGGGTCGCCGGTGTTGGTGTCGAGGGCGACAATGGAGGCACCCGATGCCACGATGAGGGCGCCGTGCTCGAGATCGATCGCGGGCGATGACCACGAATCGAGGATCGGCGAGGCGACAGGGGCGGACCACACGGTGCTGCCTGTCTGCCGATCGAGCGCAACGGCCATGGTTGCGTTGCTTGCATCGCGGGCGATGGCATAGACATGCGCGGCGTCGACCACCAGCCCGCTCTGGGGGATGGGGATGAACTCGGTGTTCTCCCACGCGACGGTTGACAGCGAGGGCGAATGCGTGAGCGTGGGCACGGTTTGGCGCTTGGCGTTGCCGGCGAAATGCGACCAGACGCCCCGGGCATCGAGCGCGATGGGTTCGCGGGTGTGCGACGCCGGGTACGCGACCTGTGCGTGTGAAGTCGGCGTGAGGGCCGCGAGGGTCAGGATGAGTGTTGATCTGTATTTCATCGTTGCAATGCGTGGCGCTCGATGTTTCACGAGCGCCAGCGCTTTCGCACGCCTGAGGGAATGGCGTGCGAAGGAGGGGGCTTAGTGGTGTATGGAACGAACGCGGCGGCGTGGCGTAGCGAAGATGCCGCCGAGCCCAAGCATGAAGAGCACGCCGGTCGCGGGGACGACGGCGACGGCGTCGATCTCGAAGGCCTCGCCCGAGTTGTTGAGGAAGCGGACATAGCTGGCCGAGTCGAGCCCGCTGGAGGCGATGTCGATGCCGATGCCGCCGCCCGAGCCGTCGTAGAGGGCGATGATCTCGGCAAAGCTCAGGTCTGCCATGTCGTCGAGTGTGAGACTGGGATCGATCGCGCGGGTGAAGTCGCTCTCGACCATGCCCAACTCACCTGGCGTGGTGGTGGTGTAGTCGCTGTAGCCCAGGGTGGGGAAGAGATCGAGGGTGGTGATCGATGCGGTGAACCAGTCGGTGCCGTTCTGCGAGACCTGGATGGTGGCTTCACCGCCGGCGCCGAAGATGAACGGGTTACTTCCCACGACACCGGAGCCGTCGTTGTTTGGGTCGGCATCCGACCACGATGTATCGAGGAAGCCGGAGTTCGAGAACACAATCAGATCGATGCCGAACGCGTGTGCGGCGCTGTTGGTGATCGTCGTGCTAAATCCGAGCGAGAGCTGACCGCCGCTTCCGACCGAGACCAGCTCGTCGGTTCCGAACGCGGGGTTGAAAGGGGTGACGCCGCCGGGAAAGACGCCCTCGCCCGTGAAACGCTCGGCGCTGCCAAGCGCGGTGTTCGCGTTGGTGTAGCCCGCAACAGCGTTGGAGCCGGCGTCATAGCTGAGCACGCTGGTGGCGAAGATGTCGGCATATGCGGATGTGGACAGGGACGCGACGGCGATGCCGACGCACAGTGTGTGTGTGGAGCGCATGGGCTCACTTCTTTCTGGGCAAACACAAGCCCGTACCGGTTTGCCCTGTGATTCGCGCAGGGCACTCCCCGGGAACATGTCGTTCGACCGGTGGGCTGTCTGCGGAAAGACGGTGATAAGCGCGGGGAGGGGCGCTGATCGTGCCGTCCACCCTGAGCCGCGAGGGTCGAACACTCTGTTCAGGCAGGTCTTCCGGCTCTGGGCTCTTCCCGCTCCACCTTCCCGACCTCACGCGGAGATCAGTGGCGTGCACCCGAATCGGGTGCTGTGAGCGGGACTCGTTGCCCATTACGGCGGCGCGTCCGCGGTGGCTTTTCACCACACTTCCCTTTTCACCCGGCTGAAAACTCAATCCGGGCACCTTGAACGCCATGAGCGTATCGGTCCGCGCGAACGAAAGCAAACGGGGGTGGGTCAGATGGCGGTTTGGCCGCAATAATCACGGTCCATGCCCGAAGTTGATACACAGCGATTACTCGAGACGACCCTCCGTGAACGGTTCGGGCTCGATGCGCTGCGCCCGCTGCAGGGCGAGATCATCAACCGGGTGATGGACGGCGGCGACGCGCTGGTGGTCATGCCCACCGGCTCGGGCAAGTCGCTGTGCTTTCAACTGCCCGCCCTGGCGATGCGTGCGCAGAGCGGGGGCGAGGGGATCGGTCTGGTGTTCTCGCCGCTGATCGCGCTGATGGAGGACCAGGTGGCGGCGCTGCGGGCCAAGGGCATCAAGGCCGAGTTCGTCAACTCCACGGTGGGCAAGCAGGAGCGGCTCAAGCGGTACAGGAAACTCGCGGCCGGCGAGTACGAGTTGTTCTACGCCACGCCCGAGCGCATGGAGAAGCCCGACTTTCGCGAGGCGCTTGAGCAGGTGCCCGGCGGGGTCAACCTGCTCGC
>CAYQRD010000098.1:0-5443 GCA_964419845.1 uncultured Phycisphaeraceae bacterium
TCGCGGACGATCTCGCGGATGTCCTTCTGCATGTCTTTCCAGTTGTCCTCGCTCAGCCAGCCCTTGTCCATCAGGTCGCTCACCAGCTTGGCGATCGAGTCCTTGTCCTTGTACTGGTCGACCTCTTCCTTGGTCCGGTACTTCTGCGGGTCGGACATCGAGTGGCCCTGGTAGCGGTAGGTCTTGAGGTCGATGAAGGCGGGGCGTGATTCTTCGCGGCACTGGTCGACGATGGGCTTGAACTCGTTGTAGATGTTCATGATGTCGAGCCCGTCGATCTTCTTGGTGAGCATGCCGTAGCCCTTGGCACGGTCGGTCAGGTTCTCGGCGTTGGCGGTGTGGCGATGGATGGCGGTGCCCATCGAGTAGCCGTTGTTCTCCAGGATGTAGATGACGGGCAGTCCCCAGAGGGCGGCGATGTTCTGGGCCTCGTGGAACGCGCCCTGATCGAGTGCGCCGTCGCCCATGTAGCAGAGGGTGACCTTCTTCTTGGCCTCGCCTCCCTCAAGCGACTTGCCGAGCACCTCGTGCTCGTACTTGGTGGCGAAGGCGAAGCCGGCACCCATAGGAGTTTGAGCACTGACGATGCCGTGCCCGCCGAAGAGCCAGTTCTTGCGATCGAACATGTGCATCGATCCGCCCTTGCCCTTGGCGCAGCCGGTGACCTTGCCGAACATCTCGGCCATGCATGCCTCGGGGGTCATGCCGCGTGCGAGCGCGTGCCCGTGGTCGCGGTAGGCGGTGATGACGGGGTCGTCGTGATTCACGCAGCCGATGGTGCCGACGGCGCACGCTTCCTGCCCGGTGTAGATGTGACAGAACCCACCGATCTTGGCTTGCTGGTAGGCCTGCATGGTTCTGTTCTCGAACTCACGGATGAGCTGCATGTCGTAGAGCCACTTGAGCAGCGTCTCTTTGGGGAGCTCGCTGGCGTTGCTGGCGGTCGGTGCCATGCCCGCGTTGGGGCCGGCGGTTGGCGAATCTGCTTTCGCTGTGGTCATGGTCTGCTCGCTTTGGACAGTGGCCTGCGTCATTGTGCGGTTCCTGAAGATGTCAACGGCGTCGGGTCGTGGGCTCATGTCGATGCCCAGCGGTGATGGCCGAGCACAACGACACCAGACGGGAGAGACCCGATTCTGGCACGCGTGAGTATAGGGGCTCAGCCCCCTTGCTTCACGATGTTCGTTCAAGTTTCGGGGGTCTGAACAGGCCCTGAACGATGAAAAAACACGCCCGGATGGGCGTGCTGGGAGTGCGAAGTTGAGGGGCCTGGTCGGGGAGTCAGTCTTTCATGGCGGCCTTCTGATTCCCGGCTCGGGTCTGCGACTTGAGCAGGATCAGGGCGGTCTCGACCTGCAGGTCGGTGCCCTCGGTCAGCAGCGTGTTGGGGTCGGGACGCTCGGCATCCTCAATGATGTTGCCGTTCTCATCGAGCGGGAGCACATCGGCATCGCGGCGCAGCAGCAGGGCATCCTGCTGCTGACTGGGCAGCATGTCCACCTGAAGGTCGGGCTCGATGCCCCATTCTGTCGCACCGGGCACCTTGTGGATCATGCGGGGCGCGTCGATGTGGTAGTAGTTGGTGGTCACCTTCATGGCTGCGGTGGCGCCCGGGAGCAGGTAGACATTCTGGACCGAGCCCTTGCCGAAGCTGCGGTTGCCCAGCACCAGCGCGTCAAGCTTGCCCTGCTTGGCACCCGCCTGGATCGCCCCGCTGAGGATCTCCGAGGCCGAGGCGCTGCCCTCGTTGACGAGCACGATCACCGGGATGTCGGACACCGAGACCCGCTCGGGCACACGCACCGCTTCGTTGAGCGAGTCGGTGATGCCCGACGCGTCAACGGTCTTGACGATCATGCCCCGCGAGACGAAGCGCGACGCGAGCTGGACTGCCTGGTCCAGCAGCCCGCCCGGGTTGTAGCGGAGATCGAGGATCAGCGCGTTGAGCCCATCCTGCTTCATGGTCGAGACAGCGCGATCGAACTCCTGGGTTGAATCATCGGTGAACCCGGTCAGTCGCAGGTATCCGATCCCGTCCTGTCGATCGATGAAGTAGTCCCAGTCTGTATCGCCGGGTCCGGTCTTGGACCAGCCCTTGACGGTGGGGAGGTCGATCTTCTGGCGCACGATGGTGAAGTCCTTCTCCATCGGCTCGCCGTCATCGCCCATGCGTTCGACTGTGATCGTCACCTTGGTGTTCGATGGGCCGGTGATGATCTCGACGGCCTGGTCGAGCCCGAGCCCGACGGCGGTGGTGCCGTCGATCTTCTTGATGATGTCATCGCTGCGGATGCCGGCGCGCTGGGCTGGTGTGCCCTCGAGCGGCGTGACGATCTTGATATTCTGGAGCTCGTCGAGCTGGATCTGGACACCGATGCCGATGAACTCGCCTTGTGTGCTGCGCCGGAAGCGTGCGAGCTCGTCGGGCCAGATGATGGCGGTGTAGTCGTCGAGCGCGGACATGGCACCGTTGCCGAACTCGTGGAGCAGGGCGTTCTCCATGATGCCGACCTCCTGGGTGCCCGCTGTGAGGACCGCATCGAGCGCGCGACGCAGGTCGTAGCCGCTGGCGGGCGAGGTCTTGCTGGCGATGCGGAGCTTCTGCTCCTCGATGACCCGAAGCAGGTCCTGACGCTTGGAGTCGTCCTTGAGGCCCTCGAAGACCACCGCCAGATCGGTGGTGGTGGCCATGGTCTTCACCGCGTCGAGGCCCGAGATGATCAGGTCGTTCATGGTCACGCCTTCGGGGTGCTTGCGGGTCTGTCGCCCGACATGCTGGTCGGCGGCACGCTGGATCGCGGTGCGGACCGTGATCGAGTTGATCCCCATGAGCTTCTCGTGGAAGTCATCGCCGTAGGCGTTGTACGGGGGAAGGGCATCGAGGCCCTCTTCGAGGCGGCGCTCGTTGCGGATCTCCCAGAGACGCTCGGGCGAGTACATGCGGATCATCGCCAGCCGGCTTGAGAGTCGATCGACATGGTGCTTGTAGATGCCGCTGGCGTCGAAGATCGCGTTGAGCCGGTAGTAGAGCTCCGATGCGATCATCCAGTCGTCCTGCGCCTCGGCCTGGGCCGCGACCTCGTCGGCCTTGGCGATGGTCTGCGCCACGCTGGCGTCTTCGAAAAAGCGATCTTCATCGTCGTAGAGCAGCTGGAGTTCCACGACCTTGCTCAGGGCCTTGGAGAGCTCGACACCCGATTGGGTCTCGTTGTACTTCGCCAGGTTCTCGCTGAGTTCGTTCTGGGCTTCAACGATCTGTTCTGAGCGTGTGGTCTCACGCTTCTCGATGTTTGTCTGGAGCAGTTCGATCGAGCGGGCGAACCCGTCGTCGATGCCTGTCCACTGCTCGGGGCGCAGCAGGGTGGAGAGTCTGGCCGAGTCGCCCTCAACAGCGGCGTTCCAGATCGATCCGGGGGTCGCGTGGGTCGAGTCCGCGACGGCCACGGCACCCGGCTCCTGTGTGAAGACATCGGACGCGGAGTGTGCGGAGCCCGCGCACAGACTCAGGGCCGTCAGCAGGCCCAGCGAGGTTGTGCGTGTGAAGCGTCGTGAAAGCAGATCGAGCATGTGGACTCCGTTCAGATTGGCATTCGAAGCTCCGGTAAGGGCTTCGAGGAAAAAGTGAGTGGGATCGGTCCCGATACCGCTGTATCGGTTCGGAATCATCGCAACGGTCAACACCCGGGCATCCCGGGGCATTCCCGTTGGTATCGGGCGTCCTAGTGCGGACAGCCCGCACAGTACCCGATAGTGGTTGTACGCCCGAGCCGATAAAAAGTTTCCAGAACTGTTCCCCAACAGGTGTCCACAGCCCGCACAAACCGAACCCAGTGAAGGGTTCGCGAATTACAGGGGGGGTGGTGCATCGAACGGGATCTGGGCCCGGCGCTTGCCGCGCCCGAGCAGTCGCCAGCCGATGAGCGTGGACAGCACGACGGCGGTGCTGATCAGGATGATCACCCAGAATCGGAACGCATCGTCGCTGCCGCCGCTGAGCCCGACGCCCCCGAGTCCGCACAGGGGGCCCAGCGTGTAGCCCATGCCGATCATCGCCTCGTGCTTGCCGCCGGCGTCGACTTCCGCGTTGCCCACCGCCATGGCGTAGTAGAGCGCACCGTAATAGGTGATGGCGATGCCCATGCCGGTGATCGCCAGCCCGATGATGAGCATGGGCAGCCCGCCGGCGTCGGCGAGCATGGGCGAGCCCATGCACATCGCGAACCCGACGAGCATGCAGGCCATGCCCGTCCACGGGGTCCACCAGCGGCCGTGCCAGCCATGCCAGCGCTCGAAGAGCAGGAACATAAATACGCGTGAGGTGAGCCAGACGCTGGCCAGAGGTGTCATCCAGTGAACGGGCACCCCGAGCCTGTTCTCCACGATGGGAAGCAGCGGGGAGAGCGCCGAGAGCACGATGTACGATGCGATCAGCAGCACACGGAAGATGGTCAGCAGCGGCCGATAGACCGCCGGCGGCGGGGCATGATCCAGATCGAGATGGCGCGGCGGATATGGTCTGAACCAGGGCAGCACCAGCAGCATCAGCAGCTGGAACCCGCCCAGCAGCGAGAGGATCAGGAACGGGCGTGTGGCGAGCAGCGGGGCCATCCCCCAGAAGCAGATGACCAGCGCCCCGGCCCAGACGATGTTGAACCGGCCCAGCGCCGAACGCAGCGCCTTCTCGCGCCGGCCGCCCGAGAGGTAGCCCTCGACGATGGGCCAGAGGATGCCGGTCATGGGGCTGAAGATCATGATCAATGCCCACAGCGCCGCTTCGAGCAGATCCGGGGCGAGGCGCTGGGCCAGCAGCGGGAGCTGGCACGCGAGCCCGATGACGACAAGGACAAACACCAGCAGCCCACGCGGCGTGAGTCGTGTGCTGCGTTTGGTGAGGTGCGAAACAATCGGGCCGGACGCCAACGCCCCGGCGATGTACGACACGCCCAGCACCAGGGCCATGAGCAGGTTCATCGTCCGGGTGTATCCCAGGCCCTCGGTCGCGATGAACGAGAACCCGTTGGTGATCGCCCCGGTGCCCAGCGAGCCCAGGAAAGTCAGGGTAAGGACTGCCCAGAGCGGGGTGGGGGACAGGTTGCCAACAGGTTGGGGGTGGATCGTTGCCATTTGATCAGCGCGATCGTAGGATCAGTGCTGCCTCCGATGCTCGCATCGGGCGGCGACAACCTGCTGGTCCCGTAGCTCAATTGGATAGAGCGTTGGCCTCCGAAGCCAAAGGTTCTGCGTTCGAATCGCAGCGGGATCGCTTCTGACAAGCCCCGGCAATCCGCCGGGGCTTGTTCCGTATGATGCAAGCATGAAGAAGATCATGACCATCATCGGGATCATCGCCCTGCTGCTCGTGCTGCTGCTTGCGGGGCTGGGCGTGTGGGCGTATTACGAGTTTCTGTATACCGAGCCCCTGAGCGAGCAGGAACTCGCGGAG
>CAYQRD010000099.1:0-5356 GCA_964419845.1 uncultured Phycisphaeraceae bacterium
CCCGCGTCTGCATTCAGATAGATCGCGGGCTCGGCGATGAACCAATCGGGATAGTGCACGCCCGAGGTGACGAAGGGGAACTGATCGGTCAGGCGCATGCCGGTGAGGCCGCTGCCGCCGATGACCGCGACCATCGCAGTGTCGGAGTTCGGACGCGGGTACGCCATCAGCAGCGCCAGGTCGTCGCGATCGGCCTTGATCGCATTCAGCGAGAGCGAGCCGGCAGCGGCCCGGATCGGTGCGTGCCCGAGCAGCGTCTCCCAGGCCGCGTTCGACGAGGCGTTGCCGTAGAGAACCACCGACCGGTCGGGCTCGGCATCGGGATCGAAGTCGGTGTCGCGGACGATATCGATCGATCCGTTGCCGCGGTACCAGAATGTTTCCGCGTCATACCGTGCCTTTGCGAGGGCCCACGCGTTCTCCTCGGGCGTGCCGGAGGTGCCCACGACGGCGAGCATGTTGTGCTGGAATGCATCCTTGAATGGACCGTTGCGATCCGGTGACTTGTGGGCCGGGCTGGGATCGCTCGAAGCCCAGTTCGTCTCATCGACGCAGGTAAAGTGTGTGCCGGTCAGCACATCAGTGGAGCCAGCGAACTGTACACTCGGCGGCTTTGGCTGATCTTCGGAGATGAACGCAGTGAGATCGAGCGACAGCGAAGCGACATTGCTGGCTTGAATTGCAACCGAGTGCTCGCTCGCGTTGTACTCCGCCGCAACCCGCGACGGCTCCCGGGCGATCTGCTGCTGCTTGATGGTAACCCACGCGCGTTTCGATGCAATCGCAGGATCAACCGTGGTGAAATCAACGCGCCGTGCAGCATCGTTGGTGCGCGCATAATCAAACATCGAGAACATCGGCGGCCAATCCACACATCGGTTGCCCCACCAGTGCCCCGCGCCGGGCTGCTCGTAGTAGCCAAAGTTGTCGTGCGTAGATGCCAGTTGGTCACGCATGAAGCGTGCCTGCTCCACCGGCACATTGTCGTCGGCGTCGCCGTGCAGGATGTACACACCCAGATCAAAGTAGTTGTCCTTCATCAGCATCGTCCGCGACGCGTTCGCGGCCCGGTCGAGCAGGCGTCCCATCGGGGTGCTGGTGTCGTACTCCGCGCCGCCGCCGTACGACCAGAAGTCGCGCCACCCGGCGCTGGGCGCGATGGCCGCGAACCGACCGGCGTGATACGCCCCAATCGTCCATGTTCCGTGCCCACCCATCGAATGCCCCGAGAGATACACCCGCGCCGGATCAGCATTGAACAACTCAGATGCGATATCAAGCACCTCGATCGCGTCAAGCCGCCCCCAGTCCTCCCAGTCGAAGCCGAACGGACGCCGGTTGGTCGGCGCGACGATGTACATGTTTTCCTTGGGCGCGTACGCGTTGGACTGCCCCCGCCCCTCGACCGAAGCGCCGTGCAGCGTCAGCAGCAGCGACTTCGGTTCGCTCGGAGTCTCCGCCGTCGCATCACTCGGCGGCGTCACGCCGAAGTACTGCACCGAGCCGTCGATGTCGCTGATGAAGGTCCGCGAGTGCTTCTGGTTCGCATCGCGCACCGAGATATTCAGATCCATCGGTTCGCCGACCATGGTTTCGTCGCCGACGATTTCCAAGCGAACACGGACCGATTCGCCATCACCCGCGGGGCAGGGTGGCAGACGCACAGGAATCTTCTGTGTCGCGAGTGGTGGGAGCGTCGGGACCCGTGTGCTCGTCATCGTTTCGCCGAAGCCCGCCCGGACCGTGAGCCCCGACAGCCACCGGTTGGTGGCGTTGCTGATGAGCACGCCGGTAAAGACTTCGGAAGTGTCGCCACGCACATAGTCTGGCAGCGTTGAGTCACGCGTCTCGAGGAACACACCCGCAGGCGGCGGCGTGAACTCCACCGAGAACCCGCCGCGTCCGGCCTTGAAGAGAAAGGTGTTCTCGCCCTGATGCAGCATCACCGGCAGGCTCACGATGCCTAGCCCGTACAGGTCGCCCACGCGCGGCTCGCCGTTGACATACACATGCCGGTACCCGCGTCCATTGAGGATCCAGATCGAGTCCTGCTCCACCGTCACCGTCGCGTACGCCCACCCGCCGCCGATCGGCCCGTAGCCGCCGTTCTCGTTGGGTGCCATGACTTCCCACTGATGCACCGAGCCGTCCGGGGCCGTCACCTCATCGCCCGCTGTGGGCGGCACGAACGCACCGATCGCCACCTGATGCTCGATCGCATCGGTGTTCACGGTCGAACGGCGTCCGACACCAACCCGGTCCAGCCGGAGCACCGAGGTTATCGCCGGTTGTTCAATGACCCGCTCACCTTGCGCAGAGAGCGGCGAAACGAAGCAGGCAAGGCAGGCGAACAGAGCAACCCGGAGCAAGAGCGGCATGCGTGATCCTTTCGATCGGTGGTCCCGGTCGAGTATATTGGATCAGCGCTCATCGTGGATCGGTCAGTGCATCTCCGGCACCGGCAGATCCCGCAAAAACTCGATCAGCCGCTGTCGGCTCGGGCTCGCCGCATCACGCACATACGCGCCCGCTACGCCGCACGCCGCCGCGAGCGATTCGCCCAGCCCCAGGCCCGCGATCTGTGCGAAGCTGAAGCCGCCCCCGAAGTGATCGCCCGCGCCTGTCGAGATCCGTGGACGGCGGGTGTAGGGGCCCGTGAACCAGTGCGACTCGCCCGCGGCGTTCGATCCGCCTGCACCGGTATGCTGATGGATCACCACACAATCGAGCCCGAGCTTGGCGCGGATCAGCTCCGCGGCCTCGGGCACCATCTCGGTCAGTGTCCGGTTGTGCTCGTCGTCGTAGGCCTCGACGCCGATCACGCGCGCCACCCGCCCGCTCTCGGCCAGATTGAGCCCGAGCGTCACGGGCATGAACTTCTGCATCGCGCTCAGCTTGCCCATCGCACGCACGATGTCCTCATCGGTGCGTTTGGCCGGGTCGCTCAGGTCGATGAAAATGCGCCTCGCGTGCTTGCCGCTGAGCCTGGGGAAGACATCACTGCACAGCCCTTCCCAGATGCCCTCGACGCCGCCGACGAGTGTCCAGTTCACGACCGAGATCAACCGGACATCCTCGATTGTCTCGATGAGTCTGTCGAGCCCGACGACTTCCTTGATGCGATCCCAGGTGACGAGCTGCACGCTCTCGGGCTTGCCCAGCATGATCTTGCCGTCCTCAAACTCGAGCGCATCGGTCCGCCCGGGCGGGCACAGCGGGACCACACGCTCGCACTTGTCCACGAACGGCTGATAGATCGGATCAACCTTCGTCCAGTCATCCTCGGTGGAGACGGCGCCGATGTAGGTCACCGGCGAGCCCAGCGATCCCATCGCGCTGCTCAGCAGCGGGCCGTTGCCCCCGTATCGCGTGTCCGTCACAACCAGCTCGATGTTCGCCGAGCGATTGGCCGCCGCGCCACAGCGGGCGGCGAACTCGGGGATGGTCCGGATGCGCTTGTAGTCGTCCTGCTTCATCGAGTGACGCTGATCGACAACATGGATGATCGAATCGACGAACCCATCGAATCCGACAAGCGAGCGGAGAGAGGTTGTGGTCTCCGGGCAGATCGCCTCGAGCGCATCAGCCGCACGCTGAGCGAGCGAGGTGCGAGTAACTGTTTCATCTGCGGGCACGCCCGCGGCACTGTGAACAGGGTTCATCAAAGCTCAATCCTCACGGAAGTTCTTTCGCTCAGGGTTGATAGCATAGCATGAACACCCCTCATCGGTCGAAGGAATAGCCATGCCGAGAATCGTTTTCGCCTCACAAAACCCCGGCAAGATCCGCGAGCTCCAGGCCCTTGTCGTGGGCACAGGGGTAGAAATTATCGGACTCAGCGATCTCGATCGCAACTTCGACGAGCCCATCGAAGACGGCGACACCTTTCTCGCCAATGCGACCATCAAAGCCGTGCAGTACGCGAAAGCGACCGGTCTGCACTGCCTGGCCGACGATTCGGGGCTGATCGTCGATGCACTCGACGGCAAGCCCGGCGTGATATCCTCGCACTACGCCTTCGACGGCGACACCCAGAGCGAGGCCGCCGGGCTCAGCCGACAGCAGCGCGACGATCGCAACAATGAGCGCCTCCTGCATGATCTGGAGGGCATCCCCGACGAGCGGCGCACGGCCCGATTCACCTGCACCATGGTCCTCGCCAGCCCCAGCGGCCAAGTCCTCGCCCACACCAAAGGCGAGTTCGAGGGGCGCATCGGCCAGCCCGGCGAGGTCCCCCGTGGCGACAACGGCTTCGGATACGACCCGCTCTTCCTCGTTGCCCCGGAGTTCAACCGCACCAGCGCCCAGCTCTCGCCCGAGGAGAAGAACGGCATGTCGCACCGGGCCAAAGCGGTGGGGGAGATGATGGGGAAGCTGGCATCAGTTTTCAAAGAATCATGAAAACTGGAAACGCCGCCGCTACAATCGGGCATGACGACGATCGATGCCCCCAGCGTGCTCCCCCAGCCACTGACCAGCGGCAACTTCGACCCGCGCCTTGAGCCCATCCGCGCCAAGGTCTTGGCTGGTCAGCGTCTCTCGCTTGAAGACGGCGCGGTGCTCTACGACACCGCCGACATCTGGGGCGTGCTGGATATGGCCAAAATCGTCCGCGACCGCATGCACCCGGGCGTGGCGTACTACAACATCAACCGCCACCTCAACTACTCCAATGTCTGCGCACTCTCGTGCAAGTTCTGCGAGTTCTACCGCAAGCAGGGCCAGGACGGCGAGTACACCCGCGATCTGGACTACATCCGCGAGCAGGGACGCAAGGCCGTCGAATCGGGCGCGACGGAAATGCACATCGTCGGCGGGCTCAACCCCTACCTCCCTTTCGAGTACTACACCGACATGCTCAGAGCCCTGCGTGAGGTCGCGCCGCAGGTGCATCTCAAGGCGTTCACGGCCGTCGAACTGGTGCACCTGGCCCGCATCGCCAAGGTCTACAAGCGCGAGGATCCCAAGATCGGCGTGCGCTGGGTGCTGGAGAAACTCAAAGAGGCCGGTCTGGGCTCGCTGCCCGGCGGCGGCGCCGAGGTCTTTGACGAGCGCGTGCACAAGGAAGCCTTCAAGACCAAAATCGGTGCCCACGAATGGCTCGATGTGCACCTCGTCGCCCACGAACTGGGCCTCAACTCCAACTGCACGATGTTGTATGGCCATGTCGACAAGGTCGACGAACGCCTCCGCCACTTCGAGATCCTGCGCCGCTCGCAGGACCAGGCGCTCCAGCGCCTCGGCTACGAGGGTGACCCCGATGGCTACATCGCCGAAGGGATCAACGAGAGCGCCCCGTTCGATGCGCCGGTGATCACCCTCAGCGCCGAGGGCGCGATCCTACCGACTCCCGGTG
>CAYQRD010000100.1:0-5313 GCA_964419845.1 uncultured Phycisphaeraceae bacterium
CAGTACTATGTGCCCGATGTCGCCTCGACCGGGCACCTGCTGCATGAGCTCGCCGTGGAGCTGGCACAGCTGGGATTCGAGGTCGAGGTGCTGACTGGACGACCGAGCTACGGCCCGCCCGACACATGGCAGGACTGCCCGCTCAAGGAGACCGTCGATGGCGTCAAGGTCCGGCGGCTCAAGGTCGCCCGCTTCGACAAGAACAACCTCTTCGGACGCGCGTTCAACTACCTGACCTTTGTCATCCCGATGATCCTCAATGTGCTCTTCAAGTCCCGCCACGACACGGTCTACCTCTATACCACCAACCCGCCATTCCTCGGCGCGATCGGCTGGTTTGTATCACTCTTCCGTCGCCATCACTATGTCACGCTGCTGCACGACGCACACCCCCAGCTCGGTGTCTGGGTCGGCACCTTCAGGAAGGGTTCGATGATTGAGCGTGTCTGGATGGCCCTCAACCGCCGCAAGTACAAGCGAACAAACGAGGCGATCGTGCTGTGCAGCGCCGCGAAGAAACTCGTCGCGGAGACCTACCCGATCGCCTCAGACCGTATTCATGTCATCCCCAACTGGGCCGACGGCGAAGACCTCTTCCCCAAGCCCAAAGACGAATCCGAGATCGCGATCGAGCAGGGCTTCGTCGACGATTTCATCCTGCTCTACTCGGGCAACATGGGGCTCTACTACGACTTCGATACCGTGCTGGGCGCCGCTAAGCTGCTTGAGAACGAGCCGTTCAAGCTCGTGCTCGTGGGCGGCGGCGGCAAAAAAGCACTCATCGAGGAGCACATCAGGGAACACGGACTCAGCAATGTCGTGCTGCTCCCCTATCAGCCCTTCGAAAAACTCAACGACTCACTCAACGCGTGCGACGCCTCGCTCGTGACGATCGCCAAAGGGATCGAGGGCATCAGCTTCCCCAGCAAGCTCTACACCTCGCTGGCGGTAGGCAAGGCCATCGTCGCGCTCAGCGAGGACTGGTCCGAGCTACGTGAGATCGTCGAGGGCACCACCTGCGGGATCTGGTCGGCGCTGGGCGACGCGGAGGGGCTCGCGGACAAACTTCGCACGCTGATTCACGACAAGGCAATGACCGCCGAGATGGGTGCCAGTGCACGCCGCGTCTTCGAGGAGGGCTACACCCGCCAGGTGTGCGCTGCCAAATACGCCGAGGTGCTCAAGCTTGCCGATCCGCAGTTCAGCGCCGAGGAAACACGCGATCGACGCAACAAGCTCGCCGCGTGGCTCGCCGGCGGTGCCGCGGTGGTGACCCACCACGAGCACAAGGAGCCCAGCGAACGAGCGAAGGAGTCGGCATGAGCGCCATCAACGACCGCCCGCTGCGGCTGCTCTTTGTGACAGAAGACGACCCGCTCTATGTCATCCGATTCTTCGAGGTCTTCTTCGAGGAATACCCCACCGATCAGATCGAGATCGTCGGCGTATCCGTCCAAGAAGCGTTCCACGAGCCCAAGTGGAAAACCGCCAAGCGCATCCTCCGCTTCTATGGCCCGGTCGATTTCTGCCGCCTCCTCGCCCGCTACTTCAGGGTCAAGCTCCGCGGCGACTCCATCGCCAAGCTCGCTCAGTCCAAGGGGCACCCGATCGTCCAGTGTGGCTCGGTCAATGATCCGGAGTACATTGAGCGGGTGAAACAGATCAACCCCGATGTCATCGCGTCGGTCGCGGCACCCGAGATCTTCAAGAAATCCATCATCGACACCCCCGCGATCGGGTGCATCAACATCCACTCGGGCCGCCTGCCCATCTACCGCGGCATGATGCCCAACTTCTGGCAACTGCTCAAGGGCGAACAAACCGCGTGCGTCACCGTACACGAGATGGTCGAGAAGCTCGACGCCGGCGGGATCCTGGGCACGCTCGAGTGGCCATTGCACGAAAAGGACTCGCTCGATCGGGTGATCACCGGCACCAAGCAGGACGGTGCACGCCTGATGATGGATGTGCTGCTGCGGATGAAGCGTGGCGAGGCCGTCGCCGAGCCATTGGACATGAGCAACAAGCAGTACTTCAGTTTCCCGCAACCCAAGGATGTGAAGCAGTTCCGCAAACGCGGGCACAAGATGATCTGATGGGCAAGCAGTACCAAACAACCCGCGCGGCGATGTCGATCGATGTCGAGGACTGGTTCCAGGTCGAGAACCTCAAGGGTGTCATCGCGCGCGATACATGGGACGAGCAAGACCTGCGCGTCGAACGCAATACCGATCGCATGCTCGAGCTCATGGACAACCACGGCGTCAAGTGCACCTGCTTCATCCTCGGATGGGTCGCCGAGAAGTGCCCGCAACTGATCAAGCGAATCAGCGACGCAGGGCATGAGATCGCGTCGCACGGCTACGGGCACGACCTGATCTACAACCTCAGCCATGACGAGTTCCGCGAGGACATGAAACGCGGCATCGGCATCGTCGAGGACCTCACCGGCGCCAAGATCCGCGGCTACCGGGCCCCGTCCTTCTCCATCACCGACTGGTCCATCGACATCCTCCAGCAGCTCGGGCTCACCTACGACAGCTCCGCCTTCCCCACCGTCGCCCACGACCGCTACGGCAAGCTCGCGGGTATGGACTCGGGCCAGCCAATCGTCGAAATCCGTCCGGGTTTTCACGAGGTCTGCGTGTCGGTGCTCAAGCTCGGCAAGAAGGGCATCCCGTGGGCCGGCGGCGGCTACTTCCGCCTCTTCCCCTACCCCGTCTTCAAGCGGGGCGTGAAGAAAATCCTCAGCAGCGGCAATCCCTATGTGTTCTACATCCACCCGTGGGAGGTCGATCCGGGGCAGCCGCGGGTTGACGGGCTCAAGCGCTCGCACCGCTTCCGCCACTACAACAACCTCGACAAGTGCGATGCCCGCTTCGATGACCTGCTCAAGTCCTTTACCTGGCGACCCATCGGCGAGATGCTCGACGACGAGCTCAGCAACCGCTGATCACCCACCCGCCCGCGCCAGCGCAATGAGCGCCTGCAGCACGGATGCTTCGCGCACGCCGTCGATATGCACCACGCTCTCGGCAAGCTCCCGGTAGAGCCCGTCGCGCTGCTCGAAGAGCGTCTGCACCTCGCTGAGCACATCGCTGCCGACGAGCGCCGGGCGATCGGTGTTGTCGCACTGTGCCAAGCGATCGCGCAGCGTCTCGGGGGTACCGCGCAGGTAGATCACCCTTGCGTCGGACTCGCGCAGCAGCTCAGCGGCACCCGGGGCCGTGGGGGTCCCGCCGCCGAGCGCGATGATCTGGTTGAGTGATTCGAGCACCGACCGCAGTGCCTCCGTCTCCGCGCGTCTGAACGCCTCGATCCCCTCGCGCTCGATGATCTCGCCTGGCCCCGAGGCGCTCATCTGCTGGGCAACGACAGCGTCAAGATCAATGAAATCACGCCCGAGATGCTGGCCCAGCAGCTTCCCGAGCGTGCTCTTGCCCGATGCACGCAGCCCGATCAGAATCAGATTGGGCGATGCGTCGTGCATGTGTGTATCTCGGTGATGCTTATTCGTTGACGCGCGACATGTACGAGCCGTCTTCGGTGGAGACCTTGATCTTCTCGCCGATGCCGATGAACGGAGGAACACGGGTTTTGAGTCCGGTGTCGCACTCGGCTTCCTTGAGCTGGTTGGTCGCGGTCGCGCCCTTGATGCCCGGCGCGGTGTCGCTGACCGTCACGACGACCGCCGAGGGCAGCTCGATCGCAACGGGCTTGTCGCCGTGGAACAGCACAGTGCATGTGGAGTTGGGTGCGAGGTAGAGCAGCGAATCATCGAGCAGATCTTTCATCAGTTCGACCTGATCGAAGTCGGTGGTATCCATGAAGGTGCCGCCGCCCGCGCCGTTGTCGTAGAGGAACTCCATCTCGCGTCGATCGAGCGTCGCGCCTTCGACGACATCGGCACCGTTGAATCGCTTCTCGGTCATGCCCGAACCGTCCACGGCACGCATCTTGGCCTGGATGTACGCGGGGCCTTTACCGGGCTTGACATGGCCGGTTTTGGTGACGACATAGAGCTTGCCGTTCATGCTGATGCCCATACCGGGCCGGAGTTCGTTGGCTTTCATTCGCTTCGTATCCCTGTTTCCCGGCATCCAAGCCGGTTTTTTGATTCCACCAGATTCGGGCGGTCGCCCACCAAGGGATCATAGCGCTTTGCTGGGCTTGCCGACCGATGCGGTGTACCCTTTCCATTGACGGGGATTGACCCAACTGGAGCCAGTACATGCCTTTGACCTCAACGACCAGCCGACGACAGTTCCTTGCCACGAGCACACTCGGAGGGATCTCGCTTGCCGCGCTGGCATCGATGCCCGCCGCCGCCATGGCTCGGGTTCTGCAGCCCGCGGGCGAAGCACCCCCGCCTGTTCTGGGTCTCATGGGCTGGCGCGTGCTTCAGCCCGGGATCCTGGCCCTTGCGGATCTTTCAACGGGCGGCAACACCATGCTGGTCGTTGCCGATGGCAAGGCCCTGCTCGTCGATACCAAGTACCCGTACCTCGCGGGTGCCATGCTCAAGGACGCCGCCGATCAGATCAAGGCGGACATGACCCAGGACCGGATCGATCTGACACTCATCAACACCCACCACCACGGGGACCACACGGGCGGCAACGCGGTCATTGTGCCCATCGCGAGCGCGTCCTACGCCCATTCCAACGCGCTTCCCCGGATCAAGGACCAGCTCGATCGCTATGTGCAGGGTGCCAAGGCCGGGCCCTCGGAACTCGCGCGGAACAACGCGCCCGAAGCGCTGATGCCATTCGCCAAGGCCGCCGCCGAAGCCAGCGCCACATGGACGGAAAAGACCGCGGTGCCCAAGATCGCGATCAACGGCTCGGGCAACACCCTGAGCGTCGGCGAGATCATGATCAAGACCCATCACTTCGGGGCCGGTCACACGGATAACGACCTCGTCATCCATCTCCCCGATCAGAACATCGTGCACACCGGCGATCTGGTGTTCAACGGGCTCAACCCCTTCTTCGACTCCAGCGCCAACGCAACGCCGCGCGGCTGGATCGAATCGCTCCGTGAGACGCGGAAGCTGTGCAACGAAACAACCACGGTCATCCCCGGGCACGGACCAATCGCCGGCCCCGAGATCATCGACGCCCAGATCCGCTACTTCGAGCAGCTCATCGAGTCGGTGCAGGCGGAGATCGACAAGGGCAGCGCCCGCGAGGAGATCGTCAACATGAGCTGGGCGTTCATGGACGGCCTCGGCTTCGAGCAGATCAAGCCCCGAGTCATCGGAGGCGCCTACGACGAGCTCACGGGCGGCTGATCATTCTACTTGAAACAGCC
>CAYQRD010000101.1:0-5203 GCA_964419845.1 uncultured Phycisphaeraceae bacterium
CGAACCAGCGCGGTCATCCTGGGCGAAGATCCCTACCCGAGCCTCGCCCAACTCGAGGACGGCACCGTGCTCAAGTTCGATGTTCCGGTCAACCCGTTCACAAGCGTCGCGGGGATCCAGTCGGTCGGTCTCTCGCAGGCGCAGGCGCGTGGCGTATCCAACACCGCGACGGTCGGCTGATACTATGTCGACAACAGCGCGAACCCACCGATCGCTGTCTTCTATGCCAACACCACCGCACCAACAACCGCGCCTGACGGCAGTGGTGGGACGCTGAGCGCAAACGATCTCTGACCATGAACCGGACCCGGCCGTCATCACGATCTGCACAGGCAGCGTTCACGCTCATCGAGCTGATGATGGTTGTGGTGATTATGAGCATCGTCGCTGTCACGGTGATCCCCGCGGTGGACAATGTCCGTGTCATGCGGGCCGGAGCCGCCCACGACGATGTGGCGCGGCTCCTCGAGGTCACCAAGGCACGCGCGATGGCATCGGGATCTCCGGTTGGGTTGCGTGTAGACCTCGCCGATTCGACTCTTACTCTGGTGGAGGTCGATCCGTCGGCGGGCATCACCAATCTGGCTGACCCGCTCACGGGGGCCGATCGTATACTTCGTGTGCGTGAGACCTACTCGGATGTCTCCATCGCTTCGTTGATCAACGGCGACGGGGATTCCGGCACAGGAATCATCTGGTTTGATTTTGAATCGACCCCGCACACCCGAAACACAGACGGCGATTTCGCCTCGATCAGCGATGATCCTGCGATCATCACGCTCTCTTCTGGAGCGACCGTAGTTGTGCACGCACACTCAGGGTTTGTGGAGTAGCCGTGATGAGATACTCCACCACCAAATTCTGCTCGCGTCACGCGTTCTCGCTGATCGAAGTCGTCATCGCGGTGGTCATTCTCGCGATCGCGGTCCCGCCCACGCTCAATCTGATGGATACCGCAGCGGCGGGCCGTGTCGGGTACGCATCAGCCAGTTCTGCATCATACGAGCTCCCCGTCAGCATCATGGTGAGCGAACGATGAGCATGAATCACGGCACATCCCGCCGGGCATTCACAATGCTTGAGATGATCGCGGCAGTGATTGTCATGAGCATCATCGCCGCGGTGATCACACCCGTGATCTCATCGGCATCCGAGCATTACACGACAACGCGCCAGATACGCACGCAGACCGAGCAGATGGCCTTCGCGCTCGATCGGATGGCTCGGATGCTCCGGCAAGCCCCGATCGGCTCGGGCGGATCGGGTGTTGGGATTTCATCAGCCACCGCTTCGTCCATTACATTCAGCGATGGGACCGGGTTTCTGCTCGACTCGGGCAGGATCGAGATGCTGGTGCCGGGCCAGAGCAACGCGCTGCTCTGCCCGGATATCGACACGATGAACATCGAGTATCTCGCGAGCAATGGTGTCACAAGCACGCTCGCCACACCGGAGCTCACGCATCGAGTCGCGGTCACATTGACATCGGGCGATCTACGGATGAGCATCCTGATCTTTCCACGGGTCTGGATCGGGCAGGAGGGCACATGAACACGCAAAGCTCGCGTATCAACGGCGATCGTCGAGATCGCAAGGGTTCAGTTCTAGTGGTGATCGTCGTCGTTATGGCGATCCTCGCGCTGGTTGTCGCTGGGTCGATCCGCCCGGTCCGCGACGAAGCCGATCTTGCCACGCTCCGCGTGGAAACAACTCGGGCGTTCTATGCCGCCGAGAGTGGGGCCTTTGTGGTCCTCAACGCGGTGATGTCTGGAGCCGATATGCCGGCCGCGGATAGCTCCACGGTGATCGAGGGGCAGACCATCCACTACCTGCAGGTCCCAGAATTCGGCTCCTCAGCGATTGTTGAGGGCATCAGCGGAGACGCCGTCCGCCGTATCGAGTTTACGGCCGAATGAGCGATGCTCGAAACGTCCAGTTTATGCATAAAACCGAAGTTGCTGGGTAAATATGCTGATTCCAGAGCAGGAATCAGCAGTTATACGGGGGGCTTATGCAAGCTACGAACGGTTTCTACATCACGCTCTCGCCGAACAGACTGAGCGTTATTTACGCCAAACGCGGTCGGGTTCACCAGTCCGAGTCGATCAATCTTGAATCAACTCATTGGAACGAGTACTGGGCCGGTGGGCTGATGCGACTGGACCTCGTCCTCCGTCAGCTCCTGTCGAGATTTTCTGCAAAGCGGAACATCAGCGCGACGCTGCTCTATCACTCGCCCACGCTGACAAAGCAGATTTACACATTCGATCAGGGCGGTGCCTATGCCCGTGACGCAGCGAGATCCAAGATCCGCGAGGGTATCGGCCTGACCGATCCCGTCAGTGTCTGCTCGCTCGGAGCGGATACGAATGCGAATCAGCCCTGCACCATGCTGGCCTTCTCTGACCGTGAGGAAACGCTCAGATCGCTCTACGCATGGCTGAACCGATGTGGCGTCCGCATCTCGAACATGATTCCCTCCGCGATCGCTTCCATCGTCACGGCGGCAAGCGAGGCGATCGATCTCGACGCGTCCAGTGTGCTTTTCTACTTCGACTCGGATATCAGCATCATCGCACACAGCGAGGGTGGGATTCTGAACCTGATCAGACCCGCCGACATCGGATACCGGAAACTCGCGGAGTCCTACGAGCAGGTCTTTGCCAACAATCCTGTTCCTGAAGCAACAACCGCTCCTGACGATGAATCAACGCACAGCCAGGATGCACATTCGATCGCGACAAGTTGTCTGTTCCGATTTGGAATTCCGTTCGATCCAAAGGAATACCAAGGGGTGGAGCTTCGCTCCAGAGTCCTCCCATGCATGGCACCCGTCCTCCAGCGAATCGGTATCGATATCAAACAGACAATCCGTTTCGGAATCAGCAAGGGCCCTGAGTTGAAGAATCTGGTCGTGAGCGGGCCCGGATCGGTGATACCCTGTATCTCCAAAGCGGTGGGCGAGCACCTTGAGTTGCATGTCCACCCCGTGACGGGCGCAGAGTTTTTCGAGCCACTCGTCAACGGCGGCAACGGCTCGGCTGAACTCAATCTGATCCAGTCTTCCTCCCCGATGCCAGGCCTGCTGCCCGGGATCGCCGAGGAGGATCGGCTCCGCAAACACCTCAGCAGAGCATTGGTCGCGGGCACCGCTGTCGCGATGTTGGCTATGGGCGGCCAGTACACCGTCGCAACGCTCCAGCAGCAGCAGGTCGAGGAACGGATGCAGCTCGATGCACATCGTCTGCGGCTTGTGAACTCTTTCGAAAATGATCGCTCTCAGACCCAGCTTATCGCAAACATGCTCGGGGATATCGCCGGGCTAGTGACATCCAACTCCAAAGCGGCCCCGATGTGGGAGGTCCCACTTGCTGAGATCGGCGAACTCGCCGCTGAAGGAGTACGCATCCAGGAAGTTCGTGGCGAACAGGGCGATGCGCTCCCGTTCCTCCTGATCAATGGGTACGCACTGAGCCAGGGCGAAGTAACAGCAGGCCGGGTCCTCGATCGGTTTGTTGAAAAGCTCTCGCAGATTGATAGTGTCAACTCGATCAAGCTCGGGGCGACATCTCGAATTGAACTTCTGGGTGTGGCTTCGGAGAACTCCGGGGAGGGCTGGGGGCTTCAGTTCACAATGCGTGTTCTGATAGAGACCGCGCCGTCTCCCTACGAGAGCTTCGCGAATGTTGACAGCGCAGATATTGATTGGAGCACACCATGAACGCAGATATCCAGCGTACCTTTGTGGGGAAGTTGCTCGTACTCGGCCTCATCACCGGCTCGATGAGCTTCTTCCTTGTCCGTCCCAAGTCGCTCGCTGCCTCTGAGCTCGAATCGCAGTTTCAGATCCAGTCAGAATCGATCGCCCTTGGAGAACGGAATATCGAACAGCATGCCGACCTCGTGAGCCGTGCGATCATCGATATGCGGGCCGCTCGGGACGCGATGCTCGATGACCTGGCCCTGAACGACGCTGAGCAGTCACACCAACTCCTGCAGCGGACAGCGATTGAGAACGGCCTCACAGTCACGCGTGTTGAGCCGTTGCAATCAATCCTCGACGATGTTCAGACCGGTCCGGCAGACGAGAAAGCCGCCGTGGAGAAAAAGCAGTTCCGTTTGGAATGCAACGGCACCTACAGCGGTGTTTTGGACTTCATCCATGAGATGCAGCACGGCCCACGACTGGCACAGATCGAATCCTTCCGGCTGATGCCGACCTCGGAGCAGTCCGTGCGTGCGATCATGTACATCAACCTGCTCGAGCTTGTGGAGTACCCCCAGCAGCTCCGCTCCGACCTGGACACCGGGACGACCGACAGCGACCAATCCGACACCCAGGAGGCGAAGCCGTGAATACCAGAAGCAACAGCGGCGTCCTGACACTCTGCGCGCTGATCGTGCCCGCCGGGTTTGTGTTCGGCACGCGCCTGATCGGATCGGGGCCAGCCAACGCCTTTGCCGAGAAGCCGGTCCCAGCCGAGGCGGAGTTCGATTTCCCCGAGTTCCAGCCGCCCGTGGAGAGCCGGTTGCCCGAGCGGATTGAACCCGTGCAGTCGCCATTCTACTTTGAATCGATCGAGGTGATCAGCAACCCTGTGCCCCGGGTGAAGGGGCAAAGCACACAGCCCGAGCCGGACCAGTCCCGTGGACTCCCGCCCGTGAGCGTAACCTCGATTCTCCCCAGCGCCCGCAATCCGCTCGCCATTATCGACGGCAAGCCAAGACGCGTCGGGGATACCCTCCCGAGCGGATGGACCGTGGTCAGCATCAATGGCGAGGATTCCACCGTATCCCTGATCCACACTTCGGGGAAGCGGGTCCGGGCGGGGCTCAAAAACAACCCCTGACCCTCCCCGGCGTCTTGAGTCGATCTGACATCAGGCATATGATTGGTCAGCGGGCGTATAGCTCAGTTGGCTAGAGCGCTGCCGTCACATGGCAGAAGTCGTTGGTTCGAGTCCAATTACGCCCATTCTCGTTGCTTTTCGATGCACAACAGCATGCGCAGGGCTCGGCACAGATGCCGAGCCCTGCATTGTTTTGCCGCTTTCATACCAAAGGCAGCATTTTCATTGAGACTGCCGCCGAGAAGCATGCTGAGTCAAAGGAGAGCCGTGTGCTGAGTCGTGATCCCAATCAACCATCGTCGTCCTTGCCTGCCTGATTCACCGACCCCGGAACATGCGGTCATCTGCGACGC
>CAYQRD010000102.1:0-5168 GCA_964419845.1 uncultured Phycisphaeraceae bacterium
GCGCCGTTCATGCCCTTGATGATGAGGTCGGCGGCTTCGGTCCAGCCCATGAAGCGGAGCATCATCTCGCCGGAGAGGATGACGGAGCCGGGGTTGACCTTGTCCTGGTCGGCGTATTTGGGGGCTGTGCCGTGGGTTGCTTCGAAGATGGCGTGGCCGGAGTCGTAGTTGATGTTGGCTCCGGGTGCGATTCCGATGCCGCCGACGCATGCGGCGAGTGCGTCTGAGATGTAGTCGCCGTTGAGGTTCATGGTGGCGACGACGGAGTATTCTGCGGGGCGGGTGAGGATCTGCTGGAGGAAGGCGTCGGCGATGACATCCTTGATGATGATCTGCTTGCCGGTGTTTGGGTTGGTGAAGTGGTGCCAGGGGCCGCCGTCGAGGGGGGTTGCGCCGAAGTGTTCGCGTGCGACTTCGTAGCCCCATTCCATGAAGGCACCTTCGGTGAACTTCATGATGTTGCCCTTGTGGACGAGGGTGACGGATGATTCGTCGTTGTCGATGGCGTATTGGATGGCGGCCTTGACGAGGCGGGCGGTGCCCTTCTGGGAGATGGGCTTGATGCCGAAGCCGGTGGATTTGGGGAAGCGGATCTTCTTGTAGCGGTCGGGGAAGGTGTCACGCAGGAGGTGGCGGAACTTGCGGCAGTCTGTTGTGCCTTCTTCGAACTCGATGCCGGCGTAGATGTCTTCCGAGTTTTCGCGGAAGATGGTCATGTTGGTGAGCTCGGGTGCTTTGACGGGGGAGGGGACGCCGGTGAAGTAGCGGACGGGGCGGAGGCAGGTGTAGAGGTCGAGGATCTGGCGGAGGGCGACATTGAGGGAGCGGATTCCGCCGCCGACTGGGGTGGTGAGTGGGCCCTTGATGCCGACGAGGTAGGTGCGGAAGTCTTCGAGGGTCTGCTCGGGGAGCCATTCGCCGGTTTCGTCGAAGGCCTTCTGGCCGGCGAGTGTTTCGTGCCAGTGGATTTTGCGTTCGTCGCCGTAGGCCTTGGCGATGGCGGCGTCGAATACGCGTACGGATGCGTTCCAGATGTCTGGGCCTGTGCCGTCGCCGATGATGAAGGGGATGATGGGGTGGTTTGGGACCTGGAGGCCTTCGGCGGTCATGGTGATGGGCGAAGCGGCGGTGGTGGTCATCTTTGGGATCTCCGTATCGGTTGCTGTCCGTTTCGGTGTGTGTTGGTTTGAGGGGGATTGTAGGCGTTTGGGGGTTTTTGGGCTGGGTGTGTTATTTTGGAAATGTGGTGATATGGGGCGGCTTTGGCGGTGTCTTGTCGGTATCGCGAGGTGCGGTGTAGGAGGATTCAGTGATGCGGACAGGAATGATGGCGGCGGTTGTTGGACTTGCGGCTGGGATTGGGTTCGGGGGCGTTGGGGCGTCAGACTCGAACGCGGCTTTGTCGTACTACCGGGCGTGGGCGACGATGAACCCGGATCTGGCTGAAATGCTCGATACGCGTGGCGAGACGATGACGCTTGAAGCGGGGGCGGCCGAGCAGCTGCTCGGGGCTCAGGAGGTGATCGATGATCTGATCGAGGCGTCGGAGATCGCGGGTGTTGACTGGGAGGTGAAGTATGCGGATGGGTTCGCGGCGCTGATGCCTCACCTTGGAAAGATGCGGACGGGCGCGAAGCTGGTCGGTGCGGATGCGCTTCGGTGTGCTGAGGCGGGCGATGGTGCTGGTGCTGCGGAACGGCTTGGATCGCTGTATCGGATGGCGGGTCATGTTTCGGGCGACCCGCTCCTGATCAGCTCGATGGTGGGCATGGCGATCGGGAATCTTGCGAACGATTTGACAGGGCAGCTGATTGATGATGACGCGCTGGATGCCGATGATGCAAAGGTTGTGCTGCACGCGATCGGTGATGCTGATCGTGTCAATCGGTTTGGTGAGCGTGAGGCGATCATCGGCGAATGGCGGATCATGTGCGAGTACATTCTGCGGAATGCACGGGGCGATCGTGCCGGCGCGGAGATGCTCGCGGCGATCGGGATGGACGCCGACTCGGAACCGACACGGGCGATCTCGCGGATGAACGCCCAGGAGCTTCTTGCCGAGATCGGTGGGTTGTCGGTTTATCACGGCGATGTGCTTGCGGCGTGGGACGCGGGTGATCGCGATGAGCTGATTGCGATCGAGACTCGGATTGAGCAGAATCAGGCGTACGGCGCGGTCGCTCGCGTGCTCGGGGTCGCGGTGGTTCGGATCTACGATTCGTATATGAAGCAGAACTCGGACACGAAGGCTCTCGTCGAGCGGCTCCAAGAGGTAGCGGACTGAATGGAAGGACACGACACCAGGTCGTTGATGCTGCGGATGCACCGCGGCGAGGAGTCTGCGGCGGAGGCGCTGTGGGCTCTTTTCGCGCCCCGGTTGACGGCGTATGCGCGGGTGCTGTTGCCCAGCGGGCATCGGTACGCGGCGGATGATGTGGTGCAGGGGGTGTTTGTGAAGGTGCTGCGGATGCGGCGGGGGCAGCTTCGGCGGGTGGAGGACGGGACGGCGCTGCTGTTCCGGATCACGCGGAATGAGGCGATCAACGCCGGGCGCGGGGAGCTGCGGGAGCAGGCGCGGCGGCGGGCGTCGGAGATGGAATCATCGGAGACGCTGGAGCGCGAGGATGTACGCCGGATGCTCGATGCGATCGAGGGGCTGGTGTATGAGCAGCGGGAAGTGATTCTGCTGCGGTATATCGGGGGGCTGACGGTGGATCAGGTGAGCGCCGCGCTTGGTGTGAAACGGGGGACGGTGGCGAGCCGGTCGCGGCTGGGGATGGAGAAGCTGCGGGAGTCGTTGGGGGTTGAAGCTGGTATCGATATGGGTGAGGTGCGTGATGGATGAGCTGAAGCGTGTTGAGTTTGGTGATGCGGGGGCGATGCCCGAGGCGCTGCGGTCGCGGGTGCGGCGTCGGCGGGTGGTGCATCGGGTGAAGATCGGCGGCGCGGGGTTGTGTGTGCTGCTGGTTTCGGTGGTTGGTGTGATGATGGCGCGGCCGGGTGCTCAGGGGACGGGCATGGAGGGGTGGCGCGAGGGGGCGGTGATCGGTATTGATGATCCGATGTTTGATGCGCTGGATTCGGGGCGTGGGATGGGGCGTGTTGATACGCGTTGGCGGGCGGGGGCTCGGTTGAACGAGAAGCTTGTGCTGGAACTCTGAGCTTCACACGCTCAAGCCATCAGCAGGATCAGCAGCGACGCAAGCGGTGCCGTGGTGCGGATGTGGTTGAGGCGTGTCCATGGACGCTGGTAGGCTGCCCAGGTCGGAACCGCGTTGGGGTCGTGCGGGTCCTGCTTGGCAAGATGATCGTTGAGCGGCACATTGCCCGCGGCCGTCAGGACGAAGGTGCCGAGCACATAGAGCAGACTGGCTGTCAGCAGCATCGTTCGATCCGTTGCGCTCAATGGTGTGATGCATGCGACCACGATCAATGCGAGCGAGGAAATTGCAGTGCCGAAGAAGACGCCCATGGTCAGCGGGTTCATGACGGTGACATTGATGTGCTGCATGGCTTCGATGGCGCGTGGTGCTTCGAGGCGGTTGAGTGCGGGCATGACGAAGGTGGAGAAGGTGAAGAAGGTGCCGGCCATGAGCGCGGCTCCGAGTGCGGTGGCGATTGAGAGGACTTCGATCAGCGTGTTCATGACTGCACCTCCGACTCGGTGATGCACGCCGACGGATCCCAGATGCTGGTTTCGGCTGTTTGGGTTGCGTAGGCCATGAAGTCCTTTGGAGGGCGGCCCAGGGCGCGCTGGACGCCGTCCTGGGGGTGGATGCCTCGGCCGTCGAGGGTGTGAGACATGACATACTCGAGGAGGGCGATGTGGTCGCTGGGGACACCGGCATCGCTGAGGCCTGCTTTGAACTGGTCCATGGTGATGGGGATGTAGTTGATGGTGCGCCCGGTGTGCTCGCTGAGGATCCGGGCGAGCTCGTGGAAGGTGAGGGCGCGGGGGCCGGTGATCTCGTAGAGCTCGGCGTTGTGGCCGGGCTGGGTGAGGGCGGCAAAGGCGACCTCGGCGATGTCGTCGGCGTCGATGAAGGGTTCGGCGACATCACCGGCGGGGAGGGCGATGGCGGCGTCGAGGATCATGGGGAGGAAGTCGCCCTCGTCGAAGTTCTGGTTGAACCAGGCGGCGCGGACGAGGGTGTATTCGAGACCGGATTCGCGGATGATCTGCTCGCACGCCTCGGCAGCGGGCTCGCCGCGACCTGAGAGAAGGACGAGTCGCTCTACGCCCGTGTCGATGGCGGCGTTGACGAAGGCGCGGATGTCGTCCTGAGCACGGGGGACGCTGAGGTCGGGGGTGTAGGCGATGTAGGCGGCGCGGACGCCAGCAAGGTTGGGGGCGAAGGTGCTGTGGTCGGTCCAGTCGAAGGGGACGGCGGCTGAGCGCGAGGCGCGGCGGACGGGGTGGTTGTCGGCTTCGAGGAGGGCGGCCACGCGGCGGCCGGTCTTGCCGGAGGCGGCGGTAACGAGGATGGGGCGTGGGTCGGATTGTGGGTTGGTTGGCATGATTGGCTCCTTTGGTTGCGGGTCAGCGACAGTGCTGATGAGACAATCATGCGTGATTTCGTTGGATTATCAATGATTTGATGTCGCTATGAATTGATCGATCGTCCAATTTGCTGCTTCGAGAAGCGATGATTGGTATGATCTGCACATGGCACAGATGACTGACACGACGGCTGAGTCGCGGATAGCGAGGGCGTGGGCTTCGGCGGATCCGCTGGGAGAGGCGCTGCACTTCCTGCGTCTGGAAGGTGTGGTGTACACGCGATCGGTGCTGACGGCGCCCTGGGGGATCGCGCTGCCTGCGATGGCGGACTGCGTGTTGTTTCACATCGTGACGGCGGGTTCGTGCTGGCTGCGGGTGCCGGGCGAGGAGGCGGTGGAGCTTCGGCCGGGTGCGTTCTCGTTGATGCCGCATGGTGAGGGGCATGACCTGGGGAGTGCGGCGCGGGGGAAGACGACGCCGTTGTTTGATCTGCCGACGGAGCATGTGTGCGAACGGTACGAGATCATTGAGTATGGGGGCGGGGGCGATGCGACGCATCTGATCTGCGGGGCGGTTCGGTTTGATCATCCGGCTGCGGCGGATCTGATTGGTCAGCTGCCCAAAGTGATTCATGTGGATTCGTGGGATGCGCCCGAGGCGGAGTGGG
>CAYQRD010000103.1:0-5135 GCA_964419845.1 uncultured Phycisphaeraceae bacterium
GGAGGTCAGCCATGCGAGCAGACATCAAATACAACAACATCATCGACGGCGAAGAGTTCGCGCGGGCCCAGAAGGCCGCCGACGATTCCGCCGGGCTCGATCACACCCAGATCGACACCGAATCGTTCTATGTCACCCAGCAGTACGAGAAGTACTCCGAAGAGAACCACCGCGTCTGGAAGACCCTGTGGTACAAACGCTGGGATGTGCTCGAGAAGCAGGCGTCGCAGACCTATCTCAAAGGGCTCCGGGCCATCAACCTCAACCCCGATCGTGTCCCGCTGCTCTACGGCGAGGTCCCCGACCCCTACGAGCCCGGCAAGACCATCACCGGCATCAACGAGTACCTCCGCCCCCTCACCGGCTGGCAGTCACGCGGCGTCCCGGGATACCTGCCCGCCAAGGCCTTCTTCAGCTGTCTGAGCCGGCGTGAGTTCCCATCGACCATCGTGATCAGGCCCGAAGAACAGATGGACTACCTCCCCGAACCCGACATCTTCCACGATGTCTTCGGCCATGTCCCGCTCCACGCCGACCCGGTCTTCGCCGACTTCCTGCAGACCTACGGCAAGGCCGCATTGCTCGCTGGCCCCGAGCACGAGGAGGCCTTGGCACGCCTGTTCTGGTTCACCGTCGAGTTCGGGCTTATCAGCGAGAACGGCAACCTCAAGGTGTACGGCTCGGGCACCATCTCGTCCCACGCAGAGAGCGAGTACGCCCTCAACGCCCCCGAGGGCACCGGCGGTCGCGACAACGGGCAGATCGAACGCCGCCCATTCAACCTCGAACGCGTGATCAACACGCCCTTCGAGATCGATCATTTTCAGGACATCGTGTATGTGCTCGACAGCTTCGAGCAGCTCCGCGATGCGATGGACAGCTACGCGAACCGGGTCATCGAAGAATCAAACGCGCACGCGGGTGCGTGAGCTTCGACAGAGCCGGCCCGCCTGTAATATTGGAGACTGCCATGAAAGCAAATGAAAACGGTGTCGATCGTGCACTGCGACTCGTGCTGGGTGTTGTGCTCTTGGTCGCCAGTTATATGTGGTTCGGCGTCGCCGACGGCACAATCTCAGGCATCATCGCCGCGGTCATCGGCGCGGTGCTGGTGCTCACCGGCCTCATCGGCTTCTGTCCCGCCTACCGCCTGGTTGGCATGAGCACCTGCAAGTCCAAATCCGCCTGAGCCGTGAGTCCGACACGCATCATGCCCGGTCACCCTACGATCATGGTGTGAACGAGTCCGACCTTCATGACCACATCTACGCCCGCTCGGGCGCTTTGGCACTCGGCGCGGGCCAACTCCTCGTCGGCCCCGGCGACGACTGCGCCGTCACCCGCACCACCTCGGGCGACCTCCAACTCCTCACCGTCGACCAGCTCGTCCAAGGCCGCCATTTCGAGCCCGGCACCGACATCGACCTCATCGCCCGCAAGGCCATCGCCCGCTCCGTCTCCGACATCGCCGCGATGGGCGGCCAACCCGCGTGGTCGCTGGGCACCGGCGTGCTCCCCAAGGGCTACGCCCACGCCAACGCCCTCTTCGACGCCATGCACCGCTGGGCAAACCACTGGCACTGCCCGCTCATCGGCGGCGACATCGCCAGCCACTCCAGCACGGACCACCCGCTCACCCTCACCGTAACGGTGGGGGGCAGCATGCCATCAGGCTCGATGCCCGTCCTGCGAAGCGGCGCCAGGCCCGGCGATCTGCTCTATGTCACGGGCCAGATCGGCGGCAGCTTCGAGTCCGGCTGGCACCTGCGATTCGAGCCGCGTGTCGAAGTGGGGCAGTGGGCCTCCCGAACCAACGCCCACGCCATGATGGATCTGAGCGATGGGCTGGGGCGAGATGCCAATCGCATCGCCGTCGCCTCGGGCGTGCGGATCGAGCTCGATGCGACCAAGTTGCCGATCTCACACCACTGCGCGGGCTGGCAGCAGGCCGTGAGCGAAGGCGAGGACTACGAGCTGCTCATCGCGCTGGGCCCCGAGCACGACATCGGCGATTGCCCGATGCAGCTGCTCGGCCCTATCGGGCGTGTAGTAGGGTGCGAGGAAGACCAATCACCCAGAGCGATGGTCATCGACCCGCACGGCAAAGCGCACGACGCTTCATCGATGGGCTGGGATCACTGAAGAAGCAGCCGAGTTACTTCCGCTTCCCTTTTCCCTTGCCCTTCTTCTTGCCGCCGGGCCCTGCCTTGCCTGCGGCATCGCGCCGGTAGTCCGTCTTGCCCTTGTCACGCGACTTGGACTTGCGACTGCGTCTTTGCTCTCCGGGTGGTTTCCTGAAGCCAGCGCCTTCAGTCTCGCCCAGCCCGCCCATGTCGCCGCCGCCGAGTTGGAGCCGGGCCGCCGGGCCCTTGAGCTTGCCCGCGGCCCGTGAGGCACCGTCGGTGATGACCAGGTCCATCTGTCGCAGGGCCAGATCGACATTGGCGATGTTGACCTTCACACGGTCGCCGATGTTGTAGCTGCGTCCCGAATGCTGGTCGACCATCGCGCCGGTACGGTCGTCGAGCCGCCAGGTTGGTGGTCGCTTGGAGCGTGTGGTATCGCCCACGAGGTCCTTCTTGGCGACCATGCCGTCGGCGAGGTACTTCTCGATCTGCACATACACGCCCTTGGGCGAGACGCCGGTGATGAAGCCCTCGAACTCCTCGCCGATGTGCTGCTCCATGAGCTGGAGCACCAGGAACTGGCGCAGCTCGCGCTCGGCACCTGTCGCGTTCTGCTCGGTGCCCGAGCAGTGCGCACCGACCTCCGCCAGCGTGTTCTTGTCGGGGCAGTAGTCGTCGTCGCGCAGGGCACGCCCGAGGTTTTTCCACTCCTCGTCCCTGCTGGGGCGGTTCACGCCGTTGTTCGTTCGTTTGAGGTATGCCCAGATCGCCCGGTGCAGTGTCAGGTCGGGGTAGCGCCGGATGGGGCTGGTGAAGTGGGCGTAAGCGTGCGAGGCCAACGCGTAATGCCCGATGAGCGCGGGCGAATAGACCGCCTTGGTCATCGTGCGGAGCACCGCCATGTGCACCGCACGCGCCGAGGTTGTCCCCGCGGTCGCGTCGAGCAGCGTCTGCAGTTCTTCACGCGTGGGCGACTGGGGGATCTTGAACCCCGCAACGGTGGCCGTCTTGCGCAGGTCGTCCACATCGCCCGGCGTGGGCTCGGGGTGCGTGCGTCGCAGCACCGGCACCTCGAGCTTCTCGAACAGCGACGCCATCGCCTCGTTGGCCTCGACCATGAACATCTCGATGAGCGTGTGGGTGAACGCGTCGTCTTCCTTCTGCGCATCGACAACCTTGCCGTTCTCATCGAAGATCAGATCGACCTCGGGCAGATCCAGATGGATCATCCCCGCCTTGTGGCGCCGGGCCTGGATGAGCTTGGAGAGCTCGTTCATCTCCCGCACGCTCTTGATCAGCTCCTCGGTGTGCGCCGTGTCGGTCTTGGCGTGCTTCCTGGCCTCTTCGAGATCGCCATCGATCAGCGCCTGGGCCTCGAGGTAGGTCATCCGCTTGCGTGACTTGATCAGCGACTGGCACACGCCCCGGCTCTGCACATTGCCCATCCGGTCGTAGCGGATGACGCAGGTCTTGGCGTAGCGGAGCACGCCCTCCTGCAGCGAGCAGATGCCGTTACTCAGCACCTCGGGCAGCATCGGGATGACCAGGCGCGGCAGGTAGACCGAGTTGCCACGCTCCTTGGCCTCGATATCGAGCGCCGATCCCGGCTCGATGTAGTGGGCCACATCCGCGATGTGGATCCCGAGCTCCCAGCCGCCGTTCTCGAGGCGCTTGAGCGAGATCGCGTCGTCGTAGTCCTTGGCGTCCGGCGGGTCGATCGTGGTGATGAAGTCGCCCGTGAGGTCGACGCGCATGTCGAGCGCTTCGATGCCCTTGGTCTCGTAGAGGTCCATCTCCTCCTCGAAACGGGCCGTGGCCTCGCGGGCCTGCTGCACGCACGCCTCGGGGAACTCATTGCTCGGCAGCGAGTACGCCGCGATGACCGCCTGCGTTTCCACATCGGGCTCGCCCGCAGCGCCGAGCACCTTGGTCACCACGCCCACGGCCAGCCGCCCGTTCTCGGGATACTCGATGATCTCGATGACGACCTTGTCGCCGTTCTTGACATTCTTGGATTCGGCGTCGCGGATCATGACCGGGTCGGTCAACTCGCGTCCGTCGGGGAAGACGATCCACTTGCCATCGCGTTTCTCGATCTCACCGGTGAAGTTGGCCCGCTTGCGTGCGATGATGTCGATGACCTCGCCCGCATACTGGCGTTCGAGTGTGCCAAGCTTGTGCTCGCGCCGCTGATCGCGCTCGAAGTAGACCTTCACCGTATCGCCGCTGAGCGCGCCGTTGGTGTATTGGGGTGGGATGAAGATGTCCGAGCCGTGCATGGCCTGCGCAGGGATCACGAAGCCCACGCCCGACTGGGTGCCCCTGAACTGACCGATCAACTCGCCCTGATCCGGGCGGAACGGGAGTTGGATCTTCCCGGACTCATCGAGGTCGATCACGCCCTCCTCGGCGAGGTCGCGCACCTCATAGGCGAACTCCTTCACATCTTCGATGTTGAGTTCCTTGGCGACCAGCGGGATGGGCTTGGGTGTGTAGCCCTCGTGTGAAATATGGGAGACCAATCGGTCCCGGTATCGGCCTGACATGCGTATCCAATCCGTTCTGTGTACTTGGGTTCTCTGCGCTGATCTTAGAGTTGATCGGCATAAGTATGCAGCGATGTCTCAAACTCTGCGGGTGTGAGCCCGAAATCAGTGATCACCGACGCATTATCGCAGACCGAATCCCGCCCGCCCATGATCGCCATCCCCTCGTCGAAGGGCAACAGCCCACCGAGCCCGACGAGCCCGGCGATCCGTGCCTGCAACGCTGCAACGAACCAGGGGAGCCCGATCGCGGGGCGGCTCCTGGGCTCTTGAGAGAGGTTTCGGGCATAGATCCGGAGCATCTCGGGGAACAGCACCCGCTGCGAACCGGCGAGGTCGTAGGCCCTGCCGATTGTGTTTTCTTTGCTCAGGGCTTCAACAAAGACGCGGGCGACATCATCCACGAACACGGGCGCAACGCTTGGGGCCTCGAACCCGAACCCGTCGTGCTTCCACCTCGAGA
>CAYQRD010000104.1:0-5043 GCA_964419845.1 uncultured Phycisphaeraceae bacterium
GTCGCAAGGGCTCACGGACCTACTACATCATCGGAAACTGAGCCGATCAGTTCATGGGTTCAAACAGCATGCTGGTACGGGTGCGGAATGTCTGTCCCGGGTTGAGCACGCGAACGCCCGTGTTCTCGGTGCCTCGGCGCATGAGATTGAACCCATCGTTGACCATGCTGACGGGCTCGACGCAGACGAACTCGTCGGGCGTGCCGTCGCTGTTTATGGGCGTGTAGACCACCACATGGCCCAGCTCATCGCTGCATTGCATGCGGAGTCGCACATTGGACGCGGGCCATTCGAGCACGGCCTGGCCGTCGAAACCCGCAAAGACATCATCGAGACCGGGGTTGTCCACGGGGCCGCCCGCGCGGAGCGTGGCACAGATCTCGTCGTCGACCACCTCGCCGCTCGGGATGCATTCGTCACAGACATATCGCCCGGTTACGCCCACGCGCATGCGGAGCTGATCCGCGTCGCTGTGCAGATGCCGATGGAAGTAGGGGTGATGCCCGCAGCCGACGGGGATTGGATTCGCTCCAAGATTCGTGACGCTCAGATCTATTTCCACGCGATCGGGGCCGATTTCGTAGCGGACGATCCCGCCGAAGGGGTACGGGCTGGCGGGGTCGTCGCGTGTATCGAGCGTGAGCCGGGCCGTGATGGGGGAGCGGTCGGTGATCGTCCATGCCCGGTCGCGTCCGATCCCGTGGATCGCGGTCCCGTCGCTGTGATTGGGTGTCAGGGCGAATGTCCGGTCCTCGAATGTGAATCGGGCTTTGCTGACGCGATTGGTCCACGGCAGCATGAGGAACGATCCCGCATCCGCGGGGTCGGTGGAATCGCTGGGCATATCCCGCAGGACGGGGGCCCAGGCACCGCTGGGGTGGCGGTGGTGCAGCGACACGATCGAGGCGCCGACGAGCGGGTTGATGACCAGTCGCAGGGTGTCGAGTTCGAGGGTGAGATCGTTGTTTCGTGGGGGCATATCCGGACTGTAGGTTCGGGCAAGGTCTGATGTTCAGTGCATCCGAGAACCGCTGTTGTCGGGTTATCGGGACGATTTGTGATCGTTCGAATCGTCACTGTGCGTGCAGACGGGCGGGATGATGCGCAAATCTCGCGCCACCATTCACCCATGGGGTTGCGGTGTCGATGATCGATATGCCTGCTTCCGTGTGATGAAACTGATTCGACGGGGCAGGCGTGTCGGACTTCGAGCCGGGAGGAGTTGTGCATGGACCCCAAGCACGATCAGACAACCAATGAGGCGCCCGCTATGCGCAGTAAACCCAAGGCAAACGGGGCTCAGCCAGAGCCGCAGGCGGAGATGAAGATCCGCAAGCCCGAAGAGGATGTGCTTGATGTTATCGAGAGCGTCGAGTCGCAGCTTGGGGCGCTGCGCAAGGCACACGAGGAGCATCGCAGCGCGATGCAGGCGCTGGGGCAGCAGCGGATCGATCTCCAGCAGCAGGGCGAGGATCTCGAGCAGCGTGAGCGTGAACTGACGGACCGCGAAGTAGAGCTCGCGGAGATGCGCCAGCAGTTCGAGCAGCGCGAGATGGATCTTGTCCAGCGAGCCAGCGGGCTCGAGACCCGCGAGTCCAAGCTCGCTTCTCAAGCGGAGACGCTTGAGCAGCAGGAAGCGGAGCTCGAATCACGCGCCGGAGAGATCAAGCGGAAGATCAGCGAGCTCGACGAACAGCTCGCCGGGATCTCGAAGCGCAAGCACGAGCTCGATGCGCTCGAGACCGAGGTGCAGGAGAAGCTGGCTCGCGAGGAGACGGCGGCCAAGAAGCTCGAGCAGACCATCGCGGATCTCGAGCACACCCGGCAGCAGCTTGGTGAGCAGGACGCCAGGTTCAGCACGCTCAGCGCCGAGATGAATGAGCTGCGTGCGCAGCACGAGCAGACCAGCATTGAGCTCAAGAGCGCCGTGTCCAAGCTGCGTGGTCGCGAGATCGAGCTCGGCGAGCGGAGCAAGGCGCTTGAGGAACTCGCCGAGAAGGCCGGCGATATCCAGCACGAGCTGGGCGACACCCGGGCGCAGTACGAGAAGCGGATCGCCGCCACGGAGCAGGAGATCGAGAAGCTCCGCGAGCAGCTGACCCGCGAGCAGCAGGTCAGCACCGGTCTCCGGGCCCAGCTCGAGACCCTTGAGCATCAGCAGGGTGCCGAAGCGGACGCCCGAGTCGCCCAGCTTCAGTCGGAGCTTGGCGAGCGGCAGGCGCAGCTCGAAGAGGCGATCGCACGGATCGATGCCCTGCAGAACGACGGGCAGAGCCGCAGCGAGGAAGATCAGCTCCGCATCGATTCGCTCACCGCTAAGCTTGAGGGCACAAGGGCAAAGCTCGAAGAGGTCAACGCGCAGCTCGCGGGCATCGGGGCAGAGGCCGACGAAGAACTCACCTCCGAGCGTGAACGGGCGGCGGCGCTCGAAGCGCAGGTCGGCACCCTGGGCGAGGAGCTCAGCGAGGTCAGGGCGAGTCACGACGAGCTCAAGGCACGCCTGGAGCAGCAGCCCGAGGGTGATCCCGAAGCGGTCACGAAGCTCCAGTCCGAGCTCGAGGAGATCGGTGCGCACAGGGGCGAGCTGGAGGCGAAGCTCGGTGAGCGCGAGTCGCAGCTGCGTGAGCTGGCCGAGCGCGTCGTCAAACTCGAAGCGGAACTCAGCGAGGCCGGCGAGCGATCCAGCGCCGAGCAGGACGAGCAGGCCAGAGCACAGATCGAATCGCTTGAGACTCAGTGCAGCGAGCTGATCTCGACTGTTGAGCGATTGAACACCGAACTCGAAGCGGCGCAGGCGAAGAGCGCCTCGCAGCCGGTGCCCGAGCGCAGCGACGAATGGACAACCAAACGCCGCGAGCGGCTCGCGAAGATGCGTGCTGTGCTCAAGGGCGACGCGGAGAAAGTGCGTCGGGCGACCGAGGCGTTGCGGACCCGCTACGAACAGTGCGAGCAGGTGCTGACCAAGCGTGCGGAGCTGGCCGAGGCGTACGAGGCCATCACCGGTGCGCAGCGCAAGTATCAGAACAAGGAGGTTCGCTCGGGGGTCATCCTCGGGCTCTTCGGGATGCTCGCGATCACGCTGATCCTGGGCGTGGGCAGCTGGTTCATCTCCGGACGCATCGCGCCCGGGCTCTACAGCTCACGCGCCACACTGACCGCGACTTCTTCTGATACCAAGCTCAGCGACGGCGATCTGGGTCAGTGGGAGGCATACATCACAGGCCTCACGAGCGATCCGCGATTCCTTGAGGTGGCCGCGGAACGCATGAAGCGGCGCGGCATCACCGAGTTCTCCACGCCCGGCGAGCTCGGGCAGCACATGCAGGAGAGCCTCGATGTCGCCGCGTCGATGCCGGGTGAGGTCGTGTTCGAGTACCGCGATCACGGCGCCGAGCGTGCCCAGCGTGTGCTCGATACATTCAGCGTCGCGCTGGCCAGTGCGGCGAACAACGCACGGGCCCGGAGGGTGGATGCGGCGGTCACGACCGTCGAACAGTCCGCAACGATCAGTCAGCAGCCGCTCGATACCACACGGCTCAAGATGGCGGGGATGATCTTCGGCGGTGCGATCCTGGCGACGCTGATCGTCGGCGGCATCCTCTGGCGTCGCCTCGCAGCGGCCAAGGCACGCTTCGAGAATGACTCACGCGTCGAGGTCCTCTTCGATGATGAGGAATGGAAGCTGCCCACATGATGATCCAGTTCACCCCATGAAAAAGGCCGGCCCGGATTGGGTCGGCCTTTTCAATAGATCACGGATGGGCCGGGGTCAGAGCGAGCCCTCGGCGCTGATCAGCACGGGGCTGGTCGCCTGCTCGATCGCATCACCGATTGCCGGGAAGATCGCGAGCTTGCGTTCGGTGCTCAGGTTCACTTCCACATCGAAGTCCTGGAACTCGCCCGTGGGCATGAAGGTCTCGATCTCACGAACGATGTTGTCGTTCTCATCGAGAACGACGAGGCGGAGCGGCTTGTTCGCCTCGCTCGCGAGGTTCTTCACGAAAAGGCGTGCGGTGTTCCAGTCGGGGTTGCTCCAGACTGCGGCCACGGCCTTGCTTGAGTTGTCGGTCGAGGTCAGGGCAACGCGACGGGTATTGGCATCGAAGATCGTGGATTCGAGGTACTGGGCCCCGATCTGATCATAGAGGTTATCCACCAGCGCACGGTTCTGTGCTTGGCTGACCGTCTGGTTGATGTTGACCATGACCACGCCCATCGCGATCGATGCGGCCGCGAAGCCAACAGCGGCGATACGCCACACACGATGGACGCGCGGGCTGGTCGAGAGCCTGGGCTGGGCGGTGGTGCGTGCCGGTGCGGGGGTGTGCTGATCGATGCGTCCGATGACCGGGGCGATCGATGCGGCCTTCTGCGCGATGCGTGCCTCGTTCTCCTCTTCGCGCATCGCAGCGCGTACAGCGGCGAGCACGACCGAGCGCAGCTCTTCGCTGGGTTCGGTGCCGGGGATCAGGTCGCCCAGATCGGCCATGCGACGGGCTTCTTCGCGGACGCGCATGCGCACCGACGCCGGCGCCGCGTCATACGCGGCTTCGTAGGCCTCGCGTTCGCTGTCGTCGAGCAGGCCCAGGGCGTGCAGCATGGTTGATTCGATGAGTTCGTGGGTATTCATGACTCGGTTTCCTCTCCAGTCCGCTCACGCAAGCGGACCAGTGCTCGGCTCAGCGCCGATTTGATTGTCCCCAGCGGCGTATCCAGCTCCTCGCTGATCTGCCTGAGCGTCTGCCCGCCCAGATATGCCCGATGGACAACGGTTTGCTGCAGTTCGGGCAGCGTTTCTATTTTGCGGACCAGTGCCGCGAACTGTTCGTCATTGACCAGACGCTCGCCCGCGTTGGTTTCGATCCAGGCACCGACACCCGAAGCCAATGCGTCGTCGAGCACGGCGGTTTTGATGCGGGCACGCTTGCGTCGGAGCTTGTCAACAAGGTGACGGCGTGTGAGCAGCATCACCCATGTGACCAGCGCGGCCTTGCGTGGGTCATAGCGATCCGCGGTGCGCCACAGGCGGACGAAGATTTCCTG
>CAYQRD010000105.1:0-5009 GCA_964419845.1 uncultured Phycisphaeraceae bacterium
CCACTGTGAATACAAAAGTATAGATGTGTGCATTTAATTTTTCTGTTTACATTTAATAATGTATTTTCAGGAAATTATAATGATTCTATCCCGGAACAATGCAGCAACACAACTGGTGGCGCATTAGTTTTATCACATGCTAATGCACAATTTGGTGCAACTTCTAACGGAACACTAAAAATAGATTTTTTTGGAGATTTAGACTTGTCTACTGAGTTTGTTGATGTACTATCAGAGAATGGTACATTAATAGCGACTTTATCAACAGCATCTCAATGCGGACAAGAACAACAAATAATATCCTTAGATAAAGATTCTATAGATAGTTGGGCAATGGACGGATTAATAACTTTTACATATCAGTCATCAACTTCTGTAAACAGTGGAATCTGTACCGGAGTTTCTGGTCCTGCTGCTTTTTGTGTAGTTCCTGTCCTTTCATACACCTATCAGCAAGGTACTGACAACATAGGGGTTGTTTCTTTGGATGACCCAACCCCAGGCACATGTATAGGAAATACTCCTATTACTATTACTGTTGGCAACTTTGGAACCAACCAAGTAGATACCTTTTCTGTTGCATGGGAAATAAATGGCGTTCCTCAAGCTCCTCAAACTTTTTATACTTTATTAGATACCAATGGTGGAGTTAATCCAACTACTACTCAAATTACACTAAACCCTTCTTACAACTTTACAGGAACCACAGTGTTCAAGTTTTGGACATATAGCCCAAATAATGTTACCGACACTATCAATCAAAACGACACATTACAAACAACCTTAAGCCCTGCTTTAGCAGGTATTTATACTATAGGTTCAGGAGGTGATTATGCTAATTTTACAGCTGTAGTAAATGATTTAATATCATTAGGTATTTGTGCACCAGTTACATTTAACGTATTAACAGGTTCTGGACCATTTTTCGAACAAATTACCATTCCTTCAATTATTGGGGCAAGTGCAACAAATACCATTACATTTAACGGAAATGGTGAGACTATTACCTCTGCAACTACAACCTCTGCAAGATCAATTATTTTATTAGATGGAGCAGACTATATAACCATAGATAGTTTGGTTGTACAAACACAATCAACCACTAACAATTTTGCAATTCAATTAATCAATGATGCAGATTTTAATACCATTAATAACTGTACGATTGATTTAACATCTGCTTTAACAAGCACTTCATCCACAAATGCAGGTATAGTAATTTCAGGAAGTTTAACCAGTGCTACTACAGCAGGCCCTTCAGGAAGTAATAATACCATCACCAACAACACCATTATTGGTGGATATTATGGTCTTACTATCAATGGTGCTTCATCAACTAATGAGTCCATGAGCAATACCATTACAGGTAATACCATACAGGATTTTTACTTTTATGGAACATACTTAAGAAGTATATCCAACTCTGTAATATCTAATAATGATATACACAGAATGAATAGAACAAGTGTAAGTACATTTTATGGACTTTATTTCCTTACAAGTGGAGGAAGAAATATCATAGAGGCGAACAGCTTACATGATGCATATACAGGAACAATAACTGCTAGCACAAGTGCTTCTTACCCTATTTACCATACTGGAGTTGATGTTGCAATTGGTGATGAAAATAAAGTTATTAATAATATAATTTACAATATAAATAATAACGGGACTATTTATGCTATATATAATTCTAGTAGCGATGGTGTTCACTATTATCACAATACCATTTCTTTAGACGACCCTAATGCTACTAGCGGAATTACTAGAGGCTTTTATCAAACAACTACAGCTTCCAACATTGAGTTTAAAAATAATATTATTTCAATTACTAGAGGAGGAACTGGCACTAAACACTGTATTTACTTTAACTCAACTACATCAACAATTACAAGTAATAACAATGTATTTTACATGAATGCTCCGGCAGGAACAAATAATTTGGGATACTATGCAGGAGACCAAGCTAATTTAACAGCATGGCAAACAGCTTCTTCAGGAGATGCTAACTCTGCAGATGACGAACCAATGTTCCTAAATATACTAAGTAACGATTATACTCCAAGTAATGCCCCTATCGATGGCATTGCAGATGCTACTGTTGGTGTAACTACCGATTTTTTCGGAATAACCAGAGCTGCTACACCAGACCCTGGAGCAATAGAATTTACACCACCAACGTGTCCACAACCATCAAACTTAGCAGTAACCAATATTACAGGAACAACAGTAGATTTAAGTTGGACAGAAAATGGTACAGCTACCATTTGGGATATCGAATGGGATACAGCAGGATTTACCCCAACAGGAATTCCAAATGTAGTAGGAACCACTACCAACCCTCATCCATTAACTGGATTAACACCTCTTACAGATTATGAGTTTTATGTAAGAGCTTATTGTTCTGCATCTGACACAAGTTTATGGTCTGGACCATATATGTTCTCTACCTTATGTGCTACTCAGTTATCAGGAACTTATACTATTGGTACAACAGGTAATTATTTAACTTTTACCGATGCAGTTAATGAAATGATTACTTGTGGAATTTCTGGACCAGTAGTATTTAATGTATTATCAGGTTCAGGTCCATTTAATGAACAAATCACTATTCCACCAATTATTGGAGCAAGTGGTGTAAACACTATCACATTTAATGGAAATGGAGAAATTATTACTTCTACGACAACAACTTCTGCAAGATCAATTATTTTATTGGATGGGGCTGACCATGTTACTTTTGATAGCTTGACTGTTCAAACTCAATCAACCACTAATAACTTTGCCATACAACTAATTAATGATGCAGACTCCAATACCATAAACAATTGTGTAATTGATTTAACTTCTGCCATTACAAGTACTTCTTCTACCAATGCCGCCATTGTGGTTTCTGGTAGTTTAACTAGTGCTACAACAGCTGGAGCATCAGGAGCTTATAATACAATTACTAACAATCATATTATTGGAGGATATTACGGTATCACTATTAATGGAGCATCTTCAACAAGTGAGTCAAATGGTAACACTATCAATAATAATCGTATAGAAGATTTTTATTTTTATGGCACCTATTTAAGAAGTATTTCTAATTCCTCTATAAGTTTTAATGATATTAGCCGTCCTACAAGAACTTCTACTAGCTCTTTTTACGGTTTGTATTTTATAACCAGTGGAGAGAGAAATACTATTGAAGGCAACAGAATTCACGATCCGTTTAGAGGACAAGGTGGTGTTTCTACAAGTGCTTCATATTTAATTTATCATTCAAGTGTTGATGCTAGTGTTGGAAATGAAAACAGAGTTATTAATAACCTAATTTACAACATCAATAGCAACGGTTCAATTTATGCATTGTATAATACTGGTAGTGATGGTGTTTACTACTACCATAATACTGTTTCTTTGGATGATCAAAATGCAACCGGTGGATTAGCAAGAGGCTTTTATCAAACAACTACAGCTTCCAACATTGAGTTTAAAAACAATATTATTACCAACACACGTTCAGGAAATGGAGCATTGTATTGTATTTACTTAAACTCTACTACCTCAACAATAACAAGTAACAACAACGTGTTTTATACTCCAACCAGTATTAATAATATTGGGTATTATGGCGGGAATCAAAATACATTATTAGATTGGCAAACAGCTACTGGAGGGGACGCCAACTCTGTGGATGCTGATCCAATTTATTTTAATCCAACAGTTAACGACTATGCACCAAGTAGTCCATTAGTAGATGGTATTGCTGACGCAACTGTAAACGTTACTACTGATATTTTTGGAGCAACCAGAGCTGCTACCCCAGACCCAGGTGCCATAGAATTTGTTCCTCCAAGTTGTCCACAACCTTCTAATTTAACTGCAATTAATATTACTGGTTCTTCCGCAGATTTAAGTTGGGTAGAAACAGGAAGTGCCACTACTTGGCAAATAGATTGGGATACAGTTGGTGTAGCACAAGGTTTTGGTAATTTGGTAATAACCACCACCAACCCACATACCATCACAGGATTGTCTGCTTTGAGTGATTATAGATTTTATGTAAGAAGTATATGTGCAGTGGGAGATACTAGTTTGTGGGGAGGACCTTATACCTTAACTACACTTTGTGCTCCATCAACAGCACCATGGTTAGATGACGTGGAAACACACGCAACAACAACTAATTCTACCATTGAAAACTGTTGGTCTTCTTCACCATCTGGTACTACTGCTTCATATAGATGGAATATTGATGGTGCCGGTTCAACTCCTTCCGGAAGTACGGGACCAGCAGGTGCTTATAGTGGAAACAACTACTTCTATACTGAAGCAAGTAGTGGTTCAACAGGTGATGTGGCTGAATTGTTTACTCCACTAATAGATGTTTCAGCATTAACTTTACCTGAACTTTCTTTCTACTATCACATGTATGGTCAAACAATGGGTGATTTATACATTGATGTGTTTGATGGGACAACATGGATAACTGTTGATTCTATTAAAGGTGAGCAACAAACGGCAGATACTGATCCTTGGTTGCAACATAAAGTAGTACTTAATAATTTTCCTGATACTATTCAAGTAAAGTTTAGATCTATCAGAAGTACTAATTTCTATGGAGATATGTCGTTAGATGATATAGCTATAAATGAAGCCCCAACTTGCCCTCAACCAATTGCACTTAATGTTTCTAATTTAACCATGAATTCTGCTGCTTTTGGTTGGACAGAAGTAGGTTCTGCTACTAATTGGCAAATAGAATGGGGAATTTCAGGATTTACCTTAGGTAGTGGCGTTAGATTAATGACTACCACTAATCCTCATACTCAATTAGGTTTACAATCAAATGTTTCTTATGATTTTTATGTAAGAAGTGTGTGTAATATTGGAGATTCCAGTTTTTGGTCAGGACCATATACATTTACAACACCATGTATGGTAGTTACTTCATACCCTTACTTTGAAGATTTTGAAAACGGTAAAGGATGTTGGAATGAAGACAATACTAACAACGGTTC
>CAYQRD010000106.1:0-4970 GCA_964419845.1 uncultured Phycisphaeraceae bacterium
CAAAGTGAATTAAAAAAGGAGATAGCAAAAATTAAAGGTGTTTCTTCTAAAAACATGCTTTTGGGTAATGGTAGCGATGAAGTGCTGGATTTGTTGTTTCGTGCTTTTTGTGAGCCAAAACAGGATAATGTGGTAATAACAGCTCCAAGTTATGGAATGTATAAGGTTTTAGCTAATCTTAATAATGTAGAATTAAAAGAAGTTTTGTTGGAAGAAGATTTTAGTCTGAAAGCGGATAAAATTTTAGAATCAGTTAACGAAAACACTAAAATGATTTTATTGTGTTCACCGAATAATCCAACAGGAAATGTTATCGATTTTGAAGTGATTGAAAAGCTGCTCATAAACACTAATTGTTTGGTGGTAGTTGATGAAGCTTATATAGAATTTTCCACTAAAAATAGTTTTATTGAAAAGCTAAGTAAATACGACCAATTAATTGTATCACAAACACTTTCAAAATATTATGGAATGGCGGGGATTCGCTTAGGGATGTGCTTTGCCTCGGAAGAAATTATTGCCATTTTAAATAGAATTAAACCGCCCTACAATGTAAATATTTTGACCCAAAATAAAGCATTAGAATTGCTTAAAAATTATGATGATTCATACAAAAATGAAGTAATAAAACAACGAAAATTATTAAGCGAGGCATTAGTAGAACTTCCTTTTGTTGTTAAGGTTTATCCATCTGATGCTAACTTTATTTTGGTAAAAACCACTAATGCTAATTATATTTATGACGAATTAATAAAAAAGCAAATTGTGGTACGCAATAGAACAAGGGAAGCATTGTGTGAAAATTGCATTAGAATAACCGTAGGAACTCCAAATGAAAATCAATTATTATTAAACGCACTAAAGGAAATAAAATCATGAAAAAAGTACTTTTTATAGATAGAGATGGGACCTTAGTTATAGAACCCCCAATTGATTATCAGTTGGATAGCTTAGAAAAGTTAGAATTTTACCCTGGGGTTTTTCGTTGGTTGAGCCGAATAGCAGAGGAATTAGATTATGAATTGGTAATGGTAACCAATCAAGATGGGTTGGGCACAACCTCTTTCCCGGAGGAAACTTTTTGGCCGGCTCATAATAAAATGATGAAGGCATTTGAAAATGAGGAAGTTGTATTTAAAGAAGTATTGATTGATAGAAGCTTTCCTGAGGACAATGCTCCAACACGAAAACCTCGAACAGGCTTGTTAACTAGATATCTTAAAGGAGATTATGATTTGGTAAATTCCTTTGTAATAGGAGATAGACTTACAGATATTGAGTTGGCAGAAAATTTAGGAGCAAAAGGCATTTTGTTAAGTGGTGATGAGAATTTAAACTATAAAAACGATACTCAAATTTTAAAAACAGATAATTGGAAAACCATTTATGAATTTTTGAAATTAGCAGATAGAACTGCTGAAATTTGCAGGAAAACGAATGAAACAGATATTTTTATTCGTTTAAATTTGGATGGTACCGGAAAAGCAAAAATGGATACCGGTATTGAGTTTTTTAATCACATGCTCGACCAAATTGCTCGCCATGGTGGGTTGGATATGGAAGTTAGAGTTAAAGGCGATTTAGAAGTGGATGAACATCACACCATTGAGGATACAGCTATTGCGTTAGGCGAAGTTTTTAATAAGGCTTTAGCTAACAAATTAGGGATTGAACGCTACTGATTTTGTTTGCCAATGGACGATTGTTTAGCTCAAGTAGCTATTGATTTTGGAGGAAGAAATTGGTTAGAGTGGGAAGCAGAATTTAAACGCGAAATGATAGGTAAAATGCCAACAGAAATGTTCTTTCATTTTTTTAAATCGTTTACCGATGGAGCAAAATGTAATTTAAACATTAAAGCTGAAGGTACCAATGAACATCACAAAATAGAAGCTATTTTTAAAGCATTTGCAAAAGCAATAAAAATGGCAAAAAAGAGAGATGTAAATAATATGCAGTTACCATCAACAAAAGGAGTGTTATAAAATGAATATAGTAATAATAGATTATGGTGCAGGAAATACCAAATCCGTTCAGTTTGCTTTGAAAAGATTGGGAATGGAGGCATTATTAACCAATAACGAAAAATTGATTCGAAAAGCTGACAAAATAATTTTTCCGGGTGTTGGGCATGCGAATTCGGCTATGGAAAAGCTAAAACAAGTAGGTTTAGATGTGGTAATCCCAAGCTTAACACAACCTGTTTTAGGTGTTTGTTTGGGTATGCAGTTGATGTGTGAATTTTCTGAAGAAGGAAATACCAAAGGGTTGGGAATATTTGATTTGGAAGTTATCAAGTTTAGTGCTGAAAATAAAATACCACAAATTGGTTGGAACACTATTTTTGATTTAAAATCTGAATTATTGAACAATTTAAATGAAAACGAATACATGTATTTTGTTCATAGTTACTATGTGCCTAAATCAGATTTTACAATAGCAACAGCAAATTATGGATTAAATTATTCAGCAGCTTTGCAAAAAAATAATTTTTACGGTTGCCAATTTCATCCCGAAAAAAGCGGAGATAAAGGAGAACTAATATTAAAAAATTTTTTAAATTTATGAGAATAATACCAGCTATCGATATTATTGATGGAAAATGCGTCCGTCTTTCAAAAGGAGATTACAGTACCAAAAAGGTGTATAATGAAAACCCTTTAGAAGTAGCAAAAGAGTTTGAAGCGAATGGAATTGAATATTTACATTTAGTTGATTTAGACGGAGCAAAATCCAATCAAATTATCAATTACAAGGTTTTAGAACAAATAGCATCTAAATCAAGTTTAAAAATTGATTTTGGAGGAGGGTTAAAGTCTGATAAAGATTTGGAAATAGCTTTTAATGCTGGTGCCAATCAAATTACAGGAGGAAGTATAGCAGTTAAAAATCCGGAAATTTTCAAAAATTGGATTGCAAAATATAGTGCTGATAAAATAATTCTAGGAGCTGATTGTAATGATAGGAAAATTGCTACTTCAGGTTGGTTAGAATTAGCTGAAATTGATGTGGTAGATTTTATTAAGCGATATGAAAATGAGGGAATTCAATATGTTGTTTGCACAGATATTTCAAAAGATGGAATGTTGCAAGGGGCATCAAATGATTTATACAAAGAGATAATTAATAAAACTGATGTGAAATTGATTGCCAGTGGAGGAGTTTCATGTATGAATGATTTGTTTTTATTAAAAGAAATGGGCTGTGATGGAGCGATTATAGGTAAAGCCATTTATGAGGGGAAAATCTTGTTAAAAGATTTACGATTGTTGATTGACGAATGACGAACATTCAACCTAAAAATCAAAAATTGTATTTCGTAAATCGTAAATCAACTAAAATGTTAACAAAAAGAATCATACCTTGCTTGGATATTAAAGATGGTAGAACCGTTAAAGGAATTAATTTTCTAAACTTGGTTGATGCCGGAGATCCGGTAGAATTGGCTAAAATATATGCCCAAGAAGGAGCGGATGAATTGGTGTTTTTAGATATTTCAGCTACAGAGGAAAAACGTAAAACGCTATTGAATTTAGTGGAAAGAGTAGCCGAACAAGTTAATATCCCATTTACAGTTGGTGGCGGAATTTCATCGATTGAGGATGTGGAATTATTGCTAAAGTCTGGTGCTGATAAAGTTTCCATTAATTCATCGGCAGTAAAAAATCCAAATCTTATTAATCAATTAGCTGATAAATTTGGTTCGCAGTGCGTTGTGGTAGCTATTGACGCCAAACAAATTAATGGAATTTGGAAAGTTTATTTGGTAGGAGGTAAAATAGCTGCTGAGTTAGATTTGTTTGAGTGGGCAAAAGAAGTAGAACAAAGAGGAGCTGGCGAAATTTTGTTTACCTCTATGGATAACGATGGCACCAAAAATGGTTTTGCTAATCAAGCACTATTTAAATTGAATAAATTTGTAAATATTCCTATCATTGCTTCTGGTGGAGCAGGAAATATGCAGCATTTTGTAGATTGTTTTCAGCAGAGTAATGCAGATGCTGCATTGGCAGCAAGTGTTTTTCATTTTAAAGAAATAGAAATCAAACAATTAAAAAACGAGTTAAGAAAAAATAATATACCTGTAAGAATTTAACAATGAAACTAAAATTTAACGAACAAGGATTGATACCTGCAATTATTCAAGATGTTAATACTAAAAATGTATTGATGTTGGGTTACATGAATCAAGAGGCATTTGATAAAACAAAGGAAACTAATAAGGTTACTTTTTTTAGTCGTAGCAAACAAAGATTGTGGACAAAAGGTGAAGAAAGTGGTAATTTTTTAAACTTAGTAAGCATCGAAAACGATTGTGATAGTGATACATTGCTGATAAAAGTAACCCCGGAAGGACCTACATGTCACAAAGGAACGGGGACTTGTTGGGGAGAAGAAAATAGCAATGGATTATCATTTTTATCTCAATTAGAAGCTATTATTAAGCAACGAAGGGGATCAGGAGATGAAAAATCGTACGTAAATGATTTATTTAAAAAAGGCATCAATAAAATTGCCCAGAAAGTGGGAGAAGAAGCAATAGAGGTTGTTATTGAAGCCAAAGATAACAATAATGAATTGTTTTTAAATGAAAGTGCTGATTTACTGTTTCATTACTTAATTTTGTTGCAGGCAAAAAATTACGAATTAAAAGATGTGATAAAAGTGTTAGTATCACGCCAGAAATAAAATAACAATGGAACAACAATATAACGTTTTCGGAGAACCATTAATTACTTGCAGTAATGAATCATTAACAGGTTTCTTTAGAGATGGTTGTTGTAATACGGACGGGACAGATTTTGGTGTGCATACTGTTTGTGTAGTTACCACCACTGAGTTTTTAGATTTTTCTATGCAAGTAGGAAATAATTTATTGATACCGGTTCCGGAGTGGGGTTTTCCGGGGCTGAAACCCGGAGATAAATGGTGTTTGTGTGCTACTCGTTTTTTAGAGGCTCACGAAAATG
>CAYQRD010000107.1:0-4879 GCA_964419845.1 uncultured Phycisphaeraceae bacterium
AGCTTCCCGCCCCCGCTCTTCTTGGCCGCCTCGTCGAAGAACTCCGTCCTCGTCCCCACGGGGTGCACGCTGCTCACGAACACACCCGTTCCCCGCAGCTCGTGCCGCATCGCGCGGCTGAAATGGTCCTGCGCCGCCTTGCTCGCGCTGTACGCCCCGTAGTGCGGCAGCCCGATCTTGCTCAGGCAGCTCGAAACCATCATCGCGTGCCCCGCGCCCCGCTCGCGAAACCTCGCAACCGCCGGCTGCACCAGATGCAACGACCCGTAGAAGTTCACCTCGAACATCGAACGGATCTCGTCGATCGACATCGTCGCCGACTCAAGCTCCGCCCCGTACCCCGCGTTGGCGATCGCCGCGTACAGATCCCCGAACGCCTCCTCGCACTTGGCGATCAGTTCTAAACTCGCCGACGCGTCGGTCACATCCCCAACAACCACAACCGCGCGCCCGCCAGCTCGCTCGATGCGTTCCCGCACCGCGCCGAGTTGCTCCTCACGCCGCGCCATCAGCCCCACCGGCATCCCCGCCGCCGCGCACGCGATCGCCGTCGCCGCCCCGATCCCGCTCGAAGCGCCCGTGATGACGATCGGCTTGCCAGTCAGCTCAATCATGAAGCACGATCAGTTCTCGATCGCGTTCTTGACATTATCGCTCGCCTCTTGGATGTCCTTGCCCACGCCGCTCACCGTGTTGCACGCGCTCAGCGCCACCGACGCAACCGCCGCCGCGACAAGAATCACCACCCTGAGGGTTCTGCGTTCATGCTTCATCTTGGGGCTCCTCGTTCGTCCCATCGTGCTGTCCAGGATCCACGCTGGTCGATTTGGCGATCAACCAACCCAGCTCGTCCATCTTTGTCCATATCGACCAGAGCCCGTAAACCACTGCACCCGTGATTGTCATCATCCCCACCGCCAGCAGCCCGTGACCCCAGCTTTCGCCCGAATCAACGCCCAGCCGCACGCCCCAAACACACAGCCCCATCGCCCCCGAGCCCGCCACAATCAGCAATACGGGGCGAACCAACGCCCCCAGCCGCAGCCCACCATCCATCTTCCGATTCGCCATCCACACCAGCAGCGCCGTCTGCCCCACCGCGCACACCGCCGTCGACCACGCCAGCCCCGCCTCGCGCAGCCACCAGATCAGCACACAGTTGAGCGCCACATTCACACCCACCATCCCCAGCGCCACCGTCATCGGCGTCCGCGTATCCCCCCGCGCATAAAACGCCCGCGTCAGCAGCTGATTCAGTGAATACGCCCACACCGCCAGCGCATACCCGCTCAGCACCGCACTCGCCCGCGCTACACCCGCATCGCTGAACCCCTCGCCACCGCCCGAGTACAGCACCCGGATCAGCGGCTCACCCACCACCAACAACCCAACGCTCGCCGGCACGCCAATAAACAAACTCAGCCGCATCCCCCGTGTCAGCATCTCGCCGAACCGCACCGAATCCCCCGCCACCCGCGACAACGCCGGGAACGCCGCCGTCGCCACCGCGATCCCGAACACCCCCAGCGGGAACTGATACAGCCGCTGCGCATAAAACAGCACCGCGTTCGACGATTCATCCAGCGGATAGTCATACCCGAAGACCGTGTCACCCACCCAGTTGGGATACATCGCGATCAGCGTGTCCATGAACGCGTTGAGCTGCAGCGTGCCCAGCCCGATGATCACCGGCACCATCCGCAGCAGCATCAGCTTCGCCTCGCGCTTGGCCTCGCTCACACCAGTCGTCCACCGCACCGTCCGCCGCAGCGCCCACATCGACCACCCCACCTGCAGCACCGCCGACAACACCGCCGCGATCCCGATCGGGTACGCCCACGCCGCCGGGTCCGCACCCTCCACCACAAAGTACGGCACCGCCGCCCCGATGATGCACAGGTTCAGCAGGATCGGCGCCGCAGCCCACGGCCCGAACCGTCCATGGCTCTGCAGCATGCCCCCCAGGATCGCCGCCACACAGATCACCGGCATGAACGGCAGCATCACCATCACCAGCTTGAGCGAATACGCCCGCTCCGGATCATCACCCGAAGCCAGCACCACCCCCAGCAGCGCCAGCTCGATCACCAGCGTCAACACCCCCGTCACCAGCGCCAGCAGCCCGATCGTCAGCGACGCAAACGCGTCCGCCTTCTTCGGGTCCCCATCCGCCAGCCGCGTGTACTCGGGCAGAAACGCCGCCGACAACGCCCCCTCGCCAAACAGCCGTCGGAACATATTGGGCACCGCAAACGCCGCCGCGAACGCCGAGCCCACGAAGGTGTCCCCGAACACCCGCACCGTCACCACATCCCGAACCAACCCCAGCACCCGCGACACCAGCGTCAACCCCGCCACCGTCCGCGTATCACGCCCGATCGACCCGTCGCTCGTGTTGGATGGAGGCGAACTCACCCCGTATCAATCGACCATTCCAGCCGTCGAAGCGCACGAAAAACGCCCGCTTTCGCAGGCGTAGAGCGATCAACACCAGATTCAACAATCATCGCCGAACGACTCGTCATAATCCTCCAACGGCCGGATCCCCTGATGGATCCAGTACTAGTCGTCCATGGGTGTCAGCTTCACCGACTCGGGCGAGGGTTCAACCTTGATCTCAAGCTGCCTGAGCATCACCCCGCCTTCCTTATTCGTACTCTTGTCTGACTCAATCGCGGTTTCAATCTTCGTCACCTCACCTGTATCAACCTGCGTCAGGTAGACCTTCACAAATTCGCCTTGTTCAGACTCGCCGCGCTCACGCACCAACTCAACCAACTGCAGTTCACCCTCTTCCTCGCTGAGCGTCCCCGACAGAACCTGCAGCTTGATGCGATGCTCAGCTTCAGCCTGCTTCAGCTTCAGCTCTCCCTCTTGCATCGCGGCATGCATCTTCTCACGCCCCTCCTCAGGAGTCAGCACGCCAGCTTCAACCGCCGTGTGAATCTCATGCTTCAAGTGAGCAAGGTACCCCCAAACCTGCGCTTGCACCCCGATCTCCCGCTCAACCTTGCTGTACTTCGCCTCGGCATCTTCCTGTGACATTTCACCCGTGCCCACGAGCTTGGCCAGTGACTCTGCCAGCATCGACAAACGCACCTCGCTCTTGCTCATCCCAAGAACGCGATACCTGAAGTGCGACTCGAGCCGATCTTCCATCGCCGCGTGATACACATCAAGCTTTGCCTGACCTTCCTCGGCGCTGATCCGACCCTCGCTGACCGCTGTATCAATCTTGATCGCAACCTGATCAAGTTCAGCGTCCAGCTTCAGTTGCAAATCCGATCCGGGAAAGATCACTTCCTCAAAGATCCGGCGCGCCTGATCTGTTGTCATCACGCCCGATTCAACATTCGTGCGGACAACCTCAATCTGATCATGCCGTGGCTCTTCAACCCGCAGCGCCGCGTTCGCGATCCCCGCCGCCGCAACGAGCGCTCCCGCTGTCAACGCCGAAAGCGTCCGCAATGATCGGCCGCCATGCCGACGACGATCTGAAACACCAAGTATTCGTGTAATACGATTCATGAGTGAACCTCCCTGATTGAGCGCGAGCACCGCCCGCGACTGTGTTCGTGTTGTTTCGAGTTCTGTCAGAGCACGCGCAAACTCTACCGCGTTCCCGGCCCAGCGCACCGCCGCGTCATCGCAGCAATGCTCCCGTTCCAACCTCGCCTGGTGGGACATCCACCAGACCACCGGGTGATAAAACAAGACCGTCTCGATCAACACCTGCAGCATGTTGACGACATGGTCGAATCTTCGAATATGGGCCAGCTCGTGCACCAGCACCAGCCGCAGCTGCTCGGGGCTCAGCATCATCATCGCGCTCATCGGCACAATCACCACCGGCGAAAGCCACCCGACCACCATGGGCGATTGCACCCGCGTGCTCACCAGCAGCCCAACCCGGCGCGAAACGCCCAGCCCCGTTCGTATCTCATGAAACAGATCAAGCCACGGCTGCCCAACCGCAACGATCCCCTGCGATCGCAATCGCCGCGCCGCACCCCACTGATGCATGAAGCGAAGCGTGAGGAACACGAATCCCCCCGCCCATAACCACGCGATGATCTCAAACAGCATCGTGCTCGCCTCGGGTGAGGCGGGCGTCATCGCAAAGGGAAGAACCCGATCTATCCCGACCTCCGCCCACCCATTGGCGCTCGCACCGGGCCACATCGCACCGACAAAGGTCAGCACCACCCACACGGCGCACAGCAGCATCGACACACACCACACGATGTATCGCGTGTTGGCCCGACGCACTGCAAGCATGATCAACGCCGCGAGCGTGCCGATCACAGTGCACTGCCACAACGAATGCATCACCGCGATCCCCAGCGCCGATGTCAACTGTTCAACAAGGCCTTGAACGCCGTTCATGAAGCCCCCCTCTCGAGATCATCAAGCATCTTGCGGATCTCCGCGAGTTCCTCGCTGCTCGTCTCACGCATGCTCAGCGCCTGTAGAACCAAATTGCCGGGCGACCCGCTGAACGCGCCGTCGAGCAGGTGCCCGAGCATCGCCTTCTGCGTCTGCTGCCGAGGGACCGCCGAGGTGAACACCTGCGGGCGAACGCTCGCGTCCTTCTCCAGCAGCCCTTTCTCCACCATGATCTGCATCAGCTTGAGCACTGTGGTCTGCCCCGTCTCCTGCTGCGCGTTGAGCACCTCGTGCACTTCACGCACCGTCGCCGAGCCCAGGTCCCAGATCACACCCAGGATCGCCAGCTCCGCGTCCGTTGGCTTCTTCGTCCCACGCTTTTGCTGCTTCTTCGCCATCGTTCATGCTCCTAAGCTTGCCTGTATACGAAGATCTTCGTCAATTCGGTGCACATAGCAAGCCTTCTTCTCGAAAATTGACGAAGAATTTCGTA
>CAYQRD010000108.1:0-4758 GCA_964419845.1 uncultured Phycisphaeraceae bacterium
ACAACGACGGGCAGTTCAACTTCTTCGATGTCTCGCTGTTCCTGCAGGTCTTCGGGCAGGGCTGCGCGAAGTGATCTCAGGCCACAACTGACCCCCCACAACCCCGCCCACGAGGCGGGGTTTTCGGTCTGACAAGAACACAGGGGCCGATAGCGTCAAACGGGCGGATGGGCGATGGCTGAAGCCCAGAAATAGACCTGATTCTCCAGATTTCAGGGGATTTTCTTGCAACAAAGCCGACGATCGACAAGAATCTGGATGCAGAGGCACTGTTCTGTGCCAATACCCCCTTGATCTGCGTTTGTTTGGTGGAGCTACCGATATGCAAAGCACGAGTCGTTTCAATGCCATGCTCAAAAAGAGCGGGCTCGTCAGCGGTCTAACCCTTGGTGCGACCTTCGCGGCGTGGGCCGTCGCAGGCGGCGGCGGGGGCGGGAGCCTGCCCGTGCCCACCACGCTCAATGACTTTGCGCTCCCGGGCACACAGCCCGGCGGGCTCGATAAGAACCATCCGATGGTCGGCGCGGACTCCTGCGCCAGCTGCCACGGGTTCTACGACTCGATGCACGACCCCTACTCGACATGGTCGGCGTCCATGATGGGCCAGTCGATGCGCGACCCGGTCTTCCTTGCCGCGTTGACCATCGCCAACCAGGACGCGGACTTCGCCGGCGCGCTGTGCCTTCGCTGTCACTCGCCCAGTGGGTTCCTTGAGGACCGCTATCTCCCAACCGACGGCTCGAACCTCAACGACACGGTCGACCTCCAGGGTGTCGGCTGTAACTTCTGCCACCGCATGGTGGATCCGGTCTACGAGCCGGGCGTTTCGCCCATGGTCGACCAGGGCATCATCAACATGCTGGGTGCGGACGCGCCCACAGTCGCCCAGACGCACTCGGCGGCGTTCATCGTCGACCCGATGGATCGTCGTCGTGGACCGTATGACGAAGGCCCGAACTTCTTCTACCACGAGTGGCAGCAGTCGCCGTTCCATCAGGAATCGCAGATGTGCGCGACCTGCCACGATGTGTCGAACCCGATCTTCACCGCTCAGCCCGACGGGACCTACACGCTCAACGATCTCGACGCCGCCCACCCCACGGGCAATGTGTACGAGACCTTCCCCGAGCAGCGCACCTACAGCGAGTGGCTCATGAGCGACTTTGCGCAGGGCCCGGTCGCGATCGGTGATCGCTACGAGACGCAGCTCAACGCGGTCTCGAGCTGCCAGGACTGCCACATGCCCGAGCTCGAGTCGCCCGCGTGTCTCTTCGAGGACGCACGCCCGGACTACTCGACCCACTCGTTCTCCGGCGCCAACAACTGGGTGCTCAACGCGATCCGCAACCTCAATCCCAACGACTTCGTGACCGGGCTGCTGCCCGAGCTCGTCGATCAGGCGATTGAGCGCACCGAAGAGATGATGCGCGACGCGTCGGATATGGAGCTCTCGATCGTCGAGGGCAATCTCAATGTCCGGATCATCAACCAGACCGGCCACAAGCTGCCCACGGGCTACCCCGAGGGTCGGCGCATGTGGATCAATGTGCTCTTCTTCGATGCGGGCGACAATGTGATCGCCGAGCACGGCGCTTACGACGAGAACACCGCCGAGCTGACCACGGTTGACACCAAGGTTTACGAGATGAAGATCGGGCTCGATGCGGCGATCGCTGCGATGACCGGGCTTCCCGAGGGCGAGAGCTTCCATCTCACGCTGGCCAACAAGGTCTTCAAGGACAATCGCATCCCCCCGCGCGGATTCACGAACGCGAACTTTGAGGCCATCCAGGCCGCGCCCATCGCGTACAGCTACGACGACGGTCAGTACTGGGACGACACGCAGTTCGTCATCCCCTCCGGTGCCGTGCGTGCAGAGGCCAAGGTGCGCTACCAGCTGACCAGCAAGGAGTACATCGAGTTCCTCCGCGACGAGAACACGACCAACACGCTGGGTCAGGAAATATACGACCAGTGGGTCATCAACGGCAAGAGCCCGGTGATGGACATGGACATGGGCGAGATCGCGATCGTTCTGCCCTGCCCGGCCGACCTCACGGGCGACGGGAACCTGGACTTCTTTGACATCAGCGCGTTCCTGAGTGCCTTCACCTCGATGGACCCCGCCGCGGACTTCACCAGCGACGGCATGTTCAACTTCTTCGATGTGTCCGCGTTCCTCAACGCGTTCAACAACGGCTGCCCGTAAAGCGCCGCCTGTTTTCGAACACTCCAGCACCGGCATCCGCCGGTGTTTTTTTATCGATTGGTTCAGGACTCGCCGGGCTTGGCTCTGCGATCCGGGGCCATCACGATCCCTAGATTGACCAGTCGCTTGCCCTCGCCCGGGTGTGATTCCTTGCAGATCTCCCAGAGCCGCTCGACGAGCTCGTTCATTTCCTCGAGCGATTGATCATCAACCCATGCGCTGAAGATGCCCGCGTAGGTATCGCGGGCCGGGCCGCGGACGACGGCGTCGGGGCTCGCCGTGGCGCGTTCGTGCACGCGGGCCATAAGGCGCCCCACGGCGTTGCCGTAGGCCTGGTGGTAGGCGACATTGTCGGGGTCTTTGATGTTGTGCTTGGTCGCGACGGTGCGTGCGATGGGGCGATAGAGCTGCTCGTAGCGCTTGCCCGCGAGGCGCTTCTCACCCTCGAGGATCAAGCCCGCTTGCGTGAGTTGTTCGATGTGGGGATAGAGCGAAGTGCGCGTCCGTCCCGTGAACGCGGCGATATCCGCGACCGAGCACTCTTCGAGCGCACACACGGCGTTGAGCACATCCACACGGATGGGCGAGGAGAGGACCCACATCTTGTCCGCGTTATAAATAACATGCAGGTCTTTGATCGGCTTCTGCTTCTTGCTCATCCGTTCACCGCCGCTTCATATGCTGAGTTACTCATCACCCAAACAGGGCATACAAGAAAACAAAATCGTGCGGGAATCAGACTGTTCACACAAAGCAAACTCTTTCCCTCAGGCAACACACTGATGTCCATGGTATCGTATCGCTCGCTGGTACGAGTTTGTCCATACCCTTCTGAATGTACTTGCAACACACTGATGTCCATGGTATCGTATCGCTCGATGCTCGGTTTGGGACCGGGCACGGGGGTGAACATATATCCTGAAACTGAAATCGGATTACGCCGCGCACGGTTGTACGCGTCCGTGGTTGATGTTTTCCCGCTCACGCACACACAGCGGTATGAGCCGCGAATTCAGAGAGGATAACCGATGAAATCCAAGTCAATATTCACCACGATCGCGATGATCGCGTCGCTCGGCACCCTGGTTGGTGCCAGCGCGGCGGAGCAGATCAACGCGGATCTGCGCGATGGGCTCCGCCCTGTCCCGCTCGACGGGGCCCCTGTCTCGCCCGTCTCCGGCGAGCACAATCCCGCCGCCTCGTTCCTCGCTCGCGTGTCGAACGACCAGCGATTCACGCTGCCGCACCCGCCGATCGATCAGATCCCTGAGATGCCGATGCCCTTTTCCGACGCACCGGGCGTGCGGGCGATCAGCGACACGCCTTCGGGCATGACATTCCATGACTCGGTGACAGGCGAGACTTACGAGCTCGACATGCGCGTGCCGACAGGCCAGGCCGAGGGACAGAGCCTTGAAGGCGAGTATCGCGGGTTCAACAACAACTACGACCCGAGCATCGAGCAGACCCGCTCGTTCGGATCTATGTCGCTCGCGGGTTCGCTCGACAGCTTCCCCCGCTCGGGCAATGTGAAGCTCGTCATGCGCTTCACCGATGTCAACGGGATTCAGCGCTGGTTCGCCTGCTCGGGATCGATGCAGGACTCAGGCGTCGTGCTCTCGGCTGCACACTGCGTGTATGCACGCACGCCCAACGGCATCGTCATCAACGACTGGGCGGACATCGTCTATGTCTACCCGGGCTGGGACGGCGACAACAACAACGGCCCGTTCGGCGCACCCGACAGCGACGAGGTCATCCAGAACTTCGGCGCCGCCTACGGCTCCGTGTTCATCGCCGGCACCAACTACATCAACAGCGGCGACTTTGACAGCGACTGCGCACTCATCCGTCTCACCCGCGGCGGGAGCCGCAACATCGGCGCCCTCACCGGCTGGTTCGCATGGGCCTACGGCGGCTCGTGCGCCAGCGCACAGTCACGCACCTACAGGAACTTCTCCTACCCGAGCGAGAACTGCCCGACGCCCGGCCTGCACAACGGGCGCGACATGTACTTCTGGTCGGGAACGATCGACTCGTGCCCGGGCAACCAGTTCCAGCTCGACACCGGGGGCAACTGCCTCGACACGGTCTGGGGCGGGATGTCCGGCTCGGGCATGTACTACATCGATGGGGATAACCGCTATGTCCACGCGGTGTGCTCCAACTCGAACCGAAACGATGTGGGTCGCTACGCCAAGCTCTGGCAGACCTTTGTCGATGACATGATCGATTTCGAGAACAACACCCGCGGCAACACCTTCGACATCGAGGCGCTGCGATTCCGTGCCGGCGGCTCCACCAGCGTGCTTCAGGGCCAGGCCATGGACAGCCAGGCGACGGTCTCGATCGCGAACATGACCAACGCCAACCCCGCCGCGGGCTCCTACACCCTGCGTGTGTACCTGTCGACGAACAACAACATCTCATCGTCCGACACGCTGCTGGCGACCTGGAACTACAGCACCGATTTCGAGGCGATGCAGACGCGCACATTCAATGTTCCCGCGCCCGTCATCCCGCTCGACACCCCGCCCGGCACCTACTGG
>CAYQRD010000109.1:0-4608 GCA_964419845.1 uncultured Phycisphaeraceae bacterium
GAGGATGGTCCGGCGCGCGAGCAGTGAGCTGAGGAGGCCACCGGCGGCACCGAGCATGTAGCAGCCGGTGAAGGCGATGGCCTGCATGCTGGGCTTGCCCGGGAAGAGGATGCCGGTGAGCAGGACATAGACGGGGATGCGGGCGGTGCAGCTCATGAAGGGTGCGACGAGGATGGCGGCGAGCCGATCGCGCCGGTCGGGGATGGCGCGGGTGGCCATGATGCCGGGGATGGCGCAGGCGTGCGATGAGAGCAGCGGCACGAACGCGTGCCCGCTGAGCCCGAAGGGGCGGAGCAGGCGGTCGATGACGAAGGCGGCGCGAGCGAGGTAGCCGGTGGCTTCGAGCAGCGCGAGCAGGAAGAAGAGCAGGCAGATCTGAGGCAGGAAGATGACGGTGCCGCCCACGCCGGCGATGACGCCGTCGGTGAGTAGGTCGCGGATGGCGCCCTCGGGCAGCAACGATCCGACCCAGGCGCCCAGCGAGCCGAACCACATGTCGATCCAGTCCATGGGATAGGCCGCGAGCTTGAAGATCACATAGAACAGCCCGGTCATGACGATCGCAAACGAGCAGATTCCCAGAATCGGATGAGTAAAAGCACGATCAAGACGATCGGTGAGCTTGTCGTCGTCGAGGGTGTCGAGGGGCGCGCAGGCGTTGAGGTAGACATCCTGCGACCAGCGTTCGATTCCCTGCTGGTCGGTTGGCGCGGAGCGATCGGGCACGCGCGCGTTTCGCAGCGCAAGCATCAGCTCGTCGATGCCTTCGCCGGTGCGTGCCGAGCAGACAACGACCTGGCACCCGAGCATCTCGCCGAGACTGCGGGCATCGATCCCGATCCCACGGCGTCGTGCGGCGTCGATCATGTTGACGGCGACCACGGTCGGGAGTCGCTTGTCGATCGACTCGGCGACGATGGTGAGGTTGCGCATCAGGTTGGTTGCGTCGAGGACGACGAGCAACGCGTCGGGCTTGTGGGCCTGCTCGCCGCTGGGCGCGGCGGTGCCGTCGAGACACTGGGCGCAGACGCGTGATTCGGAGAGGTCGAGGTTGAGCGAGTAGATGCCTGGGAGATCGATCAGGACCGATTCGATGGTGGCGTTGTGCTCTTTGCGTGTGATGTGCGCGACGCGTGCTTCCTGGGTGGTGCCGGGGAAGTTGGCGGTCTTGGCGCGGATGCCCGCGATGCGGTTGAAGAGCGTGGTCTTGCCGACATTGGGGTTGCCCAGCACGGCGATGGTGCGATGACGGTGCTCGATGGCTGGTGCGGTGTCAATGCTGGTCATCGCGGGTGCACCCGATCAGTGTTGAGGGGTGACCATGACGCGTGATGCGATGTCCTTGGCAAGCCCGATGCGACAGCCGCCGCCACATGCACCGCTGAGCGACACGATGCAGGGCTCGCCGAGCCGGCACATCTGCACGGACGCGTCGGGTCGCAGACCCATGGCACGAAGGACCTTGCTGTCCTGCTCGTCGAGATCGGAGGTGTTGACGGTGGCGCGTTGGCCGCGGGTCAGCTGGGTGAGCGGGATCGAAGCCGGGGCATATTGGGCCCTGGTCGATTCGGTCTGCTCGTTGTTTGTGCTGGTCTGCATCGTGCTCACCCCGTCATCATCGGCGGAAAAGTGGACTCCCGAGGCAGATTGTATTCTCATTGAGACCGAATCGCAATGACGCGTGATCAGAAACTGCGTCCCATGATTCAGGGCTCGGTCGGCTGGGCGGGCTGGAAGCTCATGCAGTATCCCGCACGCCAGATGGGGTAGAGCACCTCGCAGCGGAAGCCGACAAACTGGGTCGGATCCCAACCGAGGCGATCGAAGAAATGCCTGGTCAGCTCGGCATGCCGCGGGTGGGCCTTGGTCTGGGCACGCCCGATGCCCTCGCCGAGCAGTTCGAGACGGGGCGGGGATGGGTAGCGTGTGATCCAGCGTTGCCCGCCGGGCGAACTGAGATTCGGATACCAGAGCTGTGAATCGATGGCAGGGCGAAGCATCCGTTCCATGTCGCGGTGGAGATAGACATCGAAGATGAGCTGGGCGGTCGGGCAGTTCACCAGCGACCAGACCTCGTCGAGGGTTACCTTGCCTGTCTGCGGGTCGGTGAACGGGTGATTGGACCGAGCCGCGGTGATGACATCGAGTGTCTGTGGGCCGTCGAGCGTTGCGGGATCGATGACCTGCACGAGATTGTCGGCGCTGCCCTGCGAGGAGACTGTTGGCAGGGGATGGGTGGTGAACTCCTTGAGCAGGGCCTGCGGGGTGTTTCCTTTGGGCTGGGAGTCGTCGAGAAGATCGAAGGAGCGGTTGCTTGGATCATCCCATTTGAGTGTATCTCCGGCTCGGATGACGATGGGCATGCCGCCGGGGATGATCGTGGTCTGGATGAGCCCCGACGCGAGGGCCCGCTGGAGCACTTCGGGATTCTCCGGGGAACGGCGGAAGGCATAGAGACTCACGCCCGTCTGCGCCGAGCGACCGGTCACGCCGATCGCGGACTGAAACAGTGCGCGCCGTGCTTCTATGGAACCGAGTGACGATTCCGCGTCGATTGTTCCGGCGGCTTCGATGCGAGCGACGAGCTTGGTGTGCGAACCGGCGAGGGTGTCGATGAGCTGGTCGAACTGATCGACGGCGACCTGCGCGAGTTCGATGGATTCGGGCTCGAGCCCGGCACCCTTCATGGCTTTGAGCATCTGCTCGAGCCCCTTGGTGCCCGGGAGCCGGACAAGGGTCTGTGAGTTGGGCGACTGGTCCTTCAATGCATGCATCACGCGCTGGGTGGTGTTGCGGACGATGTCGAGGTGCTTGGCCATGCCCGATCCGGTCTGGGCGGCTTCGGGAAGCTGTTCGACGAGCGCCCCCAGGTGGGCGTGCAGACGGGTCGCGACGCGATCACACAGGGCCCGCTCATCGGCGGAGAGGGGCTTTGGGGGTGACTTTGTTCGCATATTGATCGCGGTTCCCGGCATAACACGCACCTTAACCTCAGGAGCGATGGGTGTGTGGCCTGAAATCAGACTTTGTTTTCCCAAATCATACAGGGGCATGAACTCACCTCAACGGACATCTGGGCCAGCTTTTCAAAGACGGCGGGGAAGATTTGAGCAATTTATCAGATTTCAGGGTTGATTTCAAATCTGTTTTCAATATATTGCGTAAAGGAAACGGAAACTCCGGCCTCCACCGATCGAACTGACTTACGACCGGGTCTCTCAAAGGAAACGCGATGAACAGCACCACAGCACGGATCACCACAGCACTCTCTCTCGCCCTGCTGGCGGGCATGGCCAACGCACAGAGCGTTGTGCGCCTTGCCCCGCTGGGCAGCGGGGACGCGTTTGCCGAGGACATCAACGACAACGGCGAGATCGTCGGACAGTCGATGCATGCGTTGCTCGGGATGCGCCCCACCCGCTGGGACGCGGCGGGCACGGCGACGGATCTGGGCCTGCTGGCCAACGGCGTGCTCGGGTACGCGACGGCGATCAACAACAACGGCGTGATCGTTGGGGTCAGCGAGGACAGCAACGGCATGGGCTACGCGACGCTCTGGGACGGACGCGGCGGGATCGTCGATATGCACACTGCGATCGGTGCGAGCGGGACTTCGGTGCCATGGGATATCAACGATGACGGCGTGGTCGCCGGTCAGGCGCGGATCTCGGCGGGGATCTTCCCGCGTGGGTTTGTGTGGGATCAGGTGAACCCGGCGCAGCAGGCGGGAACCGATCTTTACCCGGGCGGGGCGAACTACGCCATCAACAATGCAGGCGTGATCTCAGGGAGCGGCTACTTCTTCGGGGATCCCGATGATGCGCTGCTCGCGGTCCCTGATGGGCGGGGTGGTTATGACTACCCGCTGATCAACCCGTTCGGGTTCTACTTCTCGCAGGCCCGGGCGCTCAACGAGACAGGCATGGTCATCGGGCACAGCGGGTACAACAGCACCACAGCGGGCTGGAACGCCTGCATCTTCACCGGCGACGATCGTGACCCGGTCATGACGCTTGGAACTCTCCCCAATCTGGATACCTCCGAGGGGGCCGATGTCAACGAAAAGGGCATGGTCGTCGGATACGCGTGGGACGGGACCTTTAGCGGCTTCGATCCCCGGGCGTGGGTCTGGGTCGATGGCACCATGTACGACCTCAATGATCTGCTCGACGATCGCTCGGAGTTCGAGATCCTGTCGCGTGCGACGGGCATCAACAACAACGGCGACATCGTGGGCTGGGGACGGCTGCTCGATGGTTCGGTTGGCGCGTTCCTGATTGAGGGATACACACCGCCATCGAACTGCCCGGCGGATCTCAACGGCGACGGCTCGCTGGACTTCTTTGATGTCTCGGCGTTCCTTGCGGCATTCAGCGCTCAGGATCCTGCGGCGGACTTCGACGGCAACGGGAGTTGGGACTTCTTCGATGTGAGTGCGTTCCTGGGCGCGTTCAGCGCGGGCTGCCCGTAACCAGATGGATTCCACAAGAGGGGAGGGTGTGAGTGCAGCGGGGTATGCGCCGGGGACGCGCGATATGCCGTAGATCACACGATTCCCTTTGAAGCGCAGAGCCGGGAACGACCCCTCGCCCCGGCTCTGTGTTTTTT
>CAYQRD010000110.1:0-4389 GCA_964419845.1 uncultured Phycisphaeraceae bacterium
AATCGGGACATTGAACGGATCCCATTGGGCAAGTCGCGTGCCCCCATCAATTTCGTCCCCGTCATTTACGCTCAGAACCGCACCTGCGGGAATATTGTAACTTTCCAGTTCCTTGTCGTTGCTATCCAAAATAGCCACCTGGCCGGTTTTGTTTAGCACCACACGCGTCGCACCCTGCCCGACTTCTACGAGACGCAGACCGCTGAAACGGACGTGGCCACTGTTCTTAACGGTGATGTCAGCGGACTGGGCCAGCGCGGAGGCGATTCCCCCGATATGGAAGGTGCGCATCGTCAATTGCGTACCCGGTTCACCGATTGACTGCGCCGCAATGATTCCAACAGCGGTACCAATTTCCACGAGCTTATTGGTGGCCGGGTTAATGCCATATGCCTTGGCAGACAAGCTGTTGCGGCTGGCATGGGTCAAGGGCGAGAGAACTTTCACCCGCTCGATTCCCAATTCATCGATTCTCGCCGCCACTTCTTTTGTGACCATTTCGCCAGCTCCGAGAACGACGTCATCCGGATCTATCGGATTACGAACATCTTGGGAAACACACCGCCCGATAATCCGCTCGCGCAGAGGAACAATAACGTCGTCCCCATCAAGGATCGCCGCCTTCCATATCCCATCCCGACTACCGTCGTCAACGGTTGTGACGATGCAGTCCATTGCCACATCGCACAACTTCCGGGTAAGGTAACCGGCGTCAGCCGTTTTCAAGGCCGTATCAGCAAGTCCCTTTCGCGCTCCGTGGGTGGAGATAAAGTATTCCAAAACGCTTAGACCTTCACGGAATGAGGAAAGAATCGGACGTTCAATAATTTCACCCGAGGGTTTGGCCATGAGTCCACGCGTGCCGCAAAGCTGGCGTACCTGTTGCTTGTTTCCACGTGCTCCCGAATCCATCATGAGGTAGACGGGGTTGACCTCCACTTTCCCATTGTTGTGGTCAAGGTGTTTGAATACAGCATGAGCAATCTCGTCCGTGGCTTGGGTCCAGATGTCGACAACCTTGTTGTAGCGTTCGCCGCCGGTGATGATTCCCCGCCGATATTGCTTGGCAACATCCTCGATTCGCTTGCGCGCCTTGGCAACGATATCGCTTTTTTCAGGCGGGATAATCATATCTTCCATCCCGATCGAAATTCCCGCCATTGTTGCCACCGAGAAACCGGTCTCCTTAAGGCGGTCGAGCATCTGTATCGACTCCTCCCTACCCGCGATCTGGTAGGTACTGTTGATCAGTTCTCCCAACTTCTTCTTGGCCACCGGAAAGTTAATAAAGCCAAGGCTTTCAGGCCAAATCCCGCTGAAGACAACCCGGCCAGGGGTCGTCAGAATAACTTTCTGCCGCGAGCTTCCATAGAGCGTCTGACGACCAAAGTCCGGATTTTTGAAACGGATCCATTCATGTTTTCCAATGATTCCATCCGCTTCTGCCAATAGCACTTCCTCAAAATCGCTGAACAAGGGACGCTTGTTGGCATCCTCCGGCTGATGACGGGGCTCCAAGGTCAAGTAGTAAGAACCCAATACAATATCCTGCGAGGGCGTCAAAATCGGATCTCCACTCGACGGAGAAAAGATGTTGTTCGTGCTCATCATGAGCAGTTTCGCCTCCAGAATGGCTTCGAGGCTCAAAGGCACGTGCACCGCCATTTGGTCGCCATCGAAATCGGCGTTGTAGGCCGCGCACACCAGAGGATGCAGCCGGATGGCGTCCCCCTCGATTAGGGTGGGCTCAAAGGCTTGAATGGAAAGCCGGTGAAGCGTGGGGGCGCGGTTCAGTAACACCGGGTGCCCCTTGGTGACCTCCTCGAGAATATCCCATACCTCCGGGGAACGCTTTTCGATCATCTTCCGTGCACCCCTTACGGTGTGAACAAAGCCCAGCTCTTTGAGGCGTCGGATGATGAACGGCTCAAACAGAACGAGCGCCATCTTTTTGGGCAATCCACATTGATGCAACTTCAGTTCAGGCCCAATGACAATCACCGAACGTCCGGAGTAGTCGACACGCTTGCCCAACAAATTCTGCCGAAAGCGTCCCTGCTTGCCTTTCAACATGTCGCTCAAAGACTTTAACGGACGGTTGCCCGCTCCGGTTACGGCGCGACCATGACGGCCGTTGTCAAAAAGGGCATCCACCGCCTCTTGCAACATCCGCTTTTCGTTGTGGATGATGACATCCGGCGTTTTGAGCACCTGCAAATTCCGCAGACGATTATTGCGGTTGATGACCCTCCTGTACAGATCATTCAAGTCGGAAGTCGCGAAGCGCCCTCCCTCCAAGGGCACCAACGGACGCAAATCAGGTGGTATGACCGGGAGAACATCCAGCACCATCCACTCAGGGCGGGATTCGGATGCCATGAATCCTTGAATGACTTTAAGCCGCTTTGAGAGCTTCTTCTTGATTTGCTTGGAACGAGTATTCTGCATCTGCTCGTTCAATTCTTCGACGACAGACGGAAGATCCATCTTCTCCAGAATTTCCCGCAGGGCCCCTGCGCCCATTCCCGCCTTAAACGAGTCCTCTCCGTATTCGTCCACAGCGTTTTGATACTCCCCTTCCGTCAACAACTGCTTGGCCTCCAGAGGAGTTTTGCCCGGATCGACGACAATGTAATTCTCGTAGTAGATAACCCGCTCGAGATTGCGTGCCGTGAGATCCAGGAGCAACCCGAGACGGCTTGGCATGCTCTTCAAGAACCAGATATGGGTACAGGGAACCGCCAGTTCAATGTGCCCCATCCGCTCTCGCCGAACGCGGCTAACGGTCACCTCTACGCCGCAACGGTCACAGATGACGCCCTTGTATTTGATCCGCTTATACTTTCCGCACGAACACTCGTAATCCCTTACAGGCCCGAAAATCCGTTGGCAAAACAGACCGCCCGGCTCAGGCTTGAATGTCCGGTAATTGATCGTCTCGGGGTTTTTGACCTCCCCGCGGGACCAGCTTCGGATGGCATCAGGCGACGCAATGGTTATCGAAACCTGATCAAAGGACTTTTCCTCCTCAAATCCGAGGACTTCGCGTGCTTCACGGGATTGCAGATCTTCACTCATGGCAAATAGATGGAAGGTAAGGTTAATTAGCGAAGGCGGATGCCAAAGGATCCTGATCGCCCATCTTTATATCCAGGCACAGGCTCTGCATTTCCTTCATCAAAACATTGAACGACTGTGGAGTTCCAGCTTGCAGGCTGTTGTCCCCTTTAACGAGCGACTCGTAGATCTTGGTTCTTCCAGCGACGTCGTCGGATTTCACGGTAAGCAACTCCTGGAGGGTGTAGGCCGCGCCATACGCTTCAAGTGCCCACACCTCCATCTCACCGAATCGTTGGCCTCCATACTGTGCCTTCCCTCCCAGAGGCTGTTGAGTAATAAGACTGTAGGGTCCTACCGCACGGGCGTGGATTTTGTCAGCAACCAAGTGATTCAGCTTCAGCATGTAGGTGTAGCCGACAACCACCTCCTGGTCGAGCCGGTTACCCGTCCTTCCGTCATAGAGAAAGCTCTTTCCTGTCAATGGAAGGCCCGCTTGCTGGAGGTAGCCTTTGATCTTTTCCTCCTCGATCCCGTCGAAGATTGGTGTCGCGATCTTGAGCCCCAACGCTTTGCACGCATACCCCAAGTGACACTCCAAGACTTGTCCGACGTTCATCCGACTCGGAACCCCTAGCGGATTGAGACAAATATCCACCGAAGTGCCATCGTCCAGGTACGGCATATCTTCAATCGGAACAATTCGAGCCACTACGCCCTTGTTCCCGTGGCGTCCCGCCATCTTATCACCCACTTGGATTTTCCTTTTTGTCGCGATGTAGACCTTGACATTTTTCACGGTCCCTTGGTCGACATCATCGCCGGACTCCACCGCGTCAATGCGGCGCTGCTGATCCATCTCGAGCTCATCGAAGCGGCTCTTGAAGCTGTCAATGATCTCCATGATCTTGATACGAACCGGGGAAGGATCGATATCAATCGATTTGTAAACAGAGGCTAGCTTGCGAAGAAGCGTTTTGGTAATTTTGCGATTCGCAGGAATGATAACCTCCCCCGAATCGGAATTGACCACATCCAGAGGAATTTTCTCGCCCAGCAGAATATTCGAGAGGCTCTCGGTAAGGCCCTCCCTTTGGCGATCAATTAAGGAGCGGAACTCCTCGTTAATCTTCTTAATTTGGCGACGCCGGTCTGAAGCGGACATCTTTTCCGATTCGCCGTCCACACGGCTGGAAACCTTAACGTCCATGACGATACCCGCGTTCCCAGATGGTACCTTTAGAGAGGAATACTTAAGATCGGCAGCTTTTTCACCAAAGATGGCACTCATGAACTTATACTCAGGTGCATGCTCCGTTTGACTATTTGGGG
>CAYQRD010000111.1:0-4211 GCA_964419845.1 uncultured Phycisphaeraceae bacterium
GGGTTTTTCGCACAACCGATCGAGCGACACCCGCCCCGGGCCACGCCAGAGCAGGTAGCCCGCGGGGATCAGCAGCACAAGGTTGCGGATCACCTGGCACCAGCCCACCGTCGATCCGCACGGGAACTTGGTGTCCCCGAAGCACGAGCAGTTGGCGTCGATCCCGCCGAAGATCACATTGAGCAGCCCGGCCATGAACACCACCAGCAACAGGGCCAGCCCCAGCGCCGCCGAGCGTGCACGGAGCCCGAGCACCAGCATCAGCCCGGCGATCAGCTCGAACCACGGGATCACGAACGCGGCGATGATGATCAACTCGGGGTGCGCCTCGGCGTCGATCACCCGGAAGCCCTTGATCGCCTCGGCGAACGACTGGATCGCGGGAATCTTGTTGTACGCCGCAAAGAGGAACACGCCGCCCAGCGCCACGCGAAGCGGGAGCTGAAGGAGGATCGATTCGGACATCGAAGTGGTGGGGATGCGGTCCCTGCTCATGGCTGTCCCTTCTCGGTCTCGAACCCGGCGACCGCCCATTCTTCATATCCCACGCCCATCACGCGCAGATCAGTGAATCCGATCTGCTGGAGCCGGGCGGCGACATTCTTGGATGCATCGCACTCGCCCCCGACGCAGTAGATCACCACGGTGGCATCCGGTGGCATCGACTCGACCACCGCAAAGGCGCGATCGCTGTCCGTATCGAACAGCGTCGCGGTGAGCCATGATGCGTACATGATGTGCCCGTCGAGATACTCGTCCTCACGCCGGGCATCGATGAAGTACGCGCTCTCCTCCCAGAGTTTGCGGCTCTGACGCAGCGTCAGCATCCCCTCGGGCACCGGCGCATCGAGCAGGGCATCCAGCGGATCGCCACCTTGACCAGAATCCGCAGCACCCGAATCCGCTGATCCATCATTGGTGCCCGCCGGGGTGCCCACCGGATCCGACTCGGTCTCATCGCCAACCTCGGGGTCTGCGGGCGCTGTATCGGGTACCTTGCCGGGTGAGATATTCCGATTGGCCCTGTTGGGGTCCCCAACCACCGGCGCATCAGCACCGGTCAGCACGGGTGCGTCGAGATTGACCGGCTGGACGATCAACGCGTGCGCGGTGGCCAAAAGAAAGGCCGCCCCGATGATCGAGAGCAGCCCGCTGCAGGTATGAATCAGGCGCATGGAGAGCTCCTGGAGCCGTGGTGTGTGGTGCGATTACTGATTGCGCAGCTGCCCGTACATCTGCACAGTCAGCTCCTTCTCATCAGCGACATCCGTCTGGATCATGATGGGCGTGTTGAAGCGAGGCGCGGGGTTGACGACCTTGCCGGTGATCTTGACCAGCCAGTCGCTCTTCTCCTCGTTCACAGGCTCATAGGTCACCTCGGACTCGAGGGCGATGGTGTTGAACCCAACACTTTCGAGCTTGAAGCCCTTGCCGCTCTTGGAGACGACATGGAACTCACGCTCGAAGGTATCGCCGACCATCATGCGGCCCATCGTCACACGGACGGGGTCGATCTTGAGGTCGCCCAGCACGCGTGCGATGACCGTCGTCGTCATGATCGGCTTGCGCGAATCGTTCGTGCGGATGGTGACATCCGAACGGTGATTGTCGGGGTGTGCGTTGGGCTTGATCGTGACCTTGATGGTCGAGAGCCGGAGCATCTCACCGCGGTACTCCGCCTCACCCATCTCGGTGACTTCGACATCAAAGATGTCCGGGTCGCCGATGGTGGCGCGGGTGACCTTGAAGTCATCGGTGCGCCCGTAGACCTTGAACTCGCGGGACGCGGTGGTCCCCTTCTCGACGGCTTCGAACGGGATGACCTTGGGCTCGATGACCACGACGGGCTTGACCAGTGCACGCACGATCAGGGTCAGGCTCGGGGAGGTGTTCGAATCGGTGAACACCGTGATGTTGCGTGCCATCGCGCCGCTCTTGTTTGTCGGATCGAAAGTGACATTGAGCGTGCCCGATTCGCCGGGCATGTAGGTCTTCTTATCGAGCTCGGGCACCGTGCAACCACACGCGGCCTTGACTTGCGTGATCGTCAGCGGCCCGGCACCGGTATTGCGGAACAGGTACGCAAGCTGGACGGGGTCGGTGTCGAGCACCTCGCCGGCGTCCTGGGTGGTGCTCGAGAAGACCATCTCGCCCATGCCCTTGAGCGCCGGGTTCATCACCGCGGGGACATCCGGGGCAAGATCCTCGCGATCCATGGTCTGAGCCAGAGCACTGGGGGCGATCATCGTCAGGAGCCCCAGGCCCAATGTAAGCATTGCTTTGTGTTGATTTTTCATCTGATCTGCCTCCCGAAACGGTGAGTTCTATCCTCGGTCATCATCATCGGCCGCGACGCTTTCAATGAGATCGCACCGATCCGTGACCGAACACGCTCAAAGCCGAGCGATTTGGTCCTATTGATCAATTGTGGCCCACAGAATCCGCAGTGTCCAAGAACTTCGTAAAAAAGCGGACCAATCCCCATCAATCACCGGACAGACCGTGAGAACCGCCCGTAACAGAAAAACGCCCCGAGCCACGGGGTATTGCGGCTGCGGGGTGTTGTCGTGGATAATTCCTTGTTATTGGCTGTTCAGCACCCGCCGTCGCTGAAGAGCACGAGGAACGCGCTGACATCAAAGAAAGTGAACTGCCCGTCGCCGTTGAGGTCCGCCAGCGGGTCCTGCCCGTTGAACGCCGTCAGGAATGCGCTGACATCGAAGAAGTCGACCTGCCCGTCCCCCGTGAGGTCCGCCGCCGGTGCGCAGACATCCACGGTGAAAGTCCGCGACTCACTCATGAAGTTATTGCGGATGTTTTCATTGCGGACCCACGGGGTCGGATCCACGACATCGACACGGATGGTGTTCACGCCATCGAGGAGGTCGAGCGTCGAAAGATCGAGCGAGGTCTGTTCGATGGCACTGAAGATGATCTGGTCATTGAGATACCAGACTACGCTCAGATCGTGCCCGATGGGCTGCATCGGCTGAACCCACGCGACCGCGTCGCGTTCGAGGACGGTCCCGTCGGGAGTGCCGTCATCAATCGGATCGACCTCAAGGTAGATCTGGCGGATAAGCCGTTCGGCGCTGGGCAGATTGAACGGGCGTCCGAGGTTGCGCATCATCGAGTTATTCGAGGGGCGGAAGATCCCGAACTGCGAGTAGTTCCCGCCCTCATAGGTGCTAGTCGGGCCATCGAACCCGGAGACCGACGCGTCCATCCAGCGGTACCATTTGCGCTGCTGATCGAGCTGCTCGTCTCGATCAAAGATCGAGACATCGACCGCGCTGGGTTCGTTGCCGGTGTATGTCGTTGACCCGCCGTAGGTGTACTCGTCCGCAAGGTCGCCCAGCGAATGCCCCATCTCATGGATCGCGATCTCGACGGCCGATCCGTTCTGTCCAGCCGCCGTGCCCAGATTGCTGCTCGGGTAGCCCGCGCCGCCATACTTGCTCGAGTTCGCGATCGCGATCACCTGGTCGATATCCGGCGCGCTGGCCGCGGCGTTGTACGCCTTGCCCACATTCACACACAGGAGCCGTTCGATGCCGTTGCACCAGTAGCTCATGTCCAGCGCGGTGTTGCGGCTGACGCCCTGCGTGGGATCGTTGTCCACGCCCGACTGGGCCGAAACGACCTCGATCTGCGTGAAGCGGAAGTACGGCTCATAGCTGATAAAGGGCTCGTAGCGGAAGAAGTTGTTCTGGATCGCTGTGGCATCCGTGTGGAACTGACCCTGCTCACCGGCGGTGTAGCCGTCGCCGACGATCACGAAGTCCACACGGTTATCGGGCACGCCACGGTTGGCGACCTCGACGGCTCGCATGATCTCGCGTGCCTCCTCATCGACCGGCAGAAAGAAGACCCCGCCCTCAAGCTCGCCGTGGTCGCCTTCCCAGCAGCCGTGGACTTTTTCGAGATTGTCGCCACCGATGTCGATCCCCGTATTCTGGGGGTTGGGTTCGTGGGCGAGCGCCGTGCCCGAGAGTGCGGCGATGAGCGTGATCGAAATCGGACCCAGGGTGTTCATGGGTGTTCTCCAAGCGGAAGTTAAGCGTCAGGGCTGCGACGCGAACGCGAGAAGCCGGCACAGGTGCCGACCCAGCCCTCTTCGGTTGAATCACCATACGGGTGCAGCGGGGATGCGGTTGCGGAGGATTCCGGACGGTTTCGGTTGCGGATATCCGGATCAGGGGCACCCGGCG
>CAYQRD010000112.1:0-4071 GCA_964419845.1 uncultured Phycisphaeraceae bacterium
ACCCGAATCAGGGCGTGGAGCAGACGGAGTCGGGTCGGATGGGCCAAGCTCTTGAAGAGGATGCTGACCCGTTCGGCTTCGAGAGCCCCGATGAGCGGGCGAGCGACCAGAGGCAGATTCGGGCGGCAAGACTCCATGTGAGACTCCTTCAAATAAATTCTTAGTAGTTTTGATCCTCGCTTGACTATTACACGATACGGTGTAATAGTCAAGGCGTCACCAAATCAAATCAATACACACGCCTGTGAAACACCACCCCACCATCTCGATTCTACTCGCTCTTTGGTTTGGCTTGAGTGCCGGCTTTGGCCCGCGATTCCTCTGCATCTGTTCTGATGGGACAACGACCACTCAAATCGGCGAGCAGTTCTGCTGCGACGAGCCAGGTGGAGCCCCGTGCCCGACCTCCCCAGAGCGCAGCGATGACTTGGATTTCTGCGTCGTGTGCGCGGACGGTGGATGCCAGTCCACATTGGTGGAAACCGAGTCGATAGTCGCAGTTGATCGCCATGAGAAAGATACGGAAGAGGACTGGTCTCTTGACGGGCCAGGTGATCTCCTCTTACTGCGGATGGATACCCTCGCGACTCTATCGAGAGGTGCAACTCCCACTCCCCGACCTTCAGTGGTGTCGGATGTCAAGTCACCTTCTTCCCATCTTCGCACTGTGATTCTGCTCGTTTAGGACGACCTGGGATTCTGCGCAGTTCACATACTGCGATTGTTCTTCCCAGAGGCTCGGCGCGCCGGGCAATGTCTCTATCCGAGAGAAATCCATGAGATTAACTGAACCCAAATTGTTGTGTTGCCTGTGTGTGCTCGCACTGTTATGCGGTTGCTCGCCATCGCCGTTCGACTATGAGCCACCTGCCGCAAGGCCCCTTCTTCGAGAACTGCCTCGCTACGAAGCGCCGAAGAATCCTGATCAATTCAGACCAGGATCGGACGTGGTTGCTATCGGTGAGCAGTTGACCCTCCGTCATGCTCTCGCGGCTGCGCTTGTACACAATCCGCAGCTTCGATCATTCGCGTGGGAACCGCGGATTGCTGAGGCACGCCGCCTGCAAGCCGGGCTCTCGCCGAATCCAAACATCGGAATCGAGGTTGAGAACTTTGCGGGCTCTGGAACCATGAATGGCTTCGATTCTGCCGAGACCACCATTGCTTTTAGCCAGCTACTTGAGCTTGGCGGGAAGCGCGATCACAGAGTACGGGTAGCAGAGGGGCAGTGGATTGTTGCAGCTCTAGACTTCGAAGCACAACGGCTGGCCGTGCTTACCGATACCGCGTCCCGATTCGTGCGTGTGCTGGAGCTCCAACAGCGTGTTGAATTTGCCGTTCGCGCGCAAACGCTCGCAGAAGAAAACCGGCGTGTGATCGATCGTCGAGTGCAAGCCGGAGATGTCTCACCCATCGACGAGATCAAGGCCCGGCTCGAAAGCGAGTCCGCACGCATTGTCGCAGATCGACTCAGCCGGGAACTTGAGGCCGCGAGGCATGAACTTAGCGCAATGTGGGATGCAACCGACCCAGGCTTTGGCACGGCCATCGGATCGCTGGATGACCTCATACCTGTTCCGATGCTCAATGCCCTGACTGATCTCATTGAGCAGCATCCGGAAGTACAGCGTTGGATCGCAGAGACCGAGCGCCGATCATCGGTGGTCGCTCTCGAACGGGCTCAAACAGTCTCAGACGTGTCGGCGGGTGCTGGCATTCGGTATGCCGAAGAGAGCGATGATGTCGGTCTCGTCGTGTCCCTGTCCGTGCCACTGACAATCTTTGATCGTAATCAGGGAGGGATATTGGCCGCTCGTCTTCGAGCAGCACAAGCGATCGACGAGGGACGGGCTTCCCGACGCGACCTGGTCACACAACTTGTCCGAGCGCATGCCCGATTGACCGCCGCATATCACGAGGCCATGTCGATCGATGCTGCTCTACTTCCCGCGGCGAAGGACGCCTACGACGCGACGCGTCGGGCATACGACGAGGGCAAGCTCCCGTACCTCGATGTACTCGATGCGCAGCGCACCTTGTTCGATACTCAAACACAACGACTCGAAGCCCTCGCTGAATATCACGCTGCGAAGGTGCAGGTCGAAGGACTCATCTCAGAGCCGCTGAACACACAATCGCTCCGCGAACATACTGATCACCTCAATCAAGGAGAAACACCGTGAGACCATCACACGGCATCATTACACTATTTTGCCTATTTACAACAGCATTCCTGCTAGGCGGGTGCGATCGGGGACAGGACGCATCATCAACATCCGGCGGTGCACACGCTACTGATGCGACTCAAGTTGCGCATTCTCACAAGAACGGCGAGACCTGCTTCGTGTGTGACGCCACGAAGCGTGACGCTGGCCGCCTGTGGTGCAGCGAGCACGCCCGGTACGAGGATCGTTGCTGGATATGCCAACCGCAGCTTGAAGACGCTTCTCGTGCGTATTGCGAGGAGCACCATCTCTACGAGGATGAATGCCACATCTGCGATCCCACACGCGGCACGAATGGAAGTGATACGAGTGAAGCGATGGGCGGGCTGCACGGGCACGGTACCGACGAGGCGTGCTTCATCTGCGATGCTTCGAAGCGTGATGCTGGTCGACTCTGGTGTGCTGAGCACGATCGCTATGAGGATCGGTGCTGGATCTGTCAGCCGCAGTTGGAAGATGCCACCCGTCCGTACTGCGATGAGCACGGGCTCTACGAAGATGAGTGCCATCTTTGCAATCCGTCACTCCACGACGATGCTGCTGCACCGCCAACGCAAACCGGGAGCATTCCGGCTCTCTTCTGCAACGAGCACGGGGTGCCTGAGCACGAATGTGGTATCTGCCAGCCGCAGCTCGCAGGTGCACTTGGAATCGGTGACTCGCTCCTCGTCAGGATGCCCTCGGCGAGATCTGCCGATTTAGCTGGCCTGACACTCGAACATCCCGGCCGGGGCGCTTCTGCAGCGTCTATCGAGCTCCTTGGTGAAGTCCGATACAACGGAAACAAGCTCGCCAAACTGACACCACTGGCACCCGGTGTCATCACGGATATCCGTGTCGACGTTGGCGACAGTGTATCAGCGGGCCAGATTCTCGCAGTGATCAACTCTGTGGGCGTCGCGCAAGCGAAGTCGGCTTATCTGTCCAAGATCGCAGAGCTTGCAGCGACAAAAACAACATTCGTGCGAGAGCAGAAACTTGTCGACGAGAACATCGCCGCACGCCGTGACTTCCAAGAGGCTGAGGCCGCGCTCAAGCTTGCTGAGCTTGAAGTGCGGCGGACACATCAGCAACTGCTCAACCTTGGCTTTACAGTTAGCGAAGTTGCTGAAATAGCCGCGGAGCAATCCTCGTCGTCGGATCTGTATGTCAGAGCTCCGTTCGACGGCACCGTCGTCGAACGTACGGCTGTATTGGGTGAAGCCGCCGATTCGCAAGGATCACTCTTTGAGATCGCCGATCTGACGACGATGTGGATCGAGTTGGCAGTCCCCGAGGAGCAAGTGTTCCAGATTGAGCGAGGTGGGCAGATCTTCGCACGGGTTCGAGCGTTGCCTCAGATGCAAATCTCAGGGCAGATTACATGGATCAGTCCGCGAATTGACGAGCGTACCCGCATGGTCCGGGTCCGCGCCACAGTTCAAAACAATCGTGGCATTCTGCGGCACGGCATGTTTACTGAGGTCGTCGCTGTGATTGGGAGCGTAGGAAACTCGCTGCTGATTCCGAGCGAAGCCGTCCATCAGATCGAAGGATCGCCGTTTGTGTTCGTTCGCCAGGAAGCGGATTTGTTCGCTGTCAGGCGTGTAGATATCGGCCCGCTTGCGGGGGGCGGCAATGTTGCTGTTTTGTCGGGTCTGATAGAGACCGATGCGGTTGTCACAGGTGGTAGCTTCACGATGAAGACCGAGTTTCTCAAGTCTCGCCTAGGCGCGGGATGTGTTGACGATTAATCCGGAGTTGCCATGCTGACCAGCCTTATCGAAATTTCGCTCAAGAATAGAGTGCTCGTCATTCTGCTGTTTGCAATCGCGTGCGCTGCTGGTGTGTACCGGATGGTCCAGCT
>CAYQRD010000113.1:0-4039 GCA_964419845.1 uncultured Phycisphaeraceae bacterium
CAGATCGCCCGGCAGATGTCCTCGGGCTCGCTCATGCGCCCCGTGCCCGTGTGGCGGCAGGCCTGCCAGCCCACGCCCGGGCCGACTTGCTTGAAGCCGTCGCCCTTGGCGAGCTCGACATTGCGCAGGTTGCTCGGCTGGTTCCACATCTGATCATTCATCGCCGGCGCGAGGATCACCGGGGTGTTCTGGCGATTGATGGCGCTGAGGATCAGCGTGACAACATCATCTGTACGCCCGTGCACAAGCTTGCTGAGCATGTCCATCGTGCACGGCGCAACCAGAGCCAAATCGCAGCGATCCGCAAGCGAAATGTGCTGCGGGTCCTTGGACTCGATGTGCTCCCACGAGCTGGTATAGACCGGGTTGCCCGAGAGGGCCTGGAAGGTGATGGGGGTGACGAAGTTGGTCGCCGCGGGTGTCATGGCGACGGTCACCTGTGCGCCGGCCTGGGCGAGGCGCGAGACGACGGTGCAGACCTTGTAGACGGCGATGCCGCCGCTGATGCCCACGAGGATCGACTTGCCCTCGACATGGGGGCGCAGCACATCGGGCGCGAGCCAGTTCTTCGCGTTATCAGTTGATGATGTCATGCGTGATCACCCCTCGGGGGTGTGAGGATCAGAGCAGTGGTTCTTCGGCAACCGCGGGCCCCTGATCGATGAACTCGAGGGTGATCTTGTCCTGCATGATCTCCTCGACGACGATCTCCAGATCGGTCCGTCCGTCGCGGGCGACGAGCGGGCGGGCGCCTTCGAGCAGCTGCTCAAGGCGACGCTGGATGAGGGCCGTGAGCTTGAACTTGCCGCCGACCTTCTCGACAATTTCGTCACTTTTCAGGGCTTCGATCATCTGCTATCCTTGTATCGTCTTCGTGCCTGCTCCGGGGGTGACCACACCCCCGCGTGCTTTGGTCCATCCGGTGATCCGGCTGGGTTGCGCGAGGGCAAGTATAGACACGCAGCGGGTTTGGGACCAGCCCAACCATGATCGCTCATTGTTGTGTTCGAGGGGGCACAGGGCGGCGTGATCGGTCTTTCCAGTTTCTGATTGAGGTTTGTATGTCCACTTCATCGCTGCTCGGGACAACCCCGGGCTCGGAATCCCGCTTCAGCATCGGCGACCAGGTCGTCCATGCCTCCAAGCCCGAGTGGGGCAAGGGCACGGTGATCAGCGCGGGGGCCACCAGTCATGAAGGCAAGCCCTGCCAGCGGCTGAGTGTTCGATTCGCCCGCGCCGGGCTCAAGACGGTCATGACCGGGATCGCGCCCATCGAACCGGCCGGCGAGGTCGCGGCGGTGCTCAAGCCCAAGGTCGATGCCCATCACGACCCGCTCCCGATCGCCTCGGCCGGGCACAAGGAACTGCTCACGATCATGACCAGGATCCCCGAGCCCGCCCGCGACCCGTTCGCGTCCGCGGCCCAGCGCCTCAAGGCGACGCTGGGGCTGTATCGATTCGAGGGCAGCGGCGGGGGGCTCATCGATTGGGCCGCGATGCAGTCCGGGCTCGCCGACCCCTTGTCGCGATTCAACCGCCACGAACTCGAAGAATATTATCGGATGTTCGAAAAGAATCTGCACAAGCACCTGTCTCAGGTGGTGCGGGACGCGAACAATGTCCCGGCGAGCGAACTGGTGCAGATTGCCAAATCCGCACCTCCCGCGGCCCAACGGGCGTTGCAGAGACTGCACCGACCGCGTTGATCAGAATCAACACCCGGCACAGCCGGACCCACGCCCGGAAGGATCCGGGCACGGCCAAACACAACACGGATGCTCAAAACGGACTGTCTGGACCCCACGGAGGGGATTTTCCCGGACCATGCTTTTCTCCGCGCATTTGGCACGGGGACTGGTCCCCAGCGTGCATGTGTAGATCTGTCGGCGACGCCGGCACACATCTATACAGAAGGGAAGCAGACATGAAAGAAAACGAGTTCCAGAACCGACTTCAGAATCTCCTCGAGCAGATCGACACCCTCCCCGAGTCCGAGCGCCCCAAGCTCGCGCAGCTCGCCCAGGAAACCCAGCAGCGCCATACCCGCATGAAGAAGACCATCACCGAGCTTCAGGACTCGCTTGACCACCTCCGTCTTTCCGTCAAGTACCTCGTGTTCGATCTCGAAGCGACCCGGCGTGAGAACAAATACCTCCGCAATATGCTCGAGAACAACGCCGGCGGCGAGGGTGCCGACTGAGCCCGACGAACATACAGGCAGCACGCAGAGTCGATCCATGACGCCGGGTGGGTAGGAAACCGCCGGCACGCCCAGCACGACTCCTGGGCAACGGTGCATGATCTGGCCGGGGCTGTCTCCGCTCCCCGGGTCCACACAGGCATCCAAGGATCGACCACCGCAGCGGGGTCCCGATCGGGCCCCGTATGCAATTGGGAAAGATGGGGATTGAAGCATCGCGCGGGAGCCCCTATTGTGTGCCCTGCAAGATTGCAGCGATGTCGGCCCCGGTCGGCACAGGCAGGATCGGTGCCCGAGAGGCTGAAGGGGCCGGATTGCTAATCCGGTGTACAGGGTAAACCTGTACCGAGGGTTCGAATCCCTCCCGATCCGTTGCGAATGAGCCGCCCGATACGGGCGGTTTTTTCATGCCCACGAAGATCGCAGGAAATGCGAACAAGTGGGTTGACACACGCCCTGCTAGTGATAATGTATTCTCAATCGCAATGCAGCGCGTCAAGTTCCTATCCTGGTCGATCATCGCAATCCTGCTGCTGCACGGTAGTGGAGCGCTGTCGATTGTGCACAAGCTCTCGCACCACGCGGGCACCGGGCCCGTTGCGGGCGTGCATCTTTGCGATCATGACGATGCCGGGCATGCCCCCGTGCGCGACGATGCACCGCCGCCTGAGCAGGACGATGAGGATTGCTCGATCTGTCTGGGGCTCGCGGGGCTGCATCTGGCGTTGGAAATCGACCCTGTCGGGGTTGAGGGCGCGACGCGGATGATCGAGCGGCGTCTGCTTCTGCACCGCCTTGCGCCAACGCGTGATGTGCTGGGTGATTGTCCGGCCCGCGCTCCCCCTGTTCTCTGAACCCTGAAGCGATTCTGAATCACTCACGGTTCGTCGTGCGCGCGTTTCTGCGCGTCGGCACAGGACAGGGATCACGCCCATGCACCCACAATCGAGATGTGCACGCGCCCGCGCGTTCACGCTGATCGAGCTTCTGGTCGTCATCGCGATCATCGCCCTGCTCATCGGGATACTGCTGCCTTCGCTGAGCAGCGCCCGCGCAAGCGGGCAGCGCATTGTCTGCCAGTCGAATATGCGCCAGCTCGAGTTGGCGCACCAGCTCTACATCGAGGATTACGACGGACGCCTGATCGACGCGGCGCTGCCGCACGGATCGCTCGCGGGCGATGTGCGTTCGACCTGGTTGATCGCGTTGCAGGGCTACGGCGCAGCGCCCGAGTCGCTGTTCTCGCCGGTCGATCGCTCGATCTGGCGGAGTCTGGACGAGGGGGGCAGCGATGAGGGGGCTTCCCTCGCCCAGCTCCGGTCCTGGTTTGAACAGAACGAGGAACTGCTGACCGACGACGACTTCGGCAACGACCCGGACCAGCCAGAGATCGCACGCCTCACGAGCTACGGGCTCAACGGGTACACGGCCCAGAGCGTCGCGCCGTTTCTCAATCCCGATCCGGTCACGGGGCGTCGTCTCGATCAGCGCAACGCGTACACCCAGATCAATCGCATCCCGCGAACCTCGCAGACGGCCCACCTGGTGATGATGACCCCCATCGCACGCCGGTTTGGTGAGCCGATCGATACCGAAGCCGGCTTCGCCAAGGCGGACCATGTCCACCCCGATGAGTGGGACTTCTCGTTTGTGAGCCCAACGGCCAGCGCGACCTTCGCGAGCTCGCAGATCTGGATCAACGCGCACGGCGGCGAGCCTACCAGCACAGACGCCAAGAGCAACGCGGCCTTCTTTGACGGCTCGGTCCGGACGCTCTCGTTCGACGAGATGTACCTCGACGCCAGGCACAACCTCTTCCACCCCCAGGCCAGCCCGCCC
>CAYQRD010000114.1:0-4031 GCA_964419845.1 uncultured Phycisphaeraceae bacterium
GTGATCAGGTCATTGAGCGCCGCTGCCCCGTCGCGATCGGGGTTGTGCCCGTCCGGGTCGTCGATCCACCAGTCGCCCCCGCCCAGCGCGTTGTCCGCGATCAGCAGCCCGCCCTTTCGCAGCAGCCGCTTGCTCGCGGGGAAGTAGTCCGGGTACTCGCTCTTGATCGCGTCCAAAAACACCGCGTCCACCGACCCGTCGCCCAAGTCCTCAAGCAGCCGCGGCAGCGCATCGAGCCCCGTCTCCTCGATCACCGTCACCTTGTGCGCGATCCCCGCCTGCTCAAAGCCCTCGCGGGCGATGCGGGCGTGCAGCTCGTTGGGCTCGATCGCGTAGACCATGCCGTCGTCCGGCAGCGCCCGGGCCATCCATGTCGTCGAATACCCGGCCAGCGTCCCCACCTCCACCACCGTCTTGGCATCGATCATCCGCAGCAGCACCCGCAGCATCCGCCCCACGCTCGCTGAGACGGCGATCGAGGGCACCCCCTCATTGATGGCCGCGGGCATCAGGTCGTGCAGATGCTGATCCTCCTGCCCAAACACGGCATCGAGATACTCGCAGGTGTTGATCCAACGCTGGGGGGTCATATTCATATAAAGAGGATAGGTCACGATGCCACATGACGATCCGGGTGCCACGACTCGCGGCGCAGCCGCGCAGTAGTGTCTTGGGGAGCATGGCAGAGCACTACTGCGCCGAAGACGGCGAGTCGTGGCACCCAGATCCGAAGAACTCCCCTACCATCCCCCATGCCCGAAACCTCGCAAAAATCCCTCGCCGACGACGCCGTCTTCTCCCCCATCGAGGAGATCCTCGATGAGCTCCGCAACGGACGCATGGTCATCCTCACCGACGACGAAGACCGCGAGAACGAGGGCGACATCGTGCTGCCCGCCCAGTTCATCACGCCCCAGGCCGTCACCTTCATGCTCTCGGTCGCACGCGGCTACATGTGCCTCTCACTCACCGAGGCCGACTGCGACCGTCTGCAGCTCGCGCCCCAGTCCGCCGTCAACTCCTCGGTCCGCGGCACACCCTTCACCGTCTCCATCGACGGGCACCCCAAGCACGGCTTCACCACCGGCGTCTCAGCGCAGGAACGCGCCAAGACCATCCAGCTCGCCATCGACCCCAACTCACAGCCGGGCGACTTCGTCAAGCCCGGGCACATCAACCCGCTCCGCTCACGCGACGGCGGCGTGCTCGTGCGCATCGGTCAGACCGAGGGCTCATTGGACCTGTGCCGACTCGCCGGGCTCCACCCCAGCGCCATCATCATCGAGATCATGCGCGACGACGGCGAGATGGCCCGCGTCCCCGACCTCGTGGCCCTCTGCAAAGAGCACAACATCAAGATGTGCAGCGTCAAGCAGATCATCGAGCACCGCCTCGCCGAGTCCTCGCTCATCTCACGCATCGACCCCGTCGCCGGCACCACCATCGACACGCCCTACGGCCAGTTCAACCTCATCGCCTTCCGCTCCGTCGTCGACCCCATGCCCCACCTCGCCCTCACCGTCGGCGATGTCGGCCAGCTCGACACCCACGGCCACCCCATCGAAACCGACGAGCCCACCCTCGTACGCGTCCACCGGCGCGACCTGCTCGGCGACATCTTCGATGACCTCGACTCGGGATCAGACCACACGACCTCCACCGGGCACACCCTGCGCGAATCGATGCGGATGATCCAGCAGGCCGGTCGCGGCGCGATCGTCTACCTCCGCCCCCACGGCGTGGGCGACGCCTTGTCGCAGCGCCTCAGCCGCCCGTTCGACCACGATCAGGCCGACAAACCAATCCAGTCCGTATCGCCCGCCATGCTCGAGATCGGCACGGGCTCACAGATCCTGCGCGCATTGGGGTTGAGCAATCTCAGGCTGATCACCAACTCGAGCACACCCTACCCGCAGCTCGAAGCCTTCGGGCTGAGCATCAGCGAGCGCGTGGCGGTGCAAGCGTAAACTCAAATCGCTCCATCAACTCCCCCGCCCGCTCCACCACTCGCTGCGCCCGCCCCTCGCCGAGTTCATCGCCCCAGCCCCCGGGCGCGCCGCGCCGGTAAAAGCTCCCATCGTCCACCTGCCCCGGCATTCGGCCGCCGCTGAGTTTTTCGAAGGTGTTCTCCTCAACGACTTGCGAGACCACCGCCTCCGATGCATCCACGCCGATGTGCCGCAGCAACCGCCCCACCGCCGTGCGCGGCTCACTGACCAAATCCTCGTAACGGACCGTCAGCACGCCATTCCCATCGTTGTTCATCGCCGATTGCACCTCGACCCAATGATCGAGCAAATCCGCAAAGAGCAGGTCCTCATCCTCATAGCGATGCGGCTCATCCGTCGGCTGCGCCGCCAGCGCCCGTCGCCAGTGCGCCATCCCCGACACGATGACATCACGCGGATCACGCACCAGGTGGATCAATCGCGCGTCGGGATGCCTCGTACGGATCTGATCGAGCACCTGCGCTGCCGTACCTCGGTACGGCGTGAGCTTCTCGCCATACACCGCCTTGCCCGAGTGCGCCCGGGCATGAGCAACGATCGCGCCCACAAGCCGATCCAGCAGCCCATCGAAGCACGCCTCACGCGAACCATCATCGCACCCCGGGTCGTGATAGCCGCTCATGAACCGGACATACTGCTCCAGCGGCAGGTGCGTCGAGGCCCCGACACGCGGATCGAAGTACCGCCCATAGAGCCGCGACTCGGCGCAGTGGACCTGCGGGTGCGAACACAACAGCTTCTGCACCCAGGTCGTTCCTGACTTGGGCGATGCGATCACGAAGAAGTCGATGGATCCGGTCACGATGGGCACCCCGCGTTCAGCATCATCCCCATGATATCAGCCATCGCCCCGATTGTGTTCGTATTATTTTCGGTATTTCCGATAATTCCACTCGACTCGCACCCACAAACCCGTCACAATAGGTGTTCACCCCACCGATCGCCTCCCGGCGGGTCCGCAACTCAACACCAACTCCACAGGGGCATGCAGGAGATATTCACGATGAACACCCGCACCATCAGCGCCTTCGCCGCCGGCATCGCCACCGCGTCCGCGCTTGCGTTCCTCATCGCTTCGGGCCCCGAGCACGGGGACCACACGGACACCGTCACCCCCGATGAGATGGACAAAATGATGGAGATGTCCCCCGAGGACATGATGGCCGCCATGGCCAAACTCGCGACCCCCGACGAGCATCATGAGGAACTGGGCAAGATGGTCGGCCAATGGAAGGCCCACGCCAGTTTCGTCATGGACCCCGCCGCCCCCCCGGAGCAGAGCGAGGGAACCATGGATGTCGAGTGGGTGCTCGGCGGACGCTACATCAAATCCACATTCAAAATGGACTTCATGGGCCAGCCCTTCGAGGGGCTCGCGTACAGCGGCTACGACATCGCCCACGGCAACTATGTCGGCACCTGGATGGACACCATGTCCACCAAGATCACCTACACGGAGGGAAACCACGATGAATCGGGCGCTCTGGTCATGCACGGCATCGCGACCACCCCGATGGGCGACAACCCCATGAAGATCGTCACCTCATGGATTGACGCAGATACCGTTGAGGACAAGTTCTACGACAAGATGCCCGACGGCACCTGGTACAACAGCGGCAGCATCACCTATTCACGCGAGTAAACAAGTTTTGACAACTTCTCCCAACAACCCGCTCGACCCGTGAGCGGGTTTTTTCGTACAGTAGAGGCCAAGCCACCCGATCGGAGCCCATCATGCCCCAGTTCATCTGCTTTCTCGAGCCGTCCCGCCCCGACCTGCCCGAGAACCCCTCGGCCGCCGAGACCAGCGCCATCGATGCCCATTTCGCCTACTACCAGAAGCTGCTCGACAAGGGCTCGCTGCACATGGCCGGGCGGACGCACGAGCCGCCGTATGTCGGGATCATGATCTACGAAGCGCCGACGAAGGAAGACGCCATCTCGATCGCGGCCCAGGACCCCGCGATCACCAAGGGCGTGCTCAGGGCGCGGGTGCAGTCGTTCCAGACCGCGCTGCAGGCG
>CAYQRD010000115.1:0-1785 GCA_964419845.1 uncultured Phycisphaeraceae bacterium
ACTTGGCGTCGTAGAGCTCGCCGCGTGGCAGCAGCACCGAATCGCTGGAGCCGGGGACCTGCCCGGGCTGCTCGTCGACGATCTGGGCGCCGAAGCCCGGGGCGTGTTCCTTGAGGGCGCCGCCGCTGGCGAGCGCGATCAGGTCGAGGGCGATCTGCCCCTCGCTCTTGCTCTCGTTCTGGTTGGGGATGGCCTGATCGAAGTGCTGCATGATGTTGTTGCAGTTCTCGAAGCTGCCTGATTTCTCGGCGAAGGTCGAGCTGGGGAGCACGACATCGGCGCGGGTGCTGAGCAATGAGGCGGTGGTGTCGATCAGGATTGTCTTGCGGCCTTGGAGCGCATCGACCAGATCATCGGTGACCCAGGCGCTGGGGAAGTTGGCGGTCATGACGACCGCGTCGAAGTCGCCCGCCTGACGGACGAAGGTGTCGAACTCTTTGTAGCCGCCGCCACCATTCGATGACACGGCCTCGAGCACGCGCTTCACACCATTGCGGTTGGGCACCTTCTCGGCGCGCTGGATGAAGGGCTTGCCGGACTGCGGGTTGGGGAACTCGACATCATCGCCGTCGGTGGGCACCGGGCCCATGAAGAGCTTGACCTTGTCGCTGATCGAACGCACGGCCTTGACCAGCAGGTAGGCCTCTTCGGTCGTGAGTGTTGCGGAAACGACCAGTGCGACGCTGTTGGCGCTCTTGATGGTTTCGATGGCCTGCTTGTAGGCGCGGGTCCAAGTCGCATCGACCTGCACGCCGTGCTCCTTGCGGGTCGGGGCGGTCAGACGCGCATCGCTGTGCACGAACTTGCACCCGTAGCGCACCTCATCGGTGATCCACCAGGTGTTGAGATCGAGGTTGTAGCGCGGCTTGATGCGGTACACGCGTCCCTGATTGTGCTCGACCCAGATGTTGTCGCCGCTGCTGGTGAGCGGGTCGATCCCCGCGGTGCGCTTGAGGAACCACACGCGCTGGGCAAACAGGAAGTCCTTGTCGAGCAGCGAGCCCACGGGGCACAGATCAACGACATTGCTGGCCAGCGGGTTGTTGATGGGCTCGCCGGGGAAGATGTCGATGGTGGACTTGTCGCCGCGCGAATCGATCATGAGCTCGTTGGTCGCGCTGACCTCTTCGGTGAAGCGGACACACCGGGTGCACATGATGCAGCGATCGCTGTACATGTAGATGTGGTCGCCGAGGTTCTTCTTGGGGGAGACGACCTTGGTGTCCGTGAATCGCGAATGCCCGCGCCCGTACTTGAAGCTGAAGTCCTGCAGGGTGCACTCGCCGGCCTGATCGCACACGGGGCAGTCGAGCGGGTGGTTGATGAGCAGGAACTCCATGACCGCCTTCTGGTTGGCGATCGCCTTCTCGCTCTCCATCTCCACGACCATGCCGTCGGTGCATTCGGTGACGCAGGTGGGCAGCAGCTTGCCACCCATCATGGGCTCGAGCTTGTTCTCGTTGCGTGGGTTGGGCGCTTTGAAGGTCGCCAGACAGATGCGGCACTGCGCCGGGCGCGACAGACCGGGGTGGTAGCAATAGCGCGGGATGTCGATCCCGTGACGGTCGGCCACCTCGATGACCAGATCGCCCGGCGTGAACTCGCACTCAATCCCGTTGATCGTGACAGTCGGCATAGCGTCGCAGGTTCCCAAATCGGCCCGCAGGGGCACAGACACGCCTTGCGTCGGACCAAAAACCTCGATCCAACGCGCTCAGTTCGCTTCACAGATCATAGCGCCCCGCCCCGATTGCGTGTGCCCCAGAATCAAAGCAACCCCAAAGC
>CAYQRD010000115.1:1885-3785 GCA_964419845.1 uncultured Phycisphaeraceae bacterium
ATCATAGCGCCCCGCCCCGATTGCGTGTGCCCCAGAATCAAAGCAACCCCAAAGCAACCCCAAAGCGATACCGAAGCATCCCAAATCAATCGTCACCCCCCCGCACCGGCTGCCTCGGGTTCGATCTCCGCCGGCTCAACAACCCGCTCGTCTTGTGTGCGGCTCTGAAGCAGGCGTGCGCCGATGACCCAGAACCGGTTGTCCTGATGCAGCGATTCGAGATCGGGATCCACCATCCACCACCCGTTATCCGAGTTGTTTTCGCCATAACCAAGCGCCACCGCCCGGTCCCAGTGCTCGATCGCCCGATCCGGCTCGTCGCCCATGGATCGGTAGCACGCGAGGTTGTACTGCGTGCCCGAGTTGTCGATCACCTCGGGGTTCCCCGATGCCCAGTCCTCGATCTGGTCCGCGAGCTGCCTGAACCCCGCCCGGCCCTCCTCGACCTGCCCGATCCCCACCAGCGCCCAGGCCCTGTAATACGCGATCTGCGTGTTTGTGTAGCGATTGGGCCAGCTCTCGAGCGTGCGGGTCGCCCGATCGAGCATGGTCCAGCCCGCGTCGGCGCGGTCCTGGTGCCCGAGCGCGCGGTCCACGATGGTCCGGAAGTAGATCGCGTCGAGGTCCTCGGGGTAGTTCTGGATCAGCGCGTCCGCCTGACGATCCGCCGGGGAGAGCTGCCCCATGCCCAGATGACGGCGGATATTGACCAGCAGCGTCCTGCGGGGCGGGACCTGATCGATCGCGGCGGCACGCGGGCTCGTGCTGCGGTCCATGGGCTCCATCGTGAGCACATAGAAAAACGCCCCCAGCGACAGTGTCGCCGAGCACCAGACCACATGTCGCATCGAGATCCCCATACCAGTCCTTCCGTCCCAGCCACTCGGCGGTTGCACCCCGGCCCGCATACCCTACCAAACCATGAGCCCCTCCAAAGCCAGCCCCAAGAAGATCCATGCCCCCAAGGGCACCCGCGACCTCTACCCCGAGGATGTCCTCCGCCAGCGATACATCACCAACGCCTGGCGCGACGCGGCCATCCGCTGCGGCTTCGACGAGATCGCCGGCCCGACCTTCGAGACCACCGAGCTCTACAGCGTCAAATCCGGCGAGGGGATCCTGGGAGAGCTTTTCCAGGCCTTCTCGGGCAAATCGGAGAAGGAGATCGAGCAAGTCAAAGCCACCGGGCAGGCCGAGTATGCCCTCCGCCCCGAGTTCACCCCGACGCTGGCCCGCATGTACGCCGCGCGGGCCAAGGAGCTGCCCAAGCCCTGCAAGTGGTTCACGGCCGGGCCGTACTTCCGTGCGGAGCGGCCGCAGCGCGGGCGGCTGCGCGAGTTCCTGCAGTGGAATGTGGATGCGATTGGGCTGCCGGGGGAGGACAACTCCGCCGAGAACCGGTCCATGATGGATGTTGAGGTCGTCGAGTGCATGGTGCGGATGTTCGAAGACCTCGGCCTGAGCGCAGAGGCACTCGCGATCAGGCTCAACGACCGCAACGCGATGGCGACCTACTTCGCGTCGCTCGGCGTCAGTGATAATCAACTCGAGGACGCGTTCAATCTTCTCGATCGACAAGCCAAGCTCCCCGCCGACGCCCTGCGCACTCAGGCACATGAAGCGAACCTCCCCGAGGCATTCATCGCATTCCTCACCAAGTCCGACCCGGGCACGCTGCCCGACCTTGATGCCTCTGATCTCGACTCTGTGTGCTCTGTGTGCTCTGTGGTGGAGATTGATCCCTGGATCGCCCGCGACCACTCCATCGCCCGAGGCCTCGCCTACTACACCGGCACCGTCTTCGAAGCCATCGCCGACGGCGAACGCGCCGTCGCCGGCGGCGGGCGCTACGACAACCTCATCGAACTCTTCGGCGGCCCCCCCACCCCCGCGTGCGGGT
>CAYQRD010000116.1:0-3765 GCA_964419845.1 uncultured Phycisphaeraceae bacterium
GTGCGAGGCCATGACGACCGCGTCGGTTGCTTCGAGCAGATCGTCGACGGCGCGTTGGGAAAGGTGCGAGAGGTCGTGGACGACGCCGAGCTCGTCCATGCGTTTGACCATGTCACGCCCGAGGTCGGTGAGCCCGTTGCCCGGCTGTGTGTTGGGTTGGGTGTGGTCTGTGCCGTTGCCCCCGGCGTAGCGGGACTGGTGCCACCAGGCGAGCCCGATGGCGACGACGCCCATCTCGACCCATTGGTCGAGTTCGTCGGGGGTGGTGATGGGGTCGGCGCATTCGACGAGGACGCCCAGGCGCAGGGGGGCGTCGGAGGGATCTTCGGGCTGGCCGCGGAGGGGCATGCGGGCGATGAGCCCCGCGTCGCGCCAGGCGCGGTAGAGCAGGAGCTGGCGCATGCCGGCGCGGTGGGCGGCGTCGGCGTCCTCGAAGGGGTAGGTGAAGGCGCCGGTCTCGGACTCGGGCTTGCTCGGGTCGATCGCCTCGGTAAACACGGTGCCCAGACAGCGGGTCACATGCCCCTGCTGCAGCGAGGGAAGGGTGACGGCGGCGGGCTGGAAGCGTCCGCGGCAGTCGCTGAGCTTGGCGTGCATATCCCGTCCGTTTTCGGCGAGGTAGGCGAGATCGAGGTGGGCGTCGAACCAGTGCATGTCTCATTCTCCGTCGGTGATGGGTCGAAAACGAACGCCCGTGAATCCCAATGATCTGGCGAGATACCATAGACACACGGAACACAGACACTCTGAGGGACACGATATGCGCACACGCAACGGAACAGGGACTCGGTACAACAGACGCGGCAACATGCTGGTGGGGTGTCTGGCAGTGCTGGGCGTGGTGATCCTGATCGCGATCATCGCCACGGTCTTCGTGATGCGATCGTATCGCGGCTGGCTCGCCAGCGGGGTTGAGAGCGCCGTCAGCTCTGTGCTTGTCGAGATGAAGATCAACGATGCCGAGCAGGGCGAGATCATGGGGCATGTCCAGACGCTGATGACCAAGTACACCAGCAAGGAGATCAGCAACGAGCAGCTCGCGCGGGTCTTGGAGAATCTGGTGGAGTCGCCGCTGGTCGCTGCGGCGATGCTCGGGGGGATCGACAAGCTGTACTTTGAGTCGTCGGACCTGAACGATGAGGAGAAGGCGGCCGCACGGGTGCAGCTGCGCCGGTACGCCAACGGTCTCTTCGATGAGGAGATCTCGCCCGATACGATCGAGGTGGTGCTCGCATCGGTGAGCACGGATGATCCCGATGAAAACGACATCGTGATGCAGTACAAGACCGGGCCCTCAGGCAGCGAGCGGTACGCGCTGCGATCGGCGGACGAGGTGAGCGCGGATGATCTGCGTGAGCTCGTGGCGCAGGCACAGGCCGCCGCCGACGAGGCGGGGATCGAGGCGAACCCGGCGGAGATCGATCTGTCGGATACGCTGGGGATCGCGATTGCCGATGCGCTCGATGAGGACCCGACCCTCTGGGTGCCCAACGCGGATCAACTGCTCGAGGACAGCGGAAGCGCGGAGCCCGTCGAGCAGACTCCTGTTGTTGATGACAGCACGGAAGAATCGCCCAGCGCTGAGGACGAGCCGTAAGGACCGCAACGATCAGAGTGCGGCGATGAGCAGGCTGATGAGCCGATCGAGCGTCAGGGCCATGAACACCGCGGTGGTGATGGTCAGCAACGGGTGATCCTGCAACAGCGATGTACGATATCTGACGCGTTCATCGGCTGTGCCTGTCGCGATCCGCGGGGCGGGCTCGGCGTTGAGGAAGCACTTGAGGTCCATCATCAGCAGCTCGCGCTCGGCGTAGGGGCGGAGCTTGACCTCCTCGATCCCATGGGACGAGGCGGCGAAGAGGGCCTGGCGTTCATCGCGGGCACTGAGCTGGAGTGTCCTGCTTGCACGGGTGTGCGGATCTGTGCCGACGGCTTCGTAGAAGGGCATGTGTTGCTCCCGAAAGGGGTTGCTTCACCATACCTTGTTGTGGGGAAATCGGCGTGATTCGTCGGATGCGGTGTTCGGAAACGGGGTTGTGAGCACGCCTGTTCAGGGTGGTGCTTGCGGGGTATCCCCTATAAGTATCCGGGAAGTTATCCACTGAATCTCACATTGGCTCAAATCACACGCTCACCACCGCCGGCTCATCGCTGGTGATGATCTCGGCCTCGGTCTTCTCGAGGACTTCCTCAACCGTCACACCAGGGGCGAGCTCGGTGAGCTTGAAACGCTTCGCATCCTCGTCGAACTCGAGGACGCAGAGGTCGGTGATGATCATGTCGATGCAGTTCTTGCCCGTCAGCGGCAGGTTGCATTCCTTGAGTATCTTGGGGCTGCCGTCTTTGGCGCAGTGGTCCATGGTGACGACGACCTTCTTGACGCCGGCGACGAGGTCCATGGCGCCGCCCATGCCCTTGATCATCTTGCCGGGGATCATCCAGTTGGCGATGTCGCCTTCCTGGGAGATCTGCATGGCGCCGAGGATGCACATGTCGATGTGGCCGCCTCGGATCATGGCGAAGGACTGGGACGAGGCGAAGGACGACGCGCCGGGGACGGCGGTGATCGTCTGCTTGCCGGCGTTGATGAGGTCGGCGTCGACCTTGTCCTCTGTGGGGAAGGGGCCGATGCCCAAGAGCCCGTTCTCGGATTGGAGCCAGACCTGCATCCCCTCGGGGATATGGTTGGCAACGAGCGTGGGCATCCCGATGCCGAGGTTGACGACGAAGCCGTCGTGGAGTTCCTTGGCGGCGCGTTTGGTGATTTCATCGCGTGTGAGTGGCATGGCCCAGTATAGGGGCTTTGGTCAACTGCACCCACAGTCATTGCCGCACTTGTTCTGATCGTGGTGCTTCTTTGCCGACACCGTCAGATTCGTGCGTTTGCCCTTCTTGCGAGGGATGAGCACGCGATAAAGCACATACATCGCGACCATGGCGATGATGGTGACGACCCAGAACTGCCAGTCCCCGATCGGCATCGCTTACCCCCCCACCATCGCGGCGATGTTGTACGCGACCAGCGCCCCGGCATAGGCGACGAAGCTCATCCAGCCGAGTTGCAGGAATGCCCACTTCCAGCCGCCGGATTCCTTGGCGGTCACGACCGTGGTCGGCAGGCAGAGCGAGGCGAAGACATAGAACACCAGCAGCGACCACGAGGTCGGGGCGTTGAAGAGCGGCGTGCCATCGTCACGAGTCGCGTTCTCGATGGACTCAAGCACGGTCTCGTCCTCAAAGTCCTCGTTGCCGGCGACCTGCACGGCCATCGTCGAGACGAACACCTCGCGGGCGGCGAAGGAGGCGAGCACGCCCACGGTCAGCTGGTCGTTGTATCCGAGGGGCGCGAAGACGGGCTGGACGGTGGAGCCGATGCGCCCCAGATAGGAGTTCTTCGCCTGGAGCTGTGGATACTGGGCGTCGAGCTCGGCTTGCTGGCGCTCTTGTTCGACTCGCATCTGTGCGTAGCCCGCTTCGAGTTCTTCGGGTGTTGCGTCGGCACGCACCTGTGCTTCGATCTGAACCCCAGTGCGAGGCAGCACGGGATACGCACCCAACCACCAGAGCACGATCGAGATGGCGACGATAAGTGTGCCGGCCTTCTTGAGGAAGACCATACCGCGGTCGTATGTCAGCAGGATCGCGGACTTGAGGTCGGGGATGCGGTAGCTGGGCAGTTCGAGGGCCATGGGGCGCGACTTGCCGCGGAGGATGGTCCGGCGCGCGAGCAGTGAGCTGAGGAGGCCACCGGCGGCACCGAGC
>CAYQRD010000117.1:0-3689 GCA_964419845.1 uncultured Phycisphaeraceae bacterium
CGAGGGTCCCCGTGTCATCGGGCAGCAGCGTCTTGAGCGACGCCAGCGCCAGCACAGAAGCGCCCGGGTCCTCTCCGGACTCCACCAGCTCACTGAGGATCCCCGCGAGTTCCTTCGCCAACGCGTCCCGGCGCACCCGCGGGTCCACGGGCTGCGACGAATCCGTGCTTGCCGCCTGAATCGCGGGCTGCGGGTTCACCTGTGCGGCCGCACCCGGATCGGGCAGCGAGTCCGCCGCCTGCCGGGGGTCGGAAACATCGGGCTGCTGTTGCTCGGCCGGCTTGGCACCACTGGCAAGGTCCATCAGCGAGACACGGATACCGCCGTCGTCCTCTGACCCGACTTCCGGGTTGGGCTGGGTTCGACGCGTGACCTGCTCGTTCACCCGCTGCCCGGCCGACGGGTCGAGTGTCGACTCGGGGCGGCTGGTCGCGACCGGAGGCGTCGTCGTCCGCGTGATCTCAGGCGGCCCATCGAGCTCCAGATTCGTGAAATACACGCTCAGCTGCCGCGCCGACTCCTCGATCTGTGCGCGGATCGACGCCTCATCGCGATTCGGAGTGATCAACTCCTCCTGATCGGGCAGACCCAGCGCCGGGGCCTGATCGATGTTCGCCAGACCCGTGTTCACGGGCTTGTCGGGTTCCTGTGCGCGCGTGGGGCCGGAGTTCCCGCACCCGCCGAGCAGCGTCAGCCCGCACGCCATGCCCGCGGCCAGCATCATCAACCCCGCACCCCCGGCGCGGGTGCTTGGCTGGTTCCTGCTCGTGAGCGTCCTGCTCATAGGGTGATGCCTCCTGCGTCGGATGAAAAATGAACACCCGTACCCGTCTGAGTTATCGTCGGATCCGCGCAGATCCGTTGAGAATTCGCCGCAATGCCGCCTGTTCGGGCTCAACGCACCGCCGACGCGAATCGAAGGGCCAGGATCTCCAGCGTCCGTGTCGGGCTGCCGACCGATCGCTTCAGATCCATATCCGCCCTGATGCTCGCGTCGAGCAGCTCGCGTGCCCGGCCCGGGCCGAGTTTGCGGGCCAGACGCATGACCGGGTCACGGCTCGGCCCCCAGAGCTTGAGTTCCTTGGCCACCGCGTTGGGGTTCATGCCCTGGGCCATCCCCTCGCTCACACCCACCAGCTTGCGGGCCAGATCGATGCACGCGTACGACACCGGGACATGCGTCGACTTGCCCGAGTTCTCCAGCACCACGCGCAGCTGACGCAGCGTGTACTCGGGATCGCCGCTCAGCAGCGGCTCCTGCAGCACCCAAGGGTTGTCCTCCTCGCGGGTCATCGCCACCATCTCCATGATCAGCGGCCCGCTGATCGCGTTTCCGGTTCCCGCGGCCGTCGCGAGCTTGCTCAGCTCCGCGTCGATCTTGCCCAGATCAGCACCCAGCCGCTCGACGAGCATCGACGCCTCACGCGGACCGATCGAAGACTCGTACGCGCGCTGAGCACGCGCCTGGGTCCACTTGACCGCCATCCCCTGATCCACCTGGTCACACTTGGTCACCACGCCGACCTTCGCGATCGCCTTGTCCAGATTGCCCGGACGCCAGGTCCCCGCCCGCAGAAGCAGCGTCGCCTGCTCGCACGGATCGGCGGCATAACGCTCGAGCATCTGGCGTGTGTGCTCGTTGACAAACTGATCCGCGTCATCCACGATCACCAGCTTGTGGCTGCTCATCAGCCCGAACGATCGGCACTCATCGAGCACGCTCGCGATCTCGACGCTCTCGCCCTCGAACTTGAAGGACTCGATCTCGCCGTGGACCGCCTCGAGCGACGCCCGCAGCATGCTCGTGTACTGCCCACGGAGGAAGATCTCTTTCCCCGCCAGCACCACGACCCGGTCCTCCGCGGTCGGTGCCCGATTGGCTGCCTTGCTGCTCGATGCCTTCTTGGCCATGACTACACGATAGCAATCCGGGCGTGCCGGCGCAGCGCCCATTTCACGCAGTTGTGTTCCACTCCCCGCCCGATTGCGATACGATCATCCCATATGCTCACGCTGACCGTCATCGAGGGCCCCGACAAGGGCAAAAGCTTCCAGCTGCCCACGGACCAGCCCCAGCTGCTCGGCCGATCCACCGAGGCGCTCCCGATCACCGACAACACCGTCTCCCGCCGTCACGCCGAGCTCACGCCCGACGGCGACACATGGTACCTGCGCGACCTCGCCTCGCAGAACGGCACCATCGTCAACGGCGTCGCCATCAAGGACCGCATCCGCCTCGAACCCGGCGACGAGATCCGCGTGGGCGCCACCGTCTTTCTCTTCGGCGACCCCATCAACCTCACCCGCCGCCCCAGCGTGCTCATCAGCGACGACCTGGACATGGAGACCGAGGTCGAGGAACGCATCGTCACCCAGGCCGACTCCTACATCGGCTCCGACGCGACCGAAGACCCAGACAAGCCCGATGTCGCCATCGATCACCTCCGCGTCATCTACACCCTCACCGCGCTGACCGCACGCATCATGAACAACCGCGAGCTGCTCGAAGCGGTCATGGACCTCGTGTTCAACGAGTTCAGACCCGAGCGCGGCGTCATCATGATCCAGGGCATCAGCGACGACGAGCCCATGGTCCCCGGCGTTGTCCGCTACGCCAACCCGCCCAAACCCGACGAGAACCCCACCATCCATGTCTCCCGCACCATCCTGAGCATGGCCACGCTCGGCGAGGGCGTCCTCACCACCAACGCCATGACCGACCCACGCTTCGTCTCGGGCGATTCGGTCCAGCAGTACCAGATCCGCAGCGCCATCTGCTCGCCCATCCTCTTCGGCGACCATGTCTTCGGCGCGATCTACATCGACTCATCCACCCAGAACCACGCGTTCGTGAAAGAACAGCTCCAGCTGCTCAACGCCATCGGGCAGCACACCGGGCTGGCGCTGGCCAACGCCGAGGAACACCTCAAACGCGTCAACTCCGAACGCATGGCCGCCATCGGCGAAACCGTCGCCTCCCTCTCCCACTCCATCAAGAACATCCTCCAGGGCTTGCGCGGCGGCGCCGATGTCGTCGAGATCGGGCTGCACAAGAACGACCTGGCCATCGCCAAGAACGGCTGGGGCATCCTGCGCCGCAACCTCGACCGCATCGCCGCCCTCACCATGAACATGCTCGCCTTCGGGCGCAAGCTCCAGCTCGAACTCGAACTCACGCCCATCAGCAAGCTCGTCGAAGAATGCGCACAGCTCCTCGAAGCACCCTGCCAGGAAAAACACATCGCCCTGATCGTCGATGCCGACCCCGAGATGCCGCCGATCATGATCGACCCGGGGCTGATCCATCAGGCGCTGATGAACCTGCTGGCCAACGCGATCGAGGCCGTCCCCAGCGACACGGGCGTCATCACCGTGCGTGTGTCCTTCAACGAATCGCGCCCCGACCCCAACAAGCCCGGCGCGATGCTCCGCCCCGCGGTGACGATCAATGTCATCGACAACGGCCCGGGCGTCGAGCAGGACAAGCTCGCCTGGATCTTCGAGCCCTTCAACACCACCAAGGGCCTCAAGGGCACCGGGCTGGGCCTCGCGGTGACCAAGCGCATCGTCTACGAGCACAAGGGCCGCATCCGCCTGGAATCCACACCCGGCAGAGGCGCCAGCTTCAAGATGATCCTCCCCGCCGACCTCGACGCCATGCTCGACCCCAGCGCCACGAGCAACCGGGC
>CAYQRD010000118.1:0-3688 GCA_964419845.1 uncultured Phycisphaeraceae bacterium
ACCCCCATTGCACACACTCACCAGGGGTATACGAAAGAGAAAGAGAGGAAAGAGTATGAAGTGGAAAACTGCTGCGCTCGTCGCCGCATCGCTCGCGATGCCGGCTCTGGCTGATTGGGACGAGGGGATCGACGGCGATCTGTCTGATTTCGAACTCACACCAACATTCATCGCCATGAGCGCCGGAGACAACTTCGTCTCGGGCATCATCGGCGGCGACGATTTCAACGACGCGTTCACATTCACCATCGGCGCCGGACAATCGCTCGACGCCATCGATGTCGTCAGCTATGTCGTCTCCGGCGGGAACACCACCACCGGCTTCAACATGGCATTCGGCAGCAGCTGGGACGGCGACTTCGGGAACCCCGCGCTCATCGCCTCCATCGCGATGGGCACCAGCTATGTCGGCACCAACCTCCTCGACGATCCCGCGTTCAGCGGACCGCTCGGCCCCGGTGATTACACCGTCGGCCTGCGCGAGGGCACTGCCGGCCAGGCCTACACATTCAACTTCCATGTCACACCCGCACCCGGCACCGCCGCGCTGCTGGGCCTGGGAGCAATGGTCGGAACCCGCCGCAGACGCTGATCGACAACACAAGTTGTTGACAGCTTATATTCACACCAACCCCCCGCAGTCATGCGGGGGGTTTTTCTATGGGCATCCTGTTGTGAAGGCGTTGAGGAAAGCGCTGACATCGAAAAAATCGAAGTTACCGTCGGATGTAAAATCGGCGGCTGCGTTCATGGTTGAGAAGGCAGCAAGGAAGGCACTGATGTCAAAGAAATCGAGGGAGCCGTCGCCCGTAAGGTCTGCGGCGCAAGCGGGCGGGAGTTGGATGACCTGGATTCCGTTGCAGACAGAGCGGATATTGCCGTTGGGGAGTCCGGAGTGGATGTCAAGTCGTCCGTCGGACCCCACTGTTGCGAGTTGGGACATGTAGGTGACGCCTTGCTCGTGCGTACCGGACCAGGAGCCGCCGACGAGCAGGGGGTCGGGGTGTTCTGATCGATGCGGAGTCTTGAGAGGAGCGAGATATCGTCGGGGGCAAGGCCGTACATGATGACACGATATTCGCCGGGCTCGAGGAACCGCATGAAGAAGCAGCCATCGATTGGATCGTTGAATGATGTGAAGCAGTCGTCGAGGAGCGCTTGGTCGTGGCCGCTCGTCGTGGCGATGTCGCTGGACTCGATGATATCGAAACCGATGTTCATGATGTCCGCGGCGATGGGGTTGCCGTCGAGTCCGACGAGTGGGAGGCGCTGGAAGTTGGGCATGGAATCGAATGTGTTCCAGACCCCCGGCTTCGCCCACACCCGCGTAGCTGGCGTCGGGCGCCGTTCCTGCGACGCCGAACTCGATGTTGAAGGATTGGGCCGCCGCGGGGAGTGAGGATGCTGCGATCGCGCCGAGGGTGATGATGGTTGCTGATTTCACGGGTCTGCTCCTGGTGTGTGGGGTGCGTGTGATCGGAATGAGACCCGGCGTTGCTTTCGTCACTTTTGTTTTGTTTTGTGAACAGCATGCTCGGCCTGCGGGCTCCCAACAAGCCTGTAATTGTGTATTCGCTTGGTAGTTATGTAGGTTTTTGGGCCTTGAGCGTGGAGTGGAGCGCAGGAGTGTTGATTATTCGTAGGCATGAGTTTTGAAGCGGCTTTGCGGACGGTCTCTGCGTGCCGCGGCGTTTCAGGTTTGTCTTTGCAGATGTCGGTGAGGCGTGCGAGGGCGAGGGTTTGGGCCTCTGGTTCCATGATCTCGCGCCGGGCGCGGGAGACATCTTCGATGGTCTGCTTGGCGAGCGCGAACTGCATGGAGTTGACGATGGCCCTGAGCTGAGGGAGGGAGAGGTCGTAGTAGTTACACAGGTCGAGTGTGCTGATGGATGGGTTGAGGAGATCCTCGAGGAGGTGGTTGGCAAGGGCAGGTTTGTTGATTGGTTCGACGGTTGGATTGGAGGTTGTGTTCATCATCATGCGGGAATTGTCGCATGGATTCCGGGCGACACATGTGGTGGGTCGAACAGTTGCCGGTTTGTGCGCACAGATGCGGTCACTGCGCGTGCAGATTGCGCACAAATCGGGTGATCCGCGCGAGGTTTGCGATAGGGGTTTGGTGCCAGGGTCAGGCTTCGGGTGCGGATGCTTCGACGGCAGCCTTGATGTCGCCCAAGTCATCAGCAAGGCATTGGGTGAGCTTGTTGCTCATCGCGGCGAAGACCTTCATCATGATCCGGGCCGTGAAGGTCTCAGGCGTGGCATCGAAGGTCATCGTGATGCGCGTCGTGTGCTCATCGATGGGTTCGAAAGTGAAACTGCTGACATAGTGCGAGCCGTGCGATCGGGCTTCGACGGTGTAGGTGTCGGGTGGCGACCACCGGGTGATGGACATCTCCTCGGTGGCCTTCCTGCCGAACATGATGCGGGTCTCGCGCCAGGTGTAGCCCTTGCCGACGGGCCCGAGGTTGTCCTCGCCGGGCGGGGCCTCGCTGAGGGTCTCGATGGTCTCAATGCCTTTGATGAAGCTGGCGCAGTTGGGGATGTCGCAGGCGGTCGCAAAGACGAGATCGAGCGGGGCATTGATGGTTTCGGAGACGGTGATATTCATGGCCAGAGTGTACCCGATGGCCGCGGGAGCAGGAAGGCCGGAGCGAGGGCATCGCGTCAGTCGGGATCGGGCATACGAACGAGAATGATCCCCGAACGATGCCCCGTATCCACATCACGATGCGCATCGGCGATCTGATCGAGGGGGTAGACGCGTTCGATCAGCGGGACCATCGCACCGGTCTCGGCGAGCTCCGCGAGGGTCTTGAGGTATTCAGGGTTGCTGAATGCGACACCCGACTTGACCCTGCGCTTCGAGAAGAGCGGTGTCCAGATCAGCTGGAGCAGCTCGGGGAGGCGCATGACGGCGGGGATGTATAGGCCGCGCTCGGTGAGCAGGTGCCTGCAGCGTCGGAAGCTCGATTTGCACGGGGTGTCGTAGATGACATGGAAGCGCCTCGGTTCCGGGCGGGGCGGACGCGACCAGTCGCACTGCGTGTAATCGATGACCTCGTCGGCACCGAGCTCACGCACGAGCTGCTCGTTCTTTGTCGAGCAAACCGCGGTGACATGGGCCCCGATGTGCTTGGCGTACTGGATGGCGCTGATACCCAGCGCGCCCGATGCACCGACGATGAGGATGCGCTGATCGGCCCGGAGTTTGGCCAGGTCGCGCAGGAAGTAGAGGGCGGCGGAGCCTGCGAATGGGAGGGCGGCGGCCTGCTCAAAGCTGAGACCGAGCGGGATGACGCAGAGCTGCTTCAACGGATCGACGCCGATGAACTGCGCATGGGCACCCATGAGATTCTCGGAAGCGCCGAAGACGCGATCGCCCGGGGCGAATGACGAACAGCCATCCCCCACAGTTTCGACGGTGCCTGCGAAGGCGGTGCCGAGGATCTGTTTGCGCGGCTTGCGGATGCCGAACATGAGCCGCGCGGGAACGGAAAACACGAGGGAGGGGATGTCCCACGCACGGATGCGCGCGTCCCCGCTGGTGACGGGCGCGGCGTGGATACGGACGAGGACCTGGCCCGGGTTGATGGTGGGTCGCGGTACCTGACGGACCGAGACGACCTCGGGTGGGCCATAGGCTGAGTAGACGCCTGCCTTCATGGTCGCGCTTGGGTCGATCATG
>CAYQRD010000119.1:0-3613 GCA_964419845.1 uncultured Phycisphaeraceae bacterium
CGGGTTGATGGCCGACGGTCGCGGCGCCGTGCCAGAGTGGTGGGGGGATGATCACCGTGCCGGGGCGTTTTTCGCCGATGACGATGGACCATGCGCTCTGGGTCTCTTGGTCATAGACCCCAACCTTGAGATGCCCTACAAGCCCCATCCAGAAGTCGGTCTGCAGGCTGTGGCGGTGCCAGGCCTTGATGACTCCCGGGTACTGGACGGAGAAGTTGACCTGTCCTTGGTCGCTCATGATACCCTGCATCTGGTTCATCAGCGACCAGCCGCGGTCATCGGTGAAGTGCGATGTGGGCACAAACTGGGGGATATTCGTGCTCTTGGCCAGCACGAATGATTCCTTGAGTGAAGCGGTGCTGGTGGGGACGGTGCTGATCTTCATGGATTGCTCGTGTGGCTCAATGTGGTGCAAGTTAATCTGATCTGCAGATTTGCATGTGGATGATACCTGGGCTGGTTGGTACGAAGTCTATCGGTCTGCTTCTGGGGTTATCTCTGGGAAAAATGGTAGTTGAACAGGATTCATCCCTCAGTCGTACACAGTCTGCGGCGGTTATAGAATCCAGCCGTTGTACGAACATAATCCACGCTTCCAGTGGATGCCGATTTTCAGAAGGTCGATATACAGAGGGAGTGCCTTTGGGTCGGTGCGGATTCTGTACGGGCCGTCTCGTGGGTGGCGATGACTGGGCCTCGCCTGCGCAGATTGTTCGATTGGATCTTCAACACCCCGGTGAGCCCAGCAGAAACGTACGCCACAGCGAACCTCAGTCCAGTCGTAGTTTGCCCTATGAACACGTCACCAGCATCGAATATCCCGGACGCCGTCGCAGATCAATCGCCTGCGGTTGAACTTGCGGTGATCGTGCTGAACTACCGGACGCCCGGCATGGTGATCGACTGCCTTGAGTCACTCGAAGGACAGATTCAGGCCCCCGCTCAGCAGGTTGTTGTTGTTGATAACAACTCCGGGGATGATTCCGCGGCCCAGATCCAAGGCGCGATCAGGGATCGCGGGTGGGATGCGTGGGTCCGGTTCGTGCAGTCGGATGTGAACGGGGGATTCGCCGCGGGAAATAATGTGGGTATCCGGAGCGCCGAGGCGCAGATCTATCTGCTCCTCAACTCGGACACCATAGTTCGTCCCGGTGCGATCGAAACAATAACACGGACCCTGGCAGCGCATCCGGAGGTGCACATGCTCGGGCCACGCCTCGAGTGGCCCGACGGCGAGCATCAGGTCTCGACCTTCCGGTATGGCACGCCGGTGACCGAGTTGCTCTACGCGTCGAATACCGGAGTAGTTGCTCGTCTGTTCCCTGAACATGTCGTGGCCAGATCGTTGGATTCGTGGACCGTGGGCATCGATTGGGTGAGCTTCGCGTGCATCGCAATCCGGCGTGAGGTACTCGATCGCGTTGGTCTGCTCGATGAGCGGTACTTCATGTACTTCGAGGACATGGCGTTCTGCCGCAAGGCGACGCGGGCGGAGTTCATGATTGCGTATCAACCCGAAGCACGGGTCGTGCATCTTCGGGGTGGGTCATCACCGGTCAAGGAGGCGACACGGCAACGCAAACGCCGCCCGATGTATTACTCGAACGCACGATCGCACTACTTCCGTAGTTTCTACGGCTTGCCCGGTCATGTGCTTGCTAATCTCCTTTGGACGCTTGGCTGGTGCATCGGGCTGCTGCGTGGACGAAGGGGAGGGGTGGCGAAAGAGTGGCGCGATATCTGGGCCTCACCAAGGCACGAGATGGGAGTGCGCTCGTGATGCCCGACTTCGTCATCATCGGTGCGATGAAGTGCGCGACAAGCACGCTGCACGATCAGCTTGCGCGCTTGCCGGGTGTCTCAATGAGTGAGCCCAAGGAGCCCAACTTCTTTTCCGATGATGCGAACTGGCAGCGCGGGATCGGTTGGTACAAGGGATTGTTTGAATCGATGCCCGCGGGGGATCTCAAGGGCGAGTCATCGACGCACTACACCAAGCTCCCAGCCTATCCAGACTGTGCGGCGAGGATGGCTGAGAATCTTCCGGATGCCAGGCTCGTCTATGTGATGCGCGATCCGATCGATCGGATCGTTTCACAGTACATCCATGAGTGGTCGCAGCGGGTCATCGACGACGGCTGCACAATAGACGATGCGATCAGGGCGCACCCGATGCTCATCGATTACTCTCGCTACGCAATGCAGCTGACTCCGTTTATCGAACGATTTGGATACGAGCGGATCCTGCCGGTTTTCTTCGAGCGTCTGATGGGCGATCCCCAGCCCGAGTTCGAACGCATCGGGCGGTTCCTGGGCATCACTACACCGATGCGATGGGAAACTGCTCCGGCGCAGAACATCTCTTCCGAACGCCAGCGACGCGGCCCGCTGGTCGACGCGGTGCTGGGCGTGCCGCTGCTCCAGAAACTGCGGCGGGCCGTTGTGCCAGAGTCTGTACGGGCCAGGATCCGGAGTCAATGGACGATGCCACAACGCCCGCAGCTCTCGCCCGGTTCGATCGACTATCTTCACGATCTGCTCGACCCGGACATGCGTAATCTTGGTGAGATGCTCGGCATCACGCTTACCTGCTCGGGCTTCAAACACGCCGTCGTGTCCGGCGGAGCGCCGGAATGGAGATCGGCGGTGTCCGCATGACACAGCGAATCGAACAGGTCGGCGTGGTCGCCATCGGGCGCAACGAGGGTGAGCGTCTCAAGCGATGCCTGCGCTCTGCCTTGGTGTGCACCGATCGGGTTGTCTATGTCGATTCCGGCAGCAGTGACGGCTCGGTCGCGTTTGCCGAATCGATCGGTGTTGAGGTAGTCAATCTCGATACCTCGGTGCCCTTCACCGCCGCCCGGGCCCGAAACGCGGGTATCGAGCGGCTTGTAGAGAAGTGGAGTGGGCTGGAGTATGTTCAGGTGCTCGACGGCGACTGTGAGTTGCGTGATGAATGGGTACCGACCGCGTTCGCATTTCTTGAGTCCAACCCGACGGCCGCGGTCGTGTGCGGCAGGCGTCGTGAGCGTGAGCCGGGGGCGACCCGCTATAACCTGCTGTGTGATCTGGAGTGGGATACCCCGGTCGGGCGGGCCCGTTCGTGCGGCGGCGATGCGCTGTTCCGCCTCAGCGCGTTTCACGCGGTCGGGGGGTACAACCCTGCGGTCATCGCCGGCGAAGAGCCCGAGCTTTGCGTCCGGCTCCGCCAGAGCGGGCACGAGGTGCACCGGATTGATCACGAGATGACCTACCACGACGCGGCGATGTCCTCGCTGAGGCAGTTCATGAAGCGGGCCAAACGCGCTGGGCATGCATATGCACAGGGAGCGCACATGCATGGCAAGCCACCCGAACGTCACAGTGTTCGCCAGACTCGATCAGCACTTCTCTGGGGGCTGCTGCTGCCGCTGGCCTCGCTACTTCTGGCCTATTGGACATTCGGGTTGTCGATTGTGGCCTACCTTGGACTTCTGTGTGTGCAGGGGCTGCGCATCAGACGCAACGAACTTCGCCGAGGGCGGACTGCTGCGGATGCGAGCCTGCTGGCGCGGTTCATTCTGATCGCGAAGTTTGCACAGGCGCAGGGTGTTCTCCTGTTCCACTGGCGTCG
>CAYQRD010000120.1:0-2005 GCA_964419845.1 uncultured Phycisphaeraceae bacterium
GCGGCGCTGGCGGGCAGTGCGATGGGGGCGGGTCTATTGCGGCCGTCGCGCAAGCCGATGAAGATTCTGTTCCTGGGCGGGACGGGCTTCGCGGGGCCGCCTGCGGTTCGTCGGGCGGTTGAGCACGGGCACGAGGTGACGCTGTTCAATCGTGGGCAGACGGGGCCGGACATGTTCCCGGATCTCGAGCACATCGAGGGCGATCGGTACACGGACCTGACTGGGTTGGAGAAGCTGGTCGCGGACGGGCGGAAGTTCGATGCGGTGATCGATACCTTTACTTATGTGCCCGAGACGGTGACGAACGCGATGGACATCCTGCTGCCGGCGATGAGTCAGTATGTGGTGATCTCGACGACGAGCGTGTATGCGGATCGCAGCACGCCGGGCATGGATGAGACGGGCGCGAAGGCGATGGTTGATGACGCGACGGCCGCGGGCATCACGACGCACCGCGAGGTGGGGGTGCACTACGGGGCGATGAAGATGCGTGTTGAGGAGGCGGCCGAGCAGCGCTTCCCGGGGGGGGTGTGCGTGATCCGCCCGGGGTTGATCGTTGGCGAGCGCGACACCACGGGGCGGTACAGCTACTGGCCGGTCCGCGCGAGCGAGGGTGGGACGATGATCGGTCCGGGCAGCGGCAAGGACTTCGTGCAGTACATCGATGTGCGTGACTTGGGTGACTTCATGATCCACTGCATCGAGCAGAAGCACATGGGTGCGTACAACGGGATCTCGCCCGCGGGCGAGCGGACGAGCCGGGATATGGTGGAGAGCGCGGTGCGTGTGGCCTCGAAGTTTGGTGCGCAGACCGAGGTTGAGTGGGTCGATGCGGACTTCCTGAGTGAGCATGGCGTCAATGCTTGGCAGCACATGCCCGCGTGGGTGCCCAACTCGGCCGAGGGGTACGAGGGACAGGGGCAACTGAGCACGGCCAAGTCGATCAAGGCGGGTCTCAAGACGCGGCATATCGATGACACGGCCGAGTCCACACTCAACTACTACATGGAGCGTGGACAGGAAATTCGTGCTGAGCGTGGGCACGAGTTTTATGAGCAGTGGGCCGCGCGTATCCGTGGCGGGTTGCCGATGGAGCGCGAGCAGGAGGTGCTTAAGCTGTGGATGGAGAGGAAGAACGAGGGTTGATCATCGTGTATCCGGGTGTTCTGGATTAGTTGCGTCGTCCACAAACTCGGCGTTGCTGTACCGTGTTCGATCGACGATGAGCTTGAGCAGCTCCGGGCGTGCGTAGTGCCCGCTGGGGTCGAAGTTTTGGCGTTCGCGGTCAACAAAGGCGCGTTCGAGTTCGACGATGAAGACATCTTCGGCATCGGGTTGGGGCTCGAGCAGCCAGGAGCCGTCGGGGTTGGCGGCTGCGGAGCCGCCGTTGTGCAGGGTCTCGGATTCGTTCGCGACGACGCGATCACGATGGGGTACATCTGCGGGGATATCCGAAGCGCGGATGAGCGTGGAGGCGCTGAGCACATAGCTGCGTGATTCACGGGCGATGAAGCGGGTGATGTCCTTGGTGTTGTCCACGCTGCCTGGCCAGATGGCGATGTGCAGGTTCACGCCCTGGGCGTGCAGCGCGGCGCGGGGCAGGGGCATCCAGTTTTCCCAGCAGTTGAGGGTGCCGATGCGGAACGCGTTGCAGTCGTGCGCGACGAGCCCGTGGGCATCGCCGGGCGACCACGCGAGGCGTTCTTCGTAGGTGGGCATGAGCTTGCGGTGGACGCTGACGATCTCGCCGCGATCGTTGATGGTGACGGCGGAGGCGTAGATCGAGTGCCCGCCTCGGTCCAGTGGCTTCTCGGCGATGCCGATCACGACCCAGATGCTGTTGTCGCGGGCGGCGTCGCAGATGGGCTGGAGGTCGCCCCGCTCGATCTGGACGGCTTCACGCAGGTACAGCGCGTGGAGCTCTTTCTGGTCTTGCGCGTCAAAGCGAGCGCCGTCGGTGCGGGCGAGCCAGAGGGGGTAGGCGGGGAGGAAGGTCTCGCCAAAG
>CAYQRD010000120.1:2105-3530 GCA_964419845.1 uncultured Phycisphaeraceae bacterium
CCCATGCCGCCGGCGCGTTTGTTGATGACGGCGGTAGTGACGGCGTCCTTGAGGTCCGATGCGCCCTTGGACTCGCCGCCGGAGTTGATCAGGGGTGAGCGGCCCATGTAGCAGTTGGCGACCTGGTAGCGGCACAGGTCGATCGGGTGCCCGCCCTTGCCGTCCTTGTCGCTTGAGCAGAGGTCGGTGTAGATGCCGGTGTTGAACTTGCCGTAGGACGAGTCGCCGGTGTTGAGTGCGGCGTAGCCGCCGTTGTTGGTGGGGAGCTTCTGCTTGATGATGTCGGCCTGGATGGTCACGCCGAGGTGGTTGGCCTGGGCGGTGAGGTCGGCGGCGCTGTGGTAGTCGACGCCGTTGACCTTGAAGGCGTTGTTGCGGATGTAGCACCAGAGGACGGTGACCATGCCGTAGTCGTGTGCCTCTGCGAACATGTCGGCGACATACTGGATCTGCTCGTTGGATTCATCGGAGCCGAAGTAGATTGTTGCGCCGACGGCGGCCGCGCCCATCTCCCAGCACTGCTTGATGGTGCCGAAGGGGATCTGGTTGAAGGTGTTGGGGTAGGTCATGAGTTCGTTGTGGTTGAACTTGACGAGGTAGGGGATCTTGTGGGCGTACTTGCGTGCGGTCGCGCCGAGCACGCCGAAGGTCGAGGCGACGGCGTTGCAGCCGCCCTCGATGGCGAGCTTGATGATGTTCTCGGGGTCGAAGTAGTCGGGGTTGGGCGCGAAGGAGGCGCCGGCGGAGTGCTCGATGCCCTGATCGACGGGGAGGATCGAGGTGTAGCCGGTGCCGGCGAGGCGGCCGTGGTTCAGGATGCGGTTGAAGTTGTTGAGCGTGTTCTGGTTGCGATCGCTCATGGCCACAACGCGGTCGACGAAGTCCCCGCCGGGGAGGTTGAGTCGGTCTTTGGAGATGGCGGGCTTGTCGAAGCTGAGCAGCGCGTCGTCTTCGAGGACCTTGGCGACATCGATGGTGAGGTTGGGCATGGGGTTTTTCCTGCGGAAATCGTTTGAGAAAGTTCTTGCTCAATCCCGGCACTGCAGTGGCGGGTGTGTGGGGTATCGTAGCCGCTCAGCCCCAGAGCGTGGCGGGGCCTGCGTTTGAATCGGGGGCGATCAGGGCGGCGTCGTTGTTGCTTGGCGCGTTGACGCGGGTGCTGATGCGGTGCATGCCCAGGATGCCCTCGGGGCCGGGGCGGAGCAGGTCCGAGACGGCGCGGGGCGGGGTCTCGCGGCCGAACCACGCTGGCAGCGATTCGGGCTCGAGGATGACGGGCATGCGGTGGTGCTTGTCGCTGAGTTGGGCGTTGGCCTCGGTGGTGATGATGGAGAAGGAATCGATCGGGCTCAGACCATGATCGGGATCGAGCCAGGTGTCCCAGACGCAGGCGAGGAGCATGAGGGTTTCGTCGGCCCGGTGGAT
>CAYQRD010000121.1:0-3381 GCA_964419845.1 uncultured Phycisphaeraceae bacterium
AACCCAGCCCGACGAGATCTACAACCTGGGCGCGCAAAGCCACTTGACCGTGAGCATAGAATCACCTGAGAACACTGCCGATGAGTACGCCATAGGCACTCTGCGGCTGCTCGAAGCCATTCGTATTCTTGGGCTTGAAAAAAAGACCCGGTTTTATCAGGCCAGCACCAGCGAGCTCTACGGCCTGGTGCAAGAAACCCCCCAAAAAGAAACCACGCCCTTCTACCCCCGCAGCCCCTACGCCGTGGCCAAGCTCTACGCCTACTGGATCACCGTCAACTACCGCGAGGCCTACGGCATGTACGCCTGCAACGGCATTCTGTTCAACCACGAAAGCCCGGTCCGCGGCGAAACCTTCGTCACCCGCAAGATCACCCGCGCGCTGGCACGCATCAAGCTGGGCCTGCAGGACTGCCTGTTCCTGGGCAACATGGACGCCAAGCGCGACTGGGGCCACGCCAAAGATTACGTGGAAATGCAGTGGCTCATGTTGCAACAACAACAGCCCGAAGACTTCGTTATTGCTACCGGCGTGCAATACAGCGTGCGCGACTTCGTCAACGCCGCTGCCCGGGAACTGGGCATGGTAATCCGCTGGGAAGGCCAGGGCGTGGAGGAAAAAGGCTACTGGAAAATCCCCGAAGGAGAAAAACTCATCGCCGCCGTGGACTCGCGCTATTTCCGCCCCACCGAAGTCGAAACCCTGCTGGGCGACCCGTCCAAGGCCAAGGCCAAGCTGGGCTGGGTGCCCAGAACCACCTTTGAAGATCTGGTGGCCGAAATGGTGCGCGAAGACCTCAAGTCCGCCGAGCGTGACGAACTCATTAAGCACCACGGCTACAAGGCCATGAGTTACCACGAATAAAGCCGGCATGTCCAAGCTCGACGAATGCTTCGGACTAGTCGTGATGTCCTGCAACAGTGGAAACGACCTCGTTCACGCCCATTACAAGTTTCAAATTGGAGGAACGCGCGAAGAGATCATTTCTCAAGGCGGCGTGGTAAGTGATGCTCAATATATTGGCATCGTCGGACGCGAACAATTTGAGTCTGGAGAGCCAAGGCAGCGACAAAAGTGATGCGAAGCCACGACAACAATTACATCAAGGTATGGCGCATGCTCCCGTACGCGCAGCGCCGAACGGTATGGAGCCTGCTCGCCATGATGCTGGTGGGCACGCTACTGGAAGTGTTTGGTGTTGGCCTCGTCGTTCCGATCCTGGCGATCATGACGCAACACAACTTCATCGAAAGCTATCCCTTGCTGCAGCCTTGGTGGGAAATGCTCGGCCGGCCTTCGCAAGTGGAAATGATCGTCATTGGTATGGGAGCGCTGATCACCGCCTACGCGTTGAAGGTCGTGTTCTTGGCCTTTGTAGTCTGGCGGCAGTCACGTTTCGTGTTTGGACTCCAGGCGGCACTGTCAAAGAAGCTGTTCGTAGGCTATCTGGTCCAGCCCTATACCTTTCACTTGCAACATAACTCGGCCCAACTCACGCGCAACATCGTGACCGAGGTGACCATGTTTGGCAACATGGTGTTGCTGCCGACCATGCTACTACTGACCGATGGTCTGGTGCTTGTCGGCATCGCCCTGCTGCTGCTGATCGTGGAGCCGGCCGGCGCCTTGTGCATGCTAGCCGTGCTCGGCGGCGCCGGCTTCCTGTTCCAGTATGCGACCCGGGGGCCACTGCAGCGCTGGGGCAAGGCACGCCAGCATCACGAAGGCAAGCGCATCCAGCATCTGTTGCAGGGCTTCGGTGGGGTCAAGGAAATCAAGGTGCTCGGCCGTGAGGCCGAGCTGTTCGCACAGTACGAAGTACACAATCTCGGTAATTCTCGGGTGGTCCACCGCCAGAATGTCCTGCGCCAGATGCCGCGGCTGTGGTTCGAGCTGCTCGCGATCGGCGGGCTGGCGGTGCTGGTGATCGTCATGCTGCTCAACGGCAGCGCACCGGCCTCTCTGCTGCCGACGCTCGGTCTGTTCGCCGCCGCCGCCTTCCGTCTGATGATTTCCGCCAACCGCATTCTCGGCGCCATCCAGAGCGTGCGCTACGGCAACTCGGTGATCAACACGCTCGACGAAGCCTTCCGTCTGTTCGAATCCTCTCCCGGTCCGGGTGCTTCCGTTACTACTTTGCCTTTCAAGACTGCGATCGAACTGACCCAGGTCAGCTACCGCTATCCAGATGCACCACGCGACACGCTGAGCCGTATCGATATCCGAATCCCGTGGCGCAGCACGGTGGGCTTCATTGGCGGCAGCGGCGCCGGCAAGACCACATTGGTCGATCTGGTGCTCGGCCTGCTGGAGCCGACCGCCGGTAGCGTCTGCGTTGACGGTGTCGATATTCGCGGCAACATGCGCGGCTGGCAAAAACAGATCGGCTACGTGCCTCAGTCGATCTACCTGGCTGACGACACCCTGCGCCGCAATATCGCCTATTGCATTCCAAACCCGGATATTTCCGAGGAGGCTGTCTGGAACGCAGTCCGTGCTGCCCAGCTTGAGGAACTGGTGAGCCAGCTGCCGCAAGGGCTGGACACGCTGGTCGGCGAGCAGGGCGTACGACTGTCGGGCGGACAGCGTCAGCGCATCGGGATTGCCCGTGCGCTCTACCATGATCCGGCGGTGCTAGTACTCGACGAGGCGACCAGCGCGCTTGATTCGGATACTGAAAGCGAGGTCATGAAGTCAATCGTCGCCTTGCGCGGCGAGAAGACAGTATTGATTATTGCGCACCGCCTCTCTACGATTGAGCATTGCGATTTGGTATGCCTTTTAGAAAATGGAGAGCTCATCTTGCATAGGTCTGTCGATGATGTTTTAAGGCACAAAGAATGAGCCAAGATTAATGTTATCAGCACGCGTTTATTTTATTCCAGGACCAATATGATAGTTCTTGGCGACTCTCATACCAGGGCTTATGGCGGCAACCCCCATTTCACCCCGATTTTTCTTGGGCCCGGCAAGGTTAATAATTTTGTCGATTGGGCCAATGTCGACAGCATGCTCGATAAGTGTCACAGGATTGAAGCGGCACTTAGCCCTAAGGAGGTAATTTTGTGCTTGGGTGAGCCAGACACTCGCTATGCACTTGGCTTAGGATGGAATCCTTGGAGTAGTGACCGTCTGCCGGACCAAAGTAATCACATTTTTCTAGATAAGTGTGCTGAACGCTATTTAGATTTTTATAAAGAGCTTGTGACCGCGTTTGGGTGGACGATTTATGTCCAGAACGTGGCTCTCACTCAAAGCCCGTCTCAGTGTCGTTATATCGAATACTACAACCAGATTCTTGCCAATCAACTTGGAGAGCGATTCATTGAATTCAATTCAAGGATCAAAACGGAGAGCGGCACTATTCATCCTGAATACGC
>CAYQRD010000122.1:0-3378 GCA_964419845.1 uncultured Phycisphaeraceae bacterium
TTCCGCAGCGCCGCCCGCTCGAATCGGGCCGCGTGCACGCGTGTGGTGTTGAGCGTCTGCGCGAGCGATTCGCGGGGAACGGGGCGATGCTCACCCAACCCGAATCGCAACACGAGCACAACCCGGTCTCGCTCATCAAGGCGATCGAGAACATCGGCGATGCGTGGATCGGGGTCGAGCCAGCCCTGCCAGGGGCTGACCGTGCGTGTCCAGTCCGGGATGCTGTGCCCGGGTGCGATGCGCCGGGTCGCCTTGCCCGCCTGCACGGGCTGCGCGACATCGGGCTGGGTGGCGGCGAAGCGATTTACTGCCAGTCCGATCGGCGCCGCGATGCGCCCGCCGTGGGTCGGGTCGTTCCGCCCGATCGCGCCGCAAGCGGCCCCGATGCCACCCATCACCAGCCGCGTCGCCCGTGTCGGTGCGAGCGTGTCGATCGGCCCACCCAGCCGCGATTCGATGCTCGAGAGCACCAGTGTCAGCTGGCTGCGCAGCAGGGCCGTCTCGAGCATGGTCACCAGCCGCAGGTCCGTCTCGATCGCGTCGATCGCCGAGCCGCTGGGGGCGCGGAGATCAAGCTCCGCGATCCGATTCCCGCATCGGTGCACAAGCCCGTGCACGGCACGAGCCCGCATCTGCTCCTCGTAGGCAACGCTGGGCTCGCGTGCTCGCATCGTCGAGATCAGCTCGCTCAGATCGCGATCCCCCCGGGTGCGCGGGATCGCCCGCAGCGGGGCCGAGTCCAGGATCGTGTCGAGACCCGCTTCGTCGACCGGACCACCGGGCAATCCCAGGTCCCGCAGCAGCCGAACCCGAGCCACCCTGGCCGCCCGCCCGATCGAGCTCACCCGTCGCCCGCTGCGCCGGGCGATCGCTCTGGGCTCGATCCCGCGCAGGGACGCCCGGATCGCGATCATCCCCTCGCGATCACCCGCGGGTCCGGGTTCATCGAAGATCGGCTTTGTGCGCTGCGCATCGATCCGCAACAGCGCCTTGCGAACACCCTCGTGGCTGTGTCCGCTGCGCGCGGCGATGCGCATGGCACACTGTGAGCACGACCAACCCAGGCGGGCGCGATAGCCCCGAGCCCAGCGATCGAAGCGTGTGAGTTCGTGCTCGCCGATCCGGTCAAAGCGGGCGGCCCGCCCCAGCCGATCGTGGTGCATTGTCTCGAACCATTCCACGGCGGGCCGGAGAAACACCACGCGCCGCCGACCCGATCCCAGATCGATGCGCCGGGCGATGAGACCCAGACGCCGATACCGCTCGATGGTTTTGCGGCTGACCCCCCAGCGATTCGCGAGCGAGTCGATCGATTCGTGCTCGGCCGGGATATCCTCGGGCGATAGACCGGCGGCCTCGGAGATCGATTCGGCGAGGGCGGACAAATCACCCCGCAGGGCATCGCCGGGGATCAGCTCGGGATCGTTGATGTCGGGGCGGTACCCCGTGACACGAAAGACGATCCAATCCTGGGGGTAGACCTGCTCGGGCTCGATCTGCGGCGCGAGCTCATCGATGCGGGCGAGGTGACGGATCAGCGTCGGTTTGGACGCGTACCCCAGCTCGCGGGCGAGCTGGGCGATGCTGGGGGTCCGGGCTTTGCTGACGGCGGGCACAACCTGAGTTTAGTGGCTGAGCTTCGCCGACGCGGCGTGTTGCTCGAGCCACTCGGGCGTCGTGGTCTCAAGGATGCCGTGCGCGCGGAGTTTCCCGAAGAACAGTTCCACGGCTTCCCGGGCACGCGCGTCGGGATCGAACTTGAGCAGCTCGCCGATGTAGGTCCTGGCAAGGTCGGCGGGCCAGTGGTGGGCCTTGGCCTCCCTGCTCACGAGCCAGTCGAGACGCAGGGTGTTGCGGAGTCGGACCCTTTCGAGCATCGCGGCGGCCTCGTCGACCATGGTGGTGCCCAGGTCGGTGCGCCGGCACATCCAGCACGCATAGACAAACGGCAGCCCCGTCAGGCCGTGCCATGCCTCGCCCAGATCGATCTGGTGGGGATAGCGGACGGCGGGGGGGGAATCGACGACAACCTTGTCGCCGATGAGCAGGAGGGTCTCGGGCCAGGCCTCTTCCGGGCTGGCGCTGGCGCTCGGGTCGCCCATGCGTTCGCGGGCATCGAACGGGATGAACTCGGCGCTGACCCCGTGGAGCTCGCGGAGCAGGACATCCGCGAGCATCACGGATGTATGGCTGTCGGTATCCGCGTGCACCCGGGTGATCTGCTCGGGGGGCACACTGGAGAAGAGACGGACGGTCAGCGTGGGTCCGTCGCAGCCGATCATCCCCGCGGGGATGAGCGCGAGGTCGTTTTCAACGCGGGCGGCATCGACGATCGAGGCGAGCCCGATGTCGGCCTCGCCTTTGACGATCATGTCGGCGATGCGCGAGGGGACGGCTTTGGTGAGCGCGCACCCTGCCCAGGTGTCGAGTCCCTCGATGAGGGTGATGGTGTTGAGGAACCGGACGGCGGCGATTCGTGTCGGGCGTGGCGGGTTGGGCTGGGGGTTGGGGTTGCTCATGGCGGGCCTCGGTTTGGCCCGGCGCGGCGCGGCGGCGGGCGAAGAATCACGAAATTCGCCGGGCCAATCGATACATTGACTGGCACGGGCGCTGATTGTCCGTACATTGAAGGCAGACCGGGGCATGATTGCCGCTCGGAATCGGTGTGAAGATCGCATGAAAACGGCGATCGCTCTCTCTGAATCGGGTCCACGCGACCCAAACACCTTTTTCGGCACATGGCTCGGATACACAGTGTGGGAGGTACTTTCTCCACCACTGGCTCGAACAAGGTGGGTCCTCAGGACAGAACATGGGCCGTGCGTTGCACCGCGTGTCCGATCGAGCCAGTACGAGTTACCTACCCACCCGGCGTCGGGTTGCGCTACAGCCCGGCGTCGATTTTTTTTGCGCCCATTTCCCGCCAATCCGGGGCTCGGTCGTTGGGCGGATCGCTGTTTGCCCGATAATGGACCCATGATGCAAACAGGGATCATCCTGGTCGGCGGCGGCGGTCATGCCAAGGTCGTTTTCGACGCGATGCGCGACGCGGATGCCCGTGTGCTGGGCTTTGTTGACGATCAGCGCGACTGCCCGCTTGCGGGCGTGCTCGGGCACTTGGGGGCGATCGATTCGATCGATCCCGACGCGTCGTTCATGCTCGCGATCGGCGATGTCGCGACGCGTCATGCGCTGCTCGGTCGGCTCGGGGGCATGCGTGCGGCCGGGCCGGTGATTCATCCGAGCGCGGTGGTGTCGCCTTCGGCTTCGATTGGAGAGGGTGTGTATGTCGGCGCTGGGGCGGTGGTCAACGCGGATGCGCGGATCGATGCGCACGCGATCATCAACACGGGCGTGATCGTGGAGCATGACTGCCGG
>CAYQRD010000123.1:0-3357 GCA_964419845.1 uncultured Phycisphaeraceae bacterium
AAATAACGTTCTTGGGGCTGACACGCCAACTACTTTGTATTTTTGTCAAAAAGCAGTAGTGAACGAACTTCCCGTTCTGTATCAAAATAATCCGCAATTCAGGGCCGTATACCAAAGCGCTTCAGATCATGGTAGCGTGTTTGCTACTGGTCTTGTTGGATCAAAACACAGCTTTTTAGTCAAATCGCTGTACGAGCAACACAACGCTACCTTGATTTGGGTGCTCAACGACAAAGAAGAAGCAGCCTATTATCTTAACGATTTGGAGGTATTACTCCCCCAAGCGCCCATTTTTTTTCCATCTAGTTACCGACGTCCCTATGCGACTGAAGAAACGGAAAATGCCAACGTATTGTTGCGAGCAGAGGTGCTGCAAAAAATCAAAAATACGCCCCGGCAACTCGTCATTACCTATCCCGAAGCACTATCGGAACAAGTATTGACGCCAAAAGAATTACAGCGCAAAACCCTAGCCATAAAAAAAGGGGATGAATTGAGCATTGATTTTGTCAACGAGACGCTGTTTGACTTTGGCTTTAAGCGCGTAGACTTTGTTTCTGAGCCAGGAGAATTTGCCGTTCGGGGTGGCATTTTAGATGTGCATTCTTACAGCCATGAAGAACCCTTTAGGATAGAATTTTTTGGTGATGAAATTGATACCATTCGCAGTTTTGATGTGACCAGTCAGCGTTCGACCCAAGCCTTGGATGCCATACAGGTCTTGGCCAATATTGAGCAAAAAGAAATAGACGAAAAACGACAATCGCTGTTGTCATTCATAGATGAAGGTAGTTTGATTTGCGTGCAAAATACCAGTGCCATTCAAGCTTCATTGGACCATTTGTTTGCACACGCAGAAAAATCTTATGCCGCACTTTCTGGTGAAATAAGGCGGCTGCAGCCCGATGCCCTTTTTGTGGACGGAGAACTGTTTGTGCAAGGTTTAGCTGTGCACAAGCAAGTGCATTTTGCTTCGGAAACCAAGGATAATGTTGTGGTTTTTGAATGCCAACCCCAGCCGCGATTTCAGCGTAAATTCGACTGGTTTGTTACCCACCTAAACGAAAACATGGAAAAGCAGGGGGTCAATCACGTTTTTTGTGCTTCTGATGCACAAAAAAAACGACTGGTTCAAATTATAGAGGAGCTTACGCCTGAGACGTCTTTCCACTGCTGGGTCGCACCACTATTTCAAGGGTTTGTAGATGAAGATGAAAATATTGTCTGTTACACAGACCATCAGCTTTTTGAAAGATATCACCGGTTTAGGTTAAAAAATGGCTACGCCAAAAAACAAGCCTTATCCCTAAAGGCGTTGACTGAGTTGGAAGTTGGCGATTACGTTACGCATATCGATCATGGTATTGGAACTTTTGGAGGCCTACAGCGCATCGATGTTGAGGGAAAAACACAGGATGCCATCAAGCTTTTTTATGGGGATAGGGATATCCTGTACGTGAGCATTCACTCGCTCCATAAAATTTCGAAATACAACGGAAAGGACGGCGCTGCGCCCAAAGTATATAAACTAGGTTCTGGCGCTTGGAAAAAAATCAAGCAAAAAACCAAAAAACGGGTTAAGGAAATTGCCTTTAACCTAATTAACGTCTACGCCAAACGGCGTATGAACAAAGGTTTTGCAGCTGGACCTGATACCTATTTGCAACACGAGCTTGAAGCTTCATTTGTTTTTGAAGACACCCCAGATCAGCGCACAGCCACCGAAGCAGTTAAACAAGACATGGAAGACCAAAAACCCATGGATAGATTGATTTGTGGTGATGTTGGATTTGGTAAAACAGAAGTAGCCATTAGAGCTGCGTTTAAGGCCGTTGATAACGGGAAGCAAGTAGCCGTATTGGTGCCTACAACCATCCTCGCTTTTCAACACCACAATACTTTTGTCAATAGGCTTAAAGATTTTCCTGTAACGGTAGATTACCTAAACCGATTTAGAAGCACAAAACAAAAAAAGGACGTTTTAGAAGGAATTGACAGTGGCGCCATAGATATTGTCATTGGCACCCATCAACTGGTAGGGAAGTCGGTTTCTTTTAAAGACTTAGGGCTGCTTATAGTTGACGAAGAGCAGAAGTTTGGGGTTGGCGTTAAAGAAAAATTACGCGCACTCAAAGAGCATGTAGACGTACTCACACTAACTGCCACACCCATTCCAAGAACCCTTCAGTTTAGCCTAATGGCAGCAAGAGACTTGTCCATTATCAATACACCTCCACCCAACCGACACCCCATTGAAAGTCAGGTGTTATCTTGGAACGAAGTGCAAATTCGCGATGCTGTGATTTACGAATTGCAACGTGGGGGGCAGGTATTTTTTGTACACAATCGCATTGATAATATCAAAGAAGTTTCTGGAGCAATACAACGCCTCGTTCCCGATGCGCGCATAGCAACTGCGCACGGCCAACTCCAAGGAAATACATTGGAAAAGCTGATGCTTGGTTTTATTGCTGGAGAATTTGATGTGTTGGTAGCCACTACCATTATTGAGAGCGGCTTGGACGTTCCCAATGCCAATACCATATTCATCAATAATGCCAATAATTTCGGGTTAAGCGATTTGCACCAGATGCGTGGTCGTGTTGGGCGTAGCAACAAAAAAGCATTTTGCTATTTTATTACTCCCCCTTTTTCGGTTCTCACCCCAGATGCCCGAAAACGCATGGAAGCCATCAGTCAATACACCGCACTTGGATCGGGTTTTCAAATTGCCATGAAAGATTTAGAAATTAGAGGTGCAGGAGATTTATTGGGCGGCGAACAGAGTGGTTTTATCAATGATATTGGATTTGAAACCTACCAAAAAATACTAAAAGACGCCATTGAGGAGTTGCAGCAAAATGAATTTAAGGCGTTGTACCCCGATCAAAAGCCCAAGCCAAAAGAACTGGTTTTAGATACAGATGTTGAGGTCTTCTTCCCAACAGATTATATCAACAACGTAAAAGAACGGATGGCGCAATACCAAGCACTTTCCACGCTCAAAACAGAAGACGAACTGACGGCTTTTGGAGATGCCCTTAAAGATAGGTTTGGCAGCTTGCCAGAGCCAACATTGGCGCTTTTTGAAAGTGTCCGTTTTAAATGGCTCGGTGCATCCTTGGGGTTTGAAAAAATAGTGCTGAAAAAGCAAAAATGCATTTGCACCTTTGAAGCCAGCCCAGAGAGTGATTTCTACCAAACGCCAGCATTTCAATATATGCTTGGTAAACTAGGAAGCCTAGCCAAGGCGCAGCTTAAAGAAAAAACCACTAAGGGAAAACACAAATTGGTGTTGGTAATCAATGAAGTAGACGCCATAGAAAACGCCATCGAGTTGTTGCAAAAACTACAAGC
>CAYQRD010000124.1:0-3324 GCA_964419845.1 uncultured Phycisphaeraceae bacterium
CTGGGGACGAACTGGGTCCAGAAGGAGCCTTCGTCGTCGGCCAGGGCGGTGGTGGGGGTGAGAGAGACGGCGATGAGGCCGCAGATCGCGATGGCGAGGAGCTTGCGTGTGGGGCTCTGGGTCATCAGCTTGTTCATGAGTGGCATGGGGATGGTCGTCATGGTGTCTCCAGGAGGAGTATCGGTCAAATGGGGCCGCCGTTCACTCGAAAACGGGCCGGTCTGTCGTGGAAATGTGAGTTTCCTCAGGGTTCATGGTGCCAAAGAAGTCGGGGCGGGGCAATGGAATCGTGGCTTGCCGGGCTTATGTCACCATCGTAGACTGAACTGAATGTCCGATAACCTGCGGATCTCGTGACGGAAGCATTACGATGGCCGTGGATGCCAAATGGGGATTTGATCTCAATTTATTGGGTTATGGTAAGCGTGGTGTGCAAGCTGTGGGGTTTGGGATTTGGTTCTGGGTTCTCTGTGGAGTTGAGGCAGGGCGGTGTTGGCTTGGTGATCGAAACCCAGTGTCAGCACAGAATTGTGTAAGTTTGGGGGGACGGTTGATCGACGGGGTGTGGCGGGAGGCCTAGAGTGGTGGCCCTGCTCTCGGCATGCGCCGGGGGTGTCCTTTCAACCGTACGAACCACATCGGGTGCGTTTTCTGGCCGAAAACGCGTGATTCGGGGTCCGGCGCAAGTCTGATCCCTGATCGAACCAGCCTGGTGTGGGAGGTGGAGAAATCATGGCCGATAAAGAAGTCACAAATCGCTTCAAAATCATGGCCCCCGGTGGGCAGGCGACGCCTGCACCGCCGCTGGGACCGGTGCTTGGTGCCAAGGGTGTCAACCCCGGGCAGTTCATCCAGCAGTTCAATGCTGCGACGGGTGCGCTCAACGGCAAGGTCGTTGGTTGCATCGTGACGGTCTTCAATGATCGTTCGTTCGAGTTTGAGATCAAGTCCTCGCCCGCGAGCGTGCTGATCAAGGAAGCGGCTGGTATTCAGAAGGGTTCGGGAGAGCCCAACACCAAGAAGGTCGGCAAGATCACCATGTCGCAGTGCCGCAAGATCGCGGAAGAGAAGGGCGGGGACATCAACTCGCACGATCTCGACGCGGGTGCACTGATCATCGCAGGCACAGCCCGTTCCATGGGCGTAGATGTGGTGGAGGGTTGATCGATGGCAAAGTCAAAGCGAGATAAAGAAAACGCGAAGATCGCGCCCAAGCAGGCTCTCGAAGCCAACGAGGCGTTCTCGGCGCTCAAGAAGTTTGTCCCGACCAAGTTCGATCAGGCCGTCGAGGTCTGTATGCACCTTGGTGTGGATGTGAAGCACGCCGACCAGATGGTCCGCGGCTCGGTCTCGTTGCCCAAGGGCATCGGGCGTGCCAAGCGTGTGATCGCGTTCTGTGATGCGGCTCAGGTTGCTGACTGCAAGGCCGCTGGCGCGGTTGAGGCGGGCGGCGAGGATCTGATGCAGAAGGTTGACGGCGGCTGGTTCGACTTCGATGTCGCGATCGCCTCGCCCGACATGATGCGTGTGATCTCCAAGCTCGGTCGTGTGCTCGGTCCCAAGGGGCTGATGCCCTCGCCCAAGAACGGCACCGTGACCCCCAAGGTCGCCGAAGCCGTGGGTGAGTTCGCGGCGGGTAAGGTTGAGTACCGTGCGGACAAGGGCGGCAATGTTCACGCCGTGATCGGTCGCATGAGCTTCCCCGAGGGCGACCTGCTGGAGAACTACAACCACTTCCTGCAGACGATCGAGAAGGCGCGTCCCTCGGCTGTCAAGGGTGAGTATGTCAAGCGCATCACGATCAGCGGGACCATGACCCCTGGTGTGCAGATCAAGACCGCGGTAGCGGCGGAATAAGGAGGACATCATGAGTAAGCCTGTCAAGGAAATGATGATCCGCGAGTACCGCGAGCTGCTGGGCGACAACGAGAACGCGCTGGCTATCGGCCTGCGTGGGATCGAGTCGAACGACACCAACGCGATCCGTTCGGGTCTTGCCAAGAAGGAAATCAAGGTCACGGTCGTGCGCAACAAGCTCTTCGGGCAAGCGTTCGGCGAGACCAACCTTTCACCGCTCAAGGACATCATGCAGGGCTCGACGGCTCTGGCATACGGTGCCGAATCGGTGGTCGATGTCGCACGCGAGATCGTCGCGTTGCTCAAGAAGTTCCCCGACATCGAGCTCAAGGGTGCCGTCCTCGACGGCATGCTCTTCGAGGGCGAGGCCGGTGTGAAGGCGCTGAGCAAGTTCCCGACCCGCGACGAAGCGATCGCGCAGGATGTCACGCTCATCCTCGGCCCCGGACGCAAGCTCGTGGGTGCGATCAAGGGCCCGGGCTCGGGACTGGCCGGCATCATCAAGGCGATCGAAGAGAAGCTCGAAAAGGGCGAAGAGATCGCAAAGGTTTGAGATTGAGAATCGCGGTCGCCTCAATGGCGGCTGTTCACATAACCCGTTGTCACCCGACTGGCCCTATTCAACCCCCGCGTGCTGTATGTGGGGAGGGTTAAAGAACCGAGCGGTTCGGTCCCTCTTGGGTGAACGAGTCTGGCGCACGAAACAGATCGTGTGCACTGAAAAATGAAGGAGTTGGACCATGTCCGACGAAGCAACCAAGACTTTCGACGCGAAGATCAGCAAACTCGGTGATGAACTTGCGGGCCTGACCCTCAAGGAAGCCGTTGATCTCGGTGACTACATGAAGGAAACCTACGGCATCGAAGCCGCTGCGGGTGGCGCCGTCATGATGGCCGCCGCTGGCGGTGGCGACGAGGGCGGCGCGAAGGCCGAGAAGACCTCGTTCGATGTCATCCTCAAGAGCCCCGGCGGCAACAAGATCCAGGTGATCAAGGCGATCCGCGAGATCACCGGTCTGGGTCTGAAGGAAGCCAAGGCCATGGCCGAGGAAGCCAACGCCAAGGTCAAGGAAGGCGTGAGCAAGGACGAGGCAGAAGATGTCAAGTCCAAGCTGGAAGAGACCGGCGCCGAAGTCGAGCTCGGCTGATCGAAGCTCTCCCCTGTTCTGGGGATACAAGAACAGATCATTCGCTCCGCAGAGATGCGGGGCGTTTGTTTGGCTCGGGAGTGGTGTGGTGCCTCATCCCGAGGGGATACGGTGAGCGTAAAAGTCCGGCAGCTCAATGCGACTACCTCGGTAGGGACATGTTCGGCCGGTGGTGAACGAAACGATAGCGTAGTGGTTGGTTGATGGTATCGAGGATCGATGAGGCAACAACGCTTCTGCTGATCGCGTCTCTAAGCACCCGGATGGCGGATCTGCCCGCGAATGTGAGCAAATCCAGTGCCGGGTGGCTTTGTTGCGC
>CAYQRD010000125.1:0-457 GCA_964419845.1 uncultured Phycisphaeraceae bacterium
GCAACGCCGAGGAGTACATCGGAGACGGACCGGTCTCGGCGTTTCTCAACGACCTCGCGGCACCACCGCCAGACGCAGTTCGAAGAGGGCCGACCCGGGGCGAGCTTGGCCGCCTGGGTGAGCGTGATATGCTCCTCCGCGGCCGGGGCCCCGGGGTTGGCCCCGTTTGCCATTCCTGTTGAATCTTGCTGCTTCACTTCGGACTCCTCGATCGTCTGGCCCGGCCCTCACTGGGCTCCGGCTGCTTGCGACGGGGGAAGAATCCACGCTGTTTTGGGGCGGTAACTCGGTAACTCGAGTTACCAGCCGGCCCAGCAACGACAACGGCCCTCCCGTGCTGGGAGGGCCGTAGAAATGATGAAGATTTTCTTCTAGGTGAGCGAGGCGGTAACTGGTCGCGACGGTGCGGTCAGTCGCCGACCGCGGTCCGCCGAAGCTTCGACATCCCGTCGAGCTT
>CAYQRD010000125.1:557-3246 GCA_964419845.1 uncultured Phycisphaeraceae bacterium
GGCGTCGGCCTGCTCGCGAGTGATCTCACCGCTCTGCACCATCGCGTCGAGCTTGGCACGGACGGCCTCGGCATCGATGGGCTTCTTGGCCTGAAGCTTCGACATCCCGTCGAGCTTGGCGTCGGCCTGCTCGCGAGTGATCTCACCGCTCTGCACCATCGCGTCGAGCTTGCCGCGGACGGCCTCCATGCGAGCCGTCTTCTTGGCGTGACCCATGGCGAGTGCATCAAGATTTGCGTCGGCCTGCTCTTGTGTCAGTTCACCGAGGCGCACGGCCTCTTCCATGCGGTCTTCGGAGAGCGCGAGGTACGCCTCACCGGGCGTGTACATGAACACGTCCTGCAGAAACTGCATGTCGGCGTAGAAGGACATCTTTCCCTCCGCCGCCGCGAGCTTTTCGTCGGCCTCGGCGGGAGTGATCTTTCCGGCCTGCACTGCGGTGGCGATACGATCCCGCAACGCCGACGCCTTGCTGTCACTCTCCGTGCTATCGAACACGAACATGTCATACAGGTCGCGGATCTGCTGGTTGTCAGCTTCCGAAACCGTCGCCAGCTGCTGCAGCACCCGCAGCATCTCTGGGTCGCGCGGCTCGGGATCCTTTGTCGCGGCGTGTGCGATGCCGGCTGCGGCGACGAGCGCGCCCGCAGCGAGCGCGATGCCGCTCCGCCAAGCGGGTGTGCGGCGAGAACGGTTGTCGATTCCAAGAATCCGGGTGATGCGGTCCATGAGTGGGCCTCCTGTTGCGGCCAATGCGGCCTGGGAATGGGAACTCCGAAACATTTCAAGCTGGGCGAGCGCCTCAGCAAAGACTCTGGGATTGACGGCGGTGCGCACCGTCGCGTCGTCGCAGCAGTGCTCACGCTCGGCGCGGACCTGTCTCGATAGCCACCAGGTTACCGGGTGGAAGAACAGAACCGCTTCGACAACGAGATGGACGGCATTGAACAGGTGGTCGCGCCGACGAATGTGCGCGAGCTCGTGCGTGAGGACTGCACGGAGTTGGTCCGAGCTGAGTGATGTGAACGCCGACACAGGCACGAGCACGACCGGTGAGATCCAACCGACGACCATTGGCACCTCGGCCAACGCGCTCCGAAGCAGTCGAACCTTCGGGGACACGCCGAGCTCCCGCTTCAGCGTTTCGAAGGTGTCGCGCCAAGTGTCGTTCGGCTGCGAAACGCCCCGGAGCGTCAGTCGCTTCGCCGCGAGCCACTGGGTTCCGAATCGAATGGCGAAGAAGACCACACCGCCCAAGTAGACCCAAGTGATGGTGGCGATCATCGATGCAGAGTCCACCGTCGCGCCTGCGGTCGTCCAGACTGCGGCGGCGAGGAAGTCTTCAGAGAGCGAAACGGCACCACTCGCGGATTGAACCGACACCACGCCGAGCAACACGGTTCCCATGAACAGAAACAGGCAGACGCTCATCGCTCCGCAGGCGGTCAAGTAACGGGCGCGGGCACGCCGCCGCGGGATGATCGCGAGTACTGCCGCGGCGAGCACGCCGACCGCCGCGCCCTGCCAAATAAAGTGCAGCACCGCAGCGCCGATCGCGTGCGTCAGCGATGCCGGGGAGAAATCGAACGGCATCACTCCTGCCCCCCGTCCAACTCGTCGAGGAGCTTCCTGATCTCGCGCAACTCCTCAGGGCTCGACTTCTTCAAGGCAAGCGCCTGGAGTACGAGGTTGCCGGGTGAGCCGGCGAAGGCCTTCTCGACCAAATCTCCGAGTAGGGCCTTCTGCATCTGCGCCCGCGGGCGGGCGGGTTTGAACACCTGCGGGCGCACCGAAGCGTCCTTCTGGAGCAGGCCCTTCTCCGTCATGATCTGCATGAGCTTGAGGACGGTGGTGTAGCCCACGCCCTGCTGCTCACCGAGCTCGTTGAACACCTCGCGGACGGTCGCTGAGCCGCGATCCCAGATCACGGCGAGGATGGCGAGCTCGGATTCGGTCGGTTTCCTGGTCGATTGGTCTTTGGCCACGGCGTCTCTCCTGACGAAGATCTTCGTCAATATAGCACGAAGAGTTTCGTCAGTCAACGGAGCCTACGAAGTTTTTCGTCACTGTCCTCCCGGGCCTCTGGTCCGGGAAGTCGGGCCGCTGGACCATCAATCTCGGAAACGCATGGCCGCGACGGCGCAGGCAACTACCCCACCTGCCGCATGATCTCCGCCACCTTGCCGTGGTCCCGCTCAGCGTAGACCGCGTCGGTGACCTGGGCCGACGAGTGCCCGAGGGCCAACTGGGCGGCTTCGAGGCCGAAGGCCCGGCGGATCTCGGTCGCGGCGGTATGCCGGAGCTGGTGCGGGTGCCAGCGGTGGGCCTTCTGCTTCGGGGTCAGCCGGGCCCGCCAGTCGGCCACCGTCTCGCCCTCTCGCCGCCCGAGCGGGGGCGGTGGGGGAAAGGCCCGGTCGCACGCCCATCGGATCGCGACGTAGTAGCTCGGCGTGGTGTATCGGTGGCCGACGCTCCGCTTGGGCTCAAGCGATCGGTTGCCCCGCCATCGCGTTGTTATGGCCAACGGCGTTCTCAAAACTAGGGCAGAAATAGGGCAGTGGTGCCAAAGAAGAAACCCCGTTGCTCGTAAACCACTGCAAACACAGTGCTCCGAGCAACGGGGTCTCAATGAAGCGGAGAGGGGGGGATTCGAACCCCCGAGGGGATTGCTCCCCCACACGAATTCCAA
>CAYQRD010000126.1:0-3225 GCA_964419845.1 uncultured Phycisphaeraceae bacterium
GAGTCGAAGGAGGGCACGGGAGATTGGGAAGGAGGGCACCCGGCGCGTGCATATTTGAACTGAAGAAACAGACTCGTAGGTCCGGTGCTTGATGCGCGGGTTGTGTGCTGCGCGAGGTGCGGTGTTGTGCGTGAGGGTGTTGATGGTTGGGGTTGAACGCGGCGATTCGGCAGAGGACGCGGAGAAGAGAGGGAGGGGATGGAAGGTTGCACAGGGGAAAGGGGGACCCCCTCCGTCGGCTGCGCCGACACCTCCCCCGCCGGGGCGGGGGAGGCACACGAGGGAGCGGATGCGGCGGCGGTGGCTTTTCGGGCGGTTTCGAGGTGGCGGGCCTGGATGGCGGCGCGGCGGGGGTCGTGGGCGGTGGCGGCTTGGTCCATGTCGGTTGCGTCGATTCTGGCGGATTTGCTTGAAAAAAAACCCACCTATTCGTGTAATCTAGTGCCAAGCATAGGCAGACGTCGTGTCAGCGTGCCGTATGTTCACCCATTCGAACGAGGAGAGTAAACATGAAGATCTCAACTGTCGTCCTTACTACATGCGCCGGCTTGGCCATGGCGACCACACTCGCCAGCGCCCAGACGGCTTCGACCGCCGGCAAAGATGCCAACGCCAACGCGATCCCAACCACCAAGATGCGCACCCTCGAGCACCCCTCGGCTGCGGTCCGTCGCGACCTCGCCGAGCAACAGGGCGTCGAGCATTCGGTCGCGCGGAAGTGGAACGATCTCCTCCTCGATTCGATCCGGCGCGACATCGCACGCCCGACCATCCACGCACGCAACCTGTACCACACATCCGCCGCGATGTGGGATGCGTGGGCTGCGTTCGAAGACAACACCGATCAGGTGTTGCACTCCGAGTCCATGAGTGCTGATGATGTCGAGGCTGCTCGCAAGGAAGCAATCAGCTACGCGATGTACCGCCTCCTTCGTCACCGCTTCGCGTTCTCGCCCGCTGCAGTTGAGATGTTCCCTGAGTATAACCTGCTGATGCAGGAGCTTGGGTATGACACCTCAATCACCGATACCGCCGGTGATACCCCCGCCGCACTCGGCAACCGCATCGCCCAGTCGGTCATCAACTTCGGTCTTTCCGATGGCTCCAACGAGCAGCTCGACTACGCGAACCTGATCTACGAGCCGGTCAACCCGCCGCTGCTCCCCGCGTTCCCCGGCAACCCCGACATCCTCGATCTCAACCGCTGGCAGCCGCTGGCGCTCGAGTTCATTGTCGATCAGTCCGGCAACCCGATCCCGACCGGGTACCCTGACGCGCTGAGCCCGGAGTGGGGTGAGGTCACGCCGTTCTCGCTCAACGAGCTCGATCTGACCGTGTTCAACCGCGATGGGTTCGACTGGAAGGTCTGGCACGACCCAGGGGCACCACCGTACATCAACGGCACCGTCGAGGAAGATGCCCGCTACAAGTGGGGCAACGAGATGGTCGTCGTCTGGTCGGCACACCTCGATCCCTCGGACGGCGTCATGATCGATATCTCCCCGGCCGGCATCGGCAACGCGCCGCTTGCGGCCATGGATCAGGAGTTCGATTACTACAACTTCATCGAAGGCGGCGACTGGGGCGAGGGATGGGACATGAACCCCGTCACCGGACTCCCCTACGAGCCACAGATGGTTCCCCGCGGCGACTACGGACGCATCCTCGCCGAGTTCTGGGCGGACGGTCCTGATTCCGAAACACCCCCCGGGCACTGGTTCTCAATCCTTCATTACGTTACGGATCATCCGCTTCACAACGGGCAGTTCATGGGTGAGGGACCGGTCCTCGATCCACTCGAGTACGACGTCAAGTCCTACCTGATGCTCGGCGGCGGCATGCATGACATCGCGATCGCCTCGTTTTCCGTGAAGGGGTACTACGACTACATCCGACCCGTCTCCGCCATCCGCGCGATGTGCGACAACGGGCAGAGCTCCGACCCCCTGGGGCCGAGCTATGACCCCAACGGGATCAACCTGATCGAGGGGTACATCGAGGTCGTGACCGCGGATACCACCATGCCGGGCGAGCGCCACGAGCACCTCGCCGGTGAAGAGGGCAAGATTGCCCTCTACGCGTGGCGAGGCCCGGACTTCATCGATAACGAGGAGACCGACACCGCAGGTGTGGGATGGATTCTCGCTGAGAACTGGTGGCCCTACCAGCGTCCGAGCTTTGTGACGCCGCCGTTCCCCGGGTACGTGTCGGGTCACTCGACCTTCTCGCGCGGTGCCGCGGAACTCATGACGCTGCTCACCGGCACCCCATTCTTCCCCGGCGGCATGGGTGAGTTCGAAGCACCGATGAACGAGTTCCTCGTGTTCGAGGACGGCCCGTCCATGGACATCACCCTCCAGTGGGCGACCTACCAGGACGCCTCCGACCAGACATCGCTCTCGCGTATCTGGGGCGGCATCCATCCGCCGGCAGACGACCTCCCGGGTCGTCACATGGGCCAGGCGATCGCACCCGAAGTATTCGCTGAAGCTCGCCGCTACTTCACCGGGCTCAAGTCCTGCCCCGCAGACTTCAATCCCGACGGGACCCTGAACTTCTTCGATGTCTCCGCGTTCCTCAGCGCTTACAACGCGATGGACCCGATCGCGGACTTCAACAACGACGGGAACTTCAACTTCTTCGATGTCTCCGCATTCCTCTCGGCCTACAACGCCGGGTGCCCCTGACACATCCACCATCGCCCATACCTCGAGCCGACCAAGTGGTCGGCTTTTTCATGTCATCAAAGGATCAGCTTGGGCGCAGAAAAAAGCACCCGCCAGGGCGGGTGCGTGGGTGCGATTCATGCTCGTTGCGGGTCATGACCCGCGAGGTGCGTGATTACGGGCAACCCGCAAGAAACTCCCCGAGAAACGCTGATACATCAAAGAAATCAAAAATGCCGTCACCTGTGAAATCCGCATCAGCGTTCATATTGGCGAAGGCACTTAAAAACGCAGAAATATCGAAGAAATCGAGAGTCAGGTCATTATTCAAATCGGGGGGCAGGTCAACTACTCCAGCCCGAATACCGCGACCTGCGCCGTCTATAACCTCTACGATGATAACCCATATTGAATCACCCCATGTGGGTAATCACATCATCCCCAAACTCTGAGCACTTGCGGAGGGTGGCGCCTTCCATCTGGCGTTCGAAGTCGTACGTGACTGTCTTGGCGGAGATGGCGCCGTTCATGCCCTTGATGATGAGGTCGGCGGCTTCGG
>CAYQRD010000127.1:0-3199 GCA_964419845.1 uncultured Phycisphaeraceae bacterium
TTCAAGAGCAACATGCGGCTCACCGAGACTCTCAGCGGCGGCGCGATCCTCGTCTCCGAGAGCGGCACCTATCCCGACGGCTTCGAGCCGGGCCGCAACTTCATCGCCTACGACAGCCCGGATCACCTTTTCAGCATGCTCCGGGATCTTGCAGATCGCTACTCCGAGATCAAGGAGCAGCTCGCGCCGGGCGTTGCCGAGCTGAAGACGATGCACTCCAAGGAGCGGCAGTGGACCCGATTCCAGCAGCTGGCACACCAGTTCGCGGGGCAGTGCGGGAAGACGCTTTCTGCAGGTTCTGAACCGCTGCGGGATGCCCCAGCCCCCAGCGGCCAACGGATCGCGTGATCACGCCGTGACGCCGATCGCATACAGCACCACCGGATCCCGAGCGGTTGTCATGCCCAGCATCCACCCCCTCGCCGACATCGCCGACTGCACCATCGGACCCGGCACCCGCGTCTGGCAGTTCGTGGTGATCCTGAAGGGGGCCCGCATCGGCGCGGATTGCAACATCTGCGCACACGTCCTCATCGAGGGCGATGTGGTGGTGGGCGACCGCGTGACCGTCAAGAGCGGCGTGCAGCTGTGGGACGGCCTGCGAGTCGGCCACGATGTCTTCATCGGCCCCAACGCCACCTTCACCAACGACAAGCACCCCCGCAGCAAGGTCTACCCCGATCGCTTTCCAGAGACGGTGATCGAGGACGGTGCGAGCGTCGGGGCTGGTGCCGTCATCCTGCCTGGCATCCGGATCGGCGCGGGGGCGGTCGTGGGTGCCGGAGCGGTCGTCACCAGGGATGTGCCGGCAGGGGCGACGGTGGTGGGCAGTCCGGCGCGAGACCTGTAAAAGCCTCGAGGTACTTCCGCCCCGCGGCCATGGATCGTTGCCAGCTTGCCGAAGAGTTCTAGGCCGCGAGGACATCCACGAGCGACTTCGCAACCGCCCGAGATGTGGTGCTCACAATGAGTCAACGACTCGCGAATCGTATTCGCGCCATTGCGAATGGAAGCGTCTGGATCGATCGACCGGGCACGCCTTTGTTCTGGCGACTCGCGAAGCTCTTTCGATGTGTACCGCAGACTCTTGGCCGACTCGTTCCAGCGCATACTCTGCAACTGCGCTCCGGCGGCTCTCTGCTTGCCGATCACAATAGCGTCAGTGTCGCGCCGCAGGAGATCAACGGCGCGATGCGGCAGAGTTCACAGACCTTTCCGCCCATCGGCTTCGGGATCGTCTCGGATGCGCTTGTTCACTGCAGGTCATCAGCAATCCTCGATCGATCTGGACGGGCGTACTACCCAATGATGCCTGGCACGCGGCTTGATCGACAGATGTTGAGGAATGGACACCTTGAAACAAATGGGCATCGATATGCCACCTTCAATGTGGCGGGGGCTATGCGTGTTCCAAAGGGTATCTTTCTGGGCGGAAATGGCTCATTCAACTGGTACCACTGGCTCATCGAGATTCTGCCGAAGGCGTTACTGCTCGATCTACTCCCAGTAAGTTGCAGAAGCAGCCCGCTTCTTGTTCCGCCGGAGGTAGGCAGCGTGCCGACGTTTCGGGAGTCTCTTGAGGCAGTCGCTCCAGGTCGAGAAACCATCGAACTCGACCCCGCGCGACCTTACTGGGTGTCGGATCTTGCCGTGATCGACACGCCGAGTATCTGTTTCTATAACGGCCGCAAAGGTTCGTGGCCGCAACTGGATGAGGCTGGTCAGCACGCTCCGCTATTGATGATGCTTCGCGAACGGCTTCGAAAGTATGCGTCATTGCCGGAAGTGGGATCGCGAACGCGAAGGATCCTCCTCGCACGGAGGGGTGATCGGCGACCGTCAAACTCATTGGCACTGGAACAAATATTCAAACCATTGGGCTTCGAGTCGGTGTATCTTGAGCGCATGTCGTTAAGTGAGCAGATTCGACTGTTTGATGCTGCCGAGTGCGTCGCCGGCCCGTCTGGCGCGGCGTGGGCTCATATGCTGATTGCAAGATCTGGTACCCGGGCGCTGAGTTGGATGCCAGAGCAGTTGAAAGATGGCAGTTTCTTCTCGTCGCTGGCCGCACTGAGCGGTGTGGATCTGCGATATGTGTTGTATCCGTGCCACGCGAGATCGACCGGAGAAGTTAGCGGCGGAGCACCGCACGAGCCGCCAGCCGACCTGATTGCGGCAGCCGCAAACGAGTACTTCGGGGTGCGTCCATGACTGCGCGCGTATGCGTGGGGCGATCGTGTTGCGATGTGTGATCGGGTGTCTATCGATGGTGGAATCAAGCCAAGTGCCAATTGCTCAGGCGCCAGGACAATGAGTGCCGCAATATTGCGGATCGGGCTCATGGATCGCGATGTACGAGCCGATCTTCAACAGCCAGTTGGTTGATGTGACGCTCATGATGATCCATCCCCTCGCCGACATCGCCGACTGCACCATCGGACCCGGCACCCGCGTCTGGCAGTTCGTGGTGATCCTGAAGGGGGCCCGCATCGGCGCGGATTGCAACATCTGCGCACACGTCCTCATCGAGGGCGATGTGGTGGTGGGCGACCGCGTGACCGTCAAGAGCGGCGTGCAGCTGTGGGACGGCCTGCGAGTCGGCCACGATGTCTTCATCGGCCCCAACGCCACCTTCACCAACGACAAGCACCCCCGCAGCAAGGTCTACCCCGATCGCTTTCCAGAGACGGTGATCGAGGACGGGGCGAGCATCGGGGCGGGTGCCGTCATCCTGCCTGGCATCCGGATCGGCGCGGGGGCGGTCGTGGGCGCCGGAGCGGTCGTCACCAGGGATGTGCCGGCAGGGGTGACCGTGGTGGGCAATCCGGCTCGGGACCTCTCGCAGCCTCGAGGTGCGATCGCCCCATGACCATCGACCGCTGCCAACTCATCGACCTCCCCAAGATCCCCGAGCCGAGGGGGAATCTCACCTTCATCGAGGGTGGACGCCATGTGCCCTTCGACATCGCCCGGGTCTACTACCTCTACGACGTGCCTGGAGGCGCCGCCCGGGGGGGGCATGCCCACAAGGCCCTGCACCAGTTGATGATCGCCATGTCGGGCAGCTTCGATGTGCTGCTTGACGATGGCAGGTCCCAGAAGAAGGTGCACCTCAACCGCTCCTACATGGGTCTTTACATCTGCCCGATGATCTGGCGGGAGCTCGACAACTTCTCGTCGGGCGCCGTGTGCATGGTGC
>CAYQRD010000128.1:0-3119 GCA_964419845.1 uncultured Phycisphaeraceae bacterium
CCCAGCAGGATCTGGGGCGGCGCGTCGGGGTCGGCCTCGCCGCACCCGCCGAGCATCATGAGCGACGCCGTGAGCAATGACAGGGAGAACTTGTTCATCAGATTCCTCCTCCTTTGCGGAAGATCAGGATCGCCATCGCCAGCGGGAGCACGCACCAGAGCGTGATCACACCCGTGAGCAGCCATGGGAGCGAGCCGCCGAACTCGTTCGAGGCGTACATGCCCACGGGCCCGAGCACATCGAGCGAGGCGTTGAGATTCACGATCACATTCATCTTGAAGGCCTGCAGCGGGTTGATGATCGCCAGCGCGAAGACCTCCTGCACACGCAGCTTGAAGAGCACCGTCCCCGCCATGAGCCCCAGATCGCTGAGGAACACCAGCCCGAGCCAGACAAAGAGCGAGATCCCCGTGGCGACGCCTGCCCTGCGGGACTGCACCGAAATCAGCACGCCCACCGAGAGCATCGAGAGCGCCAGCACGCTGGTGAACACGACGAGCATCAGGAACGCCCCCGCGCCAACCCCGCCGGCCCGCCACGCGAGCAGCCCGGCGCTGAGCCCGAACCCGATGCACAGCGAGCAGGTCAGGGCGATCGCCAGCCCGACGAACTTGCCCAGCAGCAGCTCGGTGCGCGAGAGCGGCTGAGCCAGCAGGTACAGCAATGTCCCGCGTTCACGCTCGCCGGCGATGGTGCCCGCGCCGGCGGTCAGGGCCATCAGCGGGACCACCAGCATGATCAGGTTCAGCAGCCCCGCGGCGGTCTTTCCGAACCCCGCGAAGCCGTGCTCACCCGAGCCCGCCAGCGACAGGAACGAAACCCCGATCGCCAGCGTCGTAAACGCAATGGTGTAGAGCAGGAACCACTTGCTCGACAGCGCATCGCGGAACTCACGCCGGGCGATGAGCATGATCGAGCGGGCGAAGGAGAGGCACGCCGAGGGGCTCTCGGATCGGACGCGTTGTTGCGTTAAGCCGTTGAGATTGATCGTGGTCATGGCAGCACCTTGCTGAGTTGTTCGGTTGTGATCCGGATCTCGGGCTCGTCGTCGTCGTGGACATCGCGCAGCAACTCGAAGTCACGCACGCTGATGCCGCGCTCGGCGAGGTGGTTCATGGGCTCGGCCTTGCGGTGCTGCTCGATCGCGACGGTGAGCCCGCTGTTGCCGTGGTTGATGGCGTACCCGCCCTCGCGCAGGATCTCGGCCGCGCGGTACTCGTCGCCCTGCTCGATGAACAGGCGCATCGAGCGGATGGATGATCGGCTGGGCCAGAGCGCCTCGGGCGTGGTCTGCTGCACGAGCCGGCCCTGCTCCATGACGAGAACCCGGTCCGCGAGCGTGATCACCTCGTCGGGGCGATGGGAAGCGAAGATCAGGGTCTTGCCCTGCTCGCGGAGCTTGAGAAGCGTATCGACCACCTCGCCACGCCCCGCCGAGTCAAGGTTCGAGGTCGGCTCGTCGAGGACGATGACGGGCGGGTCCGCGATCATGGCGATCGCCAGCGCCAGACGCTGCTTCATGCCGCCTGAGAGATCCCGGACGCGCTTGGACTCATGCCCACGGAGCCCGACGGTCTCCAGCGAGCGAGCGGCCTGGGCGAGCTCGACCCTGCGGAGCTGGGCAAAGAAGCGGATCGCCGATCCGAGTCGCGCGTCGTCGTGGAACGCGAGCTCCTGGGGCACATAGCCGACCCGGGCGCGGGCGTGCTTGCCCTTGCTGCGGACATCGATCCCGTCGATGCGGATGGCGCCCTTGCAGGGGAAGACACCGAGCAGGCAGCGGATGAGCGTGGTCTTGCCCGCGCCGTTGCTCCCCCAGAGGGCGAGCGACCCGCCGGGCTCGAGGTCGAAACTCAAATCGTTCACCGCGAACACGCGTTTGAACTGCTTGGTGATGTGCCTTGCTTCAATCATGGCGTGGTTCTCCCGGCGAGGGGGTGATGTGGCGCTCGACGCTGAGCCTGAGCATGACCAGTGTGCTGAGCAGCACGAGCCCGATCGAGACCAACGCCATGCGCAAGCCGCCCGCCCCCGCTTCGAGAGAGGGGAGATCGAAGCGGGGAGGGAGGGCGAGCGGCTTGGGGTCTGTGAGCATCGGGTCGGGATCAAGCTCTGGGAAGGCCCGGGCAGTGAGCTCGATGGCCTGCTGGGCGGGGCTGTGGACGAACAGGCGCAGGTTGGGCTCCCGCGCGAGCATCGTGCGGAAGAGGCTCCTGGGCTCGTAGGCGAACTCGCCGAGCCCGTCGCGGTCGCGATCGAAGCCGTTGTAGTCGGACCAGAAGTTGCCCTTCTCGTCGTTGGCGAAGTCGTTGAGGTAGAGCTGCCCGCCGCCGTGCACGCTGACCTGCTCCTCGTTCTCGATGAAGCCGTTGTCGTAGATGGTGTTGTCGTGCGTGTTGGGGGTCGCGAGCAGCCCGACCTCGTTGAAGGCGATCTTGTTGGCGTGGATCAGCCCGGTGGAATCGGCGGAGGACGGGCTGTTGTCGATATAGATCCCCACTCGGTTGGCGGCCAGCAGGTTAGAGACGACCTCGATGTCGTCGCAGTCCTTGAGCCCGATACCGTACCCGCTCGTACCCCGGTTGTTGTCGATCTGGTTCCGCAGCAGGTGGATCGAGTTGGAGTACATCAGATAGATGCCCACCGAGTTGCCCGTGAGGCGGTTCTCGCGGACGGTGGTGTTGTGGCTGTACATGAAGTGCAGCCCGTAGCGGCTGTCGCGGACCGAGTTGTTGTGGATCTGCAGGTCTTCCGAGTACCAGAAGACCATGTCCCGGCTGTCGCGGACGGTGTTGTGCTCGATGGTGCAGCCGTGGCTCCACCAGAGGCGGATGCCGTCGCCGCGCCGCCCGAGCTCGAGGTCCTTGCCGACGATGGTGTTGTCGCGGATGATCGAGCCGGGCGACTGCTTGAGGTCGATCCCGAAGTAGACATCGCTGATGCGGTTGTTCTCGATGATGACCGGGCCGGCGCTGGCCTTGATGCCGGCGGACTCGGCGCTGACGGACTTGCCCGACCCGATCACGATGAGCCCGCGCAGGGTGACATCGGGTGCGCTGATCTCGATCACGCTGCCCTCGCCGCCCGCGTCGATGGTGACCTCGCCACGCCCGTCGAGG
>CAYQRD010000129.1:0-3060 GCA_964419845.1 uncultured Phycisphaeraceae bacterium
ACCTGCACGCCCTGCGGGTTCACCCGCCCGAACACACGCCGGATCGTCGAGTCCTTGCCCGCCGCGTCCATCGCCTGAAGCACGAACAGCACGCTGCGCTCGTGCTGAGCGTAGAGCTTGTGCTGCAGATCAGCGATGATCATCGCGTTCTCTTCGGTCTTGGCCTCAACCACCGCCCGCTCGACACCCTCGGCGTCGTCGGTTGTCCATCTGGAAAGATCAACCCGATCACCAAGCCCGACACGGTATTGTTCAGCGATGCTCATCGAGCGAGCATACCGCGGAGCGCGGCGTTGCACAACTACTGTTCAGGACGGAGCACCGTTGCATACCGTTTTCGTGCGACATCCTGCATGTCCGCGTCCTCGTCCGTCTCGTCCACGATCTCCATCCCCAGCATCGTTTCGATCGCGTCCTCGAGCGTGACAATACCGGCGCTGCCGCCGTATTCATCAACCACAAGGAACAGGTGCTCACGGCGTTGCAGGAACTGATACAGCACCTCCTGCAATGACGCCGTGTCAGGCACCGCGTGCAGCGGGCGGGCCAGCTCGGCCAATGCCTCATCGCCGCGCCCCTCCTTCTCCGCCATGTAGAGCGAGCGACGATGGATCACCCCCATCGGTTCGTCGAGCGACTGCCCGACCAGCGGCACCCGTGCAAAGCGCGACGGACCAGCGTGCAGCGCCTCGGAAATGGTCATCGTCGCCGGATAGGTAAACACCACCCGCCGCGGCGTCATCACCCGCTTGACCGTCACCTCGCGCAGCGCGACAAGGTTCTTCACCACCGCGTACTCCTGCTCGTCGATCACGCCCTCCTCGTGCGCCAGGCGGGCGAGGTTGCTCACCTCCTCGCGGCTGATGCGTGGCATCGTCTGATCATGCCGGGAGAACAGCTTGGAGATCCAGTTGCACACCGCCACGATGGGCTTGAAGATCCGGATCAGCCACTCGATCGTCACCGCCGCGAACGGGGCCAGCGATCTGGCGTGCACCGCGCCCAGCGTCTTGGGGATGATCTCCGAAAAGACCAGCACCAGCAGCGTGACCACAAAGCTCACCGCCCCGACCCACGCCTCGCCCCAGATCGCCGCCGCCTGGGCACCCACGCCCGCAGCACCCAGCGTGTGCGCAAAGGTGTTGAGCGTCAGGATCGCCGCCAACGGCTGATCCACATCGTTCTTCATCCGCTGCAGACGCATCCCCGTCGGGTGCCCCTGCTCGACGAGCACCGCGACATGCGTGCGCGAGATGCTCAGCAGCACCGCCTCAAGCATCGAACACAGGAACGACACACCCAGCGCAACAGATAAATAGATCAGCAGCAGCGTCATCGATATCCCTCAGGACCCACTCAAGAACCCAGCACGAACTTCCGCTCGTCCCAGAGCTTCTCCACCCGCTCCACAAACCCCGGGCTCTGCGGCAGGTCCATCCCGCACCCGATCAGCAGGTCCACCATGCCATGGAAGTCATCGATCCCCACATACTCACGCCCAACACGCGGCGTGCCCTCGTGCGTCCCCGCCTGCGCCTCAGCGAGGTTCGCCATGTTGTGATAGTTCCCCAGCGGCAGGCACACGCAGGTCGAGGTGTACCCATACGCGCAGTACACGCTCGCCTCGCACGCCCCGCCCGCCATCAGCTTGCGCTGCCACTTCCACTTGGGCATCTCGCTCATCTTCTGGGCCGCGGTCGGCTGTGCCGGCCCACCCGCGATCCGCTCAGCCACCTTGGCCACCGCACCAGTCAGCTCCGGCGAGAACACGCTGATCCGATCACCAACCCGCACGATCGGCCCCCCATGAATCGGCGAATCGGGGAACGCCCGCGAGTTCTCCAGCGCGATGATCCGCGACCCCTTGGGCATGAACCCGTCGCGGCTCGCACCGATCGCCCCCACAAACCCGATCTCCTCGGCCAGTGTGAAGAGCACACGCACATCGTTCTTAGGTGCGCCGTTGTCTTGCGCGATTCGGATCTCGTCGAGGGCGCACAGCGCCGCAGCGACCGCCGCCAGATCATCGCACGCGTTGGTGTGGATGATCCCCCCGAACTCGTCGTCCACGATCTCCGCGTCTGGCAGTTCCCAGGTCCCGATGTCGCCCACGCTCGCCGCGTGCGGTTCGCTGCTCGTCGCCCGGTACATCTTGAACGGGCGCGTCTCGGTCTCGCTCCACTCGGTGCCGTCCGGGTCGTGCTCCTCGCGGATCGTGGCCGTCGCGTAGCGATCTTCTTCGGTATACACCCGGATCGCGGCATCGGGGAAGTAGTCGCTCATCACCCCGCCGCGGAACGAGAGGATCATCTCGTTGGCGCTGACGATCTGCTCGACGACGAAGGCCGGGTGGTCGAGATGGGCGGTGAAGTAGATCGGGTGGTCGGATTTGGGTGCCTTGCTCAGCGAGAGCTCGAAGTTCCCGTGCGGATCAACCCGTTTCTCGATCCCCCCGCGCCCCGTGAGCCAGCGATCGATCCAGGCGACGACCCGCTGCTCCCTGCCGGCGGCGGTGGGGATCTGGGTCACGCTCATGAGCCAGTCCACATGCTTCTCGCGGGTGTCAGCGTCGATTGGGTGCTTATCGGGGGTTGTAGTCTGCGTTGTGGTGCTCATACACGAGTGTACGCCGCGCCCCGCCCCTTGCCCGCTCAAGCCAGTTTGCCCACAGCGCCGATGAGACTGATTCTCCCCGGACGAAACGCTTGCGATCGTCTAAAATGAAAGTCACAATAGCAACCCCCGCCCGGGATCCACGAATCTCAGGGCGATACGGGATAACCAGATACCCGCGACGACCGAAGGGACTTCCCACATGCCGCACATCATCGCCGAGCCGTGCATCAAGACCAAAGACACCAGCTGTGTCGACGCCTGCCCCGTGGACTGCATCCACCCCACCAAGGACGAGCCCGACTTCGAAACCAGCGACCAGCTCTTCATCGACCCCGACACCTGCATCGACTGCGGCCTCTGCGTCGACGAGTGCCCCGTCCAGGCCATCTTCCAGGACGAAGACCTCCCCGACGAGTGGTCCAAGTTCGTCCAGATCAACATCGA
>CAYQRD010000130.1:0-3040 GCA_964419845.1 uncultured Phycisphaeraceae bacterium
CACCCCGATGATCAGGAACTCGGGATGGGCGGCACCATCATCAAACTCGCCCAGCAGGGGCACGATATCCTGCTGCTCGATGTCACCAACGGCGAGCCCACCCCGCTGGGCACACCCGAGACACGAAAGAAGGAAGCCGCCGACGCGCTGGAGATCCTGAATGAAGGTGCCACGGGTCGCGTGGAGCGCTGGCTGCTCGATCTGCCCAACCGATTCGTCGAGCACACCATCGAGAACCGCCACAAGCTCGCCGGTGTCATCCGCGCCTGGCAGGCGCAGATCATCTTCACCACCTACCCCGAAGACGCCCACCCCGACCACCGGGCCGTCACCCGCTGCATCGAGGATGCCCGGTTCGACGCCAAGCTCTCCAAAATCGACATGCCCGCACCGATCGATGCCTGGACCGGCGAGCAGAAGCATCTCGGCCCGACGCTCTACCCCAAGTGGCTCTTCTACTACTACGCCACGCACCTGCGCTGGGTAGCCGACCCCAAGTTTGTGCTCGACATCAGCGGCGTGCTCGAGCAGAAGATGCGTTCGATCCGGGCGTACGACACGCAGTTTGTGCAACCCGAGAAGAACCGAAAGGCGCTCGAGTGGATCGAGGCGAGCGGGAAGTACTTCGGGTCACGCATCGGCGCCGAGGCGGGCGAGCCGTTCTTCACGAAGGAACCGGTCGGGCTGACGGGGTTTGATTCGTTGGTGATGTGATGGCAGATGGCCCGGTGTAGCGGTCTTGGGTTCCATTGGGGGACGGAATGAAGACCCCCCCGTCACGCCGAAGATCCGCCTCTGGCGGACCACCTCCCCGCGGGGCGCGGGGAGAGACGAAGACGCCCGGCGGAATCACATCGAAACTTACTTCCGATTGAACGCGTACCCGTACCCATCGCTCAACGAACGGAAGTTGCCCGTCCGCAGGTCGCCGTCGTCGAGATGTGCATCGAGGGCCAGCGCATCGCTCACGCTCGGCAAGGGATGGGCCGCGCTCGCCCGGATGGCGATGATCAGGGCCGGCTCCCCGGGTAGGTTGTCGTAGTCATACACGCCGCCGATTGGGCATCCGTTTAGGAAGGGGTTGCCCGATTTAAAGGCGCTCCGCATCTCGGGGGGCATCTGGCCCGCGGCGGTATCGGGAGGCCAGTACCCGTTGGTCGATTTGAAGTAGTCGAACGCCTTGGCGATGCGCATGAAGTCCTCGGAAACCGCGACGATCCGGGTGTCCTCCTCCGCGCTGGCAAACCGCGGCACAAACATCGCCGCGAGCACCGCGAGAATGGTCACCACGACGACCACCTCGATCACTGTGAACGCGTTCCGATCGTCAATCAACATCACATCGCCTCCGGGTACAGGAACTGTCCTCCCTGAGATCGGAGATCCGAGATGCCTGATCGAGCCCGACTCGGCCAGAGGGCATGAAACCCTGCCCCAACGATGCAGGATGCACGAATATGTGCTAAAGCAGGCCGATGCCCGGACCCGCGAACGGGCATTATCGGGACGAACCCGCGGACTACGATTCACCGTGCCCACCACCTTTACGCAACTGCTCGAACCCGAACTGCAGCGCCTGATCGACGAGCAGGCGTATCGCGAGCTGCGCGATGCGCTGAGCGTGATGGAAGCGGCGGACATCGCGGACATGATCGAAACGCTCCCGCGCGAATCGGGCGTGGTCGCGTTCCGGGTGCTCCCGCGTGATATCTCCGCGAAAGTGTTCGCCGAGCTCGAACAGCCGGTGCAGGAGTCGCTGCTTGAGGAACTGGGCACCGAGCGATCGTCACGGCTGATCGAGTCGATGGACCCCGACGACCGTGCCGCGCTGCTCGACGAGCTGCCCGTCGAGATCGCGACCAAGCTGATCCAGCGGTTTTCGCCGACCAACCGGATGGTGACCCGGGCGATCCTGGGCTACCCCGCGGACAGCGTGGGACGACTGATCACGCCCGATTATGTGCGGGTGCGCGGCGACTGGAGCGTCGAGAAGACGCTCGAGCACATCCGGCGCTACGGACGCAACGCGGAAACGATCGATTGGGTGTTCGTGATCGATTATGAGGGCAAGCTGATCGACGACATCCATATCCGCGACATCCTGCTCGCGGACCCCGGCACGCCGATGAGCGAGCTGATGGACAACGAGTTCATCGCCCTCTTCGCCAGCGACGACCGCGAGGATGCCGTGCGGATCATGAACCGTTACGACCGCACGGCGCTGCCCGTCGTCGATTCGCTCGGGCTGCTGGTTGGCATCGTCACGGCGGACGATGTGGCCGATGTCGCCGAAGAAGAGTTCACCGAGGATGTCCAGAAGCTCGGTGGTATGGAAGCGCTCGATGCGCCGTACATGTCCTCGCCGGTGCTGAGCATGTTCAAAAAGCGCGGCGGCTGGCTCGCCGGGCTCTTCCTGATGCAGATCTTCACCATCTCGATCATGGGCTTCTTCGATGAGCAACTCAACAAGGCCGTCGTGCTCGCGTTGTTCGTCCCCATGATCATCGCCTCGGGCGGGAACACCGGCACCCAGGCCGCGAGCCTGCTGGTGCGCGCCATCGCGGTCGAAGAGGTCACGCTGAGTTCGTGGTGGAAGATCATGCGCAAGGAGTTCCTCACCGGGCTGTGCCTGGGCATCACCCTGGCCGCGCTCGGCGTGGGTGTGGTGTGGATCCTGTCCACGACCCCGATGGTGGATTCGCCATTCCTCTGGCCGCTGTCATTGACCGTTGGCATCGCCGTATTCGCGATCGTGATCTGGGGATCACTGATCGGCTCGATGTTCCCGCTGCTGCTCGACCGGCTCGGGCTCGACCCCGCCGCGTCGTCGTCGCCGCTGGTCGCCACGCTGATGGATGTCTCCGGGCTCACGATTTATTTCGTCGTGGCGATGGCGCTGCTGCGTGGGACGATTTTGTAAATCCAATCCCCATATCCCGCAGCTGGGCGCCCGGACTCGCGGCGACAGCCGCGCAGTGCGCTGAGCGCAGCCTCCGCCGGACTTCCAGGGGAGGTGCCGATCGCAGCGAAGCGGAGGGAG
>CAYQRD010000131.1:0-2993 GCA_964419845.1 uncultured Phycisphaeraceae bacterium
CCCCCGCGCTCAGATCCTCACAAGAACCCACGAAAGTTCTTGTATCTGCCCCAAAATACACGACAATACAGTATCGAACACGCCGCCCAGGGGAGCACGCATCATGGCCTCAACAGTCTTCTACTTCCAGGTCCACCAGCCGCACCGCCTCAAGCCTTACTCCGTCTTCCACACCGACCCCTTCTACTTCAACGAAGACGCCAACGGCCAGATCGCCGAAAAAGTCGCCAACAAGTGCTACCGACCCACAACCAAGCTCATCCTCGACCTCATCAAACGCCACGAGGGCAACTTCCGCGTCTCCTACGCCATCACCGGCACCGTCATCGACCAGTGGAAGAAGTTCACACCCGATGTCCTCGACCTCTTCGTCCAGCTCGCCGAGACCGGCTGCTGCGAGTTTGTCGCCGAGACCTACTACCACTCCCTCTCCTTCCTCTACTCCCAGGACGAGTTCCACCATCAGGTCGACATGCACACCGCCCTGATCCAGGAGCACTTCGGCCAGACCCCCAATGTCTTCCGCAACACCGAGCTCATCTACGCCAACGAGCTCAGCCGCGCACTGTCCAAAATCACCAACCTAGACGGCACACCCCGCTTCCTCGGTGCCATCTGCGAGGGCGTCGACCGCCACCTCGGCTATCGCAGCCCCAACTATGTCTACCGCCCGCCCAACGATGAGCACGGCAACACCATCATGGGCCCCAATGATCGCCCCTTCGGCCTGCTCCTCAAAAACTACAAGCTCTCCGACGACATCGCCTTCCGCTTCGGAAACCGCGGCTGGGAGGAATGGCCGCTCTCCGCCGAACGCTTCGCACACTGGGTCCACCAGATCAACGGCGACGGCTACCTCTGCAACCTCTTCATGGACTACGAAACCTTCGGCGAACACCAGTGGGAAGACACCGGCATCTTCCAGTTCCTAGAACACCTGCCCACCGCCATCTTCGATGTCGCCAAGAAAGCCGACGGCACCACCGAAAACCACTTCATCACCCCCTCCGAAGCACTCAAGTACTTCGCACCCATCGGCGAATACGACGTCCCCGAATACATCTCCTGGGCCGACACCGAACGCGACCTCACCGCATGGCGCGGCAACGCCATGCAATCAAACGCCCTCGAAGAAACCTACCGCGTCGAAAAGATCCTCAAAGACCGCCTCGTCGAGGTCAAGAAGCAGGGCGACGCCGACAAGCTCAAGAACATCGAATACATCGTCACCGACTGGCGCAAGCTGACAACCAGCGACCACTTCTACTACATGTGCACCAAGTACTGGGCCGACGGCGATGTCCACAAATACTTCTCCCCCTACGACTCGCCCTACGACGGCTACATCAACTTCATGAATGTCCTCGACAATGTGAAGACCCGCCTGGCGAAGGTCTAACCTGCCTTGCAGGGTGCCACCACTCGACGCAACGCGGCGCAGTGGTGCCCTCCAACCACCATCCACACCCACTCGCCTCCCCCGCGCCTGCGGGGGAGGTGTCGATCCGCCATAGGCGGAGCGGCGGAGGGGGTCTTCATCTCTGTGCCTTCTCCACCCCGCGGGGAAGGTGGCTCGGCGCAGCCGAGACGGATGGGGTCTTTTCTGCTCCGGGTGCCACGGGTCGCCCAGCCGCAGGCTGACAACCCGTGCCCCCCAACCACCATCGGCACTCATTTCTCAACAACACAAGCACAACACGCCCCAACGGGGCGCAGGCCTGTAGCCACGGGTGAAGCGCAGCGCAACCCGTGGTTGCTTCCCTCCCGCGACCCCCATTGCCCCATCGGGGCAAAGGAAATGAACTCCACCTTCGCATCCGCAGTCCCCTGCACTGTGCAACTCTTACACTCTCCTCCCCCGCGCCTGCGGGGGAGGTGCCGAGCGCAGCGAGGCGGAGGGGGTCCCCCCAAAACCATCCACCCACCCCACTCTTGAAGAGGGGATGCAGGGGAAACCTCCCCTGCACACGCATTCCATCCCGTATCATCCAATCAGATGACCAAACCGCTACCACATCCCCGCCTCCATCTCCTCGCTGCGAGAGAAGCACCCGTTGTCGTGATCCTCCGGCGCGGTCCCTCCAAACGCTACCATACCATCAAATACAACACCGATACTGATCGTGTCGAACATGGCTCGTGGTTCGCGGGCAAGCTGTACCACTTTCGCTGCGACCTCTCCCACGATGGCAAACGGATGGTCTACCTCGCTATGGGCGCCAAAGGTGAAACATGGAACGCCATTTGTAATCCGCCATCACTTAAGCCGGTCGCGCATTGGAAGAACGAAGGAGCATGGTTCGGCGGTGGCCTCTGGCACTCGAGCAACTCACTCGCACTCAATCTCGAAGGTCACACTTCGATGCCCTGCTACAAGGAACTCAGTTCTGATACTGTCAAAGAACTTGAACCCCAGAACATCGAGTACCTCCGCCACGACTGCGAACGCTACGGGGAAGATGAAGGCGTGCTCCACGCCAGACTCAAACGCGATGGATGGCAAAGAGTGCTCCCCGACGGCTACGAAGAGCACGGCGACAGCGCATGGTATGTAAGTCGTAAAGCATACTGGAAACAACAAGCCGATAGGTGGCCAGAGATCCGTCTACATTTCCGCGACTACAAAGAAAATATTGGCCGCATCTTCGAGTTCATCATGCCTGACCACCCAGAGTTCTTTTCGCCGAAAGACGACTGGGCAACCTTCGACGCTATTGGCAACCTCATTGTCGCAAGAGAAGGCCGGGTCGAACGCTGGACACCCGAAGGCCTCAGCACAAACAAGCCGTCATTCTACTTCGATATCAACGCCCTGCCCATCCCAAAGCATGGTCACCTCGGCTGGACCAACCCGCTCAACGAAATCTAATCCAGTCACCACGGGTTGCTCCACCAAACACGGACAGCCCGAGGACCCCGTCTCACCCACTCCCCTCCGCGCCCTCTGCGTTCACTCCCCCTCTTCGAGCCCTTCGCGATCTTCGCGTTCACCC
>CAYQRD010000132.1:0-2818 GCA_964419845.1 uncultured Phycisphaeraceae bacterium
AAGGCGATCGACAACTTCCGACGCCAGCTCCAGCGGTTTGGATTCTGTTATGATTGGTCACGCGAGTTCGGGACCATCGACCCGGACTACTACAAATGGACGCAGTGGATCTTTGTCAAGATCTACCACTCGTGGTTCGATCCCGAGGCTGATGGCGGCAGGGGCAAGGCACGCCCGATCAATGAGCTGATCGGGGAGTTCGCCGACGGCTCACGGACCGTGAAGCTCAACCCCAACGCGACGGAATACGCCGGCGCGGGCGATCTGCCCGAGGGGACCGACGCGGGTGACTGGGACACGCTCGATACCGAGACGCGCAAGGCGATCGTGGATTCGTACAGGCTCGCGTACCTGAGCCAGCAGACCGTGAACTGGTGCCCCAAGCTGGGGACCGCATTGGCCAATGAGGAGGTTATCGACGGCAAGAGCGAGCGTGGCGGGTACCCCGTGTTCCGCAAGCCGCTTCGTCAGTGGATGTTCCGCATCACCTCATACGCCGATCGCCTGCTCGACGGGCTGGCGGATGTCGACTGGCCCAACTCGACCAAGACCCAGCAGGCCGAATGGATCGGTCGCAGCGTGGGCGCTGAGGTGGACTTTCCCATCCTCATGCCCGGCGGGCTGGATCTGGGCGAGAAGCTCCGTATCTTCACGACCAGACCCGACACCATCTATGGCGCGACCTACATGGTCGTGGCACCCGAGCACCCGCTGGTCGAGATGGCCATCGAGAGCGAGCCAGAGGGTGTCGATATCGAGGGGCTGCGGAAGTATGTCGAGTGGGCCAAGAACCGCACCGATGTGGAGCGCCAAGAGAACAAAGAGAAGACTGGCTACTTCATTGGCATCCATGTCACCAACCCGGTGACCAACGAGCAGATCCCGGTGTGGACCTCGGACTATGTCATGATGGGCTACGGCACCGGTGCGATCATGGCGGTGCCGGCGCAGGACCAGCGCGACTGGGACTTCGCGACCAGGTTCGAGCTGCCGATCGTGCGTACTGTGCAGCCGCCGGCTGATTTCGACGGCGAGGCCTACACGGGCGACGGGCCGGCGATCAACTCGGACATGCTCAACGGCATGCAGATCGAGGAGGCCAAGGCCAAGATCATCGAGTGGATGACCAGCAAGATGGTCGGTGCCCGCAAGATCAACTACAAACTCCGTGACTGGCTCTTCTCTCGTCAGCGCTACTGGGGCGAGCCGTTCCCGATCGTGTTTGACGAGCGCGGGCACCATCACGCCGTGGGCGAGGATTCGCTGCCCGTGGTGCTCCCCCCGCTGGCGGACTACCAGCCGGTCGAGAGCGACACGCCCCAGCCGCTGCTGGCCAAGGCGACGGACTGGGTGAGCACGACCGCGGGCGAGGCGGGCGTGCTGGGGCTGCATCGCGACGAGCCGGTCCGGCGCGAGACCAACACCATGCCGGGCTGGGCGGGGAGCTGCTGGTACTACCTGCGCTACTGCGACAACAGGAACAGCGAGGCGCTGATCGGCAAGGAGGCCGAGGAATACTGGATGGGCGAGGATGGGGTGGACCTGTACATCGGCGGCAACGAGCACGCCGTGCTGCACCTGCTGTATGCCCGCTTCTGGCACATGATCCTGTTCGATCTGGGCTTCGTGCGCTCGCCCGAGCCGTTCCGCAAGCTCTTCCACCAGGGGATGATCACCAGCATGGCCTACCAGCGCGCCGACAAGTCGCTGGTGCCCATCGACGAGGTCGAGAACCGGGGGAGCGAAGAGCAGCCCGAGTTCGTTGAGATCAGCAGCGGTGAGCGGGTCGAGAAGATCATCGCCAAGATGTCCAAGTCGCTCAAGAATGTCATCAACCCCGACGAGGTGATCGAGGACTACGGCGCCGACACCTTCCGGTTGTATGAGATGTACATGGGCCCGCTGGAGGCGAGCAAGCCGTGGAGCACGCGGGACATCGTGGGGCTGTACCGGCTGCTGCAGAAGATCTGGCGCTTGTGTGTGGATGAGGAGACTGGCGAGCTGGTGTTCGCCGACGCGGCGGACGATGCGACCGAGAAGCAGCTGCACCGCATGATCGCCAAGGTGGGCGAGGACATCGAGAAGCTGAGCTTCAACACGGCCATCGCGGCGGTGTTCGAGTTTGTCAATGTGGCCAAGTCGCTGACGCAGTCGCAGATGGAGCGGTTCGTGAAGACGATCGCGCCGTTCACGCCTCATGTCAGCGAGGAGCTCTGGCACAAGCTGGGGCATGATGACTCGGTGGCGACTGCTGATTGGCCCAGCTACGACGAGGCGATGCTGGTCGACGACGAGATCGAGATCCCGATCCAGGTGATGGGCAAGCTGCGCTCCAAGATGTACGCGGCCCCCGATACCGACGCCAAGACGCTCGAAACCATGGCCTTGGCCGACGAACGCATCAAAGAGCTGATCGAGGGCAAGACGGTTCGCAAGGTCGTCGTGGTGCCAGGGCGGCTGGTGAACATCGTGGCGAACTGAAGGTGAGCGATCGATTGCAGAGACCTAAAGTCTCGTATGAGCAACACCCACGACACCTACACCTCCCCGCTTTCGGCCCGCAACGCATCGCCCGAGATGTGCAGGATCTGGTCGCCGCGTCATAAGTTCACGACCTGGCGGAAGATCTGGCTGGCGGTCGCGGAGGCGCAGCAGGCGTGCGGTTTGGACATCAGCGACGAGCAGCTCAACGAAATGCGCTCCACGCTTGAGGTCACAGACGAGGACATGGAGTCGGCCGCGCGGTATGAGCGTGAGCTTCGTCACGATGTGATGGCGCATGTGCACGCGTGGGGAGATCGGTGCCCAAAGGCACGGG
>CAYQRD010000133.1:0-2800 GCA_964419845.1 uncultured Phycisphaeraceae bacterium
CATGACGGCCCGCTTCGCCCTGATCGCCCGGGATCTCGATCGCGTGATCCACGCCGCCCTCATCGCCAACGCCATGTCCATCGACGCTGCCCGTGCCTCGCACGCCTATCTCGATCCCCGGGTATACCGCGTCCGCAACCAGCCCGGGGCAACCCGGGTGGCGAGCACGCTCAAGTCACTCCTCTCGGGCAGCAGTATCGTCGAATCCCACGCCGCCGACGACCCTCGGGTGCAGGACCCCTACTCCTTCCGCTGCGCCCCGCTCGTCCTCGGCGCGGCCCTTGACTCGTTCCAGTCCTGCCTGGATCGCTTGCACAACGAACTCGGCGCCGTCACCGACAACCCGCTGATCTTCGACACCGGCACCGACATCCCCGACATCGTCTCCGCCGGCTGCTTCCACGGCATGCCCGTCGCCCTCCCGCTCGACACCCTCGCCATCGGCATCTCCCACCTCGCAGGCATTGCCGAGCGTCGGGTCTACCACATGCTCAGCGTCTTCGACCCACAGAGCGAGCTCACCGCCTTCATGAGCCCCAAGCCCGGGGTGATGTCCGGCTTCATGATTGTTCAGTATGCCGCCGCCGCCATGTGCAACGAACTCATCGGCCTCGCCAACCCCGCCAGCGTCGCCAACCTCTCGACCTGCGCCAACATGGAGGACTACAACTCCTTCGGCCCCCGCAGCGCCGCCAAGGCCGCCCGCGGCGTCCAGCTCGCCCGGTCGATCATCGCCACCGAGCTCCTCTGCGCCGCCGAGGGCGTCGAGGCCCACCGCCCCCACCGCTCCGGGACAGCCGTCGAATCCGCGATCGAGATCATCCGCACGGTGGTCGCACCCCTGACCGAAGACCGCACACCTTCGCCGGATATCGCCGCAATCGAGCGGCTCATCGCCGCTGATGCGTTTGGATCCCTCATCCCGAGCTAATTTCCTGCCTGCTACACTTTTACCGAGCCCAATCTGACACAGGACACCATCATGAGCACCACCACCAAGCCCGGCGTTTCCAAGTACATTCCCGAGCCCCAGGATCGCGTCATCCGCGCCCCCCGCGGCACCAAGATGACCTGCAAGACCTGGCAAGCCGAGGCCGCCCTCCGCATGCTCATGAACAACCTCGACCCCGAGGTCGCCGAGCACCCCGAATCCCTCATCGTCTACGGCGGACGCGGCCAGGCCGCCCGCTCATGGGCCGCCTTCGACGCCATCGTCGAAACCCTCCAACGCCTCGAGCCCGACCAGACCCTGCTCGTCCAGTCAGGCAAGCCCGTCGGCGTCGTTCAGACCACCACCGACTCGCCCCGTGTCATGATCGCCAACTCCAACCTCGTCCCCCACTGGGCCACGCAGGAGCACTTCGATGAGCTGGCCGCCAAGGGCCTGATGATGTACGGGCAGATGACCGCCGGCTCGTGGATCTACATCGGCACCCAGGGCATCCTCCAGGGCACCTTCGAGACTTACGCCGAGTGCGCGCGCGAGCACTTCAACGGTACACTCGCCGGCACGCTCAATGTCACCGCCGGCTGCGGCGGCATGGGCGGTGCCCAGCCGCTCTCAATCACCCTCAACGGCGGCACCTGCCTCATCGCCGATGTCGACCGCACCCGCCTGCAGCGTCGTCTCGACGACCACTACCTCGACGAGCTGGTCGACGACATCGACGCCGCGATCGACCGGGCGTTGGAACTCAAAGACCAGAAGGCCGCGATCTCCGTGGGCTGGCACGGCAACGCAATCGCCCTGCTCGAACGACTGCTCGCCCGCGACATCATCCCCGATACCCTCACCGATCAGACCAGCGCCCACGACCCGCTGCAGGGCTACTGCCCCATCGAGCTGACCAACGACGAGGCCGCCGAGGCGCGCATCGCCGACCCGGAGGACTACCAGAAGCTCTCGCTCGCCTCGATGCGTCGCCATGTCGAAGCGATGGTCGAGCTGCAGAAGCGCGGCGCGGTCACCTTCGACTACGGCAACAACATCCGCCAGCGGGCATTCGATCAGGGCTTCAAGGACGCCTTCGCCTTCCCCGGCTTCGTCCCCGCCTTCATCCGCCCGCAGTTCTGCCTCGGGCGAGGCCCGTTCCGCTGGGCTGCCCTCTCGGGCAACCCCATCGACATCTACAAGACCGACTACGCCCTGCTCCAGCTCTTCCCCAAGGAAGAAGGCGGCTACAACGAACGCCTCCACCAGTGGATCCTCGGCTGCCACAAGAACCCCCAAGCCCTGCTCAGGCAGGACTTCGCCAACTGCGAGCCTCGCTTCGCCTTCCAAGGGCTGCCCTCACGCATCTGCTGGTTCGGGCTGGGTGAGCGAGACAAGGCCGGGCTGCTGTTCAACAACATGGTCCAGGCCGGGGCCGTCGATGCCCCCATTGTCATCGGTCGCGACCACCTCGACTGCGGCTCGGTCGCCTCGCCCAACCGCGAGACCGAATCGATGAAGGACGGCACCGACGCAGTCAGCGATTGGCCCCTGCTCAACTTCGCCGTCAACATTGCATCGGGTGCGAGCTGGGTCAGCTTCCATCACGGCGGCGGCGTCGGGATTGGATTCTCCCAGCACGCCGGGCAGGTCATCGTCGCCGACGGCACCAACGAGGCCGCCGACCGTCTCGCCCGCGTGCTCCGCAACGACCCCATGATGGGCATCTTCCGCCACGCCGACGCCGGCTACGACGACGCGATCGAGTGCGGCAAGCAGCAGCAGGTCGATTTTCCGATGCAGAACAGCTGAGCTAGGACCACCATGAAGTTGCTGACGCTCATCCTGGCGTGCCTCGCCTCCATCGGT
>CAYQRD010000134.1:0-2726 GCA_964419845.1 uncultured Phycisphaeraceae bacterium
GGTCGGCAACAAATGCACCAACCAAAACGCAAAGATGGCGAACAAGAAGTTAGCCAAAGGTCCTGCAAACACAATCGCACTGCGTTTGGCCAATGACTGCCGATTGAAGGCATGCTGCAAATCGACCGCAGCTACTGGACCTTCGCGCTCATCCAGCATCTTCACGTAACCACCCAGCGGAAGCGCTGAAAGGGCATATTCGGTGCCATCTTGTCCGCGCTTGGACCAAAGCACTGGACCAAAACCAATCGAGAAGCGCAGCACCCGCACACCACACTTACGCGCAGTCCAGAAGTGTCCGTATTCATGCACCGCCACTAACAAAGCAATGGCAATCACAAACCCAAAAACGCTGCTCAGCAATGCATCCATCAGGCCGCCTCAGCAAACCAGTTTCGTGTTGCTGTATCCGCAGCCAACACCCCTTCCAGCGTATCGACCGTGCCCTGCTGAATCTGTTCCAGCGCCGCTTCAATCCGCTGCGCGATCTCGGCATAACCCAGCGTACCCGCGAGAAACGCGGCAACCGCCATTTCGTTTGCGGCATTCAACACCACCGGTGCAACCCCGCCCACCGCATCGGCTTCTTGGGCCAAACGCAGGCAGGGATATCGGGTTAGGTCAGGTCGATTGAATTCAAGCGCCTGCATTTCGAATAGATTCAAAGCTTGCACACCGGCATCCATACGCTGCGGCCAAGCCAATGCATGTGCGATCGGAGTACGCATATCCGGCTGCCCCAGTTGCGCGAGAACCGAACCATCCTGATACGCGACCATGGAATGCACAATGCTTTGCGGATGTACCACCACCTCAATCGCTGCCGCCGGTACATCAAATAGCCAACGCGCTTCGATGAATTCCAACCCCTTGTTCATCATGGTGGCGGAATCCACCGAGATCTTCGCGCCCATGTCCCAATTCGGATGTGCGATCGCTTCGGCGGGCGTCACTGCCGGCAAGGTTTCGATCGCACGGGTGCGGAAGGGTCCGCCCGATCCGGTTAACCAGATACGCTCAATCCCGGCATTGGGGAGCTGTAACTCCGCACCGAGTGCACGCTCGCCAAACGCCTGCGTCGGTAGGCACTGAAAGATGGCATTGTGTTCACTGTCGATCGGTAACAAGGTCGCGCCGGATTCCTGCACCGCACGCATAAATAGCGCGCCGGACATCACCAAAGCTTCTTTGTTCGCCAACAGCACGCGCTTACCCGCCTCCGCTGCTGCCAGCGTCGCCGGCAGTCCCGCCGCGCCCACAATTGCCGCCATGACTTGGTCGACTTCCGGGTGCGCTGCAACTTTGGATAGCGCAGCGGCGCCGACCAGCACCTCGGTCGCACTGCCTTGCTGACGCAAGCCAGTAGCGAGTTGTTCAGCGGCGTCTAGATCAGCCATTACCGCATAACGCGGTTGATGCGCCAGACACAGCGCCTGCATCCGCTCGACTTGACGATTGGCGGTCAGCGCAAAAACTGAATAGCGATTTGGATGGCGTGCGAGCACATCCAGCGTACTCGCGCCAATCGAACCGGTCGCACCCAGAATTGTGACGCGCTGCAAACTCACGTAGCCCAGCCCGCCAAGATGAACATCAATAAGCCGATCGGTGCCGTGGCAATTTGGCTGTCAATGCGATCCAGAATGCCGCCGTGGCCTGGAATCAATGCGCCGCTATCTTTAACGCCGGCGTTGCGCTTGAACGCACTCTCAAGCAGATCGCCAAGCACAGACACACCACTCAACAACACCGCAAATAACAACAGCAACATCAAACGTTGCGGCTCATATGGCGAACTCAATAGAAGTGGCGCAAAAGCAAAGGCAAACAACAACGCCGCCAGGTTACCGCCAAACACACCTTCCCAAGTCTTGCCCGGACTCAGATTCGGCGCGAGCTTGCGCTTGCCAAAACGACGCCCGGCGAAATACGCCCCACTATCTGCAACCCACGACACCGCCAACACAAACAGAACCCAATACGGACCCAGTTGTGCGTCACCATGGAGCTTCCACAATGCCAACATTGCCGCGGGCAACAGTACCGCGCCTTGCAAGGCCACCATCCATGCTCGCAACGGGAAACGGGATTCCGGAAAATCGGGCAACCAGATCAAGGTCGCAACCCACACCCACATCGCTGGCAACAGCCAATACCAGAACGAAACCGGGTTGAGCACAAAGCCGGTGTAGATTGCGAGCAGAACTGCGGCGAACAACAAGCGCAACATCGGGTTATGCAACTGCGCCAAGCGTGACCACTCCCACGCAGCCAGCGCTAAAACGCCGGCAAGAATCCATTGAAACTGCTCCACGCTAGTAAACAAGATGGCGTAGAGCGCCAATGGCAACATCACAAGCGCAGCAAGAATTCGCGTCAACATATCAGGCACTCTTATTGGATTCAGGCGACTGGACTTGCTCGCCGGTGCGACCGAAACGACGTTGGCGCAAGCTGTAATCCTCCAGCGCCGCCTGCAATGCCGTCTCGTTGAAATCGGGCCAATACAGATCGGTGAAATACAGCTCGGTATAGGCCGACTGCCAGAGCTAGAAATTACTAATGCGCTGCTCGCCCCCGGTACGAATCAACAAATCCGGCGCCGGCAGATCCGCCAACGCAGTAAATTGATGCAAGTGTGTTGCCGTGATCTCACGACACTGCAGCAATCCTTGTTGAACCCGCTGACAGAGCTGTTGTGCCGCCTGCGCAATGTCTTGCTGACC
>CAYQRD010000135.1:0-2716 GCA_964419845.1 uncultured Phycisphaeraceae bacterium
CTTCTCCGGCGTGACCTACGCCGCGGTCATGGAGCAGTTTGGGCGCCTGTGGATCATCGATGATGTCTGCAGTTTGAATGGAGGGCCGACATGGGTTCTTGCTGGGTGGGGTGGTCCGAACGCGGGCCTGCCCGGCGGCAATCCGCACGCCTTTTGCGCGAGCGTGGGTGCCGGGCTCAACGGCGGTAAGTTCTATGTGACCGCGGACTACTGGACGGGAGCACCGACCGACCTGTATGAGGCCGGTTTCGACCCGAGCTTCGGCGGCTGGGGATGGTACAACCACGGTCATCCATCCTGGTCATCGGGCTTCATGAGCCGACCGACCGCGGCACGCGACAGCGTCCTCATCCTGACGGAGAACGCCGCGACGGGTGATGTTGAACTCGCGTACCTGTTCTACGCCAACGGGAGTTGGCAGCCGTGGGTCAACCTTGGAAGCCCGATCGGCGACACCATCCTACCGGATACGCTGACATCGGAGGACGGGGCGAACCGGATCGTGGTGAAGGGGACGAGCGGGAAGTTCTGGATGTGCCGCAACGATGGCAGCGGGTGGTTCTGGGACGACCTCGACACGCCGATCGTGCCATGAGTTTCCGTCTGCGATCGTTGTCAGCACATGCATGAATCTTCCTGAAACGAACAGCACCCGGCACGCTTGTGCCGGGTGCTGTCATATTGGTGGAGGTATAGATCAGGGACAGCCATTGTTGAACGCGAAGAGGAACGCGCTCACATCAAAGAAGTTGAACTGTCCGTCGCCTGTGAAATCAGCGGCCGGATCGGCGGAGGCGAACGCCGACAGGAACGCGCTGACATCGAAAAAGTTCAGCTTGCCGTCCGCATTGAGGTCTGCGGGGCAGGTGTCCGCCTCGGGGAGTGTGAACGGATCGACGAAGGGGAACTTCACATACTCGATGAGCGCATCGCGTTCGGTCGCGGACATTGCCAGCACCGCGTCGCGGGCCGAAGCGCCCTCGCCGCCGTGCCAGAGGATGGCTTCCAGCAGCGAGCGGGCGCGCCCGTCGTGGAGGTAGTTGGGCTCAGCGGGGTTGCCGTTGGGATCGAACGCGTTGGTCGGGGTGCCCAGCACATGCCCGACATAGCCCACGCCCCAAAGCGGCGGCGTGCGCCATTCGCGTCCGCTCGCGCCGTGCTCGGGGCGGTTGTCCGCGAGGTCCTCGCCCATGTCGTGCAGCAGCAGGTCGGTGAAGGGTTGGATAAGCTGGTTGCGATAGGGCGCGAACTCTGCGTCGGGTGAGGTGCGCATCGTCGGGCGGTGACAATCCATGCAGCCGGCGGCTTCGAAGAGTGCCTTGCCCTCGATCGCGGCGGGGTCGCGGTAGTTCTTGCGGGGTGGCACCGCGAGCCCGCGGAGGTAGGAGACCATCTCGTCGAGCATGAGCGCGTCCACTTCCGCGGGGGCGTTGCCGACGAGTTCGGACGGCATGCCCAGGTCGTGGGCGAACGCGGTCGCGGCCTGCTGGCGAATGCTGGGCTGACCGGCCTTCCATCCGAAGCGGCCGAGGACGCTCCCGCCGGTGCTCAGGTCGGTGACGATGTTTGCGCGACCGGAGATGCCATCGGCGTCTGCGTCGTGCTCGTCTGCCCATTCAAGGATTTCGTCGTCGGCGACGGCCTCGAGAAGCCCGAGCCCGATGAGCATGGGTGCGATGCGCGCGGAGATTTCTGCTTCACCGTTGTATGGGTCGCCCGATGGATTCGAGCTTGGTTGTCCGGGGATGTTGTTGCCGATCTGCCCGTAAGTGAGCTCGGTGAACTCGTAGCGGGGCTTGCGGAGCTCGTAGGTCATGCCGTCGTCGAAGGTGCCCTGCACGATCTCCCACACGATCGAAGCGTTCCCTTCGGGCGTGTTGCCCGGGGTGGCGCGGGTGTCGAGTTGGTGGCCGTAGAGTGGGTGGGGTTGCGGTGCTTGCCCGGGCGTGCCGGGGATGCTCAGGAGGATGGAGTAGTCCTCGAGCGAGTCGGCGCTGGTTACGGGCGCGGTGCCTCGTCCATCGAGCATGTGGCACTCGATGCAGGAGTTGTTGGTGTAAAGCGGGCCGAGCAGGTTGGGTTCGAAGACTGGGCTCGGGCCCATGTCGAAGCCAACGGGGCCCCCGTTGCAGTCGAAGGCGGTGGGCGGGTTGAAGAGCAGCCCGTCGTCCCATCGTGTCTCGAAGATCACCTTGCCGTCCATGAATGAGCGGAGCGCGTCGGGCGGGAGGTTGAGTGCGTGCTGGTTGAAGGCGAACTGCTCGACAGTCACGACTGGGATTGATGCGTCGCCCGCGGCGTAGGCATAGGGGTGCTGTGATTCGCGCTGCAGGCGCGGGTCGCCGACATAGTAATAGATGAACTCGCTGTAGTAGGTCTGGGCGGCCAAGAGCGTGAACTCGATGTCGACCCGCTGCCCGATGGTCAGGTTGTCGATCGTCGAGGTGAACAGGCCGTTGCCGCCCTGCATCCGCTGGCTGATCGCGGAGATGTTGCGATCGCAGAAGCCGACATCGCCGGCCTGGTTGTACCACTTGATATCGATCGCCCCAACAGGGACCTCGGGCGCGGTGGTGAGTTCGAACTCGAGGCGGTTCCCGTGGTCGATGATGCGGAGGTCGAACGAGCGACCGACATCGTACCCGGCGGGGTAGTGGTCGAATCGCCATTCGTTCTCGTGACGGTCGCGGAAGCGGATCGCCGCGATGGTCTCCAG
>CAYQRD010000136.1:0-2635 GCA_964419845.1 uncultured Phycisphaeraceae bacterium
CTATGGAGCTTTCCACGTACTTTAGAATCAATCAGGCCGGTACAGGACAGTTTGAACGCACCTTGGTGATCGCAGACAAAGACAGTTATGTGAGTTATCTCGAAGGGTGTACCGCGCCCACACGTGATGAAAATCAATTACACGCCGCCGTTGTAGAGTTGATTGCTTTAGATGGTGCAGAAATTAAATACTCTACCGTTCAAAACTGGTTTCCAGGGGATAAAAACGGCAAAGGGGGGGTGTATAACTTTGTTACTAAGCGTGGAATTTGTGAAACAGGGGCCAAAATTTCTTGGACTCAGGTGGAAACAGGAAGCGCCGTGACCTGGAAGTACCCCAGTTGTATTTTAAAAGGAGACCACTCCATTGGAGAGTTCTATTCTATCGCAGTCACCAACAATCACCAACAAGCCGATACGGGAACAAAAATGGTTCATTTGGGCAAAAATACCCGCAGTACGATCATTTCAAAAGGAATCTCTGCCGGTAAATCCCAAAATAGCTATAGAGGATTGGTCAAGATTAGTCCAAGGGCAACCAATGCCCGTAATTTTTCACAGTGTGACTCACTGCTCATGGGTAACCTCTGCGGGGCGCATACCTTCCCCTACATCGAGGTGAACAACAAAACAGCCCAGGTTGAGCACGAAGCCACGACCAGTAAAATTGGTGAGGATCAAATCTTCTACTGTAACCAACGTGGTATCGACACCGAAAAAGCCATAGCGCTAATTGTCAATGGCTTTAGCAAGGAGGTGCTCAATAAACTGCCTATGGAATTTGCAGTCGAAGCCCAAAAGCTTTTAGAAATAAGCCTTGAAGGCTCTGTAGGATAAATAAAGACTATAAACCATTTAATCATGAATACAAAAATCGCTCTAGGAATCGCGCTTTGTGCCACCATTTTAGCCACAAGTTGTCAAGATAAAACTTCAAAAAAAGTAAAGCAAGCAGGTGCCGTTACTGAAAATGTTGGCGCTAATATCGCTGGTGAATACTATTATTCTCCCGAAGGTGCTGTATTAAAAGGAGCCTCATTTATTTATGCCGTCGCGATGGACGATATGGCAAAAGAATTAGGTGATCGTGTTGCCGAGGTAAAAAACGACGTCTATGACATGGTCCCGGTAATGGTGCGTGGTATCGTTACGCGAAACCCAGCGCTTGATCAGGGCCAAGAAGTATGGGAACAAATCATCACCATAAAAGAAATCGTTAGCGTAGGGGATCAACCTGCGAAAGTTGATATAAAAATTCAAGATCAAAAAAAGACTGATGTTAGCAATTAAAAACCTCCACGCTGGCGTGGAAGAAAAAGAGATACTCAAGGGCATTAACCTGGAGGTTAACCCTGGTGAAATTCACGCGATTATGGGCCCAAATGGTGCTGGAAAAAGCACCTTCGCCTCAATTATTGCAGGCAAGGAAGACTTTGAAGTTTCTCAAGGCCAAATTTTACTTGAAGGAGAGGATCTTGCGGACTTAGCGCCAGAGGAGCGCGCCCACAAAGGGGTGTTTTTATCCTTTCAATATCCCGTTGAAATTCCTGGGGTTACGGTGACCAATTTCATCAAAACCGCCATCAACGAGACGCGAAAAGCCCAAGGCTTGGAGGACATGCCCGCAGGGGAGATGCTCAAGAAAATCAAAGACGTTGCTGAGCTTTTAGATATCGACCGAAAATTCTTGTCGCGTTCGTTAAACGAAGGCTTTTCTGGTGGAGAAAAGAAACGCAACGAAATTTTTCAAATGGCCATGCTCGATCCAAAATTGGCCATTTTGGATGAAACAGATTCTGGGCTGGATATTGACGCGCTGAAAATTGTGGCCAATGGGGTCAATAAATTGCGCAGTAAAGACAATGCGGTAATTGTGATCACCCACTATCAGAGACTTTTAGATTATATCGTGCCTGATTTTGTCCATGTACTTATGGATGGAAAAATCGTGAAATCGGGTACAAAAGAATTAGCCCTAGAGCTAGAGTCAAAAGGTTACGATTGGATTAAAGAAGAACTCAATTAAACTTATGGAACTTAAAGAAAAGTTTATTTCCTCCTTCTTGGCTGTAGACGATTTTATCGACAGCCATGGACCGATTTACGATATTCGCAATACGGCCATAAAATCTTTTGAAGAAAAAGGGTTTCCAACCAAAAAGTCTGAAGCCTGGAAATACACCGCACTGAATAGTCTTTTAAAAAATGAACTCAGTATATTCCCAAAGCAGGAAAATGCCGTAGAACTTAAAGACGTGCGCAAGTATTTTTTGCACGACATTGACACCTATAAAGTTGTTTTTGTCGATGGGAAGTACAGCTCTTTTTTATCTCAAACCACTCATGACGGTGTGGACATCTGTTTACTTTCAGCAGCGCTGAGTAAAGACAAGTACCTCCCCATCATTGAAAATTACTTTAATAAAGTGGCCCCTAATGACGGAATGAGTAGCCTCAATACGGCTTTTGCGCGTGAAGGTGCTTATTTGTACATCCCAAAACACAAAGAAGTTGAAAAACCCGTTGAAATCATAAACTTTTACACGGGGGTCGAAACAGACTTAATGTTACAACCAAGAAACTTAATCGTGGTTGAAGAAAATGCGCATGTCCAGATTATTGAGCGCCATCAATCC
>CAYQRD010000137.1:0-689 GCA_964419845.1 uncultured Phycisphaeraceae bacterium
GGAGTCTGCCGGTTGCCTTTGGTATCTCGGTGACCATCGGAATTCTCTCCGGAATTTACCCCGCGATCTCCGCTGCCAAACTCGATCCGATCGAAGCACTCCGTCACGAGTAATTCGATCATCCTGGTCGCAACATAATCCCTGTCAGTGGGTTATGATCAATAGGCGAATCTGGATTGGTCCGTGAAATTTGTGAGCTGGGCTGTTCCCCTCCCTGTCTGGGTCTCTACAATAAGAGTGTGCGCCTCGCGCAAGCTGACATCAGAATTGATAGACCCACCTCACCGACGCCAACCTAAACAGGAGAATCAGGCATGCCAGGAAAGCAGGCTTTTCTGAAACAATTCTACCTCCTCACCGTACTTCTTGTAGCATGGATGACTATCTGCGGATCAGGATTGTCGGCAGTCCACGCAGATGAGAAGTCGCCCGCCAAATCAAAAAAGCAGACAGAAGAAAAAACAGATAAAGAGTCCGGGCCGTTGATGAAGAATCCATTCCCGAATCGTCCGCCGGCACCCAGCCTCGACGGTGGTACGGAATGGTTGAATTCTGCTGGTGAGATCACCCTCAAAGATCTGCGGGGAAAAGTCGTACTCATCGATTTCTGGACCTACTGCTGCATCAACTGCATGCACGTACTGCCCGACCTGGCTTACCTGGAAAAGAAATATCCGAACGAACTGGTC
>CAYQRD010000137.1:699-2624 GCA_964419845.1 uncultured Phycisphaeraceae bacterium
TGTCACTCTGCAAAATTCGATAACGAAAAAGAGACCGATAACATCCGTCGGGCTATCCAGCGTTATGAAATCAAGCATCCTGTGATCAATGATTCCAACATGACCGTCTGGCGCAAGTACGGCGTTCGTGCCTGGCCTTCGATGGTACTCATCGATCCGGAAGGTAATTACTGCGGTCACATTTCAGGAGAAGGTAATCGCGAACTGCTCGACAAAGTTCTGGAGCAGGTCATAGCCTATCATCGTGCCAAGGGAACGCTCGATGAAACTCCCGTGCACTTCGAACTGGAATCGGCCAAGCTGAAACCGACGCCTCTCAAATTCCCAGGCAAACTGCTGGCCGACGAGGCGCATAACAGACTCTTTATCTCAGACAGTAATCACAACCGCATTGTCGTTTCTTCCCTCGACGGGAAACTGCTGGATGTGATAGGCTCCGGTCAGATCGGCAATAAAGACGGTGATTATAAAACCGCGGCCTTTGATCATCCCCAGGGCATGGCACTCGTCGGCAATACTCTCTATGTTGCCGATACCGAAAATCACCTGATTCGCAAAATCGATCTCGATCAAAAACAGGTATCGACTCTGGCGGGCACCGGGGAACAGGCCCGTACCCGTAAGCCCGGTGGTAAACTGCGAACGACCGCGCTCAACAGTCCCTGGGCACTGGCTGAGATTGATGGCACGCTCTATATCTGTATGGCGGGCCCGCATCAGATCTGGTCGCACAAACTCGGCTCAGATGAAATCGGCGTCTACGCCGGCTCCGGTCGAGAAGATATCACCAACGGCCCTCTCGATACGTCCGCTTTTGCACAGACATCAGGCATTGCTGTTGATGGAGATATCTTCTATGTCGTCGACAGTGAAGGCTCTGCAGTACGCAAAGTCGACACAAAGCAGGGAACCGTCAGTACCATCGCCGGAACTTCCGATCTGGAACGTGGTCGTTCCCTGTTTGAGTTCGGAGACAAGGATGGCATCGGCGATAAGGCCCGTCTGCAGCATCCCCTGGGAGTTCTGTTCGATAACGGTCGCTTGTTTATTGCAGATACTTACAATCACAAATTGAAGACCATTGATCTCAAAACGAACGAAGTCAAAACGTTTCTGGGAACCGGCAAAGATGGCAAGAGCTTGAAGCCTGCCGAGTTTTCTGAACCGTCGGGTCTGGCAAAAGTCGGAAACCGTCTGTTCGTTGCCGATACTAACAATCACCGGATCTGTGTTGTCAATCTTGATAATGATCAGGTCAGTGAATTCAAAGTGCAGGGGCTGACGCCTCCGGAATTACCGAAGACTTCAGGAGACAGCTTTGCAGCGACATCGGCAGCTGCGCTCAACGCCTCTGCACAAACCGTTGCGGCAGGAAAGCCCATCAAGGTGACTGTCACTCCCAAACTCCCCACAGACTATAAACTTTCGCCATTGGCCCCCATTAAGTTTTCCTTGAAAACGGCAGATGCCTCCGGGAAAACAGTCGCTACAGGGAAGGGGACCGTCAAAGGGGATCAACTGGTTCTGGAGCTTCCGGCTCTGGATGCTGCCTCTGGAACTTATCTATTGAATCTGCGCTTCGGCTACTGTCGGGATGGCGTAGGGGGTTTATGCAAACAACATTCGACGCAGTGGAAGCTTCCGCTGCAGATACAGCAGGCAGGTAAAAACAGCCAGATCAGTCTCTCGCTGGATCTCTCCCAGGATTAAAGATCTGCAATTTTAAGTGACGACTGATAACGGTTGCTGAGCCTGCGTTGTGGCGGATCAGCAACCGTTTTTTATTGAGGGTAGGTGGTTTTCCAAAACTCTGTTCGCGAAAGGCTTTTGAATCAACGGAATCGGGACAGCTTCGGGTTGGCATGGGACTTGCATTTCAAAACAGGTGCAGGGATACCGCCCCTGGTTCGAGCTGTTTTTTTACG
>CAYQRD010000138.1:0-2618 GCA_964419845.1 uncultured Phycisphaeraceae bacterium
ATGTGTCCGCACGGCCGTCGGCGTGGTCGATCGGAGGCGCCGGGGCCGGAGAGTCCGTGGCCACCATACGCGGAGGCGCGGAGATCGCGGACACGGTGGTGCAGAGGATCGTCGAGGCCGTTCGCGGCCTCTCGCCGGATGCGGTGCGGCCCGAGACCGAACTGGTGGTGCCGACCAACGGGGAAGGGGACAGTCATGCCCTCGCGGTCGCCATCGCGGCGATGCATGCCCTTCTTCGCTGCGGGGTGCCGCCGGGGTTGGCGGCGACCGGCGGCTTCGACGCCGGTGCTGATGGCGGCCATCCGCGATTCCGATCGGTGCCGATCGAGACGTTGCCGGCGAAACTCGCGGCCGCCACACGTTGGGGGGTTCGGATCCTGGTCGTCGTCGAGGATCAGCCGCTTCCCGACGACCTGCCTCCCGATCTTCGAATCGTCCGGGTCGCCCACGACCCCGGGGCGCTGCCGTTGCTGGTGCTTCAGCTCGCCTCGGAGGGCGCCGCCGCACGGGACGCGACCGAGGCGTGGCGGAAGGCACTGGCGCTCTACGACCTGCGGGTCGCCAGTCGGCGGGGCGAACCGATCGAGTCGGTCTGGTCGGTGACGGCTCCGTTCGTGGATCCCGTCGTCGAGGGACTCGATCGGGTCACGCCGCCGAGCCCGGAGGCGGTGCGTGAGGCGGTGGTTCGTCGCGGCCTGGATCCGGTCGTCGTCGGGCTGGCCGCGGACATCCGCAGTCGCGTGCTCCTCCATGCCGGCCGCTCGGTCGAATCGGCGTGGTGGGATGCGATCGCGGTGGGGCTGCGGGGTCAGGGTGATCTTCCCGATGGACTGCTCGGCGACCACATCCTGCTGCGGCAACCCTCGCATCGGTCGATCCTCGCTCTCGATCTGGGTGATCTCGACGACCCCTTGCCGTCGGATCCGCGTCGGGAGTCGCACCCGCATGTCGTGCTCGATCGATCGATCGAGGATCTCGAACGCCGGTGGCGGACCCGGCACCAGACGCTGCTGGGGATCTTCGCGACGAACTCGCGATGGCGGCGTCAGCTCTATCTCGCGCGACGCGATCTCGATCGTTCCCGGTTCGACGCCGCGACCACGGATCTCCTGCGGTGGCGATCGCGGTGGGAGGATCTGCTCGACGACCACGCCAGACTCGGTCTTCGCATGGGGGACACCGATCTCTCGCGACAGTGGAACTACGTGCTGGAGCATGCGGTCACCGACGTCTCGTTGCGCGATCCCGACGGCTTCTCCCGAGGGGGTGGGGACATCGAGGTTCGACGCCAGGTCGCCGCGGCGTGGCATGCCGATGAGGGTCTCCACGCCGATCTCCAAGCCCGACTCGCGTCATCCGAACCACTCAAGGCGTTCGACCTCCGCGGGCTCCTGCAATGGCTGTGGGTGTCGGTGGAGACGGCGGTCCCGCCGGCGGTCGGCGATCGATGTCGCGAGATCCTTCTCGACGGCCGCGACTTCGCGGCGGTCGGGGTCGCTGAATGGTGGTGGCGTCTGCTGGACGCCGACTCGCCGGACCGCCGACTCGTGCACGACACGTTCCGCCGCGTCATCGAGCCGCACATCGGAGCCGAGGCCGCCGCCGATGACGGGCGTCCGACCGGCATTCCCCGGGTGGTGGCGCTTCGTCGGGCCGCGATCCTCGATCTCGATGGCGTCCCGTCAGCGCCCGGCTCGTCCTGGGTCGAGTCGGTCGCCCCGCCCGCGGGCCCCGCGTCGCTGCGAGCCATGTTCGAGGATCTTCGGTCCCGGCCCGGCCGGATTCTTCTTCGCACGCCGTACTGACGCCGGTGCGGCGCCGAGATCGACTTGCTCGCGAGGTCGTCGGCAGCGAGGATTCCGACATGTCATCCGCCCGCGCTCGACCGACTCGACGTCTGGAGGCGATCTCGCGGTCGCTGTCCGACGCGGTCGCGCCCCTTCGATTCAGCGATCCCGTGCACACCGTCTACAACCCGCTCGACTACGCGTGGCGGCCGCATCGTCGCTATCTCGGCATGGCCCGACGCGGCATCGACGCGCTGCTGCTCGGGATGAACCCCGGCCCCTGGGGCATGGCCCAGACCGGGGTTCCGTTCGGCGAGGTCGCGGCGGTCCGGGACTTCCTCGGCATCGACGAACGCGTCGATCGCCCGACGGTCGAGCACCCCAAGCGGCCGATCGAGGGACTCGAATGCACGCGGAGCGAGGTGAGCGGTCGCCGGCTCTGGGGCTGGGTGCAGGAGGCCTTCGGCACACCGGAGGCGTTCTTCGAGCGATTCTTCATCTGGAACGACTGTCCGTTGGCGTTCATGGAGGCGTCGGGCCGCAATCGCACCCCCGACAAGCTCCCCGCCGCGGAACGGGCACCGCTCTTCGCCGCCTGCGACCAGGCGCTGCGGGACATCGTGGACCTGCTCGAACCGCGGATGGTCGTGGGCGTCGGGGCGCATGCGACCGCCCGCCTGAAGGACACGCTCGCCGATCGCATCGCGGACGGACTGGGGGTCGGGACGGTGCTGCATCCGTCCCCTGCGAGCCCGGCGGCGAATCGGGACTGGGTCGGGACCGCGACGCGTCAGTTGTCGGCGCTCGGGCTGCTTCCGTCCTGAGTCTGCG
>CAYQRD010000139.1:0-2617 GCA_964419845.1 uncultured Phycisphaeraceae bacterium
AGGCCTTGAGCGACTTCCTCTTCAACGATGAGCACGCCATGACCCGAATCGATATGAGTGAATACCAGGAACGTCACAGCGTGAGCCGACTGGTGGGAGCTCCTCCGGGATATGTCGGGTACGATGAGGGGGGACAACTCACCGAAGCCGTTCGGAGAAAGCCATACAGTGTGGTGTTGCTCGATGAAATCGAAAAAGCCCATCCGGATGTGTTCAACATTCTGCTGCAGGTGCTGGATGATGGAAGATTGACCGATAACAAAGGACGTTTGGTGAACTTCAAGAACACCATCATCATTATGACCTCTAACATTGGTTCACAGATTATTCAGGATAACTATGAAAACCTGAAAGCCGGGAACGAAGAAGAGGTTGCCGAGCAAACCCGCAATGAGGTTTTTGAAGTGCTCAGAAAAACGGTGCGTCCGGAGTTCCTTAATCGAGTGGATGATGTGATTATGTTCACTCCACTCACCCGGGATGACATCAAGCAAATCGTGAAGCTACAACTTCGACTACTCGGAGACCGATTGGCTCAAAACGAACTCAAACTGGTCGCCAGCAAGGATGCCATCGAGTTTCTCGCCGAAAGGGGCTACGATCCCCAGTACGGCGCCAGACCGGTCAAGCGTACCATCCAGAAAGATGTGCTCAACGAGCTGAGCAAACACCTCCTCCGTGGAGAGGTCGATCGCTCTGAACCGCTGGTGCTCGATGTGTTTGACGGAAAAATTGTCTTCAGAAAGAGCATTGAAGAAGAAGAGCTCTTCGAAATAGCCTAATGCTGATAAGTTTAAAAAAGCTCCGAGAAGTCGGAGCTTTTATTTGCTGATTATTCGCGACTTAAAAAAAATAATTGAAAAAAACGTAACCCTACGAAACAGTTGGCGTAATAGGATACTGTGAGACATCACAACGAGTAAAACAAGCAAGCACACACACAAGCAAGAAACTCATAATAGTAGTTAAGGTTAATTAGGTTAAGCAACCAAAAAGCCTCCGGAAATCCCGGGGGCTTTTTGGTTAATGACCTTTTCGGCGATGTGGAGGTACTCGTCCTTCACAGCATCATTTCATGTAAATTTATTTCATTGATTATCAATCATTTAAAAAATTATTTAAAAAAAACGCAACCCTTCGAAACAGTTGGCGTACTAGGATAGTGTGAGACGTCACAACGAGTAAAACAAGCAAGCACACACACAAGCAAGAAACTCATAATAGTAGTTAAGGTTAATTAGGTTAAGCAACTAGAAAGCCTCCGGAAATCCCGGGGGCTTTCTAGTTATTGCTACTTCCTGTTCCTATTATTACCTTTCCCCACAGAATCACTCCACTGGTGTAGTTCTCCTTCCCGCGGATTGATTAATAGTCGATATTGCTCTTTATGAAGAAGATCTATCTCATCCGCCACGCTAAATCCTCCTGGAACCATGCCAACCTGGATGATTTCGACCGGCCGCTGAACGAACGAGGCAAAACAGATGCCCCGGTGATGGCTGCTGTGCTCCGTGATAAAGGCGCCAGACTGGATGCCATGATATGCAGTCCCGCGAAACGGGCCCTTACCACCGCCCGTGTTTTTGCGGAAGTGCTGGGGCTCAGAGACTCGGTCTTCTCCACCAATCATGCCCTCTACCTTCCTACTACCCATCAAATTCTGGAAGTGGTGAACGGCCTAGACGACCAATGGGAAAGTGTTGCCTTGGTAGGGCACAATCCGGGATTTAGCGATTTTCTGGATTACCTCACCGGAAGTGGAATAGACATGCCTACTTGCGCAGTTGCCTGCATTGGGCTTGATCTTGAAAGCTGGAATGAAGTCTCTGCCTCTGCTGGCAAGCTGGAATACCTGGAGTATCCTAAAAACATTCGTTGATCGATGAACAGAACCCTCAAAAACATATTGATCGCCCTTTTCGTCCTTGTGGGTCTTTATGGACTTTGGTATTTCAGTGATCTTGTCATCTTCATCCTGATCTCGGTGGTCATTTCTATTATAGGAGCTCCATTGGTTCAATTGATGCGCAAATTGAAGATTGGTAAATTTCAGCTTCCCACTTGGTTTTGCGCGTTGTTTACCCTCAGCTTTCTACTCGGAATTCTGGTGGCCCTCATCACCATGTTTGGTCCCTTGGTCGCAGATGAGGCAGAGGCCTTTTCGAAACTGGATGTGGAACAAACCGCCCGTTCCATAGAAGGTTCTCTGGTTTCATTTGTAGAATTAGACGTTTGCATATATTGTTTAGCTCTAAATTTATCGTGAAATTTTGTTAAATTTTTTTTAATTGTATTAGTAGCTAATCTAATATCATCTACAATTACAGGTTTAGCTTCTTTGGATAAATTTTCTCTAAAAATATTAACAAGTCTATTATATTCTTCAAATAAAGATATACTTTCATTTGTTTCAGATAATAATAAATTATATAAATATAAATTTATAAGTTCATTTAATCCATATTCATCTAATAATTGTTTCTCTTTTTGATTACATAATGAAATCTGTATTTCATCATCATTAATTGAATTATATAATATATTCATACGTTGTATAGCAATATTATTTATTGGATCTAATTGTACTAATAATGCTGTTATTAAGTTCATTATACGA
>CAYQRD010000140.1:0-1639 GCA_964419845.1 uncultured Phycisphaeraceae bacterium
GAGTCGCCTGAACCCCGGGGCGATCGCTCCGGTAGAGTCCGACTCCTTCGGCGGTCCGCCTCCCCGGTGCGATCCGGGCCATCGAATCCCGACCGCCACGCCCCCCTTCGGAGTCAGGAATCCATGCGACAGTTCACCGCCGCGCTCGCCGCGGGCGTTCTCCTCATCGGCAGCCCCAGCCTGTTCGCGCAGGAGGAGACCGCCGCGCCCGCCGCCGCCGCCAAGGGGACCGCGGCCGCGTTCGGCGATGCGGACAAGAGTGCCGCGGCGATCGACAAGGGCCTGATCATGCTCGGGAGGATGCGGGACGCCTACCGCAAGGCGCCCGCCATCACCGAGGCGATCACCATTCAGGTCGACGGCCCGATGGGGCAGCAGACCCAGAAGATGGCCACCAGCTACGGCACCGACACCTTCAGGATCGACCTCGACGGTCAGGCCGAGATCATCGGGGCCGGCGGGTCGGTCATGCTGGTCGGGGCGGACATGGTGGATTCGTACATGGCCGCCGAGATCGGTGACGGCACCGTGGCCGATGCGATCGCCCGCGTGACCGGCGGCGGCGGACTGCCCGACCCGGTGATCCCGATGCGTCTGGGCAAGGCCGACATGCCGACCTCGGAGCTTCCCTCGCTCTTCGGACTCGGGGCGATCCCGAACCCCTCGCTGCAGGGCTTCCGCACCACCGACGGCGGTGCGCAGATGCTTCTGGGCGGCGACGGCGGCACCGCGGTCGTCACCGCCAACGGGAAGACCGGACTCGTCGATCGCATCGACCTCGAACTCTCGCCCCCCGGTGCGCCGCCGGACTTCAAGATCAACGTCGCCTTCGTGATCGACGCCAAGGTGCTCAAGGCGCTGCCCGAGGCGATCGCCTTCGACGCCGCCGGTCGCACCCGGCAGGAGGCCCCCGGACTGCCGATCAAGGTCGGCGACAAGGCTCCCGAGTTCACGCTCGAGACCCTCGGCGGCGAGACCGTGAGCCTGGCGGACCTCAAGGGTCAGGTCGTGGTCGTCGACTTCTGGGCGACCTGGTGCGGCCCGTGCAAGCGGGGTCTGCCCGTCCTCAACGAGGTGGCCAAGTGGGCGAAGGAGGAAGGGCTTCCGGTCCGCTTCTTCGGCTGCAACGTCTGGGAGCAGGGTGACAAGGACGCCCGCCGCACGACCGCGAAGGGCTACTGGGACGCCCAGAACTTCGCCTTCGAGAGTCTGCTCGACGCCGACGACTCGGTGGTCGGCAAGTACGGCGTGACCGGCATCCCGACGAGCTTCGTGATCGGCCCCGACGGCACCATCCTCGAGGTCCATCAGGGCTTCGACCCGTCGATGGCCGAGTCGATGAAGGACGAGCTCCGGAAGGCCGCCGCCACCAAGGGCTGAGCCCCCCGCATCGCGCCCCCGCAGAACCTTCGACGCCGCCGATCTCCCCCGCCGGGAGATCGGCGGCGTTCTTCGATGGGGGACGGGTTCCCCGGCGACGCGGATCGTCGTACCATCGCTCCGACCCCTTTCCCCGGATGTCCCACGGAGGCGGGATCGCCGCAGGAGACGACCATGACCGACGATTCGATCATCCTCCGATGCCGCCGAGTCCGCGGGATGTGGCTGTTCACGCTGGCCCTGGCGACGCTTGCCATCG
>CAYQRD010000140.1:1649-2570 GCA_964419845.1 uncultured Phycisphaeraceae bacterium
AGGCGTTCGCGAAGGCGATCGCCGCGGTCCGGGCGGCACCCGCCACGATCGACGAGACGCTCACCGTGACCACCCGGGACGGCGAGATCGAGGAGACCGGACCCATCCGGACCGTGCGGTGGACGGCCATCCCGGGGGCGGGGATCGAGGGACGCTTCGACGGTTTCCGGATCTCGTTGGCGGACGACCGTCTTCGGGCCGTTCACGAGTCCAGCGACGATCTCGTCCTCGATGTGCCCGATCAGGGATCGCCGTACTACGCCCTCTTCGGCCAGTTCCGCGATCTTCCGTGGCCGGTCTTCGCCATGGCGATGGGTTCCCAGGAGCCGTCGGAGTGCGCCATGCAGCTGAACACGCGGGCGCCGTGGCTTCAGCCGACCGGGGTCGAGGAGATCGACGCGGTCGGGGACGAGCCCGCGGTTCGGCGACTCCGTCTGACCAGCGACCACGAGTCGATGTGGATCGACCTCGACCCCGGCACCGACCTGCCGCGGTCCGCCGAGGTGACGATCCACGACGGTCCCTTCGTGCGGGACGGCATCGAACTGGTCCTTCGATACGCGTTCACGGTCACGCCCGACGCGACGCTCGATGCGGAGGTCGCCCTCGACCTCCAGGCCGAGGGGCGTTCGCGGGTCGATGCGGTGGCGGCCCTCGTGCGGCCCGCCGAGCGGGTGGGCGGCCGCGGTGGCGGGGTGCGGGCGGGGGGCGTCGCCCCGGACTTCGATCTTCCGACCCTCGGCGAGGACCGTCTCCGGCTCGCGGGTCTCAAGGGATCGGTGGTGGTGCTCGACTTCTGGGCGACCTGGTGCGGCCCGTGCCGGGCGGCGATGCCGCGGATGGCGGAGCTCGGTCGCTGGGCGAAGGAGCACGGCATTCCCGTCGAGGTCGTCGCGATCAACACCAGCGAGCAGTCGCAGG
>CAYQRD010000141.1:0-2503 GCA_964419845.1 uncultured Phycisphaeraceae bacterium
GCCCCGCCCAGCACCGGGCTCTTGACCCAGCCGTGCACGGCGTAGCCCAACTCGGGCAGCGAATCACGCACACGCTCGGCCACAACCTGCGCGTACTCGGGGTCGAGCAGCCCGCCTTCGCCCAGGTCTTCCTTATCCGCTTCGTAGTGCGGCTTGACGAGCGAGATGATGTGCCCGCCGGGCTTGAGCCATTTGGCAGCCGCATCAAGCGCCCGCTCCTGCTTGGTCCAGCCCAGGTCGATCACACCAAGGTCGATGCCGCCTGCATCAACAACCACTTGCGGCGGGTCGAGGTGCAACGCGTTGCTGCGTTCGTGCACCGTCACGCGATCGTCGGTGCGCAGCTTCCAGGCGAACTCGCCGTAGGCCGTGTCGATCGAATGCACATGATTCGCGCCGTGCTGGAGGAGGCAGTCGGTGAAGCCGCCGGTGCTGCAGCCGAAGTCGGCGCAGAGCATGCCGGCAGGGTCGAAGGGGAGATCGAGCAGGGCACGGTGGAGCTTGAGCCCGCCTCGTGAGACGAAGGTGGGTTCGTCGGGCTGCTGATCGGTTTGGGGTGCGGCTTGGTCAGTCATCGCGGTTGGGCGATGTGGGCTGGGGGGCGTTTGCCTCGCCGGTGGCCTTGTTGGGCGTGAAGGCACGCTCGAAGTGTGCCGGGGTCATGCTCGGCACATCGCTGCGGGGGACCGGCGCGTGGGAGACGGGCACGCCCACGATGGCGATGCCCAGCTCGTCGGCGCGTTCGAGCATGGCGAAGCGGTCGAGCATGATGACATCGCCCGCGGCGATCGCCAGGCAGGTGCCGCCGTGCTTGTGGAGGTTCTCAAGGGTCTGGATGCCGACGGTGGGGACATCGGAGCGTCGGTCGTGCTGGGCGCGGGCGCCCTTGACGAGCGTCCATCCCCCGCGTCGGCAGAGGTTGCCGGTGCGTTCGATCATGCGGTCGGTGCCCTCGACGGCTTCGACGCTGATGACATCGCGGTCGCGGACGGTGAGCGACTGGCCGATGTCGAGTCGGAGCAGTTCGGTGAGCAGGGGCCAGACGAACTCGATGTCCGCGCGCTGGTTGGCGCTGGGCTTGGTCGAGGTCATCACGCCTGGTTCGGAGAGCTGGTCCATGATCGGGAAGGTGGAGTCGATGAGGGCGACGCCGTTGTTGTCCATTTCGTCGGCGATGACCTTGAGGACGGCGTGCGAACGGCGGTCGTGACGCAGATGCCGGTACCAGGCGACAGCCGTGGTGAGGTCGGGGATGTTACGCACGAGCTTCCATCGCTGGTGCATGAGCTTGGCCTTGTCCACTTTACCCACCATGATGGCGTGATGCACGCCCTGTTTTCGTAAACGCTTGCCCCATGAGCGCATACGCAGGAGCCCGACATCGCTGAAGGAGTCGCAGAGTGCCGGGAGGGTATCCTCGTATTGGGCGTGGAGGCCGATGCCGTGCACGCTGTAGCCCATGCTCCGGAGCCCCCTGGCGATGAAGAGGGGGAGGTCTCCGCCGCCGGCGATGAGGCCGATGGGTGCGGGGGCTGGTGGTGGATCGGGCAGGATGGAGAGGACGCCGGCCATGCGTCTAATGGTACACGCTTGAGTCATGCGGCGTGCTTGGTCGATAAAGGGGTGCGATGTCACTGCGTGCAACCCCTTCAAAGCGACCTGCTGAACCCATCAGCGAACACCCAGAGGTGCGTCCGTGGCTGGGTGTCCGGTTTGTGTGCTCCGGGCAGTACCAGCGAGTGTACCGCCACGCCGACGGGAGCAAGTACCTCGCCCGCTGCACCAAGTGCGGCAAGTCGATCAGCTTCAGGGTGGGGCAGGGCGGGAGCAATCAGCGGTTCTTCGATGTCTCGTGCTGAGCCGGCCCGCCCCGGGGGGCGTGCGCGCAGTGACCGGGTTTGTGCGCACAGATCGTGTCGTCGTGTGCGCCGTCTTTGAGATTCCCTGAGATTTTTGTATCTGCCGACATGCACGGCGATTGCGCGCGCACACCCCGGTGTGCAGTGACCGGGTTTGTGCGCACAGATCGTGTCGCGGGGGGGACTGGTAGAGGCGCGTTTTTTTCGCGCGGTTTCAACCAGTCACCAGCGGAGGGAGATAACCCATGGACACAGACAACGACGCGGCGATCGATCACACACAGCGGACACCAAGGCGGTACCGGTTCGTCAGCACCGACCCGCTTGAGCGGATACTCGATGTGCTGCGGACGCAGTATCTCTGGCCCACGGCGACCGGCGATGGGTGGTCGTCGCGGTGCCCGGCGCACGACGATCACACGCCGTCGCTGAGCATCCACACCGGCGCCGACGGGCGGGTGCTGGTGCACTGCCACGCGGGGTGCAGCGCCAAACAGGTGGTCGAGTCGATCGGGCTGACGATGGCGGACCTGTTTCCCGAAGACCAACTGGCATCGAAGGGGGCTCCCCAAAGCAAGCACACGGACAACTCGAAGACACCCCTCCGACCCGGCTTCGCCGGGCCACCTCCCCGCGGGGCGCAG
>CAYQRD010000142.1:0-2475 GCA_964419845.1 uncultured Phycisphaeraceae bacterium
CCGGTCGAGCCAGAGTCGATCGTCCTTCGCGTGGGCGTACCACGACCCGGTCCGGGCCTGCCGAAATCGCACGACCACTCCCTCGCAGGTGGTGGACCAGACCTGATGGGTCTGCGGGACCTGCTGGGTCACGCGGACCCGGGTGCCGGGCGAGAAGAGCGTGGTGTGAAGCGCCATGGGACGCGGAGTATAGAGGCCTGTCCGGAATGCCGGGGATCGGGGACGCGATTCCCCAGGACCCCCAGGGGAACCGGTTCAACCGACGCCCGCGACCGCCGCGGCCGGTCCCAGCACGCATCGAGTCGCCGCCGCCCGCCATGCCGGTCCCATCCGCTCGCGGACCACGCGGCGGACGTCGTCGGGATCGATGGCGTCGTAGGAGCCGAGGATCTCCTCGACCGATCGCGGGCGACCGCGACGAAAGGTGTCCAGCGCCAGTTGTCTGGCCCGAACCGGTCCCTGCTCCTGTTGCATGAGCCCGCCCGCCCGAAGCCCGACCGCGACGCGGCGGACCTCCTCGTCGGTCGGTCCCTCGTCGTAGCCCTCGAGCACCACGTCGATCCGTTCGAGCGTCTCGGCGACCCGCTCGGGCGTGGTGCCGGCAGAGATCGTGACCGCCCCGAAGGCGAGCCCCTCCTCGAACCGCGACCCGACCGAATAGGCCAGACCGCGCCGCTCCCGAACATCGAGGAACAGTCGGCTCGAGGTTCCGCCGCCCAGCACGCCCACGGCGGTGCGGAACGCCAGCGCGTCGGGGTCGCTCGCGACCGGGCCGTCGAAGCCGATCGCCAGATGCACCTGCGCCGAGTCGCGTTCGATGCGTCGAACGCCGCCGATCGCGGCTCCCTGCGCGACGGGCCTCGTGCTCGCACCGCTCCAGCCGTCGAGTGCCGCATCGAGCGATCTCGCGATCTCGTCGTGATCGACCGCCCCTGCGACCGCGAGGATCGAGCCCTCGGGTCGAGCCGTCGTCTCCCAGTGTCCGGCGAGATCGTCGCGGGTCGCGGCGGCAAGGTGCGCCTCGACCCCGAGTCCGTGTCGATCGAACGGCGACGGGAAGCGGATCTCGTCGAGACGGATGTGCGTGAGATGCGCGGGGTCGTCCTCGAGTCCGGCGAGTTCCTGAAGGCAGAGACCTCGAACGCCTTCGAGCGCGGCCTCCGGGAACGCCGGGCGTCGAACGACATCGACGAGCAGCTCGAGCGTCGCGACGAGTCGATCGCCGGGCACCGTCGCACCGATGCGTTGGTGGTACGTGTCGGCGGTGATCGATCGGTTGGCACCGAGTCGGTCCATCGCATCCGACCAGCCCCGACTGTCGAGCGTGCCGGCGCCCCGCTGGAGGAACTCCGAGAGCAGCACGCCCCAGCCGTCACCTCGATCCAGAGGATCGCATGCGGTTCCGCCGGGGACCAGCCAGCAGACGTTGGCTGATCGCTGGGATGGATGTCGCTCGGTGACGAGTTCGAGTCCGCATTGAAGCCGCGAGGTTCGAAGGGTCGGTGTGGTGTCGGTCATGCCGGGAGGGTACCTGCCTCGCGGGCGCGATCCGCGCGATCGGAAGCCCCGATCCTCTCCGATCGGCAATTCCGCTTGCGAGGACGGGCTTCGGATCCGAGGCTCCCCTTTGGACGAGGGGTGTCCAAGGCCGGGGCGACGGAACGGGACGGTTCCGGCGTCTGTGGAGAATCGTCGTGCGACCCAACCTCACCACGCTCACCCTGCTCGCCGGTCTCGTGGCGACCGCCGGAGCCTGGCAACACATGGATGGCCAGCGTCGACAGGATCGATTGGTCGAAGTGACCTCGATCGCTCGTCAACGCATTCACTCCGAGATCCGGCTTCGCAGTGCCCTGGCAAACGCCACGCTCTCGGATCGTGGCTGGGTGACCGAAGTCGATCCATCGTGGTTCGGACCGCCGCCCTGCAATCCCCTGCTGGATGAACCGGGGCGCGCATGGCTCGAGATCGCCGGCGACGCCGACGAGTCCGTCATGGAACCGACACCGATCGAAGCCGGTCCCGACTCGGCACAGTGGTGGTACAACCCTGCCAACGGATGCGTGTGCGCGCGAGTCCCGGCGCAAGCGACCCGGGAACGAACCCGCGCCCTTCACGAAGCTGTGAACGACTAGGTCGCGCCGCAGTCCTGCCGGGATCAGGTTCGAGCCCTTCAGAGTGGCTCGAACCTTTTTTGTCAAGGCCCTTCCCAGACGATCCCGATGAAGGTACAAATTTCTTGCGAGCGGGCGCCGTTGCGCCGTCCGCTCACTCCGACACTCCGACAGCGCAACCATCTGGAGCCATGATCATGGCCACGAAGAAGAAGGCGACCCGCAAGAAGGCCGCCAAGAAGACCGTCGCCAAGAAGGCGACTCGTAAGAAGGTCGTTCGCAAGAAGGCCGCCAAGAAGACGACCGCCAAGAAGGCGACTCGCAAGAAGGCTGCCAAGAAGACCACCGCGAAGAAGGCGAC
>CAYQRD010000143.1:0-2459 GCA_964419845.1 uncultured Phycisphaeraceae bacterium
GTGAAGTACGACCTGATCGTGCACGCGGAAATGAATGCGATCATCCAGTGCGCGAGAAACGGCGTGAGCCCGATCGACTGCATCGTCTACTCGTCGTTCTTCCCCTGTGTGAACTGCGCGCTGGCGATCGTGCAGAGCGGCATCGAGACGGTCGTCACCTACAAGCCTGCCGCCGGTGACGAGCACTGGCTGGACTCGATCGACAAGAGCAAGGCGGTCTTCGAGGAGGCGGGCGTGGAATATCTGGAGCTGGAGCGGGCCTGAGGGGGTGGAATCTCCACCCGGCGGCGTGTCGAGGCCGGCCCCAGAAGGTCCGAGAACCACATTGGTCACGGGGCCCATCCACGAGGGGTCAGACGACGACCGTCCGAGATCGGCCGCAGAGGTCGCGTCTGCGAAGTCTCGACCCCGGGCCGGCGTTCGCAACGCCGGGAACTCGGAGCCGGATCGGTTCATCATCGAAATCGACCCCGGCGGTGCATCCGACACCCCGTCTTCCGCGATTCCATCGGCATGTACGGAAAGCAGACCGAAACCGCCATCGCTGCCGTCAGTTACCTCGCCGAGCTCTGGCGGGGGGCCGGCACCCGCCGCGTCTCGGCTGCGGACATCGCCGATGCCCGCGGTCTGCAGCGGCCCTTCGTGGCGAAACTGCTGTCCGCCCTCAGTCAGGCGGGCATCGTCAGTGGATCCCCCGGCCCCGGCGGCGGGTACGCACTGGCCAAGAACCCGGCGGACATCCGCCTTCGCGATGTCTGGCTGGTCTTCGAGCGGCCCGAGCCCGAGCGGGAATGCCCGTTCGGGGACGAGCGATGCAGGGCGGATCAGCCGTGCCCGCTTCACCAGCGGATCCAGCGGGTCCACCACGCGATCGACACCCTGCTCGACGAGACGACGTTCGAGGTCTTCGAGGTCAAGGGCGAGTCGGCCCCGGCTTCGGCTCCGCCCGCCCAGACGCAGACCGGCCCCCTCGGCGGCCGACTGGCGCGGCTGAACGGCACCAACGGGTCGCACCACGGGACCACCAACGGCAACGGCAACGGCCACGGCTGAGTCGGCGAACGCCGACCCCCGCTCACCCCTCCAACGACTCGATCGCCGCGGGCACCTCCCGCGGCGATGTCGTCAGACGGTCCGGCGGCGGCACATGATCGGCGATGTCACGACCCTCGTCGTAGCCGCCGCGGATCGCGATGAACGGAATGCCCGCGGCCATGGCGGTCGCGGCATCGATCGAGGAGTCACCCACCAGCACGAGCCGGTCCAGCTCCGCGCCGTCGGCCGCGTACCGCACGAAGGCGGGATCCGGCTTCACCACCCCCGCATCCTCGGGACAGACCAGTCCGTCCGTTCGCGCGTCGAGTCCGAGTCGTTCAAGCACCTGCCGAGCCGGCGATCGCGGCTTGTTGGTGGCGACGACGAGGCGTCGCCCTTGCGTTCGCAGCGTGTCGAGCGCCTCCTCGACCCCGTCCCGGAGCACGGTCCCGGTCAGGCAGGTTCGCGCGTACGCCTCGTCGAAGGCGATCCGCGCCGCCCGATGACGAGTCGGGTCCACCTCCCCGTCCATGCACGCCGAACAGATCCGATGCAGCAGACGGTCGATCCCGCGACCGATCGCGTTCCGCACGAAGACCTGATCGGGCACCGGCGCCCCCACCGCCTCGGCCGCGACCACGCCCGCCTCGTGGATGCCGGGGGCGGAATCGACCAGCGTGCCGTCGAGATCGAACAGGACGAGATGGAATCGGCGGGGCATGGGTGGACAGTCCGTTCCGAAGCGAGCGGTCGATCGATCAGCGACCGGACACCAGCTCGCGCTCGACCCGCAGGAGACGGTCGATCACCGGGGTCATGGAAGAGGGGCGATCGCCCCGTGAGACCTGCACGCATTCCGACACGAGCTCGGCCAGCGACTGCGGAACGCCGGGCACCACCTCGTCGAGTGGATCCGGGGCCGACACCCGATCGGCGCTCAGAGGTCCGGCGGCCGGTGCGTCGAGGGCACGCGGCGGGATGACGGTCGGAATCACCCGCCGTGCGAGCGTCCAGTACATCGTGGCCCCGAGGTTGTAGACATCCGTCCGTTCGGTGATCCGGCGACGATGGGCCTGCTCCGGCGCGATGTAGCCGGGCGTCCCCTGGATCCGCTCCTTGCGGGTGTCCACCGGACAGGCCTGACCGAGATCGATGATCTTCACCAGATCCGGGCCCACCAGCACGTTGGTCGGCTTCATGTCCGCATGCACGATCCGTCGCTCGTGCATCGCGTGAAGGCCTTCGGCGATCCGTATGAAGATCCGGACCGCGTCGAGCGGCGAGGGCGGCGGGATCTGTTCGAGCCCCGGCGCGTCCACATACTCGATGAGCAGGCCGACCTCGGCGAGCCTGAACATCCGACGGCGACGCAGAAGCTTCCCGATGCGACGAATCGAGGGATGCACCAGCGGTGACCCGATGCG
>CAYQRD010000144.1:0-2452 GCA_964419845.1 uncultured Phycisphaeraceae bacterium
GTCGAAATCACGGCCGAGGACGAGGAATTCATCAATTCAATCGTTCCTCCGGGAGAACACAGCGGAAAAGGTTTCCAGGATCCGCAGTATCCGGTAACGGGCCGCGGCAAATAATCGATTCAGGGAAGTCCCCCGAACTGACGGACTGCTTCGTACATGACGGTATTCGCTGTACTGGCAAGATTGAGACTGCGGACCTCTTCATACATCGGCAGTTTCAGATTACATTCGGGGGACGCGTCCCTGACGCTGGGAGGCAGACCATTACTTTCGCTTCCGAACAGGAAGACGTGTCCTGGCTCAAATTCGGCATCCCAGAGTAGTCGGGTCGCGAACTTGGTCAGCTTCCACCATGTCCTGTCTGAGAGCCGCTCCTGCACTTCCTGCAGGCTGCCAACGGCTTCCCAGTTCAGGTATTGCCAGTAATCCATCCCGGCTCGCCTCAAATGTTTTGCGTCCAGCTTGAATCCCAGGGGACGAACGAGCCAGAGTTTCGCTCCCACCGCCACGCAGGTGCGACCGATATTCCCTGTATTTTGCGGGATATCCGGCTGATAGAGGACGACATGCATCAGGGGTTCAGAGGAGGATGACATTCAGGTGCTCGAACTGGTAAAAAACTGACAAAACAGTTACAAATACGAATTTACAGCACTCGCAAGCCAGCGCTGACTATGTAATACTTAACGCATTCCCGTTATTATACTTCTGCTTATTGCAGGTACGCGTCAGCGTAATGAATCATTATTTGAAATGGTACTGACAGTAGTTCCTGCTGCTGATCTTTTTCCAAATTCCCACAAACCGATTTCAGTCCAGAAAACACAATAAGATCTTCCGATGTTTCAAAAAGTTACTGATGCCAGCTTCATCAAAGGTGAACACGAAATCCTCAAATTCTGGGAAGAGAACCAGACGTTTACCCAGCTCCGCCGGAAGAATCAGGGGAAACCCAAATGGAGTTTTCTTGACGGTCCGATGACCGCCAACAACCCCATGGGCGTGCACCATGCCTGGGGAAGAACCTACAAAGACGCCTATCAACGCTACTACGCGATGACGGGCCATGAACTCCGCTACCAGAACGGCTTCGACTGCCAGGGGCTCTGGGTCGAAGTGGAGGTCGAAAAAGAGCTGGGATATGGCACCAAACAGGAAATCGTCTCTCACGGGATCGATAAATTCGTCAACGAATGTAAAAAGCGGGTACTGAAGTTTGCCGCTCGGCAGACCGAGCAGTCAGTACGACTGGGCTTCTGGATGGACTGGGACAATCCGGATCAGTTACGCGAGCTGGCGCAGTCCGTCGGTGAGGAGACTGAAGTTACCATCACCACACCTAGCGGAAAACAGGTGACTGACCGGGCAGACATGCTGGTCTCACGTCTGGGGAATGCGGAATGGGGCGGAAGCTACTTCACATTCTCGACAGAAAACAATGAAACTATCTGGACCTTCCTCAAGAAGTGTTATGAACGGGGGAAGGTTTATCGAGGACATGACGTAATGCCCTGGTCGGGACGCGGGGGCAGCGCCTACAGCCAGATGGAAGTGGCCGATGGTCGTAAGCTCTCTGTCCACAAATCCATCTTCGTCCGCTTCCCTCTGAAAGACCGGGAAAACGAATTCCTGCTGATCTGGACCACCACCCCCTGGACATTGACCAGTAACGTGGCAGCGGCAATCAATCCGGATCTGGAATACGTCAAACTCAAGGCAAATAAAGACGATGCGATTTACTACTTCGCCAAGGACAACCTCGAGTATCAGCGACTGAGTCGTGAGTACAAAGAAGGCTTTGGACGCCCCGAGTGGTCCTGGCCCAAAGATGTTCCCAAACTGAAAACCCTGGCTCAGATTTTCAAAGAGCAGGGGGGATATGAGATCGTCGACACCATCAAGGGTGCTGAGATGGTGGGCTGGGAATACACAGGTCCTTTCGATAATCTGCCTGCACAACAGACTCCAGGCGGATACCCCTGTGACGATAATCTGCTGGATCAAAGTGGAATTTCCTGCCACAAGGTCGTTGATGGTGGACGCGATTTCAAAGGAAACCCGCATGTGGTCGCCGGTGAGGGAACCGGGATCGTACATACAGCCCCTGGCTGTGGTGATGTCGACCACCAGCTTGGCAAACAACTCGGGCTGGTCGCGATTGCACCGCTGGGCGAGGATGGTCGGTTCGAAGAGGGCTTTGGCGAATTCACTGGAATGGAAGCCATCGATCCTGCGACTCCGGAACTGGTCTTCGAAAAGCTGAAAGAGAAGGGCCTGCTGGTCTCCGTCGAACAGTATCCCCACATCTATCCGCATTGCTGGCGGACAGGCGATGAGTTGATTTTCCGCCTGGTAGATGAATGGTTCATTAACATGGACTGGCGCGAAGAAATCAAAGCTATCACCCGCCAGATCGACTGGGTCCCTTCGAGTATCGATGGGGAGCAGCACG
>CAYQRD010000145.1:0-2427 GCA_964419845.1 uncultured Phycisphaeraceae bacterium
CGCAGCCTCCGCCGGACTTCCAGGGGAGGTGCCGATCGCAGCGAAGCGGAGGGAGTCTTCCCCAATCCCCCTGCCCCTCCCCGTTCGGATTCCGTGAATCCCCCATTTCCCGGCATCAGACGGGCACTGTCCCCCGATATGATTCTCCATGGACCCCATCTCCCGCCGCCATTTCCTCACCCGCTCCAGCGCGGTCGCCATGGGCTTCGCCGGGTTCTCGTCGTCGCTGGCGCGCGGGTCGACGGCTTCGCTCCTGGAATCACTCACCCAACGCGCCGGGCTCGACCCCACGCTGGGCTTCGGGCCGCTGATCGAAGACCCGCGCAAGGTCATCGACCTGCCGGCGGGATTCACCTACTCCATCTTCTCGCGCACCGGCGAGGTCATGGACGACGGGCTCAGCGTGCCCGGCAAGCACGACGCCATGGGCTCGTTCCCCTACATCAAGCCCGACGGCACCGCCGACCCCGACCGCACCATCCTGATCCGCAACCACGAGATCGAGGACGCACACAAGACCACCGGCCCGTTCGTCCGCCCGGGGACCCTCGAGGGGATCGACAAATCCAAGATCTACGACCCGGGCTTCGGGCGTCCGTCACGCGGCGGCACCACCACGATGGTGTACAACACCAAGGAACGCAAGCTCGAATCGCACTGGATGTCACTGGCCGGCACCGAGCGCAACTGCGCCGGCGGCATCACGCCCCACAACACCTGGCTCACCTGCGAAGAGACCGCCAGCGTCAAGGGCGAACGATTCGAGCACGACCACGGCTATGTCTTCGAGGTCCCCGCCACGACCGCCCCCGCGCTGGCCGACCCCAAACCCATCAAAGCCATGGGACGCTTCATGCACGAGGCTTGCTGCGTCGATCCACGCACCGGCATCGTCTACCAAACCGAGGATCGACACGACGGGCTCATCTACCGCTTCGTGCCCAACAACCGCAACGACTACCACGCGGGTGGCACGCTCCAGGCCCTGCGCATCGACCACACACCCAGTCTGGACACCCGCAACTGGGATGCCACCACCATCAAGCCCGCCGAGCCGGTCACCTGTTCGTGGATCACGATGGATGATGTCGAGTCACCCAAGGACGACTTGCGGTACCGCGGCTTCAACGCCGGGGCCGCCCGCTTTGCGCGCGGCGAGGGCATGTGGTGGGGCGACGGCAGCGCCTACTTCGCCGCCACCACCGGGGGCCCGGGCTACCACGGGCAGCTCTGGCGCCTGATCCCCGACCCGGAGACCGGCGTGGACACACTCGAACTCTTCGCCGAGCCGCGCGATCCCAGCGTCCTGCATCGCGCAGACAACATCTGCTTCTCCCCGTGGGGCGACCTGATCGTTTGCGAGGACGAGAACGAGCCGCCGCGGATGCTCGGCGTCACGCCGGGGGGTGAGTTCTACATCATCGGACGCAACAGCCGCAGCAACAGCGAGTTCGCCGGCGCAACCTTCAGCGCCGACGGCTCGACGCTCTTCGTCAATATCCAGAACCCGGGGTACACGCTTGCGATCACCGGGCCGTGGGAGCGGATCAAACGGGACTGATCAGTCCCCGATCCACAGCGCCATCATCACCTCGTCGTCGTAGCGCCCGTCGGGTTGTTTGAGCGCACGCACCTTCACACCCTCCTCGACGAACCCGGCCCGCTGGTACATCTTCCGCGCGTGCGCGTTGCTCGCGATGACCGTCAGGTCCAGACGCTCAATCCCCGCGTGCTGCTTCATGTCCTCGATCGCGCGCGCGAGCATCAATGACCCCAGGCCGACACCCTGATGGCTCGGCAGCACCCCCATGCCCAGCTCGGCCGTGTGCGACAGCTTCCTGCGCACAGCGACCCGGAAGCTCGTGTTGCCGACCACATCGCCCGATTCCGGATCGATCGCCACGAGCGAATAGAAATGCCCGTGCTCGAGCATGTCGATGTGCGACTGGATCCGCTCGATCGGCGGCAGGTCGTCGGCGTAGGTCAGGATCATGTCGGTCGAGCGACCAAGGGCGCAGATGTAGTCGTGCACCCGCTCCGCGTCGCCCTGCCGCGAGTGCCGCATGATCACCTCGCGCCCGTCCCCGAGCGTCACCCGCTGCTCATCGCTCACGACGCACCGCCGTTGTGCGCGCGGCACTCATCCAGGAACGCCACCGCTCGGCGCAGGTGCGGGATTACGATCGAGCCGCCCACGATCAGCGCAATATCGAAGGTCTCGAACAGCTCCTCGTCGCTCGCCCCGGCCTTGACGCACTGGTCGATGTGGTAGGCGATGCAGTCGTCGCACCGCAGCACCATCGACGCGGATAGCCCCAGCAGCTCCTTGGTCTTCTCGTCGAGCGCCCCCGCCTCGTAGGCCTTGGTGTCGATCGTGAAGAACCGCTTGGTGATCGTCGTCCCACGCGCGAGGATCTTCTCGTTGAG
>CAYQRD010000146.1:0-2381 GCA_964419845.1 uncultured Phycisphaeraceae bacterium
CTATGGCCATTATTCGCTGGCGGCGGAATCGATGTATGACCATCCGTTCCAATGCGGGTCCAAACGGACTGGCCCCGATCTGGCGCGCGTGGGCGGCAAATATTCGGACGCCTGGCATCTGGACCACCTGATCGCGCCGCGCAGCGTGGTGCCGGAATCGATCATGCCGGGCTATGCCTATCTGCTCGATACGTACGTCAACGCGGACCATACCGCTGATCTGGTGCGCACGCATACTATCGTCGGCGTGCCCTACACCGAGGATATGATCGCGGTCGCGGCTGCCGATGTGCTGGCACAGGCAGACCCTGATACCGACGCCTATGACGATCTGCTGGCACGCTATCCTGGCGCGCAAGTCCGCAATTTCGACGGCCGCCCCGGCGTGTCGGAAATGGATGCGCTGATCGCCTATCTGCAAATGCTGGGCACGACGGTCGACTTCTCGACCTTTACCCCAGACGCCAGCCGGTAAGGAGACAGCGCATGGAAACGCCAACACTTTTGCAGCAAATCGCCGACAATTGGCTGCTGGTCTGGATGGGCACGTTTTTTATCGGCGTGATCCTCTGGGTGCTGCGACCAGGCAGCCGTACGCAATATGCCGATACCGCCAACATCCCCTTCCGTAACGAGGACCGGCCCGCCCCGCGCAAAGATGCCGATGGCGTGGCCCGCGACACAAAGGAGCTGCAATCATGAGCAGCCATGACCACAAGGACATCGACGACGTCACCGGCACGGATACCACCGGCCATAGCTGGGACGGGATCAAGGAATTAAACAATCCCCTGCCGCGCTGGTGGCTGTGGACCTTCTATATCACCATCGTCTGGGGGGTGGGCTATACCATCGCCTTCCCCGCCTGGCCGCTGATCAGTTCTGCCACATCGGGTATGCTCGGCTATTCGACACGCGGTGAAGTCGCCCAAGACATCGCCCGTTTTGAACAAGCTAACAGCGCCATCATGGCGCAACTGGCCAGTGCCGATCTGGACACGCTGGACCAGAACCCCGACCTGATGCGCTTTGCCACTTCGGCGGGTGCTGCGGTGTTCCGCAACAATTGTTCGCAATGCCACGGATCCGGTGCGGCAGGGGCTGTGGGCTATCCCAACCTGTTGGATGACGATTGGCTGTGGGGCGGTGATTTCGAAAACATCGCCTATACGGTCCGTCACGGCATCCGCAACGAAGAAGACTGGGACGCGCGTTATTCCATGATGACCGCCTTTGACGAGATCCTGTCTAACGGTGAAATTGACGCTGTCGTAAACCATGTGCTGGCGATTTCAGGGCAGACCTATGACGCGACGCTGGCTGCTGCGGGCAGCGAATTGTTTCTGGACAATTGCGCCGCCTGCCATGGTGACGAAGGCAAGGGCGACCGCAATCAAGGCGCGCCCAATCTGACGGATGCGATCTGGCTATATGGCGGCGATCCTGAAACGCTGGAACAAACGATCCGCTATGCGCGGTTTGGCGTCATGCCGCCATGGAGCACCCGCTTGTCAGAGGCGGAAATCCGCGCTGTCACGGCTTACGTCCACCAGCTGGGCGGCGGCGAATAGGCTTCACCCGGGTTTCGCCACCTGTTCGCGCATCGGCGAAACCCAAAGTGAAGAGAAGGGCGTCCGTATATCCGGGCGCCTTTCTTTTGTTCAGGCCTGCTGGGCCAGCCGCGCTTCCAGCACGTCGAACGGCACGCCCGGTTCGTCCTTGGCACCGCGGATCACCAGCGATGTCTTGACGGAGGCCACATTGTCGGCGCTGGTCAGTTCTTCGGTCAAAAACCGCTGAAACGTGCGCAGGTCGGGTGCCACGCATTTGAGGATGAAATCCACCTCGCCGTTCAGCATGTGGCATTCGCGTACAAGCGGCCAGCTGATGCATTTACGCTCGAACGCGGACAAATCCGCCTCGGCCTGGCTGACCAGCCCGACCATGGCGAAAACCTGCACTTCGAACCCCAGTTCGCGGGCGTTGACATCGGCATGGTAGCCTGTGATGAACCCTTGTTCTTCCAGCGTGCGCACGCGGCGCAGGCAGGGCGGCGCGGAAATGCCGACGCGGCTGGCCAGTTCGACATTGGTCATGCGGCCATCGGCTTGCAATTGCGCCAGAATCATCCGGTCAATTTCGTCGAGTTTCGTGCCTGGCATCGGGTTCCCCATCAATTTTGCCGAATACTACGTTTTCTGTCGCGGATGCGCAATAATATTTCACACTTCGGCAACAATAGAACGCGCCGTCTGGCCCTTCCAACCGGCGGGTTGGGGGGCTATATCAGAACCATATCCAGCAAGAGGTCTGCCATGTCTGCCACCCGTCATACCCGCGTTCTGATCATCGGCTCCGGTCCTGCGGGTTACACCGCGGGT
>CAYQRD010000147.1:0-2347 GCA_964419845.1 uncultured Phycisphaeraceae bacterium
CCTCCAAGGGCGCTGAACGGGTCATGCGCCTCGACCTTGAAGCCCACACCGTGGATGAACTCGCGGGCATGATCGTGGCATGGCGTGACGGTGCACCGATTCGCGCCCGTGACATCGGTGAAGTCAGCGATGCCCTTGAGGACTATCGTTCGGTGGCCTCACACAATGGTGATCCAAGTGTCGGCATCGGCTTTGTGAAAACCAGCGATGCCAATACCGTGGCCGTCGTGCAAGCGATCAAGGAACGTGTGGAAGAAGAAGTGCGCCCAACCTTGCCGCCGGGCATGCGCATCGAGTATTCCACGGATGCATCGATCTCGGTACTCGAGATGATTGCCTCACTCAAAGAGCACCTAGTTACGGGTACTATCCTCGCTGCCTTCGTAGTGTGGTTCTTTTTACGCAGCTTCTCCGCCACCATCATCGTCGCACTCGCCATTCCCGTCTCCCTGTTGGGTGCCGTCAGCGTGCTGCAATTCGGCGGTTATTCCCTCAACTCCATCAGCATGCTTGGCTTGCTGTTGTTGGTCGGCGTAGTGGTCGACGATGCCATCGTGGTGCTGGAAAACATTGTGCGGCAGCGGGAAAACGGCGTAGCGGACACCCGAGAAGCCGCCTTGCGCGGGACCCGGCAAGTGGTGTTTGCGGTCACCGCATCCTCACTGACTTTGGTTGCCATCTTCGCGCCAGTCATCTTCATGGAAGGCATCATCGCCCGCTTCTTCGAATCCATGACCGTCGTCATCACCCTCGGCGTCTTAGTATCTTTGTTCGTGTCACTGACCCTGACGCCCATGATCGCCGCGCGTCATCTCGGTGCCGTGCATGAGCACTGGTCGATTTATGCATTGTTCGAGCGCATCAGCCTCTGGCTGGAACGTCATTACCGTCGCATTCTGGATTTCTCCTTACGTCGTCGCCGCTTCATTCTCCTGCTCGCTGCCGCAACCTTGATTCCAAGTGCGTTGTTCATGCAGATGCTTGGCAAAACCTTTGTGCCTGAAGAAGATGAGGGCCGCTTCAGCCTACGCTTCAAGGCACCGATCGGCGTCAACATCGAATACACCGAAGAACGTTTGCGCGAGATTGAAGCGGTGTTGCGCGAAGTACCTGAGATCGAAGGCTGGTTCTTAGCGGTGGGTCTCGGCAGTGCAGGCCAAGTCAACAGCGGTCGCGGTTCCATTCGCCTGATTGCAGACGAAGATCGTGATCGCCATCAAAAAGAAATCATGGCCGATGTGCGCAAACGTCTTGCCAAGATCGCTGGCGTGCGCGCATTCCCAAGTGCGCCTTCGGCAATTCCGGGACTGCGTGGCGAAAAACTGCAGTTCTCCCTGCGCGGCCTAAACCTACAAAGCGTTGCCGATGAGGCTGAAGCGCTACGCGCAGCGCTGCAAGGCAATCCCGATCTCGGCAACATCGATCTGGATCTGGATGTGGAATTGCCGCAAATGCGCCTGAGCATCGACCGTGAGCGCGCCGCTGAACTCGGCATCTCCTCACGCGATGTGGCTGAAACCATCAGCATGCTGATTGGCGGTGAGAACGTCGCACGCTTTAATGAAGATCCAGGCGACGGTGAGCGTTACGACATCCGGGTCAAATTCAAGACTGATCAACTCGGTGAAGCCGACCCGTTAACCCTGATCTGGCTACGCAGTAAGAGTGGTGAGTTGGTACGCGCCGATAGTATCGCGCGTTTTGAAAATCGTCTTGCCGCCGACAGCATCGCCCGCCTCGACTTGCAGTATGCGGCGAACTTTTTCGCCGACCCAACCATCCCCCTCGGCGACGCCGTGACGATCGTAAAGAACGAAGCCATTGAAATTCTCTCACCGGGACATGGCATCACCTTCCTAGGCCAAGCCGAGGAGATGGAAAAAACCGGCAGTGCAATGATTTTCGCTTTCGGTCTTGCACTGGTTCTGGTGTACATGGTGCTCGCCAGCCAGTTCAACTCGTTCCGCCAACCGCTGTATGTCATGTTGGCGCAACCACTCGCAGTGGTCGGCGGGGTGACCGCGCTCTACTTGACCGGACAAACCCTCAACATCTACTCGATGATTGGTCTGATTTTGCTGGTCGGCCTAGTGGCCAAGAATGCGATCCTCTTGATCGACTTCACCAACCAACGTCGCGCAGAAGGCATGGATATCGAGGCCGCATTGAAAGATGCCTGCCCAACCCGCTTGCGCCCAGTGCTGATGACCTCCATTACCGTCATCTTTGCACTGCTGCCGGCCGCACTGGGCTTAGGTGCCGGCGCAGACACCAACCAACCACTGGCTATCTCGGTGATCGGTGGCATGATCACTGCGACTGCATTGACCTTGGTGGTTGTGCCTGC
>CAYQRD010000148.1:0-2317 GCA_964419845.1 uncultured Phycisphaeraceae bacterium
AGGGTTTCCTGGGATGCAAGCTTGCTCCCTATCCTTCGTCCGGCAACCGCCCGACCCCTTCCAGCAACGCCCGCGCCTCCAGCACGTCGATTCCGATTGTCCGGTAGCCCTCGTCCGACAGTTTCGCGATGGGATCGTCCGAGGGTTCCAGCCGCACCGCGTAGAAGAAGCGGCCCGCGTCGGTGACGAACACCACCGGGCAGTCCCAGATCACCGGGCGTGCGCCGCGCCAGCCGAATTCGCGCGGGCCAGAGGACGAGCGGGCGCAGGTGAAATACTCGACCTCCTGCAATGTCACCCCGGCCGGAATCAGGTCGAACCTGCCCGTGGCGTCGAACACCCGCGCGCGCCGCTCTATCAGGTCGGTGACGTAGAACCCCGCGTCCACCGGTTCGGCCGCGCGCCATTGCGCCACATAGCCCGGCAACAGCAGGGCGGCTGTCACCAGGACAAGGGCGGCACTGGCTATTCTGGCGATCTGGGTCATGCGACCTCTCCGGCAACCCGCGCATGCCGAGTGTGGAAAGCGACGCACCCGTTTGTCAAGCGACCGCCGTTTCCGCCACAAAATCGCCACGATCCGGCGATTGTTGCGGCGGCCCGCGCGCCGCGCCGCGCCGGGACCAAGGCGACATCTTTCCGCTAACCCTATGATATTGAAAGGATACGCGCGGCACACTCGACCCCCGTTCCCGCCCCGGAAACGATGCGTTTCGACCATGCCGGTTTCCCCGGACACATTTCGGCCACATTATCGCCCCGACAAGGTCGAAATCCGGAGAAGGTCGAACCATGATAGGGCGGAGTTATGTCTCGCTTGCGCGCCGTCGGCGCCTTCAGGCGCTGCGGTCCCTCCAGCGCGCGGACCCGGACAACCCGGGCTGGCACGACTGGGACGAGAGCGCCGCCGATGTCGATGTGGGCAACCTGACCCCGGCACAGCTGATGGCCTATCTGGCGAAACAGTCACGCGCCGCCGACACGGGTTGACCCAAGCCCGGCCTTGCCATTGCCGCCCCGATTGCGCACTCTGGCGCCCGACAGGGGGGGAACGCCATGCTGGTCGTCCATCATCTCAACGATTCACGTTCGCAGCGGATTCTCTGGCTGCTCGAGGAACTCGAACTCGACTATGACCTGCGCCGTTACAGCCGCGACGCGGTGACCAACCTCGCGCCCTCCGAACTGATGTCGGTGCATCCGCTGGGCAAGTCGCCGGTGCTGGACGATGGTGAGACGCGGATCGCCGAAAGCGGGGCCATCGTGGAATATCTCTGCGGCAAGTTCGGCCGTCACCTGCTGCCGCGCGCGGGCAGCGAGGACTATGTCCGGCATCTCGAACTGATCCATTTCGCCGAAGGCTCCGCCATGACGCCGATCCTTCTGAACCTCTATACCAGCCGTCTGGGCGATGCGGCGGCGCCGCTCAAGCCCCGGATCGAACATCAACTGGCGAGCCATTTCGGCTACATGGAACAGGTTCTCCGCCCGTCCGGGCATTTCGTGCTGGATGAGCTGTCCGCCGCCGACGTGATGCTCAGCTTTCCCGCCGAGGTGGCCATCGCGCAGGGGTTCGGCGCGCGGCTGCCGAAACTGGCGCAATTCGTCGAGATGATCCATGCGCGCCCGGCCTGGCAGCGCGCGGTGGAACGCGGCGGACCCTACAGGTTCGCCTGAACCCGCGCGCGGCGGCGTTCGCGATGCGCGATGTAAAGGCTCGCGCCAAAGATCACCCCGGCGCCGATGAAGGTGAAACGGTCCGGCACCTCGCCGAACAGCCACGCGCCCAGAAGCGCCGTCCAGATCAGCTTGAGAAAGTCGAAGGGCAGCACCGCGGTGGCGTCCGCCTCCTTCAGCGACTGGCTGAGCGAGACCTGCGCCAGGCTGCCCACCGCCCCGATCAGCACCAGCCAGAACCACGCCTGTCCCTGCACCGGTTGCCAGACCCAGAGCGCCGGGCCGATCGAGAAGATGCAGAGGAAAATCCCCATCCAGGCGACGATGGCGACACTGGTTTCGGTACGCGACAGCATCTTGATCAGGATCATTGCCACCGCCCAGAGCGCCGCCGCCGCCACCGCCAGAAGCGCGCCGGTCTCGACAACCGCGAATCCGGGCCTGAGCACGATCAGCATGCCGATGAACCCCGCCGCCAGCGCCATCCAGCGATGCGCGCGAAACCGCTCCTTCAGGGCCAGCACGCTCAGCGCGGCGGCAAAGATCGGCGCGGTAAAGCTGAGCGCGGTTACCTTGGCCAGCGGGGTGATGGTCACGGAGGTGAAGAACATCAGCATCGCCACCACGTTGATCAGCCCGC
>CAYQRD010000149.1:0-2307 GCA_964419845.1 uncultured Phycisphaeraceae bacterium
GGCGTGGATCACGCGATCGAGATCCCGGGCGATCAGGGCGAAGCGGGCCGTCATGAGGTGGGTGCCGTTGATGAGGGCAAGGCCCTCTTTGGCCACGAGCGAGATGGGTTCGATACCAAGTTCTGTCAAGGCCTCGGCGGCCGAGCGACGCCGCCCGGCGAGAAAGACATCGCCTTCGCCGATCAGGGCGAGCACGGCATGGGAGAGTGGTGCCAGGTCACCAGAGGCCCCGACCGAGCCCGATTCGGGGACGACGGGGGTGATGCCGGCGTTGAGCATGGTGACGATCTGTTCGACGACCCGGATGCGGACCCCGGAGTAGCCCCTGCAGAGCGATGCCGCGAGCACCAGCATCATCGCCCGGACGACATCCTCGGGAAGCGGCTCGCCCACCCCTGCGGCGTGGGAGCGGATGAGATTGAGCTGGAGCTGCTCGAGTTCGTCGGGCTGGATCTGCTTGCGCGAGAGGGAGCCGAATCCGGTGTTGATCCCGTAGTGGGGCAGCCCGTCGCCGAGGACCGATTCGAGTCGGTCGCGGCATGCGGTGACAGACTTTGCCGCCTCTGGACTGATTTCAACAGCCCGGGAATGGCGGGCGACCAGCTCGATCTGCTCTGGGGTCAGGGGGCGATCGGGGCGGAGGGTGACAGGGGCATGATTGCTCATGGGTATGAATCCGGGTGGGAGGTGTGGCGTTGCTGATGTATGATAGTGCCATGACGACCGAATGCAGCCAGACCGCATCGCGTGTCCTGATGATCCGTCCCACGGCCTTTGCTCGTGACAATGAGGCCGCGGAGACGAACTCGTTCATGCGTGTACCCACTGAGACGGCTGATCGCGTGCAGGCGCAGGCCGTGCACGAGTTTGATGCGCTCGCCGGTGCGCTGAAGGAAGCGGGGGTTTCGGTGCTTGTCTTTGAGGATGAGCTGGGCTTGCCCGATGCCGTTTTTCCCAATAACTGGGTGTCCTATCACGAGTTCGGATCGGGCAGGCAGCCGTTGCTCGTCACCTACCCGATGTGTGCCGCGGCCCGGCGTCGCGAGCGTCGCCCCGAGATTCTGGGTGCGATCGCACGATTCACGGGGGTGAGTCCCGATCACCTGGATCTGAGCGATATGGAACGGGATGATGAGTTCCTTGAGGGCACGGGCTCGCTCGTACTCGACCGGGTCAACGGGATCGCGTACGCGTGCGTATCAGGGCGGACGACGGATCAGGCGCTTGATGCGTGGGCGGAAGAGGTTGGTTACCGGGTGGTGCGTTTCTATGCCGCCGATCAGGAGGGGAATCCTGTCTATCACACGAATGTGATCATGAGCATCGGCAGCCGGATCGAGGTGGTGTGTCTGTCCTCGATCACCGATCCCGATGAGTATGACAGTGTCGAATCGTCACTCAGGCAGAGTGGGCGTGACATCATGGAGATCACGCTCGATCAGATGGCACACTTCTGCGGCAATATCCTCGAACTGAGGAACAGCGAGGGCGAGGTGGTCTTTGCCATGTCAAAGGCGGCCTGGGACCGGTTCACCCGCGAGCAGCAGGCCCGCCTGAAATCTTTGGGGCAGGTCGTCGCGGTCCCGATCCCCACGATCGAGTATGTCGCGGGTGGGAGTGTGCGTTGCATGATCGCAGAACTCGGCGGAGGATGAGCCAGAATCAGCCGAGTCGCACTGCCTGATGCATCTTTTTGTGGGGAGATCGGTATGATCTGACTCCCGTCAGCATGTGCTGGCGGTCCTCAAGAGTCCCCTGCGAGGTGCTTCCATGAGAGCCATGCATGCCGCGGTTGTTGCGGCCACCACGATACTGACTGCACAGGCAGTCGCCCAGAATGTTCAGCCGATCGAGTACACGCTTGATAATGGCATGAAGTTCCTGCTCATGCCGCGCGATGAGCAGCCCAATGTCATTACCGCTGGCTGGATCGCTCCGGTCGGTTCGGCCAACGAGCGCCCGGGCATTACGGGTGTTTCTCACCTGCTTGAGCATCTGCTGTTCAAGGGGACCGATTCGATCGGGACCAGCGACGCCCAACTCGACCAGGACTACCGCGACCAGCTGACTGAGATCCGCCAGAAGATGCGGGCGTACACGCTCGATGTGCAGTACAAGCGCATGTATGAGGGTGAGATCGCGAACCCCTGGGATCCGGCCAACGACACGCCCGAGCTTCGTGAGATGCGGGCGCAGATGACGGCGATCCAGGACAAGCAGGCGGACATCACGATCAAGAACGAGTTCGATTCGATCTACACCGGGAACGGTGGGTCGGGCATGAACGCCGGGACGAGCAACGACTTC
>CAYQRD010000150.1:0-2276 GCA_964419845.1 uncultured Phycisphaeraceae bacterium
TTGTCATCGAAGCGTTCGAAGAGCCCGACATGGAACTCGGCGTCTTCGTTGAGGTGGATGTCGGTCTCGAACGAGCCGGTGAAGCGTTGGATGCCACCAAAGTCGGCACCGGCGCCGGGGACGAAGGTGTCGGGCCAGCTGCCGTGGAAGGTGCCGTCGGAGTTGCCGAAGCGGACGGTGAGATCGCTGAACCACGAGTTGCCGAATGTCTGGATGGTGATGTCGTAGTCGATTCGCAGGATGATGTAGCCGAGATCGGGGTCGAGCGGGCCGGGGAAGAAGACCCCGCTCTGGTTCTGCGGGTCGCCGTCGAGCCCCCACGATTCGAGCCCGGAGATGTCGATGGTGTCGTCGGCCATCGCGGTGGCGGCGAGGCACAGGGCGAGTGTGACAGGGGCATGCTTGATCATGGTGGGCGACTCCTTGGAATGTGATGCATCAATGTGATATCCGCCCATGGTAGTTGAAGGGCTGAACCGGTCCAAGCATGAAGTTGTGGGTGTACCCGATTATCTGGTTCCGGCCAGCTTGCGGACCGTGAAATCGAAGTTCCGCACCATCGCGGTCAGCACGCCGTAGACGATGGCGATGTAGACCCCCGCGCTGACGACGGCGCCGATGGCCATGGCGGCGCGGGCGACATTGAGGCCCCCGCCGGTGTTTGCGCTGATCGTCTCGTCGAGTCGTGTGACGGGCGAGATCATGGCATCGATGAGCGATGCGGGCGAGAGCATGGCCAGGGCGGGACCGATGACGGGCATGTCGCTGGCGCTGGCCCAGCCGCACATGCCCAGGATGCCCGAGGTGATGAAGACGACGGCGACGGTGCCCACGACGGCGGAGAGTGTGCCCTTGCTCTTGAGCGACCAGTGCAGTCCGATCATCACACAGAAGGCGATGAAGGGGATGAGCATGACAGCGAGGACGAGCCCGGCCTCGGGGATGATCACGGGAACATCGAGGGTGATGCCGGTGCCCACGACCTTGTGGGGGTAGGCGGCGAGCTCGGCCTTGCCCAGGCCGCCGGCGAGCGCATAGAGCCCCGCGACCGAGAGGGTGAAGACGGGGACGGCGATGAGCGGGAGCAGGTAGGCGACGAGCCCGCGGAGCTTGCCGGCGAGGTACATCTTGGGGGTGATGGGGGTGGTGAGGATCAGATCGAGCGTGCCGTCCTCGCGTTCGCCGGCCACGGCGGTGGCGGCCATGTTGAGCGCGACGAGCGCGATGAGGAAGACCTCGGTGAAGACGAGGGACTTGATGATAAACTGGAAGTCCATCATGCTCAGGGTGCCGCGGTGATAGAGGACCACGACGAGAATGGCGGTTAGGGCGCCCAGCGTGACGAACGACCAGCGGGCGAGCATGCGTCCGAGGGTGGCGTTGCGGGCGGCTGCCTCGCGCCAGGCGATGGGGTTGCTCCAGACGCTGCGGGGCGGGCGGTGTTCTTCGTCGGTGCCCAGCCCGAAGAGCTTGCGGTACCAGGGGGCGCTGCTGGCGTTCTGGGTGACCTGTCGCAGCCCGCCGCTGCGGACGGTGAGGGTGGAGAACCCGACAAGCAGCAGCGAGATGAGCAGGGAGAAGGTGCTCCATGCGGCGGCGGGTGAGCTGAGCATGAAACCACGCAAGCCGCCGAACGCGCCGGGGTCGGCGCTGGGGTAGCTGGTGGGCGAGAGCTGGGCGCGGATGGCCAGGAACGGGTTGAGGGCGGTGACGAGAGTGACGCCGCTGCCCTTGGTGCCCATGCCCATGCCGCGCGATCGCAGCCAGGCGTCGATGGCGATGGTGGTGGCGATGTAGGTGACGACCGAGACATAGAAGGTAAAGACGGCCCGCTGCCCGGCAAGGCGTGACACGGAGAGGGCGATGGCGATCGCGCCCACGAGGGTGGCGGCGCCGGCGGAGACGATGTAGGCGTTGATGATGGATTTGCCGGGCACGCCACCGAAGAACTGGGTGAGGGCGAAGAGCGGCAGCGACGCGAAGAGCAGGGCGAGCACGAAGAAGAGACGACCGAGCAGGTTGCCCAGCACGATCTCGAGCTTGGACATGGGGGTGGTGAGGATGATGTCCCAGGTCTTGGGGTTGGCTTCCTGGGCGATGGCCCCGGCCATGAACACGGGGGCGATGACGCAGATGAGCCCGACCTGGAGGTAGGCGATCCAGGCGAAGCTGGTGGCACCGGCGGAGGCGAGCTCGCGGTAGCTGACATTGCCGCCCGGGGTGTTGCCGAGCATGGCCCAGAGGAGCACGAGGATGAGCACGGCGAGGTAGGCGCT
>CAYQRD010000151.1:0-2240 GCA_964419845.1 uncultured Phycisphaeraceae bacterium
AATACTTGTGGTAATCGTCCATCCAGTTTTTCCTGCGAGGAATCGACGGGGATGAGTTCAATCAGGCGATCGACGATTTTATCGGGAGACATCCCGTCGGCTTCCGCATTGAAATTGGTGATGATGCGATGCCGGAGTACCGGATGTGCAACCGCACGCACGTCGTCGGTGCTCACATACAGTCTGCCATGCAGAATCGCCCGGGCTTTGGCACCCAGGACCATGTTCTGGCTGGCGCGGGGGCCGGCACCCCAGCTGACATATTCGCGAATGAAATCGGGAATGTCTGCCGCCCGGGCATCGTCGGCGGCAATGATGCGCGTCATGCGGGCGAACTGCATTGCATACCGGATCACATGATCGGCTACGGGAACGCGACGGACCAGCGACTGAAAGGAAAGCAGCTCATCCAGTTCAAGAACTTTTTGGACCGCGTACGATTCATCCGAGGTTGTCTGCCTGACGATGGCAAACTCTTCTTCTTCGGTAGGATACTCGACTTTGATTTCAAACATGAACCGGTCGAGCTGCGCTTCGGGCAGCGGATAGGTGCCTTCCTGTTCGATCGGGTTTTGTGTCGCGAGTACAAAGAACGGAACCGGCAGTTTGTGTTTTCGTCCCCCCGCGGTGACCTGATGCTCCTGCATCGCTTCCAGCAGGGCTGCCTGCGTTTTGGGAGGCGTACGGTTGATCTCGTCTGCGAGAACCACGTTGGCAAACACGGGGCCTGCCAGGAATTTAAAATCGCGGTTGCCCGTGATTTTGTCTTCCTGAATCACGTCAGTCCCGGTGATGTCGGCGGGCATCAGGTCGGGCGTGAACTGCACGCGGTTGAACGAGAGGTTCAATGTGTCAGCCAGGGTGTGAACGATGAGTGTTTTAGCCAGCCCCGGAACTCCTACCAGCAGACAATGTCCGCCTGCCAGCAGCGAGATCATCAACTCTTCGACGACCTTGTGCTGGCCAATCACGACGTGGTTCACTTCCTTTAGAAGTCGTTCGTAGGCCTGGTGTAATTTTTCGACGGCTTCCAGATCGGAAGCTTCCATCGGAGGATCGCTGCTCACAGTGTTGTCAGTTTCCTGTATCGGAGAAAGAAATGACGCCCGCCTGAATACGTACCTCTATTGTGGCGGGCACTCAGGTGAAGATGCAAGGCTGTTTAGCCGTCTTCTCAACTGTCAGCGCCTTTTGCTCCCCAGGGAGCGATCTGCGTCAAACCTTTACTGCGCTTGAGGTCAGCATAGCATTCGGGTAGATCGAAGCTCGTCAGTACATTCGGCACCAGCGTCGATAAAGGCCAGTGATAATGCTCCGTTTCGGCGACATCACTGAAGGATGTCAGGGCATTTTTCAGCGTGACCTGCTTGACGTGAGGTGAGAACAGGGCGGCAAAGGTCGCCGGCAGAGCACCCCAGTCCCGACCAATCAGATGTACGTCGGTATGCCCGTTGGCAGCGAGCCAGTCGAGGACACGCAGGGCGTCAAACGTTTTCTGGCCGAGATAAGGATCGTCCAGCATCACAGAGTGAGCCGCGTAGAAGTAGTCGCTACCGTAAGGGGTGAAGAAGGAATTCGGGTTGGTGGTATCGGGCAGCGATTCCCCGATTCCCCGCACATCGCAGGTGTAGAGCACGCGCTCTTTATCCTGGCTGGCGGTCTTCAGCAGCGGTTCTTCCTTGAGTTCAGCATCGGCCGATACGTGCGAGAGGTAGAGTGTTGCTTTTTTGCCGGCATTCTGAGGCGGACGCGAATAGAGGCGCTCGTCGGAAACGCGGTACACGACGGCCTGGATTCCCGGTTCCGTTTCGACCGCGTAAGTGATGGCATACTTCGCGGGATAACCTTTGCCGCCGCGATTGCGCAGAATGCGGTAATCGGGAGTACCCTCGACATGCTTCAGCCTGAGTGTTTCCGCGACAGCGGATTGCAGGGCGGCACCCGATTTGATTTTCCGCTGCTTCGCCAGTTCCCGCGAGCGCTCGGCGGTGAATTCATGAATGGGTTTCGAGCCGAGATCGGCGACAGAACCTTTGGGGGTGCACCAGAGCGTCTCATCTTTTTCGATAGTCAGCTTGGGCTCTTTGTCTTCATCCGAAATGCCGGTGGCTTTGTTGAACCATTCATACATGGCTTCCCGGTTTTCCTGCGAGTAGCCATGATAAGTCGGACCGACGAAATGCGAGACATTGTCTTCGTGGCCCAGCAGTTTGTAGAGCCGTTTGAGTCGCAGGTAGGCT
>CAYQRD010000152.1:0-2232 GCA_964419845.1 uncultured Phycisphaeraceae bacterium
GCCTGTGGGTTTTGAAGTTGATATCCTTGAGTGCGGTTACCAGCCCCTGCTGCGAGTTGAACTGCTTGCCGAGGTGTTTGACTTCCAGTATGACCTCACGCTGTTTCAGTTTTTCAAAGCGGGCGGTCACCGCCTCGCTTTTGTCCAGATAACTGGGTAGTTGAATCGTAGTCATTGGCTCAGGCCTTTACCTGTTCTTTTTCCCAGGGAAATAAACGCTTGCCGAGTTTGGCCAGCAAAATATCGGTCACCACACCGATGATGCCAATCATGATGATGGCGGCATAGACGTTCTCGAAGTTCTTGTAGCGGGCCTGCTGGGTAATAAACCAGGTTATGCCCGAACTGGTACCGATCAGCTCGGCGACAATCAAATAGGTCCAGGCCCACCCGAGCAGGATTCTCTGGTCCCGGAACAGGTCCGGCAGGATGCCCGGTATCACCACGCGGAATAGCAGCTGAAATTTCTTCGCGCCCAGTGTCAGCGCCGCCTCCAGTAGCGCGACGTCCAGCTTGCGAGTGGTGTTGGCAATAATGAGTACCTGCTGGAAAAACGTTCCGATAAAGATAATGGCGATTTTGGGGCCGTCGTGAATACCCAGTATGGCGACTGCCAGTGCACCAAATGCCGGCGCCGGCAAATAGCGGAAGAACTCGATAAAGGGTTCCTGCAGTTTGGAGATCGCGACATAGGTGCCGCATAGTACGCCGAGCGGCACGCCGATCAGCGACGACAGGGTAAACCCCCAGAATATGATCTGTATGCTGTGCCACAGGCTTTCATGCAGCCACTGTTCACTGCTGCGCGTCGGCTCAGTTGTGAATGCAGTGTAGAACGCTATTGCCACCTCGTGCGGCGCTGGCAGATAGATAGGATTTGCGCCGTTGCCCTGCGGCAATGCCGACTGTTGCTCCGTGGCCAGGCGCCGTTGCTCGTTGAAGACCGCCTTGTCCACCATCATCCCGGGCTGGAGCCAGGTGATGGAGCCCGGCTCCACAATTTCTACTTTTGGGTGCCACAGGAATGGCACATAGCTGACCAGTGACCACAGCAGTATTGGCAAGAAAAATGACAATAAGGTGAGAGTCGTGACCTGTTTTTTGGTCAGCGCCTGCCGTACGGCAAACCACGGCGTCGATTGCGACATGTGAAAACCCTTGTGCGTATCAGTCTGTTTACCCCGCTTGCGCGGGGCTCCAGTTGGGAGTGCTTACATCCCCAATGTGATGGAAGGGTCTATATAGGTGTCGATTACCTGTGGCTCTGCATAGACTTCGTACTTCACGTTGAAATCGTCTGAAATTTTGCTCGAACCGTACAGGGACTCCATGCCGTCTCCCTTTTGCATGACCGCTTGCGCCTCTTCGAGGCTGAGGATTTTGGTGCCATCCAGAATGGCCTTGTACTGGTCGGCGGGTACGCCAACCCGGGCAGCCATAATAGACAGGGCATCGGCCTGTGTTTCCTCGTCATAGATATAATCCACGGCCTTGTACCAGACGGCTGCCACTTTCTCCCAATCGGCTTTGCGACTCGCGAGTGACGACGGGCTGACGGCCAGAACATCGTAGATCAGGCCCGGCGCATCTTTAGAGGTGGCGACGGCGGTTGAGCCGGGCACTTGTGACAGGGCCTGTCCGGAGCTGGGCTGCCAGGCGACGATTGCGTCGACGTCACCGGAGGCCAGCACCTGCGGTGTCTCATTCGTGGGAACGTTGACCAGTGTCACATCGCTTTCTGTCAGGCCTGCGGTTTCCAGTGCATTCAGCAGCAACAGGTGGCCCACAAAGCCCACTTCCACACCGATCGTTTTGCCTTTCAACTCGGCGACCGAGGTAATGCCGGGGCTGGCCACAATCATATCGTTGCCGTTGCTGAAGTCGTTCACGATGATCATGACACCCTGGGCACCCGAGGAACCGGTGACCAGTGTGTCGCCATTGGTCATCGCCACGGCGTCCAGTTTGCCGGCGGCAAACGCGTCCATGGAGGCGACGTAGTCGAACCACTCGAATTCAACATCGACGCCAGCTTCCTTAAACCACTCCTTCTCGATGGCCACTTCCCAGGCCACCCAGCCAGGCCAGTCGCTGTAGCCGATTTTCAGGGGTTCCGCCGCCTGCGCGGCGATACTGAGTGTTGCCGCGGCGAGAGTGGCGGCCAGTGGTTTAACCAGGTTTCGAAACGTTGTAACGATTTTCATAAAAACTCCTCCAAAGAGTTGCACAGTA
>CAYQRD010000153.1:0-2224 GCA_964419845.1 uncultured Phycisphaeraceae bacterium
CCGTGCGTGTCGGGGTCTTCCTCAAACATGCGGATGCAGTCGATGTGGTTGATCCCACGCACCGGGTCGCCGCCGATGCCCACGCAGGTCGACTGCGCGATGCCCAGCTGCGAGGTCTGCCAGACCGCTTCATAGGTCAGCGTGCCGCTGCGCGACACAATACCCACGGCCTTGCCCGTCGCCGCCTCGCTCACATGCGTGTGGATGTAGCCAGGCATAATCCCGATCTTGCACCCCGCATTGGTGTAGTGCGACTCGGCCGTGTCGTCGCCGGTCTTGGGGCCGGGTGTGATCACGCCGGGGCAGTTGGGCCCGATCAGCGTGAAGAGTTCTTTGCTGTGCGCCGAGTCGGCACCACGCGCCGCCGCGTTGCGATCGTCCATGATCCGCCGCACCATGATCATGTCATTGACCGGCACACCCTCGGTGATGCAGCAGATCAGGCGGATCCCCGCGTCCATCGCCTCCAGAATCGCGTCGCTGCAGAACGCCGGGGGCACGAAGATCATCGTCGCGTCGGCACCCGTCGCATCGACGGCGTCTCGCACCGTGTTGAAGATCGGCAGCCCGTTGTCGTCCTTCTGCCCACCCTTGCCCGGGGTCACGCCGCCGACCATCCGCGTGCCATAGTTAAAGCACCCCTTGGTGTGCAGCGCCCCGAAGCTGCCGGTGATGCCCTGGCAGATGACTTTGGTGTCTTTATTGACGAGAATGGCCATAAATCGCTCCAGAAAGCAGTAGTGTGACAGCGAACCCCATTGTAGCGTCCGAATCCAGATGAACCGGTGGCACAGGCGTCTCGCCTGTGCTCTTCCCTGGAGCGAATGAAGGATCGCACAGGCGAGACGCCCGTGCCACCAACCCCCGATCTCCCCACGACTTGCGCCTACCATTCCCCCCCCCATAAATCACGGAGAGGCACACATGCGCGCAATCGTCACAGGCCAAGTCGGAATGGACAAGAAGTCATACCTCAACGAGGTCAGCGACTTCGCCGCCTCACAGGGCGAGGCCATCGAAATGTTCCATGTCGGCAACATGATGTACGACGAAGCGCCCGACATCCGAGGCGGACGCATCCTCGACCTGCCCATCTCCCGCCTCACCTCACTCCGCCGCGCCGCCTTCAAGGACATCATCTCCGATGCGCCCAACCACGACCACGCCCTCGTCAACACCCACGCCACCTTCCGCTGGCGTCACGGGCTCTTCCCCGCCTTCGACTTCGACCAGATCACCAAGCTCGCACCCGACCTCTTCGTCTGCCTCGTCGACAACATCGAGGTCGTCCACCAGCGCCTCCACGCCGAGCACGACATCGACGCCACCCTCAAGGACTGCATGGTCTGGCGCGAAGAAGAGATCCTCGCCACCGAGCTCATGGCCCAGGCCATCCCCGGCTCCAAGTTCTACATCGTCTCCCGCGGGCGCTTCTCCCAGACCTCCAAAACCCTCTTCCAACTCATGTGCCGCCCCGACATGAAGCGCGTCTACCCCTCCTTCCCGATGAGCCATGTCATCGACATGCCCGAGGTCATGGAAGAGATCGACGCCTTCCGCATGAAGCTCGCCGAGCACTTCATCTGCTTCGACCCCGGCGATGTCGACGAAAAACTCCTCCTCGACCGCGCACTCGAAGCCGTTAAGGACGGCAAGGACTTCTTCGACCACAAACCCATCCAACTCGGCGGCTTGGACAAGGGCGCCGAGCCCATCAAGATGCGCACCCGCGAGGTCCTCGACATCGCCGGCGACATCGACGGCCAGATCTACATGCGCGACTTCAAGCTCATCGATCAGGCCGACATGATCGTCTCCTTCGTCCCCGAGCTCAAGTCCGAGTCCGGCAAGATCATCCCCGGCCTATCTTCGGGCGTCGAACGCGAACTCCAGCACGCCTGGGAGCACGCCAAAGAGGTCTATGTCGTCTGGAAGCCCTCCAAAAACCCCTCGCCCTTCATCACCGAGACGGCCACCAAGGTCTTCGATTCCGTCGACGACGCCCTGACCTACTTCGAAGAAAAGGGCATGTTCGCCGAGAAAAACCTCTTCGGGCACTGAACCAAAGTTGTTTCCCGCTGAAATCCACGACCCCGAATCCCAATGATCCCTTGCGGGAATGGTCCCGCTCCGGGATAATTGGGCATGGTCGACGCCACAATGCATCAACAGAACTACCGAACACCCCCCGTCAACGAACGCGGTCGGGCCTACGACCCCGATG
>CAYQRD010000154.1:0-2224 GCA_964419845.1 uncultured Phycisphaeraceae bacterium
CGCATGCGACACAGAATATGGGAATACCTTGTGTGCATCATGATAGTTGTGCAGGGCCAGTCCAATCTGCTTCAGATTGTTTTTACAAGTCGAGCGACGGGCTGCTTCACGGGCCTGCTGAACGGCAGGTAACAAGAGAGCGATCAGAATTGCGATAATCGCGATGACGACCAGCAATTCGATCAGTGTGAACGCACGCCTTTTTTTGAGCTGCAGCATTTTCCACCTCCGGAAAAAAGAAAAGAAATGAGGTATAAATACGCTTCAGTGCGGGCTCAAACAGATTTTAAAATGCGCAATTGTCTAACTGATTCTGGACATGAAATAGAAGCTGAAAAGAACGATGAATCAACAATCACACAGCATGAAATTGTATGTGCCGACACTAAGAACTTAGTGAATACTGAAACAACACAAAACGAATTTATGATTAGACGATTTTAAAGTCAGAAGGGAATTTCATCTCTGAAACTAGATATGAAGAGATGATTAATAATTCTTATTATGTTATTGGGGCTTTCAATATGTCAATCATTTTTCTGAGGTTCGTTAACTTTTTCGACATTTCGTTGACAGAAGTGTGAAACGCATCCCTCTGGTCTCAAAGTCAACCAGTCTTGCCTGCTCGCATATAGAACAACCAGTACCCCAGCCAACAACGCATTCAGGTGAATAGGAATTATTCTCTAAATCCATAAAAAATGGGAGGTTGGAACCAACCTCCCTGACATTCAATGCGCGATGTAAACTGACCCCAGATCTTTCGGGACTGAGGTATTTCTGGTTGCGAACTTTATTTTGATTTAATTTCGTAATCCAGAGTTGCGGAGGGCGCTGCCACCGTAGCGATGGTCAGATTCATTTCACGATTAGGATTTGTGTACTTCTCAGGCAGCAACTGCACTGCACCCACATCGGCCGCATCTTTCCCTTCAGGAATGGGACTTCCGTCCGGCAGACCCATCATAGAGAAAGTAACAATATACTCTCCCGGTTCCACGCCAGGCTGATTGCTGCGGTGAGTCAGAGTGTACTTACCATCTTGATCGGTGACACCATACCCACCCGTTCCAGCGGTTTGCTTACCAGGATTAAAGATAACCGTAATATTCGCTTTCGGCTCGCCATCCAGTTTCACGGTTCCGGTAACAGGAACAAGGTCATCGGGGACTTCTGAAGTGTGACCACCACAACCACTCAGTACGCCGACAGTCATCAGCAGAACGGCAATCTGTCTATTCAATTTCAACATGCGTCTTTCTTTCAATCTTGTCAGATGTGAATTCAACGTTGGTTACTCAGTCACACTGCTTCTTCAGATCCAGCCCATCTGATTCCACCCTGGAAAGGGAGAAATAGACAGTCCTCCTCCGTCCGGTTGCAGGACGAAGGAGAACAACCAGATCTGACTCTGGAATTTAAAATTAGAACTCTCCCAGAACGTTTCCGTCAGAGATATTCGCCAGATTATTACGGGTTGTCGTGTCGATGTTTTCGCTGACGAATCTCACGGCTCCGTCGCCCATCAGCACATGCATCCCGCCTGTATGAGTACTGCCAGGATCGCCCCATTCACCAAGGCGGCCAGGCTGAAACTGCTGCATAGGCGGAGTTCTCCAGGTGCAGCAACGGAATTCATTAATACCCCGGCTCGACTTGAAATTCGTTCCCAGCCCCACGTGTGAGGCAGCGGCCCAGGACTGGCATTCGCCGTCATCGACATCCAGGGTCGTTTCAGCGACAGCAATCGTGTTACTGGTACCATCCTTGATATCGCGGATCTGGCAGTTCGAGTTAATCCCGAACATGGCACGCGTTGTCTTGCCTTCCAGAGTCCACATGTTACACGCTCCCGTGTCGTGGGCATTGGTGACACTGAATCCATAGCTCGTGCGGGCCGAGTTAGCGGCCCCTGTTCCATATGCTGAACTCGCAGGAGCATAGACTGCACCACCATCATCGGAAGGGCAGATCAGAATCGGAATAATGTTTGTCCCCAAAACAGCGTTACCACTGGCCACAGCGCCTCCCCCAGCCAGGGGCTGTGGGCTGTTTCCGGAGTCTTTTCGATCGCCGCTGGCAGCACTGAAATTGTACTGGTTGTAGAGGTTTGCCTGATCCATGAAGGGTAGCAGGTAAAGCCAGCCGGTATGGTTCGTGATCAATGTGCCCGTACCGGCATCACAGGTCCCGGGGTTTGATGTCGCATAAGGAAACAAGCGGT
>CAYQRD010000155.1:0-2218 GCA_964419845.1 uncultured Phycisphaeraceae bacterium
CAAGAAGATTGGCATTGGCTACGCGGTGGCAGCGCTCTTCTTCTTCCTTGTTGGCGGGGTGGAAGCCTTGATTATCCGGCTTCAGCTGATGCAGCCGGAAAACGACCTCATCGATGCCCGGACGTACAATCAGTTGTTCACGATGCATGGGACGACGATGATTTTTCTCGCGGTGATGCCGTTGAGTGCGGCCTTTTTTAATTACATCATGCCGTTGCAGGTCGGTGCGCGGGATGTGGCCTTTCCGCGGCTCAACGCCCTTGGATTGTGGGCGTTTTTGTTTGGGGGCATCCTGATCAACATGAGCTGGTTTTTCCAGGGTGGGGCCCCGGCCATTGGCTGGTTTGGGTATGCGCCGCTGACGGCCCGTCAATTCAGCCCGGACATGGGGACGGATTTTTGGATACTCGGGTTGCAGGTTCTGGGGATCGCCTCCCTCGTGGGGTCCTTTAATTTTATCACAACGATCATCAATATGCGTCCACCGGGACTGACGATGATGCGCTTACCGGTGTTCACCTGGATGACGCTGGTGACCTCGTTTTTGATCATTCTGGCCTTTCCGGCGATTACGATTGCCCTTGTGGAGTTGATGTTTGACCGGCATTTCGGGACGCATTTCTTTGAAGTGGCCGGTGGCGGGAAGCCGATTCTCTGGCAGCACCTCTTCTGGATCTTCGGACACCCGGAAGTCTACATTTTGATTCTGCCGGCGATGGGTATCGTCTCGGAGGTGTTGCCGGTGTTTTCGCGCAAGCCACTCTTTGGATATCCCTTGGTGATCTTTTCCGGTGCGGTGATCGGTTTTCTCGGTTTCGCGGTCTGGAGTCACCACATGTTCACGACGGGCCTTGGTATTGTCGCGACATCGGCCTTTGCCTTCCTGACGATGTTGATTTCCATTCCGACGGGGGTGAAGATCTTTAACTGGATCGGGACCTTGTGGGGAGGGAAGATCCGGTTTACCACGGCGATGTTGTATGCGCTGGGCTTCATCTGGATGTTCATGATGGGGGGCTTCACCGGGATCATGCACAGTTCCCCGCCGGTGGATGCGCAACAGCAGGATTCCTATTTCGTGGTGGCGCATTTCCACTACGTCTTGATTGGCGGGTCGATCTTCGCCCTGATATGCGGGATTTACTACTGGTTTCCGAAGGTGACGGGGAAGATGCTGAACGAGTCGCTTGGGAAGGTGTTTTTCTACACCGTGTTCATCGGGTTTAACATGGCCTTTTTTCCCATGCACATCCTCGGAATGACGGGCATGCCGCGCCGGACGCACACCTACAAGGCAGAAATGGGATGGGGTGAAGCCAACTTCTGGTCGACGATCGGGGCGCTCATTTTAGGATTTGGGATTCTCGCGGTGATTCTCAAGGTGGCCTACACCTGCTTCAAGGGCAAGCCCGCGGCCCAGGATCCCTGGGACGCCCGGACCCTCGAATGGGAGACGGCGAGCCCGCCAAAGGCGTACAATTTTGCCTTCAACCCGATTGTCCGCTCACGCGACCAGGCGTGGGAGAACAAGTACGGGCCGCAGGAAAAGCGAATGACCAAGGTGGCCCCCGGAGCGCACGGGATTCACATGCCGGATCAATCCTGGTGGCCTTTGGTGGTGGCAATCGGGCTGTTCGTGGCCTCTTTGGGGATGGTCTTTCATGGTCAGCCGTTGGAAGCCTTCTTACCCTTCATCACTTCGGAGGTGGATGTCTCCCTGCTGCACCTGTGCGTACCCGGGTTGGTTTTGACCTTTGTGGGGATCTTTGGCTGGGCCCTTGAGGGTCCGGGTGGGTATCATCTGCACCCAAGCGATGAGGAATTGAAGGACTGCGAAGCGGCAGCCGATGAGCATTAAAGCGAGGGCCATTCGTCAGCGACAACTTTCGACACAAAAGGAATTATGAGCGATCACGCGGCACATATGGACCCACTGGAGGCGCTGAAGCAGACGTCGACGGGGATTGAGAACAAGAAGATGGCGATGTGGGCCTTTCTTGCATCGGACTGCATGTTTTTTGGGACGCTCATCAGCACCCATTTGATTTACCGCAAGGTGTATCCCGGGGTGGTGGATCCCACCGAGATATTCAGTATCGAGCTGACCGGGTTCAGCTCCTTCATTCTTTTGATGAGTTCGTTTCTGATGGCCTTGACGGTATCCGCGGCGCACAAGCGCAACATGCCGAGCATGCGGGGCTTTTTGATGGGAACGATA
>CAYQRD010000156.1:0-1172 GCA_964419845.1 uncultured Phycisphaeraceae bacterium
GGGCCATTTTCCGGGTCGCAGGACCTGCAGGAGCAGGAGCTTTGTCGTCGGAGGATCCGGCAGCCGGTTGAGGCTGCGACTTGGCAGGTGCAGACAGTGTCGGTTCCGTTTTGCTTTCTGCTTCGGGAGCCGATTTGGATTCTGCCGGTTCTGGCTTTTCTTCTTTTGCTTCAGCATGAGCTTCTGCTTTGGCAGGAGCGGGAGCTGCACCGTTGGATTCATCAATGGAGAGCAGCACGGTGCCGATCGCGACGGAATCCCCTTCGGAAACATTCAGTTCTTTGATTACACCTGCGTAGGGAGATTCAAGAGGGACGACCGCTTTATCGGTCTCGATGTCCATCAGGAGCTGTCCCTGTTCGACGGTATCGCCGACGGCAACAGAGATCTGTCCGACATCGGCGGTTTCCACGCCCTCGCTTACTTCTGGAAGTTTAAATTCAGTAGCCATGTCTTATCGTTCTATCTGATGATGGTAATGTTTGGTTTGAACCGTTGTCACTGGGTCAGGTGCACCGGGATCAGGCCAGTCGAGGATTGACTTTCTCCGGATCGATGCCCAGTTCCTGGATAATGGCGGGTAACTTCGATTTATCGAACTTGCCTTCGTCGGCCAGTTCGACGAGTGTTGCCAGCACCACGTTCTCTGCGTCAATTTCGAAGTGACGGCGGAGCGATTCACGGGTTTCGCTGCGACCAAAGCCATCGGTTCCCAGTACACAGTAGTTACCCGGGATGCCTTCACGGATCTGGTCAGCGACAATTTTGATATTGTCGCTGGAAGCGATGAAGGGGCCTGCGACGCCTTCAAAGGTCGTTTCCAGGAATGATTTCTGAGGTTCTGCATCGGGGTGCAGACGGTTGTAACGTTCCGCATCTTTGACGTCGCGGGCCAGCTCGTTGTAGCTGGTGACGCTCCAGACATCGGTAGCGATCTGGTATTTCTCGGCCAGGATTTCCTGGGCCCGCAGTACTTCGCGGAGAATCGGCCCACTGCCGAACAGCTGCGGACGAGCGTCGACGGCTGGTTTGTCGGCTTCCAGGGAACGGAATTTGTAGATCCCTTTGATGATGCCATCGACGACGTCGTCGCCCTCGGGCATCGGAGCCATTTCGTAGTTTTCGTTGTAGACGGAGAGATAGTAGAAGATTTCTTCGCCTTCCTGATACAT
>CAYQRD010000156.1:1182-2198 GCA_964419845.1 uncultured Phycisphaeraceae bacterium
GATACATGCGTCGCATGCCGTCCTGAATGATGACCGCCAGCTCGTAAGCGTAAGCGGGATCGTAGGCGTGCAGGGTGGGAACGGTGGATGCCATGATGTGGCTGTGACCATCCTGGTGCTGCAGACCTTCCCCGTTCAGGGTGGTGCGGCCGGAAGTACCACCGAGCAGGAAGCCCTTGGTACGGGAATCAGCGGCGGCCCAGACGAGATCGCCAACCCGCTGGAAGCCGAACATCGAGTAGTAGACGTAGAACGGAATCATGTTCACGCCCTGGTTCGAGTAGGCGGTTCCTGCAGCGATGAAGGAAGAAATCGCACCGGCTTCGTTGATCCCCTCTTCGAGGATCTGGCCGTCTTTGGCTTCCTTGTAGTACATCAGCTGATCGCGGTCGACCGGTTCGTACAACTGTCCCTGGCTGGCGTAAATACCGCACTGCTTGAAGAGGCCTTCCATACCGAAGGTACGGGCTTCGTCAGGGATGATCGGCACAATACGTTTGCCGACGACTTTGTCACGCAGCAGGGTCGCCAGCAGGATGCCCAGGGCACCGGTGGTGGAACCTTTCTTGCCGGCCATGGAGTCCATGAACTTGCCCAGCGATTCCAGCGTGGGAGTTTCCAGGCGTTCTTCCGTGGGTTTCCGCTCGGGCAGGTAACCGCCGAGTTCTTGCCGCCGTGCCTGCAGGTACTGCATTTCGGGGCTGCCTTCTTCGGGACGGTAGAACGGTGTGTTCTTGACGTCTTCGTCGCGAATCGGAATGCCGAAGCGGGAGCGGAAGTCACGCAGTTCTTCTTCGTTGGCTTTTTTGACGTTGTGAGCCACGTTGCGGCCTTCGCCGGCTTCACCCAGGCCGTAACCTTTGATGGTTTTGGCGAGGATGACTGTCGGCGAACCGGTGTGTTCGGTGGCTGCTTTGAAGGCGGCGTAGACTTTTTCCGGATCGTGACCGCCGCGGTTCATCTTCTTGATCTGATCATCAGAGAGATGCTCGGCCATCTTGAGCAGTTCGGGGTTT
>CAYQRD010000157.1:0-2188 GCA_964419845.1 uncultured Phycisphaeraceae bacterium
AGATCAACTCGCCCGAGCGCAACATCATGACCATCGAGGACCCGGTCGAGATCCGTCTCCCGCTGATCCGTCAGGTGCAGGCTAACTCAGAGATCGGCCTGACATTCGCCAGCGCGCTCAGATCCATGCTGCGCCAAGACCCGGATGATATACTCCTCGGCGAGATCCGAGACGAGGAGACCGCCAAGATCGCGGTCCAGTCCGCGCTGACAGGTCATCTTGTCTTCTCGACACTGCATACCAATGACGCGATCGGCGCGATTCCCCGCCTGCTCGAGTTTGGTGTGCCCTCGTTCGCGATCAACAACGCGCTCCTGGGTGTGCTCGCCCAGCGACTCGTGCGGCGTGTTTGTCAGGATTGCGCCAAACCGGTATCGCCCGACGAGGCAGCGCTGCACGAGCTGAATATTGAGCTGAATGGAAACGAATCGTTCTCGATGGGAAGCGGCTGCCCGAAGTGCATGAACCTGGGGTACCGGAGCCGGATCGGTGTCTACGAGCTGCTGTGTGCAACAACCGGCGTGCGGGAGCTCATCGACCGCGGGGCGAACGCGAGCGAGATCTTCGAGTTCGCACGCGGAGAGGGGATGCGGCTGATGCTTGAGGACGGCATCGAGAAGGCGCGGATGGGCATCACCAGCCTCGAGGAAGTCCGCAAGCTTCATGCAACGATCGATATCAAGCTTCCCGTCGAGGGGGCATCGAACTACAGACTCAGCGCCTGACCGCGGAGAGATCCATGGCAACGACTACTTTCAAATATCAGGCACTCGATGTCGACGGTACCCGCCGATCGGGTCGGATCGATGCGGGCAATGATCAGGCCGCGTTCAAGAAGCTCATCGACCAGGGACTGACCCCGCTGACGGTCAGGCAGGCCAGCAGCCGTGGCTTGCAGCTCACCACCCGCCGCGTGACCGCGATCGAGATCGCCACGCTCACGCGCGAGATGAGCGTGCTCGTTGAGGCCAGTATCCCGATCGGGCGCGGGCTGATGTCGATCGCCGAGCACGAGAAAAACCCGGCTCTGCGCGACATGATCTTTGACATCGCGAACATGATCGAGACCGGTGAGAAGATCACGGTCGCATTCTCGAAGTACAAGCACATCTTCGGAGAGGTGTACATCGAGACGCTCCGCTCCGCGGAATCAACCGGTCAGATCGGCCCCGTCGCATCGCATCTTGCCGACATGCTCGAACGCAACATCGAGACGGGCCAGCAGATCCGCAGAGCACTCGCGTACCCCACGATCGTCGTGTGCTTTGTGATCCTTGCGCTCAGCGTGATTGTGATCTTCGTTGTGCCAAAGTTCGCCACCATCTTCGAAGCGAACGGGGTCGAGCTGCCGGTGACGACACGCATCATCCGGGTGATGGGGATGTCGATCACGCAGTACTGGTGGGCATACATCACCGGCATTCTGGGTGCGATCATGGCGCTCCGTGTCTCGTGGAAGAACGAGGGCGGGCGGATGGTCATTGAGCGGTTCCTGCATCGTCTGCCGTACATCGGGTCGATGTTCACAGCCGTGACCACAGCGCGGTTCAGCCGGGTGATGGGCATCGGGCTGGAGTCCGGGATCGATGTCATCGAGGCGATCGAGATCGCCAGCGGCGCGACCGGTCGGCCGGTTTTTCAGCAGGAATGTCCGCGTATGTGTGTGACCGGATCCGCAGCGGCGATTCACTCGCCGATGTCATCAGCCGCGCAAAGGGGCTCCCGAGCTTTGCTCGCCGCCTATTCGGTTCGGGCAAGGATTCCAAAGAGCTGGCCCGTCCAAGCAAGATCATTGCCTGTCACTATGACAGGCAATCCGACCATCTGGCCAAGAACATCAACACCATCATCGAGCCCATGATCACCATCGCCATGGCGGGGATCGTCCTGCTCGTGGCGTTGTCGGTATTCCTGCCCATGTGGCAGATGATCAGCATCAACAAATAACACCTTGGGGGATGTAGACGGATGAATAACAAGGCATTCACACTCGTGGAAATTCTGATCGTGGTTGTGATCCTCGGTGTGCTCGCGGCCGTAGTGATCCCGAAGTTCGCGACAGCCAACGACGATGCCCGAACCAGCGCGGTGCAAAGCACCGTGGCGGGTGTCCGTTCCGCGATCGCAACCTATCGAACCAGCGCGGTCATCCTGGGCGAAGATCCCTACCCGAGCCTCGCCCAACTCG
>CAYQRD010000158.1:0-2176 GCA_964419845.1 uncultured Phycisphaeraceae bacterium
GTTCAAGAACATCCTGACCGAGAAAGAGGCCCGCGTAATCAAGATGCGCTTCGGGATTGGTGGCGCGGAGCCTATGAATGGCGATGCTGTCACCGCCGGCAAGTGTCAGATCGCCGCCACCGCTGCTGCCGATAACGGCCGCCGTCACCTCGGCTTCCGCCGCCTTGGCGAGCACCGTTTCCGGCTTCGACGTGGCGATGATATAGCGCCCCTGATCCTCGCCGAACCAAAAACCATAAGGGTTTTGAGGCGTGTGGGTTATGGTTGCTCCAACGGTTCCGCTGATAACCATTTCGGCGAGTGCGACGAGTAAGCCACCATCAGATATATCGTGGGCCGCGACAATAACCTTATCTGCGATTGCAGTACGGACGAAATTACCGTTGCGTCGTTCCAAATCAAGATCAACGGGAGGTGGCGGACCTAAGTCCTGCGCCTTCAAAATGTCGCGCAAATAAATTGAGCAGCCGAGATGTGCGCAGTCGCCCCCGACCAAATATAAGTCGAGACCAGTCTCATTGAGGCCAGCGCCAATGGCTTTTCTATAATCGCTAATCAGTCCAACGCCGCCAATGGCCGGGGTTGGATGAATGCCTTTACCATTGGTCTCGTTATAAAGTGAGACATTGCCTGATATGACTGGATAGTTAAGGGCGCGGCAGGCCGCATCCATGCCCTTAATACAGCCAACAAACTGTCCCATAATCTCTGGACGCTGTGGATTGCCAAAATTAAGGCAATTTGTGATCGCCAGCGGTTGTGCGCCGGTTGCTGTAATGTTTCGCCAGGTCTCCGCAACAGCTTGCTTGCCGCCTTCAAAGGGGTCGGCATAGCAATAGCGCGGCGTGACATCGGTGGCGATTGCAAGGGCTTTGTCCGTCCCATGGACCCGAACCAGTGCAGCATCGCCGCCAGGGCGAGCGATCGTGTCGCCCATCACCATATGATCATATTGTTCCCACACCCAGCGTCGGCTTGCAAGATCAGGAAGCTGGAGCATCGCCATGAGTGTCTCGGCTACGCTGTGAGGATGACTTAATTTGCCCGCATCAAGGGCGGCGCGTGGTGGCGTCGGTATGTGGGGGCGGTCATAGAGCGGGGCGCCGTCGGCCAATGGTCCCAATGGCATGTCAGCGACAGTCTCACCATGGTGTTGAATGATCATCCGTTGGCTATCGGTTAATTCGCCGATCACAGCGAAGTCTAGCCCCCACCGCGTAAAGATTTTCTCGGCCTCGCCCTCACGCCCGGGCTTTAAGACCATCAACATCCGCTCTTGGCTCTCTGATAAGAGCATTTCATAGGCCGTCATGCCCGTTTCACGGCATGGAACATGGTCAAGATTCAGGATAATGCCGACATCGCCTTTTGATGCCATCTCCACCGACGACGATGTTAGACCAGCTGCACCCATGTCTTGAATGGCAATAATCGCGTCCGATGCCATGAGTTCGAGACAAGCTTCGAGAAGCAGTTTCTCGGTAAAGGGATCGCCGACTTGAACTGTGGGGCGTTTTTCTTCTGAATCATCATCAAACTCCGCAGACGCCATAGTCGCGCCATGAATACCGTCGCGGCCTGTCTTAGAGCCGACGTAAACGACGGGCGATCCGATGCCGGAAGCCTTGGCATAAAAAATCTTATCCGTGGTCGCGAGGCCGACACACATGGCGTTGACAAGAATGTTGCCATTATAGCTATCATCAAAATTGACTTCGCCCCCGACAGTTGGGACGCCCATGCAATTTCCGTAGCCTCCAATGCCAGAAACAACGCCTGCAAGAAGGTGTTTTGTTTTGGGGTGTTCAGGATTACCAAAGCGGAGGGCATTCATATTGGCAACCGGCCGCGCGCCCATGGTAAAGACATCGCGCATGATCCCCCCAACGCCCGTAGCGGCACCCTGATAGGGTTCAATGAAGGATGGGTGGTTGTGGCTTTCCATTTTAAAAATGGCTGCTTGGCCGTCGCCTATGTCAATCACGCCCGCGTTTTCACCTGGTCCTTGAATGACGCAGTCTCCCGACGTCAATAAGGTTCCGAGCCATTTCCGCGATGACTTATAGGAACAATGCTCAGACCACATGACGGAAAATACGCCGAGCTCCGTGAGATTAGGCGTCCGCCCCATATGGGCGACGATCATGTCATATTCTTCTGCGCTCAACCCGTGTTC
>CAYQRD010000159.1:0-2157 GCA_964419845.1 uncultured Phycisphaeraceae bacterium
CGGCGAGCTCATGCAGCAGGTGCCCGGTCGAGGCGACATCGGGCACATAGTACTGGTTCAGAATCACGACACGGGTGGGACGCAACTGGTGGCTCCTGCGGGAATAGGGTCGTACTGAGCATAGTCGTCCATTCAACCCCGTACCTTCGGGAGTTACATGCATCTCATGGTGGAAAAGACCGATGAATCGAACCCCGTCCGAGCACGCTGAGTAGAGTTTGGGAGCCATGAGCAAGACGAGCACACACACAATGCCCGATAACTCCCATCCATCGTCGATACCGCCTGGGCGCCCAATGAAACGGGTGACCGTCGCGGGGAGTCCGGGTCTCGCTCTGGATTCGATCTCACTCAAGGATCTGCCAGAAGGGACCATTGTTGGCCACTTCACGACCCAGGAGAAGTTCAAACGACTGCTCTGGAATCTCGTTCAGGCCACGCTGTTTCGATTCTCACCAAGACGGGCCGATTCCTGGCGTGCCTGGCTCCTGCGCCGATTCGGCGCGAGGATTGGTCGGGTCGAGCTTCTTCGGAGCACGGTCCGCATTGAAGTCCCATGGAATCTCGATATCGGTGATGATGTACAGTTGGGTGACCGGGTCTACCTGTACTCGCTCGGCCCCATCACGATCGGGCCGAGGACCATCATCAGCCAGTTCACCCATATCTGCGCCGGCACCCACGACTTCGAGCGGCTCGATTTTCCGCTTGTACGCATTCCAGTAAGGATTGGTCATGATTGCTGGGTTGCCACGGACACATATATCGCACCGGGCGTCACGATCGGCGACGGGACGGTTGTCGGAGCCCGCGCGAATGTCGTGCGCGATCTTCCACAGTGGAGCGTCTGTGTCGGCTCGCCCGCGCGGGCAGTGAAGCCAAGACGCCTGGTTGATCCCGACACGGGGCGGGTGCTCTCGCCTGAGCCGGCGGAGGAATCAGATGGTGACGGGGGAAATCAATGAGCGACGAGCTACACCCCCCAGTCTTTCTGCTCGGCAATGTACGCTCTGGAACCACATTGGTGCAGGACCTGTTCGGTCTGCACCCCCGTGTTGCCAAATGGTTTGAGCCCCGCACGGTCTGGATGTATGCGGACCCCGGTCGCGATCACGACCGCTTCGATTCGAGCGATGCCAGCCCGAGGGTAAAGCGTTACATCAGGAAGCGATTCCTGCGCTATCAGCGTGAGCACGACAACAAGGTTGTGATGGAGAAGACGCCATCCAATCTGTTGCGTCTTCCCTACATGCACGCGATCTTTCCCGAGTCGAAATATGTCTATGTGGTGCGTCACCCTTTCGCGTACCTGAGCAGCGCCGAGTTCCGTTGGCGTCAAGCGGTCCATCTTCGCCGTGTGATCGAACGGTTCCTCGAAGCCCCCAAGACCCAGCTCCACCACTACGCCGGACGCCTCTTCTGGGACCACTTCCGCAAAAAAGTGCTCAAGACCAAGCATGTCTCGGTTTGGGGCGTGCGATACCCGGGTGTGATGGATGACATCAAAGTCATGAGCACCGAGGAGGTAATTGCCAGACAATGGGCTAGGTGCTGCGACCAGATCGAGCAAGACATCGACGCGATCGGTCGGGACCGAGTCCACTGCATCCGCTACGAAGATCTGGTCGCGAACTCACTGGAGGTGTTCACCGGCGTGCTCGCCCACTTTGGCTACGAGATGACTGACGAAATTGAGACTGCGCTGCACGAACAGATCGACCCGAGCCGGGGCGACAAATGGCACCGCTTGGATCCAAATGTGATAGAGCGTTGCTTGCCGCACATGCGTGAGCAGATGCAGCGGTATGGCTACGAATCTCATGCGCCCGAGTATGAGCAGCGCAGCGAAGAGGATGTATACAAGCAGAGCGTGCAATCAAAGGGTTCGATAGGATCGGGAGGAGGAGTCAGCCCCTTGGGCTGAACAAACCATGTCCCCGGACACAATCAGCCATCACGGCTCCCCACCGCCCAGCCCGCACGGGTTCAGAAACCGCGCCATGCGCGTGCTCTGGGGATTGGTGCAGGCAAGCATCTTCCGCCTGAGCCCACGCCCCTGCCACCGCTGGCGGAACATGCTGCTGCGCCTCTTCGGCGCGGATCTGCACCCCACCGCCCGCGTGTACCCCCGCGCCACCATCTGGGCACCGTGGAACC
>CAYQRD010000160.1:0-2089 GCA_964419845.1 uncultured Phycisphaeraceae bacterium
CTGGTGGTGACGAGGCCCTGCTTTTCGAGCTTGGTCAGCAGCGGGTACATGCCCGAGGCGGTGAGCTTGAAGTGGCCGTCGGATTTGGCGGCGATGGCTTTGGAGATGGCGTAGCCGTAGGACGGGCCATCAGCGAGCACGGAGAGGACGACGAGTGTGGAATGGTCTTGCTTGAGGTTGAGCATGGTTGAATCCTTGCGTCTGCTTCGGCTCAATATACAGTTCGCGTATATATCGAGTTCTGATATATCCGAGATTTTGATTTATTTTCTGCTCGGTCGCGGTTTTTCTCGGCGTCTGGGTTGCCCATTGGTGTGACGGATGCTATTTTCTTGTTTAGGAAAATGAGAAACCAAACAACCAACCCGATCGACGCCCTCACCCGCGTTTCCGCGGCCCTGGCGGACCCCAACCGCGTGCGCCTGCTCGCGGCGTGCCTGGATCAGGAACGCTGCGTCTGCCAGCTGGTGGCGCTGATCGACCTCTCGAACGCGTCGATCTCCAAGCACCTGGGGCAGCTGCGCGATGCGGGGCTGCTGCAATCGCGGCGCGAGGGGCGCTGGGTGCACTACCGGCTGCCCGAAGCGCCCGAGCTCATCGTGGCGCAGGCGATCGCGATGGTGCGGGCGCATGCGCTTGATGACGAGTTGATCAGGAATGACACCCGGACGCTGTCGAACATCGATGCGATTGAGCCGGGCGAACTGGCGCGCATGCAACGCGAGGGGTGCTGCCCCGACCTGTCGTGCTGCCCGCCTGCAACGAATACATACACCCCCACTGCCGACGATCGGCAAGGAGTTCAGCCATGAGTACCAACGAAGCCATCCGCGACCAGATCCGCAGCGACTATTCGAACATCGCCGTCACCAGCAATAAGGCCGCAGGGACTGGGAGCAGCTGCTGCGCCGGGGCGTGCGGCGTGACCGAGTCGATCGATCCTGATGTGCTGGCCGAGCAGATCGGGTACACGCGGGCGGAACTGGAAGCCCTGCCGGCGGACGCGAACATGGGGCTCTCGTGCGGGAATCCCAATGTGATTGCGAACCTCAAGGCCGGCGAGACGGTGCTCGATCTGGGATCGGGCGGCGGGTTTGACCTGTTTCTCGCGGGGCCGAAGGTCGGCGCGTCGGGTAAGGCCATCGGCGTGGACATGACCGCGGAGATGATCGCCAAGGCCCGCACCAACCTGGAGCATTACCGCAAGACCACGGGGCTGGACAATGTCGAGTTCCGGCTGGGCGAGATCGAGCACCTGCCGGTGGCGGACAGCTCGGTCGATGTGGTGATGAGCAACTGTGTGATCAACCTGGCGCTGGACAAGCAGGGCGTGTGGGACGAGATCGCCCGGGTGCTCAAGCCCGGCGGGCGGGTGGCGATCAGCGATATCGCGCTGTATGAGCCGCTGCCCGAATCGGTCAAGGGGATCGTGGAGTCGTGGGCGGGGTGCATCGCCGGGGCGGCGCTGGTCGAGGACCTGCGCCATCAGATGCTCACGGCCGGGCTCGCGGAGGTCTCGCTGACACCCAAGCCCGAGTATGTGAAGGCCCTGGTCGAGGCGAACGACCCGCTGTATCAGAAGGTGGCGGCGGAGCTGCCGACGGGGAAAACGGCGGCGGATTTCATTACGAGTGTGGATATCAGCGCCCGCAAGCCCGATGGGAGTTGCTGTGGGAGCGGGTGCTGCTGAACTCGGTATCCCGAATGCTGGTGGCACAGGCGTCTCGCCTGTGCGATCGACAGAAGCACAGGCGAGACGCCTGTGCCACCGGGGCCATGTCCTTACAGGCGGCCTAGAGTTGAGTCCATGAACCAGAACACCACCACCGCGACCACCACCACGACTTCGCCCGACTGACGGCGGCTGGTTGTTGTTGCACGAAAAACGCACACGACGCCCGGCCGCTGCCGGGCGTTTTTTCATCTACGATCCACACACGAACGGATTCACCCCCGCGTTCAAACGAGAGCGAGCAGGACCCATGCCTCAGATCACCCTTCCCGACGGCACGATCAAATCATTCGACAACCCCATCAGCGCCCACGACATCGCGATGTCGATCGGCGAACGCCTGGCCAAGGCGTGCGT
>CAYQRD010000161.1:0-2085 GCA_964419845.1 uncultured Phycisphaeraceae bacterium
CCACAAAGGCTGGTGCGACGCTGATCCCCAGCTGGCCGACCTCAAGTACCCCATGCTCGCTGACGGTACTCACAAGCTCTCCAGCGACTACGGCGTTCTGAAAGAAGAACTTGGTATCTCACTGCGTGGTATCTTCCTGATCGATCCGGAAGGCGTCTGCCAGTGGCTGGCCATCCACCCGCTGAGCGTCGGACGTAATGTCGACGAAGTACTGCGTGTACTCGACGCACTCCAGACAGGCGAAAACGTCCCCTGTAACTGGAAAAAAGGCGAAAAGACTCTCTAAGTCTTACCCCGCTGCAAAGCATTCAAAGCAGGAGCTTCCCGCATGGGACTCCTGCTTTTTTTACGCGCGGCGGGAGAGGGGATGCCGGAGTGAGTACCATCAAAGGCAAACGTTCCAAAGAGATCCATCCACCCAGGCTGTTTAACGCCGACCTTTATAGAAAATTAGCCGAAGGGCGTTATCCGTTTCGGTTGCCTGACAGTCATCCTTGAAAAAATGTATTCACTGACCGATGCGCCGCGGATGTCTGCTACTTCATTTCCTGGGCCAGCCCGATGAGAAATTCTACCTCCCACCGGCAATCTCGATAAAGCTGCCGGTGGTGTAGGTAGATTCATCTGACAACAGCCATAGAATCGCAAACGCGACCTCTTCCGTCGTCCCGCCCCGTTTGAGGGGGACCTGTGCTTTGACCCGCTCGATGCGGTTCGGTTCGCCGCCGCTGGCGTGCATCGCGGTGTCGATGAAGCCGGGCCGGACCGCATTCACGCGAATGCCGGCGTCTGCGACTTCTTTGGAGAGACCAAGCGTCAAGGAGTCCACGGCTCCTTTGGACGCGGCGTAGTCCACGTATTCAAACGGGGATCCTGCGCGGGAAGCCAGTGAGGAGACATTCACGATCGCGCCCCCCTGACCGCCGTGATGAGTCGACATTCTGCGAATCGCAGCCCGTGAGCAGAGGAAGCTGCCGAACACGTTGGTATCGAAAATCCGCTTCCAGCGGTCGTAAGTCATCTCTTCGAACTTCATCTGCTGTTCGAGGATGCCGGCGTTGTTCACGAGCGCCGTGACGGGCCCCAGCTTTTCGTCGGTGGTCTGGAACAGTCGTTCGACTTCGTCTTCGTTCGCGACATCGGCCTGGACGGCAATCGCGGTGCCCCCCGCATTGCGAATCCGGCAGACGACTGAGTCCGCGGAGGTTTCGTTGGTCCGGTAGTTCACACAAACCGCATAGCCGCGCTGGGCCGCCAGCACGGATGTCGCCGCGCCGATTCCCTGTCCGCCGCCGGTAATGATAGCAACCTGTTTCATGATCGAGCCTTTGCTATGAAACATGATGTGAAATTGGAAATGGATCTCTCTTCTCTATTATAGGCGACTCATGAAAATCAAACAGCCCCGCATATTTACGGTCTGCTGAACCTGTGTTTTACGGTCGACGATTGCCGGCAATTCCGGAATCAACGGGTGTTTTTTAGTGACTTGGATCGGTGCGACTGGTACTGTAAAGGAATCGGCTCCGGGACTCTGATTCGGGGGCCGGCTTCATTCTCATTCCAGATTCAGAGGAGAAATCCGTCGATGTGCGCGCCGTCATTGTCAAAATATAGTCTCTTGCTGATGTGCTGTTTCTGCCTGTTTTCCTGTGCCGCAGGGGAGCCGGCCAGTCAGGCGCAGGCCGAGCAGACAGAAGCCCAGGACCAGGGCGATAAGCTGTCGGTGCTGTTGATCGACGGGCAGAATAATCATAACTGGCGGGAGACGACGCCGGTGCTGAAAAAGATTCTGGAGAACTCGGGTAAATTCACCGTAGACGTTTCTACCACGCCACCAGGCGTTCCCCGTCCACCGCGGAAACCGGCCAACAAGAAGCTGACGGAAGAACAGGAAAAACAGTTCGAGGAATACAAGAAAGCCTGGGAAGCCGAACTCGCCCGACTACAGAAAGAGAACCCGGCGCTCTGGAAGCAGTGGCGTCCTGATTTCAAAAAGTACGATGTCGTCATCAGTAACTACAACGGCGAGAACTGGCCCAAAGAGGTGCAGCAGGCGTTCGACGAATACGTCACAAACGGCGG
>CAYQRD010000162.1:0-2081 GCA_964419845.1 uncultured Phycisphaeraceae bacterium
GCTGGAAAAAATCGCGCAGCGTGTCGAGCAACAGGGTATTGAGGCGTGGCACACGCTAGAACTGAATGAATTTCTGGGTGCTGATGCCGCGCATTACGAAAAAAACCGCGACACGCTGGATGTCTGGTTTGATTCCGGCACAACGCACCAGACTGTACTGCGCGGCTCACATGCAGCAGAGTCGCAATTCCCGGCAGACCTCTACCTTGAAGGCTCGGATCAGCATCGTGGCTGGTTTCATTCATCGCTTTTGACGTCCGCCATGCTAAATGGCTGTGCACCCTACAAGGCCCTGCTGACCCATGGCTTCGTGGTGGATGGCGAAGGCAAGAAAATGTCCAAGTCCAAGGGCAATGTCGTTGCGCCTCAAAAGGTGTCGGACAGCCTGGGCGCTGAAATTCTGCGCTTGTGGGTGGCATCTACCGACTACTCGGGTGAGCTGTCGATCTCGGATGAAATTCTTAAACGCGTGGTCGAAAGTTATCGGCGCATTCGTAATACCTTGCGCTTCTTGCTGGCCAACACCTCGGACTTTAATCCGCAGCATGATGCAATTGCGATCGATCAGTTGCTGGAGATTGACCGCCACGCGATTGCCCGCATGACGGAGCTGCAGCAGGAAATTCGTGCGCATTTCACCGAGTACGAATTTCATCCGGTGGTGGCCAAACTGCAGATGTACTGCTCAGAAGATCTGGGCGGCTTTTATCTGGATATTCTGAAAGATCGGCTGTACACCAGCGGCGTCGGTTCCGCCGCACGTCGGTCTGCACAGACAGCGATCTGGCACATAACTCAGAGCTTGCTGCGATTGATGGCGCCCGTGCTCTCGTTTACCGTAGAAGAAGCTTGGTCCCTGTTTGCGGATAAAGCGACTTACGACGCATCGGGCGAAACTATTTTCACTCAGACTTTCTATGCGCTGCCTGTGATCAATGACGCCAATGGTCTGCTCGACAAGTACACTCGCCTGCGCGAGATTCGTACCGTCGTGCAGAAAGAGCTGGAGGCGTTGCGCGTATCGGGTGCGATCGGTTCTTCGTTGCAAGCCGAGGTTACCATTCATGCCAGCGGCGACAAGCTGGCGTTATTGCAAAACCTGGGTGATGACCTGAAATTTGTGTTGATTACGTCGGCAGCGCAGGTGATTCCCACCCTGTCGGTGGCCGACGAAAAAATTCTGGTGACGGCCTCGACGCATAAAAAATGTGAACGTTGCTGGCACTATCGGGCTGACGTCGGCGAACACGCAGAACACACGGCCTTGTGTGGACGCTGTATATCGAATTTATTTGGTCAGGGCGAACAACGGCGCGCTGCCTGATTTTGAAATGAAAGTAATCGATGGCAAATAAGAATGCAGGTTTGATGCTATGGCTGGGGATTGCGCTGGTGGTGGTCTTGCTCGATCAGCTCAGCAAAATCATGATGAGCCAACTGTTGGTGTACGGTCAGTCCGAACCCATGACCAGCTACTTTAATCTGGTGATGGTTTATAACAAGGGGGCAGCGTTCAGCTTTCTTGCAGATCAGCCCGGCTGGCAGCGTTATTTCTTCACGGGCGTCTCCGTGATCGCGTCACTCTTCATCCTCTGGATGCTGAAGCGAAATCCGACGCAGCGTTTGTTCTGCTGGTCGCTGGCGCTGATTTTAGGAGGGGCCATTGGTAACCTGATTGATAGAATCGCCTACGGCCATGTGATCGACTTCCTTGATTTTCATGTTCGCGGCTGGCACTGGCCGGCCTTCAATGTTGCTGACAGTGCGATTACCGTCGGTGCGATATTGTTTGTGCTGGATGAATTCCGGCGCGTTAATCGCTAAAGAGCGCTATGAACCTTGCAGGCAAAAAAATTGTGCTGGGCCTTAGCGGCGGCATTGCCTGCTATAAGGCGGCTGAGTTGTTACGCTCACTGATAAAAGCTGGTGTTAGCGTGCAGGTCGTGATGACTGAGGCTGCGCGCCATTTCATTACACCCGTCACCATGCAGGCCTTATCAGGTCGCACGGTATACACCGATCAGTGGGACAGCCGCATTAGCAACAACATGGCGCATATCGATCTGTCGCGTGATGCGGAC
>CAYQRD010000163.1:0-2070 GCA_964419845.1 uncultured Phycisphaeraceae bacterium
GTTATGTGCCATTTTAAACCAACGACACCGATATTAATCCCCGACCAGAAAATTCGTCTTTGTGCCAACTGTCTTTATATCCCATTTGACCAATAATGCTAATTACAACACCGTTGACACTTGCGATATTTGTGGCATCATTAATTTGAATAGTTCTTTCGAGTTCTACAACCCTACCTGATGCTCCTTGAATATTATCCCATTCAAAGGAGAAAAATTTTACTCTAACATTTGTCATTTTAATTAAGATTTGTCAAGAAAAACGGCACATAACAGCACCTAACCAAAATTGGCGGTTCAGTGGTTATATTAGCGTTTCTGCTTCGATTATACATTTGTTTTAAATTCAAGTTTTTTGCTTAGTAATCGCCAACTTCGGTTAGCTGCAACCGTTAGCGAGAATGAGTGAGCCACTTCGCTAAAAATTCAATTTGTGCTTTATCAAATATGTAAGTTGCTCGTTCGCCACCATCTGTCATTTCAAATTCAACATCACCATCGGAGTACTTAATTAACTCTATTGTTTTCCACTTGCTACGAATAGTTAAATCACTCTCGCTAACACAAGCTATATGTAATGCCTCTTTTTCTTTATCTGTCATTTGTTTTAAATTCATCTTATCTGCTTTTAATTAAGTGTAGTAATTTTTTCAAGGTCGGCACTACACATAGCCAAACCGTTGTGCAACATAGCTACACATCCGTTTTCAATTCAAGTTCTGTCCCTGTAATCGCAAAAAATAGATTCTGCAAATCGTGAACATACTTTGGTTGTACAGTAAGTTGATGTTTCCACCACCACCCGTGATTTGTATTGTAAGTGATTTCATTGAGTTGATATACTCTAAACTCACCTTGATTTCCTTCTTTTACCACCAAATCAAAACCAAACTTGATTAACCATTCCTCTGTAATTGGTATAGGCTTCAAGTCTGAATAAGCAGAATGAAATAGACCGTAGTAACACCTTGAATAATCAAGTTTTTTGACTTTTGCAAAGAATGAATCACTTGCATGTGCATCACTTACAAAGTTTCCTATTCTTAAATTTTTTGCTTCCATTTCGTTTTCAATTAAAGTTTGTACTAAATAAACCGCTACGATTGCACAACAGCACCTAAGCGGCATTAAAACGACCGCTTAGCTGCGGCACGTTATGTGACATTATGTTTAATCCTATTGCCTACTATCCACTTAGGGTCAGTTTCAAATTTTAAAGAGCATCCTGCAAATACCCATTCATTGTTTCCAACGTATTCGGCAATAGAATAACCTCCATCACCATCGTTTATCCAATAATAACCTAATTCTCTTTCCATAATATTAACGACACATAACAACGTATATAAAACATTGCTTTAGTGTTCTTTTTTTAAGTTAATTTATAATTCAATTTTTTGTGTTTATCTATTTAAGTTCGTGAGAGCAACGTTTAATATACAAACCGTTATGCGTAACTATATTTTGCCACTAATTGTTGTTTAGTGGCTATTTATAGTTTTATTCCGTTCACTTGTTGCCATTTCTTAAAAGAGCATACCTCATTGTTGCAATTATAAGCATCAAAGATTAATTCTTTTTCTTTTTCAATCAATTCATTATACTTATCTAATAAATCATTTCCTATAAAATATTGGTTTTGCTCCATATATTCCATTAATTCTTTTACCGGTGTTTTCATAATTTTTCTATTTCTTTTTTAACATCTTCCCAGAAATCAATTTGATGCTTTGGGATACTTATTATAAAACTTTCAAGTATTTCATTAACTAAAATCAATGCCGCATCTTTTATTGGTTTAAGCCCTATTGAGTTTATTGTTTTATCATACTTTTCTATTATTTCAGTCGCCTTTTCTTTTGCTGTCATAATTCTTCTTTTAATAAAATCAGGCACTCAGTCGCCACGTAATAACCGAGATTTACCACCTTGTGAGATGACCTGATTAATTGTTTTAAATACGCATAACACGGCATATAAAAAATTCCGCTACGCTACACATTTCATATACTATTCGTTATGGTGCATACTGCTTCAACTCTTTAACTTGGTCTATCCCTCTTGCATTAC
>CAYQRD010000164.1:0-555 GCA_964419845.1 uncultured Phycisphaeraceae bacterium
GGTCTGAATGCCAGCATGCGCAGCAGGGTCATTTCAAAACCCCTGCGCGGATCGGGCGACAGCGTAAAATCCCGTTTGCCGTTGAGTGCCATCTGGTAAAACAACTGGGTGTCTTCCGCGGTGATGGCACGCGCCAGCTCAGCCACGCGATCGGCATCCCCCCAGCTATTGTCGATGGCGTCTGGCAATACCTGGGCAGTGGCAACACGGTGCAGCAATGACAGCAGTTCGTCCAGACTGCCTTCAAAATCGGGGGCAAATTCCGCCATGCGCTGCACCACGGCCAACACCGCAGCTGGATCCCCAGTGCTGAGGGTCTCCAGCAGCTCAAAAACGTAACCGAGATCCACGCTGCCGAGCATACTGCGGACATCGGACTCGTTGACTTTACCGGAACCGAAGGCAATAGCCTGGTCTGTGAGGCTCAGGGCATCGCGCATACTACCGGCAGCAGCCCTGCCCAACAGCCACAGCGCGGGCTCTTCAAACGTCACCATTTCCTGCTCCAGTACCATGCCCAGGATCTGATTGGGTTCAAAGAACCTGCCGCATCTT
>CAYQRD010000164.1:565-1962 GCA_964419845.1 uncultured Phycisphaeraceae bacterium
AATTTGCTCCGGTGGCATGTTCTTGAGATTGAACTGCAGGCAGCGCGACAGCACCGTCGCCGGTAGTTTCTGCGGATCGGTGGTGGCCAACAGGAATTTGACGTGAGGTGGCGGTTCCTCAAGCGTCTTCAGCAGCGCATTAAAACTGTGAGAGGACAGCATGTGGACCTCATCAATGAGGTAGATCTTGTAGCGCGAGCGCGTGGGCGCGTACTGTACGTTGTCGAGCAATTCGCGGGTATCCTCGACTTTGGTGCGCGACGCCGCATCAACTTCCAACAGGTCGACACTGCGCCCCTCAGCGATTTCCAGACAGGAGGAACAGCTGCCGCAGGGCTCGGAGCTCACGCCCGCCTCACAGTTGAGGCACTTGGCGAGAATGCGGGCAATGGTGGTTTTACCCACACCCCGGGTACCGGTAAACAGATAGGCGTGGTGCAGCCGATCGCGATCCAGTGCGTTGACCAACGCCTGCAGCACATGCTCCTGGCCGACCATCTCCCGGAAGGATCTGGGCCGCCATTTGCGCGCTAAAACCTGATACGACATGCCTGATTTGCCTTACTTTCTCGCAAAGGGAAACAGAATACACCATCGCGAGGGTCACAGAAATAGCGGTGGGGTCGAACTTGGCAATGTAAGCGATCCAGAGCGCGCGGCCAGGCAGTGTGGATGTGCTGCGGGCTATGCAGGCCGCATGCTATTTTCGCGCCATCATCTGAACGCCCAATTCAACAAGCCGTGCTCAAGAGACAGCCAGAAACGGGATGATCTCAGCCACCAGTTCAGCGGGCTTGTCTTCCTGGATAAAGTGGCCGGCGCCATCAATGATCTTGTGATTCTGCCCTTTCGCGCCCGGGATTCGATCTATAATGAACTGCTCCCCACCCCTGCTGATCGGATCCCTGTTGCCGAAAAGCGTAAGCACAGGTTTTGTGAATGTGCGCAACTTCTCCCATGCCGCCTTATTTTGGGGAACCCCGGGATTATTGGGAAATATAGGGATCAAGGCCGGAAACGAGAGAATACCCGCCTGGTATTTCAGGTTGGGAAAAGGCGCACGGTAGGCCCTATACTCTTTTTCGGTAAAATCTTCTGCCTGGACCGATCGCAGCATGGCAGTCTTTAATGGAAAAACCGGCATATACTTCATAATGAACTGCCAGATTAGAAGCGCTTTCGTACCACCTTCTCCAGCCGGTACGCCGGAATTTGCCACGACTACCCGATCAAATCGTCCTGGGTTGTCCGCCACCAGGTTCAATCCAATAACCCCTCCCCAGTCCTGGCAGAACAGCGTGATGTTTTGCAAATCCATGGCGACCAGCCACTTTTGCATCCAGTCAATGTGACGGGCCTGCGTGTAGTATTTTCGTTTTGCCGGTTTGTCGCTACGA
>CAYQRD010000165.1:0-1958 GCA_964419845.1 uncultured Phycisphaeraceae bacterium
AGCAGATCATCCGCCACGCCAAGTGCTACCCGGTCTCGCTCCCCAGCTTGGGCAATACGCTGGGCGCACTCAAACCCATCATCGACGGCGCCACCATCATGATCACCAACGACACCGGCCCGCGCCACATCGCCGCCGCCCTCTCCACACCCCTCATCACCCTCTTCGGCCCCACCGACCCGCGCTGGACCACCATCCCCACCACCCCCCTGCCCGACGGCACCCCCTCCGAAACCATCCTCGTCGCCGACCCCACCCTCCCCGCAAGCGAATCCGCCAACGACCACCCCCAGCGCTGCGCCATCGAGCACATCGAGACAGCCCGCGTGATCGAGGCCACCGATCGGATGCTGGATCGCAAAGCAACTTGACACTGATCCTGTGATGCCGTAATATTTCCGACTGTAATGAAAAATCCTCGCTCCCAGTTCGTTGCGATGATGCTCTTTATCACCGGGTTCCTCTGTGTGAACTCGGGGTGGGGGCCGGTCATCGCGATCTGGGCGAGCGGGCGACCCGCCTGGTCGCTCTGCGGCGAGGACCTGTGCCTCTGTGTCGAGCCCACTGAAAACGAGCCCGAATGCCCGCTGTGCGTCACTGCGTACATCGCGGACTCCAGCTGCACCAGCACCAACGAGCCCAAGCCACAACCCAAGCCCAAACGCGTGCCACGCAACCCGCACGAGGACGCGCTGACCAAGGCCGGCGAGCTGGGCAGCATGAGCGTCTTCATCGCCTTCGCGTTCGGGCTCCCGACACGCCCGAGCGACTCAATCGACACAACCGCAACCCGCTTTATCGAGCCAGACGCACGCCTCGCGCTCAACCAGCCCGACATCCCAACACCCCCGCCCCGATCCTGAGCCCCGTTGCACCGATTCAGTTTCGCTGAACGCGCCGATGCTCGCGCCAATTCCGCGCCGACATCGCGCCCACAGAACGCAACACACTCAGGAGATTTGCCATGCCTTGCTCAACAAGGCGCGGGTTCACGCTCATCGAGCTGCTGGTGGTCATCGCGATCATCGCCCTGCTCGTGGGCATCCTGCTCCCATCGCTCCGCGGCGCGCGAGACAGCGCCCGCTCGGTCATCTGCGTGAGCAACCTGCGCACGCTCGCCATCACGCACCAGCAGTTCGCCGACGACCACGACGGCACGCTGCCCCGCTCGAGCCACTCCGTCGGGTACAACCGCCTTCCCTGGGCGGCCTCGCTCTATGAGCCACTCACCGACCGCCCATACGAGGGCACGAGCTACAGCTGGGACGACGCGGGCTGGTGGTCCACCACCAACACGCTCTACCGCTGCCCCCACGACCGGCGCCAGAGCCCGATCCGCACGCAGGGGCTCCCCTTCGACATGCCCGCGCTCAGCTACGGCATGAATGTCTACTTCGAGCTCACGCCCGCTGAGATCAACCCGAGCAAGCCAAGCAGCAGCGACCACGCACCATACCGCAAGATCGCCAGCGTGCAGCGCCCCTCGGGCACCGTCCTCATGGGCGAACTCGTCGATGGCGCAACACGCGACCACATCATGGCGCACTTCTGGAGAACCTACGGCGTCGAGCCCATCAGCGAGGTCGCCATGCACCGCCACGGCGGCAGCGACAACGCCAAGTCCGGCTACGCCTGGCTCGACGGGCACGCGAGCAACGACGCGTTCAGCGAGACATACGACCCATCATCCAACACCGATCGCTGGAACCCCGGCGACGACAAACTGTTCCATACCAACTGATACCCATCAACAAGACAGGAAACACATATGTCATTCATCAACAACACCATCGCCATCGCAATCACCGCCATCGTCACCACCGCCGCAACCGCCGGGCTCCCAAACGCCCACACCTGGCCCATGGAACACATCATGGTCTCCATGGATGACAGCAACAACCTGCACGCCCATGTCAACGCCGACGCCAGCAACCCCATCGAGATGCTCCGCTTCGAGG
>CAYQRD010000166.1:0-1912 GCA_964419845.1 uncultured Phycisphaeraceae bacterium
TGATGAACAAATGGCGAATGCCCATTTCCGCTTCCCGCTACAGACACCATCAAACAAGGAGGAGTATTATTACAGGACCATTTTTGAATCGCATTTTCCATCCGATGCGGCCGCTTTAAGCGTGCCCCAGGAACCCTCGGTGGCGTGCAGCACCAAAATTGCCTTGGAATGGGACGAGGCCTTTAAAAACATGAATGATCCTTCGGGCCGAGCCGTGGCTCGGGTTCACAGTGATGCCTACGAAAAATAAGCTTGTTTTTCCACCAAATTTGTTGATAACTTGAGGACGGGTCAACCGCCCAAAACACCCCTGCACGCAGGGGTTTTTCGTATATTTGTGAGATTGCAGAAATGCGGAAATTCAACTCAAAATCAACGATGAGCGAAGAAGCTAATAGCAAAAAGTATTCGGCCGATAGTATTCAGGCCCTGGAGGGAATTGAACACGTGCGGATGCGCCCCTCCATGTACATCGGTGACGTGGGTCCTCGGGGGTTACATCACCTGGTATATGAGGTGGTAGATAACTCCATTGATGAGGCCATGGGAGGTCATTGCGACACCATCGCGGTTACGATTAATGAAGACGATTCCATAACAGTGGCCGACAACGGTCGCGGAATTCCGGTAGACCTACACCGAAAAGAGGGTGTTTCTGCCCTTGAGGTCGTAATGACCAAAATTGGTGCCGGAGGTAAATTTGATAAGGACTCCTACAAGGTTTCCGGTGGTTTGCACGGAGTAGGGGTTTCGGTGGTGAATGCCCTTTCCATCCACCTTAAGGCTACAGTACATAGAGACGGCAAAATCTGGGAACAAGAGTACGAGCGTGGTAAGGCGATTTATCCGGTAAAAAGCATTGGGACCTCCGATAGGATGGGTACTGAGGTGACGTTTCATCCGGATGCTCAAATTTTTCAGCAGACTACCGAGTACAGCTACGATACCCTATCCAATCGTATGCGTGAATTGTCGTATTTGAACAAGGGCATTACCATTACCCTTACCGACAAGCGCCAAAAAGACAAGGAAGGAAACTTTGTGCAGGAGGTGTTTAACTCCCAAGAAGGTCTAAAAGAATTTATTCGTTTCCTCGACGGCAATCGTGAACCGCTGATTCAGCGCGTTATTTCAATGGAAGGGGAGAAGAATGACATTCCGGTGGAAGTTGCCATGGTGTATAACACCTCATACACCGAAAACCTGCATTCATATGTGAACAACATCAACACTCATGAGGGTGGAACGCATTTATCTGGATTTAGGCGGGGGCTTACCACAACGCTCAAAAAATATGCCGACAACTCCGGAATGCTGGATAAACTCAAATTTGAGGTTGCAGGCGATGATTTTCGCGAAGGGTTAACGGCTATTGTATCTGTTAAGGTAGCAGAGCCGCAATTTGAAGGTCAGACCAAAACCAAGCTGGGTAACCGCGAGGTATCGGCTGCAGTTAGTCAGGCGGTTTCCGAGATGCTTACGGACTACCTGGAGGAGCATCCGGATGATGCACGGCTGATTGTACAAAAAGTGGTTCTTGCCGCCCAGGCCCGTCACGCAGCAGCTAAGGCCCGCGAAATGGTGCAGCGAAAGAACCCGATGAGTGGAGGAGGTCTGCCTGGAAAATTGGCTGATTGTTCGGATCAGGATCCGGAGCGCTGTGAGCTCTTTCTTGTAGAGGGAGATTCTGCAGGGGGTACCGCTAAAATGGGTCGCGAACGAAACTTTCAAGCCATTCTGCCCCTGCGTGGTAAAATTCTCAATGTAGAGAAGGCTATGCAGCATAAGGTTTTTGAAAATGAGGAAATAAAAAATATATACACTGCCTTGGGGGTTACCATTGGAACTGAAGAGGATAGTAAGGCGCTGAACCTTGAAAAGTTGCGGTACCATAAGGTAGTAATTATGTGTG
>CAYQRD010000167.1:0-1912 GCA_964419845.1 uncultured Phycisphaeraceae bacterium
CATCAAGGACCTGAAGGGCAAGACCGTGGCGGCCAGCGCGCCCGGCACGGCGCCTTACTTCACGCTTGCCTGGATGCTGCGCGAGAACGGCTTGAGCGTGAAGGACGTCAAGGTCGTCAACCTCGAGCCGCAGGCTGCCGCCAACGCCATGATCGCCGGCACCTCGGGCGTCGACGTGGCCATGACCTACGAGCCTTTCCTCAGCGCCGTGCGCGCCAAGCCCGAGGCGGGCAAGATCCTGGCCACCACGCTGGACTACCCGATGATCATGGACACCTTCGGCTGCACGCCGAAGTTCCTGGCGGAAAACCCCAAGGCCGCCCAGGCCCTGGCCGACGCCTATTTCGATGCGGTGGCGATGATCAAGGCCGAGCCGCAGAAGAGCTTCGGCATCATGGGCGCCGACGTCAAGCAGACGGCCGAGGCCTTCGAGAAGAGCCAGGCCTACCTGCGCTGGCAGGACCGCGAGGCGAACAGGAAGTTCTTCGCCGGTGAGCACGCCGAGTTCAGCAAGAAGGCGGCCGAGATCCTGCTCGAGGCCGGCATCATCCGCAGGCTGCCCGACATGGGCAAGCTCGTCGACACCCGCTTCATCCAGTAAGTCGCCAAGGCTGGAGCCCCTGGCTCCAACCGGCCCGGCCCATCGGTCTGCCTCCGTGCGCCGATGTGCCGGGCGATGCGGTGCGTGATCCACAGCCTGTTCCTGTCCGTCGATGAAACCGCTCACCCCTGTCTCTCCCGGCGCGCGCGTCGCGCTCGGGGTGGCCTTCTTCGTCGTTTTCGTGGCGGCGTGGTCGGCTGCCACCTTCACCGGCTACGTCAGTGCCACCTTCCTGGCCGACCCCTGGACGATGCTGAAGTCCGGCTGGGTGCTGCTGACCGAGATGGGCTTCGCCGAGGACATCGGCATGACGGTGTGGCGCGTGGTCGGCGGCTTCGTCATCGCCGCGGCGATTGCGCTGCCGCTGGGCGTGGCCATGGGCGCCTACAAGCCCATCGAGGCCTTCTTCGAGCCCTTCGTCAGCTTTGCGCGCTACCTGCCGGCCAGCGCCTTCATCCCGCTGCTGATCCTGTGGGCCGGCATCGGCGAGGCGCAGAAATTGGCCGTCATCTTCATCGGCAGCTTCTTCCAGCTGGTGCTGATGATCGCCGTGACCGTGGGCAACACCCGGCGCGACCTGGTCGAGGCCGCGTACACGCTGGGCGCGGGCGACCGCTCGCTGGTGTGGCGCGTGATGATCCCCGGCGCCGCGCCCGAGATCGCCGAGACGCTGCGCATGGTGCTGGGCTGGGCCTGGACCTACGTCATCGTCGCCGAGCTGATCGGTGCGTCCAGCGGCATCGGCCACATGATCACCGACAGCCAGGCGCTGCTGGCCACCGACCAGATCATCTTCGGCATCATCGTCATCGGTGTGATCGGCCTGCTCAGCGACCTGCTGTTCAAGGCCGTCAACCGGCGCCTGTTCCCCTGGGCGCAACTGGGGCGGTGATGCAGATGTCCTCCCCTGCCGGCGGCCTGCCGCAACCCGAGCGGCCCTCCCGATGAAGCCCATCCTTCATATCCGCGGCGTCGAGCGCCGCTTTGCCGGCGCCGGTGGCGGCACGCTGGCGCTGCAGGCCACCGACCTGGCCGTGGCCGAGAACGACTTCGTCACCATCCTCGGCCCGAGCGGCTGCGGCAAGAGCACGCTGCTGCGCATCGTCGCCGGGCTGGACCAGCCCACCGCCGGCCAGGTGCTGCTGGACGGCCAGCGCATCGACGGCCCTGGCGCCGACCGCGGCATGGTGTTCCAGAGCTACACGCTGTTCCCGTGGCTGAACGTGCTGGACAACGTGTGCTTCGGCCTGCGCGAGCGCGGCCTGCCGCGCCCGCAGCAGCTGGAGATCGCGCACGGCTTCATCGCGAAGG
>CAYQRD010000168.1:0-1907 GCA_964419845.1 uncultured Phycisphaeraceae bacterium
TCGCGGGTGTCATCGACATTGGGCTTGTAGGCGAGCCCGACGACGATGATGTTCGAGCCCTTAACTGATTTGCAGTCGTCGTTGAGCGCCTCGGCGGTCTTCTCGACGACATACTCGGGCATGCGCCGGTTGATCTCGCCGGCGAGCTCGATAAACCGAGTCACACAGCCGTGCTCGCGGGCCTTCCATGTCAGATAGAACGGATCGATCGGGATGCAGTGCCCGCCCAGGCCGGGGCCAGGGTAGAAGGGCATGAACCCGAACGGCTTGGTCGACGCGGCCGCGATGACCTCCCAGACATCAATGTCCATCGTGTCGAAGACCGTCTTGAGCTCGTTGACGAGCGCGATGTTCACCGCGCGGAACACATTCTCAAGGATCTTGGCCGCCTCGGCAACCTCGGCCGACGAGACCGGGACGACATGGGTGACGCCGTGCTTGTACGCATCGCAGGCGAGCTGCGTCGAGATCGCGTCGGTGCCGCCCACGAGCTTGGGGATGGTTGTCGTGGTGTGGCTCTTTCGCCCGGGGTCCTCACGCTCGGGCGAGAAGGCAACGAATACATTCTCGCCCAGTGTGAACTCGCCCCGGTTGTTGGCCTTGGCCGCCGCGAGCATCGCGGGGACGAAGTCGCCCTTTGTGGTACCGGGGTAGGTCGTGGATTCGAGCACGACCAGCTGACCCGGTCGCAGACGGGTTCCGATCGCCTCAGCGGTCTTGATGACATAGGTCAGGTCGGGCTCGAGATGTGTCCCAACGGGCGTGGGCACGCAGACGAGGATGACATCGGCCTCATCGAGCCGAGCGAAGTCATCCGTCGCCTCGAACTTGTCCGAAGCGCTCAGTCGCTCGGTCATATCCGCGCCCAGGTGCTTGAGGTAGTTCACGCCCTGCTCAAGGTTGCTGATCTTGGTCGGATCGACATCGAAGCCGAGCACACGCAGCCCGCCGGTGTGCAGGGCGTCAGCGAGCGGGAGCCCGACATACCCAAGCCCGACAATGCCGACGACGGCCGTCTTGTTGTTGATCTTTTCGCCGAGTTCACTCGCGTGGTTCGTCATGGTCGTGCTCATCTGCTTTCCCTCACCGATCTGATTATCGGGCCTGCGCCCGGCATGGAATCATATTGTTCTCGCTGCGACACACCGCTGTCGGCACACGCTGGGCATGTGGATTTATCGTTTCTTTCCGAGCCGTACTTTGGCTGAATGCGCCAACAAACGCAGCCCCCACGGGATCCCCTGTATCACATACCGCCTGAAGAGTCGCCTGGGCTCCTGAATCAGGCGATGCATCCATTCGAGCCCAGCCCGCTGGACCCAGAGCGGGGCTCGGACCACATCGCCTGTGATAAAACTCAGGCTGATTCCCACCCCGATCCAGCACGCCTGAGGACACACCTCGCGGATCGATCGGATGAGCTTTTCCTGCTTGGGTGAACCCAGGGCGACCAGAACCAGATCGGGCCTGGCCTCACGGAGCTGTGACCGGATGGTGCTCAACTGATCTTCGTCTCGTTCAAAGCCGAACGGGGGGCAGTGTGTCCCCGCGATCCGGATGCTCGGGTGCTGCTCGAGCAGCGTTGCAGCTGCCTGCGCTGCGACCCCCTCATCACCGCCGAGCAGGTAGACACTCAGCCCCTTCGCCGCGGCTTGCGCGCACAACGCGATGGTCATCGATGAACCCGCGACACGCTCAGGGAGCAGCGGCGGCCCCTGCAACCTCGACGCCCAGATCAGGGGCATGCCATCGGCGACCACAAGGTCTGCCTCTTCAACGAGTTGTCGGTAGGAATCATCCACGCAGCATCGGCGCAGATGATCGAGGTTTGCCGTAACAATAAACCCACCGCGTTTGTCTGCCGCGTGATCACACACCCAGTCCACGGCCTGCGCCTCGGTCACGCA
>CAYQRD010000169.1:0-1896 GCA_964419845.1 uncultured Phycisphaeraceae bacterium
CCGTGGTGGGCATGCCCCACGAGATCAAGGGCACCGGCATCGCCGCGTTCGTGACCCCCGCGCCGGGGTTCGAGGCCAGCGACGAGCTGATCGCGGCGCTGCGTGAGCATGTGGGTAACGAGATCGGCGCGATCGCCAAGCCCGACATGATCCGGTTCACGGCCGCGCTCCCCAAGACTCGCTCGGGCAAGATCATGAGGCGCTTGTTGCGCTCGATCGCGGCAGGCGAGCACGAGATCACGCAGGACATCACGACGCTTGAGGATTTCTCGGTGGTCGCGAAGCTGGCGGAGAAGGACGAGAGCTGATCGGATGGCTCTGGAGGAGCCAAGGGTTGTCGCCACGGGCAGAGCGCAGCGCCGCCCGTAGAAACGGTCGCGACATTCTTCCATTCCTTCCATCCCTCGCCCCGCAGGGGCGATGGAAAATATGCCAGCGAATATCCCACGGGTTCCGCTGCGCTCCACCCGTGGCTACACACCGCGGCCCCGCTGGGGCCGGGGATTGGTGGTGCAGGTTGGAACGATCGCATTTGCATGTCTGACCATCGAAGGACATGCAGGAGCCGAAGTCGCCACCGGCATGGCACCCAACGACGAACAGCGAGCCAGGCACGACGGCGATCTCCTCATCCTCGACTAACCCACCCGCCCGCATGAATATCGCGCATTGCCCGCACCCTCGCCGTGCCGGGGTGGGGCGAACCCGGTATCGTGGGGGCATGCAAAATCGCATTCTGCTTTCTTCCGTTTTCATTGCTGCCCTGGCCTCGCCCGCACTCGCTCAGAACGAGGAGGCGCCCGTCGAGTCGCTCGGGCAGGAGCAGTCGTGGTCGCTCAGCGATCTCTCGCTGCGCGATGTCACGCTCTACTGGGACAACGACGGCACCTTTGCGAACCTGGTCGACAATACCGATCGCTACTACACCAACGGTCTGGGCATTGAGCTGAGCTTCGATCCCAATCTGACCGACTCGCTCAAGAGCACCCTCGCCCCGGCGGGCAAGTGGGACGACCCACGCTTCGGCGTCGGGCTCGCGCTCAAGCAGCGTATCTATACCAGCGAGTTCATCACACAGCCCAACCCGCCGGCTAATGACCACCCGTACGGCGGGTACCTCTACTTCGCCTTCTCCTTCCAACGGGCGGATCAGGACAAGCATGACCATTTCGGGCTCGATCTCGGTGTGATCGGCGAGTGGTCGCAGGGCGAGGCCGTGCAGGAGTTCATCCACAACGCCTACCCCGATCAGGACGATCCGCTTGGCTGGGACACCCAGCTGGCCAACGAGCTGGCGATCAACTTCAACTACGAACGCACCTGGAAATCGGAAAAGGCCGAGATCATGGGGGTCGAGTTGGAGATGCTCCCGGCGCTGGGATTCGAGGTGGGCAATGTCGCCGTCATGGGCCACGCCCGCATGACGCTGCGGGGCGGGTTCAATCTCCCCAGCGATTTCGGACCCGCGACCCTGCTGGGTCACAAGGACCACACCGTCGAAGCGAGCAGCTGGGGCGAGGGCGACTTCTCATTTTATATCTACGGAACGGCGGGTGCTGATGCCGTCGCCCACGACATCTTCCTCGACGGCAACACCTTCGCGACCTCGCGATCGACGGATTCGGAGCCCTTCGTGATGCGGGCCACGCTGGGCTTTGTGCTGCGATACAGCCATTTTTACGCGGGCTGGTCGCAGTCCTTTCTCACCGAACGCTTCGAAGCCCAGCCCGACGCCCAGACCTTCGGCAGCGTCGTGCTTGGGTGCTCGTTCACCTACTGATCGACGGGTGCGGGGCATAGGATGCCCTATGAGCACACCACTCGTCAGCGTCATCATGGGCTCCAAATCCGACTGGCCCGATGTCATGGAGCACGCGGCCGCGGCCCTTGAAGAAC
>CAYQRD010000170.1:0-1878 GCA_964419845.1 uncultured Phycisphaeraceae bacterium
AGCGTCTTTCAATCGATCCCGGATTCGTGGGCCATCGACCAGCTCTTCCCGATCATGCCGATCCACCGGCTCAACGAGCCCCCCATTCGAAAGGGTATCATCGCCGACATCACCTGCGATTGCGATGGCAAGATCGACCGCTTCATCGACAAAACCGACGTCCGCCGCACCCTCCCCTTGCACGAATTGCGGGCGGATGAGGATTATGTCCTCGGGGCCTTTCTCGTGGGCGCCTACCAGGAAACCCTCGGGGACCTCCATAATCTCTTCGGCGATACGCACGTCGTCGGCGTCCGCATCGATGAGGACGGCGAAGTCGAATACTTCCGCGAACTGGAGGGCGATACCGTCGGCGATGTCCTCGAATCCGTCGAGTACGATCCCAAGGACCTCGTGCGGCGCTTCCGCGAAAGGGCCGAGCGGGCCGTCAAACGGCAGCACATCTCCGGCGCCGAACGCAAAGCGATCTTGACCCTTTATCAGGACGGCATCCGCGGGTACACTTACCACGAGCCAGAAACCCTTTAATCCTTCATTGCCCACATGAGTCATGTCCTAATCATCGGCGCCGGCGGAGTCGGCGGAGTCGTCACCCACAAATGCGCCCAGGTGCCCGAGGTCTTCTCGCGTATCACCCTCGCCAGCCGCCGCGAACACAAGTGTCGCGAAATCGCCGCGCAAATCAGCCGGCCCATCGAAACCGCCCAGGTCGACGCGGACAATGTCCCCGAGACCACCGCCCTCCTGAACCGGCTGCGGCCTGATCTCGTCGTCAATGTGGCCCTGCCCTACCAGGATCTTTCCATCATGGAGGCCTGCCTCGCCGCCGGTATCGACTACCTGGATACGGCCAACTACGAGCCACCGGAAACCGCCAAGTTCGAATACAAATGGCAGTGGGCCTACCACGACCGCTTCCGTGAAGCGGGCCGCATGGCCCTGCTCGGCAGCGGCTTCGATCCGGGGGTGACCAATGTCTTCACGGCCTGGATCGCCAAGCATCAGCTCGACGAAATCCACGAGCTGGACATCATTGATGCCAACGCCGGCAATCATGGCCAACCCTTTGCCACCAACTTCAACCCGGAAATCAACATCCGCGAGGTCAGCGCCAAAGGACGCTATTTCGAGGAAGGAGAGTGGAAGGAGACCGATCCTCTCTCGGTCAACCAGACCTTTGATTTTCCGGAAGGCATCGGGCCCATGAAAATCTACCTCATGTACCACGAGGAGCTGGAATCGCTGGTGCGCTTTTTTCCGCAGATCCGCCGGGCCCGCTTCTGGATGACCTTTTCCGACAACTACCTGAAACACCTTGAAGTGCTGCGCAATGTCGGCATGACGCGCATCGACCCGGTCCTCTTCGAAGGCCGGGAAATCATACCGCTGCAGTTTCTCAAGGCCCTCCTCCCGGATCCCGCCTCGCTGGGACCGCTCACAAAGGGCAAGACCTGCATCGGTTGTGTCGCCAAGGGCCTCAAGGACGGACAGGAAAAAACCGTCTACGTCTATAACATTTGCGATCACGAAGCCTGCTATCGCGAGGTCAAGTCACAGGCCATTTCCTACACCACCGGCGTCCCGGCAATGATCGGCGCCAAGATGATGCTAACCGGTAAATGGCGCGGCGAAGGGGTTTTCAACATGGAGCAGTTTGATCCCGATCCGTTCATGGAAGCCCTCTCCCTTCACGGTCTGCCATGGAACGTGACCACCTTGTAAGCATCCTGAGGCAAAGCCCCACGCCGGCTTATGTCGTGCACCTCGGGGACCTCAGGCGTAACCTGCAGATCCTGAAGGAAGTCGGGGAAGCCAGCGGGGCGACGATTCTGCTCGCCCTCAAAGGGTTTGCCATGCACGGCGTATTCCCGCTCCTGC
>CAYQRD010000171.1:0-1866 GCA_964419845.1 uncultured Phycisphaeraceae bacterium
AAAATCATCATCAATTTTTGCTCGCAGGCGCCGTATGGCCACATCAATCACATTGGTGTCGGAATCGAAGTTCATGTCCCATACCTGGGAGGCGATCAAGGAGCGCGGTAATACTTCACCCTGCCGCCGGACCAACAGTTCCAGCAGGCAAAACTCCTTGTGGCTGAGATTGATCCTGCGACCGGCGCGCGTGGCCCGGTGCCGCCGCAAATCCAGGGTGAGGTCGGCGACCCTGATCTGATCCGTCATCACCGGCACCGCACTGCGGCGCAACAGAGTGCGCACCCGGGCCAGCAGTTCGGCAAAATCGAAGGGCTTGACCAGGTAATCATCAGCCCCCAATTCAAGGCCTTTAACGCGGTCATCCACGCTGTCTCGGGCGGTCAGGAACAGCACTGGTGTCTGACGGCCAGCCTCGCGCAACGACTGCACGATTCGCCAGCCGTCAACATCCGGCAGCATGACGTCCAGCACCAGCAAATCAAAGGTCTCGGTCATCGCCAAATGATGGCCGTCGAGGCCATTGCGCACCAGCGTGACCAGAAAGCCCGCCTCGGTCAGTCCCTGCTGTAAATAATCGCCGGTCTTGATTTCGTCTTCGACCACCAATAGCCGCATCGTTGCACTGCTCCGTATGTTCAGAATGGGTTTGGAAACAGCCTAAACCTGGCTAACCCACAAGAAGATGACGACTAGATTACACCTTTGTCATTTTGAAGTCATGCGGGTGACAGGCTCGGCTCGCTAGTATGCGGAGTCAGAACGTGGAACAACCATCACTTATTCGAAAAGAGATTGACTCATGACCCATGGTTTCCCCCGACCCAAGCAGCCCTGGCAGCTTAGTCGCCGCCGCTTCGTGCAGGGCCTGGCAGCCGGTGGCGTGCTGGCCGCCACACCGGCCTGGTTGCAGGCGGCTGTAAAAGGTGCGACCGCGCTGGGCTCAGCACCAGTACTCAGCGGCCGAGAAATCGATCTAGTGATCGCCGAAACTCCCGTCAATTTCACTGGCGTCACGCGCATGGCCACCACCATCAACGGTTCCATCCCGGCACCAACGCTACGATTGCGTGAAGGCGATGACGTCACCATTCGCGTCACTAATCGTTTACCTGTCGACACTTCTATTCATTGGCACGGAATACTGCTGCCCTATCAAATGGATGGTGTACCGGGCATCAGTTTCAAAGGCATCGCGCCGGGAGAAACCTTTGTTTACCGTTTCAAGTTACAACAGAGCGGCACCTATTGGTACCATAGCCACTCTGCCTTTCAGGAAATGACGGGGATGTACGGCGCCTTGATCATTGAACCACGTGAAGAAAAACATCGTGCTGACCAGGATTATGTGGTGGAGCTTTCTGACTGGACCGATGAAGACCCGATGCGCGCCCTCAGCAAACTGAAAGTTCAAAGCGATGTCTATAACTTCAATCAGTCCACCTTTTTCGATTTCACTGACGATGTCTCAAAGATGGGATTACAGGCGGCGCTGGAAAAACGCCAGATGTGGAATCAGATGCGGATGAGTCCGACCGATTTAGCCGATTTATCGGCAGCCACCTTTACCTTCCTGATGAACGGTACCACCCCGGCAGGCAATTGGAACGGGTTATTCCAACGCGGGGATCGCGTGCGGCTTCGTTTTATCAACGCCGCTAGCAACAGCTTTTATGATGTTCGCATTCCTGGTTTGAAGTTAACGGTAATCCAAGCAGATGGCCAGGATGTCGAGCCGGTCACTGTGGATGAATTCCGATTTGGCCCCGGCGAAACCTACGATGTCATGGTCGAGCCTCAGGACGACGCTTATACGATCTTCGCCCAGAGCATGGAACGCAGCGGTTACGCTCGCGGCACCCTGAG
>CAYQRD010000172.1:0-1861 GCA_964419845.1 uncultured Phycisphaeraceae bacterium
AATTGCGGGAGTAGCTCAGTTGGTAGAGCATCAGCCTTCCAAGCTGAGGGTCGCGAGTTCGAGTCTCGTCTCCCGCTCAAATGATTTTTCATTTTGAGAAGTCAAATTTTAAAAGCCGATGTAGCTCAGTGGTAGAGCACTTCCTTGGTAAGGAAGAGGTCACGGGTTCAAATCCCGTCATTGGCTCTATATAAAAATGTATTGTTTAACCTTTTATATTATTTCTTAAATCTATAGTTATGGCTAAAGAAAATTTTGATCGTTCCAAACCACACGTAAACATAGGAACTATCGGACACGTTGACCATGGAAAAACAACCTTAACAGCTGCTATTACAACCGTTCTAGCAAACGCAGGGTTGTCTGAATTACGTTCATTCGATTCAATCGATAATGCTCCTGAGGAGAAAGAAAGAGGTATTACTATTAATACTTCTCACGTTGAATATCAAACTGCTAACAGACACTACGCTCACGTAGATTGTCCAGGTCACGCTGACTATGTTAAGAACATGGTTACAGGTGCTGCCCAGATGGACGGAGCTATTCTTGTTTGTGCTGCTACTGATGGTCCAATGCCTCAAACCAGAGAGCACATCCTTTTGGCTCGTCAAGTTGGTGTTCCAAAATTGGTTGTTTTCATGAATAAAGTTGACTTAGTTGACGATGAAGAGTTATTGGAATTAGTAGAAATGGAAATTAGAGAATTACTTTCTTTCTATGATTACGATGGCGATAACGTTCCAGTTATTCAAGGTTCTGCTTTAGGAGGTTTGAATGGTGAGCCAAAATGGTCTGAAAAAATCATGGAACTAATGGCTGCTGTTGATGAGTATATTCCAATTCCAAAAAGAGAAGTTGATAAGGATTTCTTAATGCCAGTTGAAGATGTTTTCTCTATTACAGGTAGAGGTACAGTTGCAACAGGAAGAATTGAGTCAGGTGTTGTTAACTCTGGAGAAGAAGTTGATATCATTGGTTTCGGTGTTGAAAAAATGAAATCAGTTGTTACCGGTGTTGAGATGTTTAGAAAAATCCTTAACAGAGGTGAAGCAGGTGATAACGTTGGTTTGTTGTTAAGAGGTATTGAGAAAACAGATATCAGAAGAGGTATGGTTATCGCAAAACCAGGTTCAATTACTCCTCACACTGAGTTTAAAGCTGAGGTGTATATCTTGAAAAAAGAAGAAGGTGGACGTCACACTCCATTTCATAACAGATATAGACCACAATTTTACTTAAGAACAACTGATGTTACAGGTGAAATTTTATTAGGTGAAGATAGAGAAATGGTAATGCCAGGTGATAACTTAACTATTACAGTAAAATTAATTGCTCCAGTTGCAATCAACAAAGGGTTGAAATTTGCGATTAGAGAAGGTGGTAGAACTGTAGGTGCGGGTCAGGTAACTGAGATTATCGCTTAATAATTAATAAGTAAAATAAAAATTGGTATCCTCCTAAATGGAGGATGCCTTTTTATGTTTTACGGGTGTAGCTCAATTGGTAGAGCGACGGTCTCCAAAACCGTAGGCTGTGGGTTCGATTCCTACCACCCGTGCAAGAAATAAAAAATGGCAGGAATAAAATCATACATAGAAGATTCGGTTGACGAATTAAAAAACAAAACTTCTTGGCCAACATGGTCTGAGTTACAAAGTAGTGCAATAGTGGTATTGATAGCTGCGGCTATTATTTCATTATTAATTTACTTGATGGATTCTGCTTTTGGTAACGTAATGAAAGTTATTTATAATAACATTTTTAATTAAGGTTTAATGAGCACAGAATTACAAGAAAATACAAGAAAATGGTATGTAGTTCGCGCCATTAGCGGCAAAGAGAAAAAGGTAAAAGAGTT
>CAYQRD010000173.1:0-1849 GCA_964419845.1 uncultured Phycisphaeraceae bacterium
CGCCTCGATGCGCGCGCGCACGCCGTCGTCGCCCTTCGTCGCCGCCGCGACCGCCGCGACCGTCGAGCGCCACCAGTCCTCGGGATCCTGCTCGGCCCAGCCCGGCCGCGGATACGAGACGGGGTGCCCCGCGGTCGCGTCGCCGACGATCGCGCCGCGCGCGTCGACGACGATCGCCTTCGTGCCGGTCGTTCCGACATCGATGCCGAGGAAGAGTGGACCGGCGGAGTTCGCGCCGTTCGCGGCGCCCGAAGCGACATGGCTCATGGCGCGGAATGTATCCGCGCCATGAGCCATGCAGGACTTCGTCGTGAAGGTCGCGGCGCGTGGCGCGCGGCGTTCAGTTCATCCAGTTGCTGAGCAGGATCGAGAGGTCGGCGCCGCCCGTCGTGCCGTCGCCGTCGATGTCGGACGCGGGCGTTCCCCAGTTGACGAGGAGCGTCGCGAGATCGACGCCGTTCACGCGGAAGTCGCCGTTCAGGTCGCCCGGGATCGGCGGGACGCCGGGAACCGGCATCGTCGCGGTGAAGGTGTTCGTCGCGCTGATCTTGAACATCCCGAGCTCGACGAGGCCGTCGGCGGGCGCCGCGGGCGAGTCGAAGCGGAAGTTGTAGAGCGTGCCGAAGCGGAGCGCGTTCGCGTTCGGGTTCAGGTTCGAGGTGTCGGTCTTCCACTCGAGCTTTCCGCCCGCGACCGCCGCCGCCCAGTCGTCGCCCGAGTAGGGCTCGCCCGAGTGGTAGAAGACGTCGTGGAAGCCCGCGTTCGCGAACGCCGCGCCCGACATCGGCACGCGGAACGCCGCGGCGCAGCGGTCGGAGTTCAGGTTCTGCACCGCGTACTCGTAGTGCCAGGTGCCGTCGGCGTTCTCGGTCGCGCGGCCGGCGACGTAGAAGCGCCCGTCGTTCGGGACGTCGACCGAGACGATCGAGACGCCGGGGTCGATGTCCTTCCACGCGAAGATCGCGGGCTTCTGCTGCGTCGTCGGGCCGGTCAGCGAGAGCAGCCAGGTCTGGAAGTTGTTCGAGTAGCTGCCGACGTTGATGCGGCGGTACGAGGCGTTGTTGTCGTCGTTGCCGTCGGCGGCGTCCTCGGGGTGGACGTAGTGGCCTTCGACGAAGTACTGGGCGCCGCCGTTCTGCGCGGGGTCGAGGTCGTTGCGGTCGACCTGCAGGCGGCGGCCGATGGTCGCGTTCGGGGTCGAGGCGGTGAAGGGGAACGGGAAGATGCCCGTCGCCGCGTTCACCTGGCTGCGCGGGCCGAGGTCGCCCTGCGCGCCGTTGAGGCCCGCGCCGTACGGATCGCTGCAGCCGATCCCGAGGTAGTCGCAGTTCGTGCCGGTCTGGCAGGTTCCGCAGAGGTTGCCGTCGATCGCGCACCAGCCGTGCTTGAGCCACGACATGCCGATCTGCTCGAAGCGGCCGTTCCTGTAGCGGAACATGTTCTGGGCGATGACCGGGTGGAGCGTGTCGTTCGCGCCCGAGTCGATCCAGGAGAGGAGCTCGGTGCCGATGTTGCAGCTCGTCGTGCCGACCGCGTAGGCGGCGATGCCGTTGATCGTGCCGTAGACGGTGATGTCCTGGAGCGCGCCGACGATCACGTCGCGGCCGTTCGCGGCGACGCCGCCGTCGGTGCCGCCGCCGCGCTTGCCGTCCGCGTCGGCCGAGGTGTCGAGGAGTCCGAGCGAGATGGCCGCGGCCGCGGCCCCGAGGGAAGCGAAGGTGGTGATCGTGCGCATGGGGTTCTCCGGAGGGTCGAGCGTAGCCGAGAACCTGCGGGAAACCACTCAGCGATCGCGGAAATCGCCGAATCCCGCGGCGCGCGGGGGCGAAGCGGGCCCGTCCCGATGTCG
>CAYQRD010000174.1:0-1834 GCA_964419845.1 uncultured Phycisphaeraceae bacterium
CACGCCCATGTCAACGCCGACGCCAGCAACCCCATCGAGATGCTCCGCTTCGAGGGTGAAACCTACGACGGAAACGCCGGCGCACTCGACAACATGTACTACACCGACCAGTTCGGCTGGATCCTCGACGGCATCGTCAACCCCGGTGCCGGCAACTCCATCTGGATCGAGATGACCACCCAGACCACCGGACTCGAAACCTACGAGGGCGGGCGACGCATGATGATCGATGCACAGTCGTTCAACCCCATCTTCGGCACCGACGCCAGCAGCAACGCCTGGCAGTGGTCCGGCATGATGACCCACAACTGGTACGCGGCCGACGCGCTCGGCGACTACCAGGCCACCTACCGCATCTTCGTCGGTGACAGCACCGGCAACGCCGTCGATGGCTTCGGCGAGACCTCCGTCACCCTCTACCTCCGTGCCGTCCCCGCCCCGGGCTCGCTGGCGATGCTCGGGCTCGGATCGCTCATCGCCACGCGCAGAAAGCGGGCATAACCCATGCGATACCTCCTTCCAATCACCATCGCCGTCGCCGCGGGTAGCGCCGCCGCATCAAACCCAACACTCGGCGGCCCCATGTCGCACCTGCTCGTCACCGTGTTCAACAACGAGGTCTTCCTCAGCTTCGAGTCGCCCTCGATGAGCACCGTGATCATGCAGGACAACGACGGCACCTTTACCGCCGGCGCGTCCGTGCTCAACGGCAACGGCTACAACGCCCAGTTCGGATGGCTCGCCAACGGGTTCATCTCCATCCCACCAAGCTCGGGCATCTTCGTACGCCACCTCGCGGGCTCGCCGCACCTGAGCGTGCACGAGGAGACCACCTTCGCGTCCATCCTCGGCACCGACGGCTCAAGCGATGTCTGGCAATGGGACGGCACCATGACCCACAACTGGTACAGCACCGATACCCACGGCCCACACTTCGTCCGCTACGAAGTGTTCGTCGGCGATCTCGCCGGCAACCCGCTCGGGGGCTTCGTGTCCAGCACCATCGACCTGCACTTCGAGTACGCCCCGGATCTCTCCGGACGCATCGGCACCCGCGGCGCACACAGCGTCGGCGTCCTTCCCACACCGGGAACGCTGGCGTTCACCGCATTCGGGGCACTCCTCGTCGGTTCACGCCGACGACGCTGACCCGAGCGACATCTCAGTCGAGGGGCCAGGCCCGGCGCATTGTTTGCCGGGTCTGTTTTTCTGCGCACGCAACCTGCGCAATCGAACCACGCGCTATATTCAATCCATGGCCGACCACCCACCCGAAACCGGACACCCCCGCCTGCCCACCGACACCGACAACGGGCTGCTGCTCATCATCTCCGGGCCCTCCGGCGTCGGAAAAACCACCATCACCCGCGGCGTCGAGCGCTCCATCCCCGGCTCCGTCTTCTCGGTCTCCTGCACCACCCGCGCCAAAACCGAGGCCGATGTCGAAGGCGTCGATTACCACTTCGTCGATCACGCCGAGTTCCAACAACTCATCGACGACGACCTCTTCCTCGAATGGGCCGATGTCTTCGGCAAGCGCTACGGCACCCGACGCAAATGGGTCGATGAACAGCTCGCACGCGGCAGACTCGTCATCCTCGAGATCGATGTCGAGGGCGCCAAGCAGGTCAAAGCCCGCATGCCCGACGCCTTCGGCATCTTCATCCTCCCGCCCAGCGAAGACGAACTCCTCCGCCGACTCCAGAACCGCAAACGCGAGAGCGAAGAACTCATCGCCAAACGCTTCGCCGAGGCCCAGCACGAGATCCGCGAAGCGAAAGCATGCGATGTCTACGACGAGTTCATCGTCAACGAGAACCTCGAAGACGCGATC
>CAYQRD010000175.1:0-1194 GCA_964419845.1 uncultured Phycisphaeraceae bacterium
CATGTAGATGGGCTGTCCGAGCATCACGGCTTCCGCTTCGATACCACCCACGCCCCAGCCCACGACGCCCAGGCCGTTGATCATCGTGGTGTGACTGTCGGTACCAACGAGACTGTCCGGGTAAGCGACGCCGTCTTTGGTCAGAACGGCTTTGGCCAGGTATTCGAGGTTCACCTGGTGCACGATCCCGGTTGCTGGTGGGACAACACCGAAGTTATCAAATGCCTGCTGTCCCCAGCGGAGAAACTGGTAACGTTCCTGGTTCCGTTCGAATTCTTTTTCGACGTTGTGCTGCAGCGAGAGCTTGGTCGCGAATTCGTCGACCTGCACACTGTGGTCGATGACGAGGTCACAGCGAACCAGTGGATTGATTTTCTGAGGATCGCCGCCCAGTCGAACCATGGCACTTCGCAGAGCTGCCAGGTCAACCACAGCGGGAACGCCGGTAAAGTCCTGCAAGACCACGCGACCGGGTTTGAAAGGGATTTCCACCGGGTTCGGAGATTCTGCACTCCAGTTGGCGAGATTGTGCACGTCGGACTCGTTCACGACGAACCCATCCACGTTACGCAGGCAGGATTCCAGCAGCACACGAATCGAGTAAGGCAGCGACTCAATATTTCCAATGCCATCGTCAATGAGTTTCTGTAAACGGTAGTATTTAAACTCACCACCGGCTGCTGTTAATTGACCTTCCGCGCCAAAAGGATTTCCGGAAGCCATTTATCTCTCCTCAGTGCTACATTAAAAATCAGGTAAAGTATTGAATACAGGCTGCTTCGGCGAACCTGTCAAAGATTGATTGCTGTTTAGAACGGAATATGCTGCATTCTAGGATTTCGCTTCCCGCGCGACAAACGGCAGGGGGGCGAAAAACGCAAAACATCCCCAGAAGCTGGAGTTTAGCGGCAGATTCGGGTCAGATAGGGCAAAATTTAACGCTGGCGAGGCCTATTTTCCATTGCGGACCTTCTCGACCTGTCGCTGGGCACTCTCGACGATTTTGTCTTCAATTTCGTCGGACCAGCGGTTGGCGGGCATTCCATAGACGGCCATCGATGTGTTGCCTTCATAGCCCCAGCGGGATGACTTGCGGGGAGGCACGTCTTCTTCCAGAACACGGAGAGAAGGAGTATAGGCCATCACATCGTTACAGTAGACTGCGATCCAGGTACTGTCGCCGAACATCTTTTT
>CAYQRD010000175.1:1204-1831 GCA_964419845.1 uncultured Phycisphaeraceae bacterium
GCCAGACCTGAACTGGGAAGGGATAGGAGGTCCGGAACGGTTTACCCGAGTTGAGTTGCTTGAGCAGGCGGGCGCCCCAGCGGTTACGGTAGTTATTCTGATTTCCGGCAGCGAGTGTTTCGAGTTCTTCTTTTGTGGGAGCATCACCCAGTTTGATGTCGACAATTTCGATTTCGGTTTTCAGTACGGGATCGAGTTCGACCATCGGCAGTCGGACGGTATCGGTGACGGCATGAGCCAGCCGGGAACCATAAGACTGAGCCAACTCCATTGTTCGGCGGGGCAGTGGGTTCTGGTCAGCACCACAGCCCATATAGAACATGGCGGTTACGCCAGGGAACATGGTTTCGAGGTCGTACTGAGCGAAGCCTGCGTAGTCGCCACACCACTGCTGAATTCCCAGAGTGGTGTTGTGACAGGCGTAGCCGAACACGATGGTTTTCAGCTTACCGTTTTTATCTTTCACGGCCAGAATCGGGACGCTGTGATCGATGGGGCCTGTAAGCTTTCCCTCTTTTCGCAGTTTGGGAACATCGGCTTCCATATTGTTGCGGCGGTTCACTGCGAAGCTGGTATGGCCTTCGCCGGTCCAGAGGCTTGCGGGCTCCAGATTCTTGATTGCGGTGG
>CAYQRD010000176.1:0-1473 GCA_964419845.1 uncultured Phycisphaeraceae bacterium
CACCTTATGTCTGGGCTGGGGGGAATGAGCAGTCTGAGACGCTCCGCGTCGGTCTGATTGGCTGTGGATCCCGCGGTTCGGGGGCGGCCGTCAATGCCATGCAAGCCGATCCGAATTCAAAGCTAGTGGGTATGGCGGATGTCTTCGAAGATAAACTCAAGGCGAGTGCCGACCGGATCAAAAAAACGATTGGCAAGCAGTTCGCTGTAAAACCGGATCAGCAATTCATCGGCTTCGACGCGTATGAAAAACTGTTGCAGACCGACGTCGATGTCGTGTTGCTGACCACGCCACCCCACTTCCGCCCGTTACATTTAAAGCAGGCCATCGCCGCCGGGAAACACGTATTTGCTGAAAAGCCTGTTGCCGTCGACGCGCCCGGCGTCCGTTCTGTGATGGAAACCTGTCGTGTCGCCCGGGAGAAAAAGTTGTCTATCATGTCTGGTCTGATGCTCCGCTACAGCAAAGCCATGCAGGAAACGATGAAGCGGATCCATGAAGGGCAGCTCGGCAAGATTGTGACCCTGCAGACGAATTACAACATCAATGGGCTCTGGTCACATCCCCGCAAACCCGAATGGAGCGACATGGAATGGCAGATGCGCAACTGGTATTACTTTACCTGGCTCTCGGGGGGACAACTGGTCGAGCAGCACGTGCATGGACTCGACCTGATGTCCTGGGCCATGCAGAATGAGTATCCTGTCAAATGTTTCGGGCTGGGCGGTCGGCAGTCGCGGGTCGATCCCCTGTATGGTCACATCTTCGATCATCACGCCATCTGTTATGAGTACAGTGGCGGTGAACGCTGCTTTGCTTACTGTCGCCAGCAGGACGGCACCGACATTGATACTTCCCAGCTGATTTACGGATCGAAGGGAACCGCCGATCTAAATCGCAATACACTCAGCGGCGCAAAGACCTGGCGTTACAGCCGGGCGCGCGGCAGTGCCAGGAGCGGCGTGCAGGACCTGCCTTACGTCCAGGAACACGCGGCCCTGTTTGAGAGCATTCGCACCGGGAACCCCATCTGCAACGGGGAGTACGCCGCGAAAAGTTCGCTGATGGCCATCATGGGACGCATGGCTTCCTACACCGGTAAAAACGTGACCTGGGAGGAAGCCTGGAACTCTCAGGAAGACCTGACACCTGCCGAATATGCCTTCGGCCCGTTGAAAGTTCCCCCCGTCGCTCAGCCAGGGAAAACCCAATTCATTTAAATGAAACGGGTTGATGACTTCTGTGAATTTTGCCAGAAATTCATTCTCTATCCGGTCCGGTATCGTTTTCTGCCGACGCCTCTGTTGCGGTATCCCCGACGATGAGGTGTTTCAGCTCTTCAATTTCCTGTTGTAACTTTCGGAGCCGCCGAAGTTGTTCGCCCATCAGTTTGAGCAGACCTAAGAGCGCGAAAAATACAAACAGCTGGAAGAAAAACATAGAATTTCCTGGCGAGAAAGTAGTTGATCCTGA
>CAYQRD010000176.1:1483-1828 GCA_964419845.1 uncultured Phycisphaeraceae bacterium
GGGAACGGCAAACAGGCCGCAGGGATCAAAATGAATTGGAAATTGGTCAAATTTCTTTTTTGAGCGTGATGTTTTTTTATCGCTTTACGCCTCATTCACTATAGGACCGGATTCCCCCGGAAACGGGGGGCGGTAAACGTTAAATCAGTGATTTGAGGGACCTGTCATGGACCAGCTTGCGCGGCAGCAGAAATAGTTTACCAGGTCGTTTCTGGTGACCTTGTTTCATTTTGTGTTGAATCCCGTGTTACTCTTTTTCGGGATCTGTGCAGCGGGAGCAGGTCATGGCAACAGTCAACTCTGGGGGCTGGCGTTGGTTTCCTGTCTGCTCTTCAATCTGACGCT
>CAYQRD010000177.1:0-1822 GCA_964419845.1 uncultured Phycisphaeraceae bacterium
GATTCCCAATACCCGATAGCCTTTGCGCTGCGCTTCCCGTTGAGCTTCAAGGGTATCGATCGTCTCTCCGCTTTGGCTAATGGCAAAGACGAGCGTGTTCTTATCCAGAGGCGCATTACGGTAGCGGAACTCGCTGGCATACTCCACCTCGACGGGAATGCGGGCATACTTTTCGATGAGGTATTCTGCGATTAGGCAAGCGTGCCAAGCAGTGCCACACCCGAGGAAGAGAATACGGTCAATTTGGCGCAATTCCCTGGCATCGATATTGAGTCCACCAAACTGGGCAGTGCTATTGTCGCGAGAAAAGCGTCCCCGCATGGCGTTTTCGATAGCCATGGGCTGATCAAAAATCTCCTTCAACATGAAGTGGGGAAAGGCACCCAGCTCCGCGTCCTCGATATCCCAATGGATTGTGTCAATGGTGGGCGAGACGGGGACCTCCTCCAGAGTGGTTATGGAGAAGGCGTCTTTGTGGAGGATGGCAATCTGGCCATCATCAAGATAGACAACGCTTTGCGTGCGGCCGGCGAAGGCGGTGACATCGGATGCGAGGAAATTTTCGTTAGAGCCGACCCCTATGACGAGCGGGCTGCCTTTACGAGCACCGATAATAACATCAGGAAGATCGAGGCAGACGATGGCGATTCCATAGGTGCCTTCCACCTCGGCGAGGCTGGTTCGGAGGGCCCTGAGAAGAGCTTCCCCCGGAGCGGATTGGTGCTGTAATTCCGTTTCGTAAAGAAAGGCGACAAGGTTGGCTAGGACCTCAGAGTCCGTTTCGCTTTGGAAGGTCACGCCTTTGGCCTCCAGTTCGCGGCGGATCACTGCGAAGTTTTCGATAACTCCGTTGTGAACCATCGCGATACGGCCGTTCCATGAGGTATGTGGATGGGCGTTCTTGTCGGTGACGCCTCCGTGAGTGGCCCAACGGGTGTGGGAGATGCCGATGTTGCCGGTCGGGATCAGAGGGAGGGCGGCAGTCCGCAGATTGTCGACCCGACCGGTGCGGCGGACGGTGTTAAATGCGGCTTTATCGATGACGCAGAGTCCTGCCGAATCATAGCCACGGTATTCCAACCGCCGAAGTCCATCAAGAAGGATGGGGGCAGCCGCTTGTTTGCCAATGTAACCAACGATACCGCACATAATTGGGTTGCATCTGAATGCCGGCCCTAGCATAACGCAAGCCCAGAACCTATTCCCAACGGACCCCGTATCATGAAATCAAAAGTAGTATGTGTCATCATGGGAGGCGGTCGCGGGACGCGTCTAAACCCGCTGACTGCGGAACGCTGTAAACCGGCGGTGCCATTGGCGGGAAAGTACCGCCTTGTGGATATCCCGATCAGCAATTGTCTGAATTCCGGATTGAATCAGATATACGTGCTTACCCAGTTCAACACAGCCAGTCTGCATAGGCACATTCAGGAATCCTATAAATTTGATCCCTTTGGCGGAGGGTTTGTGGATATCCTTTCCGCTGAACAGACTGAAAAAGGCGCCAACTGGTATCAAGGCACCGCGGATGCGGTTCGCCAGAACCTACATCATTTGAATGCAGACGACGAGGATCTGGTTCTGATTCTTTCCGGTGATCAGCTTTATCAGATGGACTTAGATGCTTTGATCGAGCAGCATCGCAGAACCCGTGCGGCGGTGACAGTGGCTGCAAAGGCGATGCGGACGACAGAGGTCTATGGGCTGGGCTTGATGCGGGTGGATGATGCGCTCAACATCCGTGAGTTCGTGGAAAAGCCGACCGACCCAGCTATCATCGATGGGCTGGCCCTGAGTGAGGCGGTGTCCGCTGAACTTCCGG
>CAYQRD010000178.1:0-1785 GCA_964419845.1 uncultured Phycisphaeraceae bacterium
GCCCCGATCGGTGGCTCGTACGACTACGAGGGGCCTCCGAACTGGTCGCCCGTGCTGAATGCAGGGATCGAACACATCAAGTGAACAGGTGTTGATCACTCATTTTTGACAACCGACTTCTCATCCGCGTCGATTTCCTTTATATTCTTCCGACTGCCGCACAGTTGGCCAGATCAGGAGGTGTGTTATCCAACATTTACTTCAGTACGCGAGTTTCGCAGGTGCAATGACACTCTCTTTCATCTCCGCATCGCTCAGCGCCGGCCCTGTCATCGCACCGGGCTGGGGTTATCCGGTCTTTCAGGACAACTTCGATGGCGGGGCCATCGATCAAAGCATCTGGCAAGTCGCTAACTGGCCCGGCAACAACAACAACGAAGCCCAGTACTACCACCCCGACCAGGTTATCGTGGCAGGCGGCTCACTGCTGCTGCAGGCGGACAGGGATCCGAGTTGGAGCTTTGGACGAGAGTACAACTCAGGGCTGGTCCGGTCATGGCAGGAATGGAGTTACGGGCGGGTTGAGGTTCGAGCGAAGCTTCCGTACGGCCAGGGATTCTGGCCGGCGATCTGGCTGCTGCCACGATCAACGCCTTGGCCGACGGGCGGCGAGATCGACATCATGGAAGCACGCGGCGATCTCCCATGGCGCATCAGCAGCGCGCTGCATTGGGGATGGGATGCTGCCTCGCGTCAGTATGTCTCTCAGATATACGAGAGCGGCGCCAACTTCCAGGAAGGATACCATGACTACGCCGTCGAATGGGACGTTGGCACCGTCGGCTTCTTCGTCGACGGCGTCGAGCACATGCGCCTCTACGAGCCCTCGGTCGGCATCCCCGGGACGGCGAAGAGCATCGTGCTGAATCTCGCCGTCGGGGGCGACTACTCCGGCTATCCCAATGGCACCACGCCGTTCCCTTCCACCTTCGAGATCGACTATGTCCGCGTCTGGCAGCGTTCCGACCCGACGGATCCACCATCTTCGTTGATCAGGGATCCTGGATTCGAGGAGGCGGATGGCGCGATGGTTGACTGGATGCGCTTCGGGAACACCATCGACAATGTGACCTCAGACTGGGGGACCCCGCTGGACGGCGTACGGTCACTCAAAATGTACGGGCAGTTTAACGGACAGGCTAACGACTCGGGCGCCTTCCAGAATGTGCCGATCGCAGCCGGCGAGCGGTTCACTGCGGGCGCTCATGCGTTGATCCGATCGGAAGATTCGATTGTGGGCACCGGTAACTCGGCGATCATGAAGATCGAGTTCTACAGCCAGGCCGGCGCTCCCTACGGCTCTCCCTTCTTTCTCGAGGAATCCGAGGTCATCATCGCCGACGGTGCCTCGCCCGAGGACACATGGTCATACTCAGAAATCACCGGCGTTGCCCCCAGCGATGCTGTGGAGGCGCGGGTGACCGTCCTTTTCCAGCAGCATGCGTCGAACCCTGGCGGTGCGGTCTTTGTGGACGGTGTGACCTTTTCGACGCTCCCCTGCCCCGCCGACCTTAGCCCTGATGGGGTACTGGACTTCTTTGATGTCAGCGTGTTCCTTGGGGCATACGGCGTGGGCGACCCGATCGCTGATTTCAATGACGACGGGGCCTTTGATTTCTTCGATGTCAGTTTGTTCCTTGCCAGCTACTTCGCGGGTTGTCCTTGAAGCAGCGGCTGCGGGTGTTCGTGATTGATGATGTGATACGCGGAGATGGAGCAGCCAGGCGCAGGTCGCAAGGGCTCACGGACCTACTACATCATCGGAAACTGAGCCGATCAGTTCAT
>CAYQRD010000179.1:0-1768 GCA_964419845.1 uncultured Phycisphaeraceae bacterium
AGTACCCGCGGTGCGATCACGTTTTCCCAGGCGGCCCAGAGTCTTGCCTTTACGGAAGGACGGGACTATGTCATTCCGGATGACATTAAGAAGTTAGCAGTTCCCGTTTTAGCGCATCGTGTGATCACCCGCTCGCTGGTCCGCGAAAGCCAGCGGACACGCGCCACGGAAATTATCCGTCAGATTCTGCAGAAGGTGTCGGTTCCCAATTAAAAGTTAAAATAGGTGATCCCGAGATCCTGATGAACCGCCTGAACGTATCGATTTTTGACCGTTCTGCTATTATTAAATAGTCGTCTGCCGTCGGATTGGATAAGATACGTGTACCCCACCATCCGAACAACCGACTTTCGAAGAAACGATTGCAGCCCCCTTATAACAACAGGGCACCGAATCTTCTGCCTGCCCCTGGAGGAATAAAAATGGATTGGAACCCGACATCATTGAGGCGGTACGCCCTGATTCTCTGTCTGCTCGTCATCAGCACATCCGGGAGCCCTCGCATGTTATCTGCCAGCGAAGAGAACCCGCAGGAACCGAAACAGGAAGCGAAGTCTGCATTCCAGGAAAAGCAGTTTACGAACCGGCTGGCCAAAGAGACCAGCCCTTACCTGTTGCTGCATCAGCACAACCCGGTGGACTGGTATCCCTGGGGGCCCGAAGCCTTCGAAAAGGCGAAGCAGGAAAACAAGGTGATCTTCCTCTCGGTCGGCTACAGCAGCTGTTACTGGTGTCACGTGATGGAGCGGCTCGTTTTTGAAGATCCCAAAATCGCAAAATACATGAACGAGAACTTTGTGAATATCAAGGTCGATCGTGAAGAACGTCCCGACATCGATGATATCTACATGACTTCACTCTCTGTCTATTTTCATCTCATCGGTGCCCCTTCCGGCGGAGGCTGGCCGTTGTCGATGTTCCTCACCCCCGATCGCGAGCCTTTTGCCGGCGGTACTTATTTCCCACCCACCGATCAGGGAGGCCAGATGAGTTTCCCCCGCGTGCTGCAGAAGGTGCATCAGCTCTGGGGAGAAAATAAAGAACAGGTCCAGCAGAGCGCGACAATCATCGCTAAAGAAGTCGCCCGCCTGCAGCAGGAAGAAGGAGCTAAGGAAGCAATTCCCCTGGAAAACCGGCTGGTCATCGCGGGCGTTCGTTCCATCAATGCCAGTTACGATGCCGAATACGGCGGAATCGATTTTTCGGAAGTGACTCCCAACGCTCCCAAGTTTCCCACGTCTTCGAAACTGGTTCTGTTGCAGTATGATATTCAGGCAGCCGAACAGAACCCGACGGCAGCGGAATCGGCGAAGGTGCTGTATCACACACTGGACGCGATGGCCAACGGCGGAATTTACGATCACCTTGGCGGTGGATTTCATCGCTACAGTACCGATCGCTACTGGCACGTGCCCCACTTCGAAAAAATGCTCTACGATAACGGTCAGCTGGCTGGTCTCTATGCCCGCGCTTTCGAACAGACGGGTAAGCCGCAGTACAAACAGGTCTCCGAAGGGATCGTCGATTTCGTGCTGCGTGAGCTTACCGATCCGCAGGGCGGTTTTTATTCCGCGCTGGATGCTGAAACTGATGGCGTCGAAGGCGAACACTATGCCTGGTCGCAGGAAGAACTGAAATCCATTCTGGGAGAAGGCTACCCGCTCTTCGCCGAATTTTACGGATTGAATGAGCCCGTCCGCTTCGATCATGGCTATGTGCTGCATCGCGTCACTACGCTGGAGAAGCTCGCCGAAAAACACAACACCGG
>CAYQRD010000180.1:0-1745 GCA_964419845.1 uncultured Phycisphaeraceae bacterium
CTTCTCCAGGGATGTAGGCATTCACTTCCTTACCGTTCGTTAACCTAACCCTTGCTACTTTACGCATTGCAGAGTTTGGCTTCTTAGGTGTAGTGGTGTAAACACGCGTACATACCCCTCTTCTTTGAGGACACGATTCCAAAGCAGCCGATTTACTCTTCTTAGTAATTGTGGCTCTTCCTGTTCGTACTAATTGTGAAATTGTTGGCATATATAATGTATATAAATAACTATTACCCCTTTTTAAGGGCTGGCAAATGTAGGAATTAATTATTGATAATCAAATGACGCTTTAAAAAAATTTGATATTTTTTTCTCAAAATCAACGATTTATACCATTTAAAAATAGCTCATCTTTTTTAATAGAATATATAATAAGGTATACAATAGATTTCTGACCTTCGGCCGATGCCCCTGTGATTGTAAAACAAAAAAAGTGCTAAACACTTGTTAGCACTTTTAAATTATTGGTGTCTATAACCATTTACTCCACATTTGGGTGAAATTCATGTTTATGACCTGGATTGTTGTGCTCGTAAAACCAATCGGACAAACCTCCATTAGTTTTTTCTCCCTGAAGCCTATTCCTCCTACAACTCATAAAAGCCTCATAATAAGCCACACGATAATTCAGATCAATTGACTGATTATTCATTATACTATTAAGTGTTAAGTACCAATCAGAATTGCTTGCAACACTCTTGCCATCTTGGCATCCGTTCAAAGTTCCTCTGGTTTCCATATCTGGAGATTGTGCAAGAGCTGCTAAACTAAAAACCATAGTAAAAAGTAACATTAATTTTCTTATAATAATTGATTTAAATTGTTAATATTGCTCATAGTTAAAACAGTTTAAAAGCAATAAAAAATAATTGACTGTTTTTTCGACAACAGGTAATATAAATCGGATAAAGTGCTGAAAAAAATGTCTGTTCAAAAAAAGTTAAATGAATGGGGAGCCAAAAAAACTCCATTTGTATTTCTAATTGATTTCGAAAAAAAGAATAGCAAAGCTTGGAGGTTTGAGGATTGCTCTAAAGAATTTTTATTCGACTTTCAAGGAATCACTAATCGAGAAAATGATCTTTCAAGCCCTAAAAACTTAAAGTTTAAGATCACTCCACCAAACCTAATTGACTATACAAACAAGTACCACAAGGTAATTAACGCGATTCAAAAAGGGGAAACCTATCTCATTAATTTAACTACCAAAGGTCAAATAGAAACTAATCTAAGTCTAGAAGATTTGTTTAAGAGTGCCAAATCCAAATATAAAATATTACTAAAAGATCACTTTGTTAGTTTCTCTCCAGAAACGTTTATTCAAATCAAAGACGGAATAATCAAAACCTTCCCGATGAAGGGAACAATAGACGCTACAATTAAAAACGCACAACAACTACTGGAAGATAATGAAAAGGAAAAAGCAGAACACGCTACAATAGTAGATCTGTTGAGAAACGACCTGAGTGAGTTTGCCAAAAAAGTAAGGGTAGAAAAATACCGTTATTATGAGGTGATTAAAGCGAATAATAAACAAGTAGGACAAATGAGCTCAGAAATCTCAGGTGAACTTCCTATGGACTATCGGTCAAGAATTGGAGATATTATTTACCACTTAACACCAGCGGGATCAATCTCTGGTGCGCCAAAACCAAAAACCCTAGAACTGATACAAGAAATAGAACAACAAGATCGCGGCTTTTACACAGGCATTGCAGGTTATTTTGACGGCGACAATCTAG
>CAYQRD010000181.1:0-1737 GCA_964419845.1 uncultured Phycisphaeraceae bacterium
CGACATCCCACTGGCTATCGACCACTTCCGCTACTTCGCCGGAGTGATTCGCGCTCAAGAGGGCTCGATGGGCGAGCTGGATGACGACACCGTCAGCTACCAGTTCCACGAGCCACTGGGTGTTGTTGGCCAGATTATCCCCTGGAACTTCCCGATTTTGATGGCTGTCTGGAAGCTAGCTCCAGCACTTGCCGCAGGTAACTGCGTAGTGCTCAAGCCTGCTGAGCAGACTCCTGTTTCGGTCCTGTTCCTGATGGAGCTCATCGCAGACTTGCTACCTCCTGGAGTTGTCAACATCGTAAATGGCTTTGGTGTTGAGGCTGGAAAGCCACTTGCTTCCTCTCGCCGAATTGCAAAGATTGCGTTCACCGGTGAGACCACGACCGGCCGCTTGATCATGCAGTACGCATCGGACAACATCATCCCCGTCACCTTGGAGCTTGGTGGCAAGAGCCCGAACATCTTCTACCGCGACATCGCAGATGAGAATGACGCCTTCTATGACAAGTGTCTTGAGGGTTTCACCATGTTCGCTCTGAACCAGGGTGAGGTTTGCACCTGTCCATCACGTGCTCTGATCGATGCACCGATCTATGACAAGTTCCTAGGCGATGCACTCGAGAGAGTAAAGGCCATCAAGCAGGGCAACCCGCTAGACACCGACACCATGATTGGTGCCCAGGCCTCCAACGACCAGATGGAGAAGATCCTTTCCTACATCGACATCGGCAAGCAGGAGGGTGCGAAGCTACTAATTGGTGGCGAGCGTGCTGACCTAGGTGGCGACCTCTCCGATGGTTACTACTGCCAGCCAACCGTGTTCGAGGGTAAGAACTCGATGCGTCTGTTCCAGGAGGAGATCTTCGGTCCAGTGCTAGCGGTTACCAAGTTCGATGGTCACGACGAGGCAATGCAGATTGCGAATGACACCCTCTACGGTCTTGGTGCCGGAGTGTGGACTCGCAAGATGAACACCGCCTACCGTGCCGGTAGAACCATCCAGGCCGGTCGTGTCTGGACCAACTGCTACCACGCTTACCCAGCACACGCAGCCTTCGGTGGCTACAAGTCCTCGGGTATCGGTCGCGAGAACCACCTAATGATGCTCAAGCACTACCAGCAGACCAAGAACCTGCTTGTTAGCTACTCAGAGAGCAAGTTGGGCTTCTTCTAAACCAAACAGAGTGCCCCGGGTCCAAAGGCCCGGGGCTATTCTGGTTTTTGATCAAGGGAGATTGAAATGGCACTACCAACCAGAGTTGATTTCACTGAGGAAACTAGGGAGCTGCTGCGAACGCTCTATAAGCGCAACGGCCCCCTGATGTTCCACCAATCCGGTGGTTGCTGCGATGGATCGGCTCCGATGTGCTACCCGGCTGGAGAGTTCCGCACGGGAGGTGCGGATGTCATGCTGCAAGAGATCACTGTTGAGGGTATTGCGGAGCCAATCAGGTTCTGGATGTCTCTCGAGCAGTTTGAATACTGGCAGCACACTCACCTGACCATCGATGTTGTTCCAGGTCGTGGTTCTGGCTTTTCACTCGAGACGACTGAGAACAAGAGGTTCCTCACCCGCTCGAGGATGTATTCGGATGACGAGTGGGCGCAGCTCAAAGACTCTCCGGTGCCAACAGGGCTTGAGGTGAACGCCTAGTTTTGTACAAAACTTGACACACTTTTGTACAATTGCTCCATGGCCAAATATTCAGCATCTGATGCAAGAGCAAACTTCAATGA
>CAYQRD010000182.1:0-1710 GCA_964419845.1 uncultured Phycisphaeraceae bacterium
GCCTCCCCCCGCCCCGGGGAGGTAGCACGATGGCGCAAGACACCGCCCCCCGCGAAGCGGAGGGCGGCACATTGGTTCATGATTGTCTGTACTCACGCAGCACGCATAAAACGCTTGCTCGTCATCGCCCTGATCATCCGCCCCTTGTCGCCCTCGCGATCGAAGCGGGTGATGGCCAGGGCCATCCGGCTCGCGCCGGGTTCCTCGACATCGCACCAGACAATGTTCCCCGTAACAAACACGCTGCGGCCCGGGCCCGTGTCGCCCGTGTTCATGGGCAGGTCGATGCGCATCGAGACCGTGCTGCCCGGCTCAATCGGGCGATCGAGCTCGAAGCGGATCCCGCCTTCGGAGATGTCGTAGACATGACCCTCGAGCATGAAGGTCTGCTCGTCGGGGTGGATCCGAACCGCGGCGCTCGTGTAGCCCGGCTGGAGCATGAATCGTTCGTGTGTGCGGCGGTTGACGCGGGGCTGGCTGCGCATGGCTGGGCTCCTGTTCTGTGGTTGACCACCCGCTTATCGGCCCGAGAAGTGTCCGACTTCAGTCCCAACCCGACCGGGGCGCAAATTACGCTCTCGCAGCGACCTACCATGACCCCATGTTCATCGATCGTGCACGCATCATGGTCTTCGCCGGCAAGGGCGGAGACGGAAAAGTATCCTTCAAACGCGCCAAGGGCATGCCCAAGGGCGGGCCCAACGGCGGCGATGGAGGCGACGGCGGCGATGTCATCCTCCGCGTCGATGAGGGGCTCAACACCCTCGTGGACTTCCGCGGCATCTACGAATGGAAGGCCGAGCCCGGAGAGGGCGGCGGCAAGAAACAATGCACCGGCGGCGCTGGCGAAGACCTCGTCATCCGTGTCCCCGCGGGCACCGTCGTCTACAACGAGGAAACCGGCGAAGAAATCGTCGACCTCGGACCAGGCGGCGAGTTCGTCATCGCCCGCGGCGGCAGGGGCGGCTTCGGCAACGAGCACTTCAAGAGCGCCACCAACCAGACACCACGCAAGGCAACCCCCGGCGAGCCCGGCGAGGAACTCGCACTCAAGCTCGAACTCAAGGTCATCGCCGAGGTCGGGCTCGTGGGCCTGCCCAACGCCGGCAAGAGCACCTTCCTCAAATCAGTCTCCCGCGCCGATCCCAAGATCGCCGACTACCCGTTCACCACCCTCTCGCCCCAGCTGGGCATCGCCTCGCTCGACCAGTCCCGGCGTCTGGTCATCGCCGACATCCCCGGCCTGATCCAGGGCGCTTCCACCGGCGCGGGTCTCGGGCACGACTTCCTCCGCCACATCGAACGCACAAAGGTCATCATCCACATCCTCGATGTCGAGCCCGACAACGGCCAGACCCCGGCGCAGAACTACCGCGCCATCCGCGAAGAGCTCATGGGCTACTCCTCCGAACTCGCCGAGAAGCCCGAGATGATCGCGCTCAACAAACTCGACCTGATGACCGACGAGGATCAACAGGAAGCGATGGACAACATGCGCATGGAACTGCAGCTCGACGGCGACACCGAGATCTACCCGATCAGCGGCGCCACCGGCATCGGATGCCAGGCCCTCCTCGAGACCGCCTACAAGCTGCTGCACCGCGGCAAGGTCCAATCCGGCTGGTAAGCCCAATCTCCCCACGCTGAAGACACGGGATCACGGTCATCGATGACTCAATGAAGGAAGGTAGGCAACTCTCTCCCAGAGTT
>CAYQRD010000183.1:0-1707 GCA_964419845.1 uncultured Phycisphaeraceae bacterium
ATCTCGGCCGCGCGCACGAACAGCGCCAGAGAAATCCATGCCCAGGCCCCGGCCGCGTGGCGACTTGGATCGAGCACCTGCGCCACCAAATCACCGCCCCCCTGCGACAACCAAAGCCCGCCTGCCAGCATGGAAGCAAGCAACGCCCCGATACTGGCAAATCGAACATCCTTTATGGTGGGACGCGGCTTCATAATACCGACCAACGACAATGATCCCACCAGCACAACCCAACCCCACAGCGGCATATCTCACTCACTTTCGTTTACAGAAATGACAAAACAACAACAAAAATCGACTGCTTTTTTCAGGCGCTTTCACGTACTCTCGTGGCCCCGACAGTGACTCAAGGAGAAGGCACATGGAAGCACCATCAACTGATTTGGTCAAACGCACCGTCGCCATGGAAATACGACTCGGCATCGCGGCCCCCGAAGTGGTCTTTTACAACGCGGACAAATGTCGGGCCTGGATTCTTCAACACGAACCCGCCTATCGGCAAAAAATGCTCGAATCCGGCGCGCCGGACCGAAAAAGAAAGCACGGCTGGGGCTGGCACTGAACGCGGCGTCGGGGCGTTCAGCACATGAAATGGAGATGCACGACACGGATGCCGTCTGCCCCTGACATAACACCCGAAATAAAAAAGCCCGCTTCAACATGAAGCGGGCCCTGTTCGGAGCACAAGAGGTGATGTTACTTCTTCTTGTTGCGCTCGATCGCTTCCTTGATGACTTCCTCGGCCACGTTATTCGGACACTGCGAATAGTGTGAGAATTCCATCGAGAACTGGCCACGGCCAGACGTCATGGTGCGCAGATCGCCGATGTAACCGAACATTTCGCTCAACGGCGCTTCCGCCTTCACGCGAACACCGGTAGAGGCCGCTTCCTGCGCCTTGATCATGCCACGACGGCGGTTCAAGTCACCGATCACATCACCAACGTGATCTTCCGGCGTGAACACGTCCACTTTCATGATGGGCTCCAGCAGCTTTGGCTGCGCCTTCGGCACCGATTGGCGATACGCCGCTTTGGCCGCAATTTCGTACGCAATCGCGGAAGAGTCGACCGCGTGGAACGCACCGTCCATCAGTGTGACTTTGAAGTCGACGAGCGGATAGCCTGCCAAGACACCCTTGACCATGCTGTCCTTGAAGCCTTTTTCAATCGCCGGCCAGAATTCGCGCGGAACGTTACCACCGGTGACCTTGGACTCGAACTCATAGCCCGTGCCGACTTCGCCTGGCTCAATCACGTAGTCGATCTTCGCGTACTGACCAGAGCCACCCGTTTGTTTCTTGTGGGTGTAGCTGTCTTCAACCGTCGTCGTGATCGTTTCGCGGTAAGCCACCTGAGGCTTACCGACATCCACTTCGACCTTGTGCGTACGTCGCAGAATGTCGACTTTGATGTCAAGGTGCAGCTCGCCCATGCCCTTGATGATGGTCTCGCCAGAGTCCTCGTCGGTTTCAACGCGGAACGACGGATCTTCCTGAATCATCTTGCCCAGTGCGATACCCAGTTTCTCGGACGCCGCCTTGTCTTTCGGCGCGATCGCGATGGAGATAACCGGATCCGGGAAGATCATCGGTTCCAGCGTCGCCGGGTTTTTCTGATCCGCCAGCGTGTGACCGGTTTGAACGTTCTTCATACCGACGATCGCAATGATATCGCCCGCTTGCGCTTCACTGATCTCTTCCCGGTC
>CAYQRD010000184.1:0-1701 GCA_964419845.1 uncultured Phycisphaeraceae bacterium
ATCTGTTTTTGCCGCCATCTCGCAGGACCTCAACGCCCCCAACCAACTGGCCTCCATCGATGAGTTGCAAGCCGCCGCTCTGCATTACCTCCGCATGGATCTGAACACCATTCTGGAAACAAACGTTCCGTTCATCACCCTCTACAGATCGCCCATCAACTCGCTCTCCATCGCCAACAGGGATGGACGGGAAACCCTCATCCTGCCGCGTTTTGCTCCGCGTGATGGCGAAAGTCCCGCGGATCTGCAAAAGTGGCATGCCACCGTTGAAAGCGCTTACCGCTCGGTGCGCCCCAACGCCACCCTCAAATGGGTCAATGCGGATACTGCCGCGGACCTCCAGGGCGGCCTGCACTGCATGGCCATCACCCTCCCGGAATTACGGGAGCCCTGATATCAGTTCGAAACGGGCCCTAGAGGCAATGCACAAGGGCTGCTCTGAAAAGGTTCTTAACGGGGATAACTGATCGAGAAGTCGGCGTAGCGCGCCGTCCGGGTGTACATATGGCGAAGCCCAATACGCCCCGAGATTACCGGGGGTAGATCGGCATTGCGCATATGGCAGTAATACGCTTGAGAAGCATTCTCAATGCGGAGATACAGATCGCGATCCCGCTTGATCACCGTCACGCGGTGCGGCACCCCGGTCTCAAATAGGCCATTGGGATAATAGTCAGGGACCAAGCCGGTCCCCTCAATCCCACGGCCATCGGGAACATACCGCCGGGCCCGAATGTAGCTGGTCGTGTCGGCATCATTTGGAAATGCCGCCAGACTGATGTGATAGAGATGCATGTTGTCGTAGTACGCTCGCATCGCGGGAGTGCGGCGCAGGTCGCTCCATGCCGCGATATCCTCCTCATGAGGGCCAATTCCACTCCCACTAGCCTGTATGTATAATATGGTGACGGCACGGGTTTCTTCGTCCAGCCGGGTGTAGGTGTATTCAATTTTGAGATCCCCTTCGAAGCTCTCTCTGGTCCAGAGGACCATGTGATGGGCGTCGTTTCCAAATTCAGGCCCAGCCCTCAACACCATCCCCTCGGGCCCGTTTTCGATCGTCCCCACTTCGCCATCAAGAAACCATCGCGACTTCCAATCGGCAGTGCAGGAATCGTGAAAAACGGTGTCCCAATCAGAGCGATCCGCCTCGTCAAATGCCCTGGCCTCGATCGGGTTCACCGAAAAAGACTCGGATGCATCAATACCTGCTATTGGTGCAAGAAGCATAACACTGGTTCGGGCAAGGACGGACAAAACGAGGGGTGTCTGCATGGACCCTATCCCACCACCGCTCCGCGCAATGTCTAGAAAACTCTCCCCATTCCCATTCTTGTTCAAATTTCAAAAAAAGACTTGATCTTCCTGCCGGATAGGGCACTTTGGAATTTTTGATTGCAGGGTGGAGCAGCCCGGTAGCTCGTCAGGCTCATAACCTGAAGGTCGTTGGTTCAAATCCAGCCCCTGCACCCAACTTTACGGGCTCATAATCCCGCACCTGCGGGATCGTTGGTTCAAATCCAGCCCCTGCACCCAATTTCTCGAAGCTCCGCTTCGCTAGAAATTGGAGTGTCCCGTCGAAGCTCAACGAGCGTAGCGGGGCACCCATCTTCGCTCTCCGAGCTTCGGATGGCACGGCCAACATCCTTTACGGGCTCATAATCCCGCACCTGCGGGATCGTTGGTTCAAATCCAGCCCCT
>CAYQRD010000185.1:0-1678 GCA_964419845.1 uncultured Phycisphaeraceae bacterium
CTGAAATGGTTACCGGGGAAGGTAAGACGCTGGTCTCCTCCCTGCCTGCATTCCTCAATGCACTTTCCGGCAAAGTGCATATCGTCACCGTGAACGATTACCTGGCACTCCGTGATATGGAGTGGATGGGACCAATTCATATTGCCCTGGGACTGACTGTTGGTGCGATTCAGTCGCGGATGGGACCCGAAGAGCGGCAGAAGCACTATGCCTGCGACATCACCTACGGGACAAATAATGAATTTGGTTTCGATTATCTGCGCGACAACATGAAGCCAGTCAAAGAGCTGCAGGTGCAGGGACCGCTTAATTTTGCTGTCGTGGACGAAATCGATAACATTCTGATCGACGAAGCCCGTACGCCTCTGATTATTTCAGGTCCCGCACAGGATGATGTTACCAAGTATTCACGGGCAAATTCTGTTGCATTGAAACTGAAGGTCGGTGAAGACTTTGAAGTTAAAGAGAAAGAACATACCTGCCACCTGACCGACGCTGGTGTGAAACATGCCGAGGAACTGGCAGGTGTCGAAAGCTTCTATACAGCAGGTAACATGGAGTGGCCGCACCTGATCGACAATTCACTCAAGGCACATCATCTCTACAAACGTGATGTGAATTATGTAGTGCAGCAGGGCGAAGTCATCATCGTGGACGATAACACCGGGCGTCTGATGCCTGGTCGTCAATGGGGCGATGGTCTGCATCAGGCAGTCGAAGCCAAAGAAGGGGTCAAAATCAAGGAAGAGTCACAGACTCTGGCCACGATTACCCTGCAGAACTTCTTCAAGCTGTATGACAAGCTGGCCGGGATGACCGGTACTGCGATGACCGAAGCAGAAGAGTTCTGGAAAATCTATAAGCTGGATGTGGTCACGATCCCAACGAACCGTCCGATGCAGAGAATCAACCATCCGGATGTGATCTACCAGACGGAAAAAGAGAAATGGAATGCGATCGCGGATGAAGTTCGCGAGGTCCATGCGACAGGGCGACCGATCCTGGTCGGTACTGTTTCTATTGAGCAGTCTGAAATTGTCAGCCATCGTTTGAGTAAATACGGTATTCCCCACAATGTGCTTAACGCCAAAAATCATGAGCGTGAAGCAGAAATCATTGCACAGGCTGGTCGAAAAGGTGCCGTGACGATTGCCACTAACATGGCCGGTCGTGGTACTGACATCATCCTGGGCGGAAGCGCCGAGCATCTGGCCTGGGAAGAACTGAGCCAGAAATACGACTCCCGAATTGAGATCCCCAAGGCAGAATGGGACTCCAAGGTCAAGGAAATCGAAAAACGGGAAGGGATGGATGTCGAAGGTGAAGAAGTGATGCAACTGGGCGGATTACATGTGATCGGCTCTGAGCGACATGATTCCCGACGTATCGATCTCCAGCTCCGTGGTCGTTCCGGACGTCAGGGAGACCCGGGTTCCAGCCGGTTCTTCCTCTCACTGGAAGACAAGCTGATGCGCGTGTTTGCCGGTGAATGGGTGAAAAACATTCTGGCACGTCTGGGCATGGAAGAGGGGGAAGCCATTGAAAGCGGGATGGTTTCCAAGCGAATTGAAGGCGCCCAGAAAAAGGTAGAAGAACGGCATTTTGAGCAGCGAAAACACCTGCTCGAATACGACGAAGTGATGGACGAACAGCGTAAGAACGTCTATGGTTATCGTCA
>CAYQRD010000186.1:0-1671 GCA_964419845.1 uncultured Phycisphaeraceae bacterium
CGGCTAGGGACTAACCCGCCAGCAACGCCCGCGCCGCCGCGCGGGCCTCCTCTGTCACCCGGTCGCCCGACAGCATCCGGGCGATTTCGTCCACACGGGCGGCCTCGTCCAGCGCCGTCACCCGCGACAGCGTCATGTCGCCTTCCACCGATTTCTCGACCCGCGCGTGAAACGCCGCCCGCGCCGCGACCTGCGGCGAATGCGTGACGACCAGGACCTGCGCGCCCTCGGCCAATTGCTCCAGCCGGCGCCCAACGGCGTCGGCGGTCGCGCCGCCCACACCCCGGTCGATCTCGTCGAAGATCATCGTCAGGCCTTCGGCCTCGGCCGTCAGGCACACTTTCAGCGCGAGGAGAAAGCGCGACAATTCCCCGCCGGACGCGATCTTGTTCAAGGGCCCCGACGGCGCTCCGGGATTCGTCGCCACGGTGAAGGTCACGGCGTCACGGCCCTCGGGCCCGTCTTCGGCCTCGGTGATCTCGGTGGAGAAAACAGCGCGCTCCATCTTCAGAGGCGCCAATTCCGCCGACATGGCGGCATCGAGTTCTTCTGCCGCTTCGGCGCGCGCCGCACCAAGGGCGTCAGCGGAATCGTCGTAAAGCGCTTCGGCCTCCCCGACCGCATGGCGCAAGGCTCGCAGATCATCGGTCGAGGAATCCAGCGCCTGCAGCCTCGCCCGCAGCGAATCGGCGGCCCCGGCCAGATCGTCGGGCATCACGTCATGCTTGCGCGCCAGCGCCCGGATCGCGAACAGCCGTTCCTCGACGCGTTCCAATTCCATCGGATCGAAATCCAGCGCCTCCAGCGCCCGCGCCACCCCGTCCTCGGCTTCGGCCAGTTCCATCATCGCGCGGGTCAGCGCCTCGACCGCGCCGTCAAGGGCGCCGCCGGCCTTGTCGGACGCGTTCTCCAGCCAGCGGGATGCATCCCGCATCAGCCCTTCGGCGCCTTCGCCCCCGATCGCCGCATGGGCGCGTGCGATGTCCTCGCGGATCTTTTCGGCCCCCTGCATCATGCGGCGCCTCTGGTCCAGAGCCTCGTCCTCGCCCGGTTCGGGCGCCAGGCGGTCCAGTTCCTCGACTGCATGGCGAAGGTAATCCTCCTCGCCACGCAGCGCCGCGACACGCTCCTCGGCCTCGTGCAGGGCCGACCGCGCGCCCGCCAGGTCGCGCCAGGCCGCGCGTGTACGCGCCACCATGTCTTCCAGCCCGCCAAAGGCATCCAGAAGCTGACGATGCCCCCTAGGGTTCAGCAGTCCCCGGTCGTCCTGCTGACCATGCAGTTCGACCAGTGTGTCCGACAATTGCCGCAGCACCTCGCCCGAGACCCGGCGGTCGTTCACGAAGGCGGTCTTGCGCCCGTCACGGCTGTTGACGCGGCGCAGGATCAGCATGTCGTCGCGCGGGATGCCCGCCTCGTCCAGGATGTCGTTTGCGGGATGATCGGGCGGCAGGTCGAATTCGGCAACCACTTCGCCCTGCTCCGCACCGTCGCGCACCAGTTCGGCGCGCCCTCGCCAGCCCAGCACGAAGCCGAGAGAATCAAGCAGGATCGACTTGCCCGCCCCGGTCTCGCCGGTCAGCGCGTTCAGACCCGGCCGAAGCTCAAGCTCCAGCTTGTCGATGATCAGCATGTCCCGGATGTCGAGACTTCTCAGCATGGGTGCCGGCT
>CAYQRD010000187.1:0-1665 GCA_964419845.1 uncultured Phycisphaeraceae bacterium
GGCCGTGACGGTGAAGCTTCTGCCGTTCGACAACAAATCGGAATTCCAGGTCATCGTCGATCTGCCGGAGGGCGCGACGCTGGAGCGGACCGAGCGTGTGTTGATGGAAGCGGCAGACCGGCTTGCCGCCCTGCCGGAGGCGACGTCGATCCAGCTCTATTCCGGGACGGCCGCCCCTTTCAATTTCAACGGGCTGGTGCGCCACTATTATTTGCGCGAACGGCCGGAACTCGGCGATCTGCAGGTCAATCTGGAAGCCAAGCATCATCGCGACCGGTCCTCACACGAGATTGCGCTGGAAGCGCGGGAATTGCTGGCGGATCTCGACGTGCCGGAAGGCACGGTGATCCGGGTTGCCGAAATCCCGCCGGGCCCGCCCGTGCTTGCCACACTGCTGGCAGAAATTTACGGGCCGGATGCGGATACCCGCCGCGCAGTCGCGACGGAAGTGCGCTCGGCCTTCAACGAAGTGCCCTATATTGTCGATATCGATGACAGTTTCGGTACGCCGCGCCCGCGCCTTCGCATCGCGATTGATCAGGAAAGTCTGGAATTCTTTCAGGTTCAGCAATCGGACGTCTATGACACGATCCGCGCGCTGTTTGATGGCATGCCGGTGGGCTATTCCCATCGTGGCGAAGGCCGCAATCCGGTAGAGATTACCGTTCAGCTGCCCGATAGCGGACGGGTCTGGAATGAACGGCTGGCGTCGACGCCGGTACCGGCCAATACCCTGCCCGGCTCCCGCGCCATAGCCGAGCTGGGTGACGTTGTCACGGTCACGGAGGAAGTGGGGTCCTACCCGATTTTCCGCCGCGATGGCCGCTATCTGGAAATGGTGATGGGCGAGCTGGCGGGTGATTTTGAAGCCCCCATTTACGGTATGGCGGCGGTCGCTGATGCGCTGGATGGCCGCGAATGGACCGATGCCGTCCCGCAACCGGCCATCAGCCTCTACGGACAACCCGCGAGCGATGCCGATGTCACCCTGCTCTGGGACGGCGAATGGGAAATCACCTATGTCACCTTCCGCGACATGGGCGCCGCCTTCATGGTTGCGCTGCTGGGTATCTACGTGCTGGTCGTGGCCCAGTTCGGATCCTTCCGCGTGCCGCTGATCATCCTCATTCCGATCCCGCTGACCTTTATCGGCATCATGGTCGGACACTGGATATTCGGGGCCGCCTTTACCGCCACCTCGATGATCGGATTTATCGCGCTGGCCGGGATTATCGTCCGTAATTCGATTCTGCTGGTGGATTTCATCCGCCACGGCGCGGAAGCCGGTGAACCCTTGCGGGACACGCTGCTGCGGGCTGGCGCAATCCGCTTCAAGCCGATCCTGCTGACCGCGCTCGCGGCGATGATCGGGGCCTCCGTGATCCTGACAGATCCGATCTTCCAGGGGCTGGCGATTTCGCTGCTGTTCGGACTGGCTTCTTCGACGCTACTGACCGTGCTCGTCATCCCGGCGATCTACGTGATCTTCAAGGATGCCGATGCGCCCTATTCCCCCGAAATGGCGGCCAGTGAGGCCACCACAAACCACGGAGACTGACATGACAATTGGCAGAGCTGTAACCCTGTTTGCAGGCGTGATGGTATTAGTGTCGCTCGCACTGGCCTGGGCCTTCAGCCCCTACTGGCTGGCGCTCACGACCTTTG
>CAYQRD010000188.1:0-1651 GCA_964419845.1 uncultured Phycisphaeraceae bacterium
CTGTCCTTTCGGGGAGCGAAGACCATGGCCGCAAAGTTGGAGCAGGAAAAGGACAACGCCTATCTGTCCTACCTTCTGGCTACCATCAAGACCGATGTGCCGCTGGAGTTGACCCCGGAGCAGTTGCAGAATGCACCGCCACAGCGGGATGAACTGGTGGACTGGTTTACCCGTCTGGAGTTTCGCTCGTGGCTGGATGAACTGCTGGATGATCCCGATGTCACGACTGATGCGGGTGAAACACCACCCACCCACTACGATATCGTCACCGGGCAGGCCGCGTTTGACGCCTGGTTGGAAAAGCTGGCAGCGGCGCCGCTGTTTGCGTTCGATACCGAGACTACCAGCCTGAACTACATGGATGCCCGAATTGTTGGTGTCTCTTTTGCGGTGGAACCGGGCTCGGCTGCATACGTGCCGGTGGCGCACGACTATATGGGTGCGCCGGCACAGCTGTCGCGTGACTCGGTGCTGGCAGCGCTGAAACCGCTGCTGGAGGATGATAGCCGGGGGAAGGTGGGCCAGAACCTCAAATACGATGCCAGCGTGCTGGCCAATCACGGCATTACATTGCGCGGGATCCGCTTTGACACCATGTTGGAGTCCTACGTGCTGGACTCCACCGCCACGCGCCACGACATGGACAGCCTGGCGCTGAAATACCTCGGCCAGAAGACCATTCATTTCGAGGATGTCGCCGGCAAAGGCGCCAAGCAGCTCACCTTCAACCAGATCAAGCTGGAGGATGCCGGGCCCTATGCTGCGGAGGATGCGGATATCACGCTGCGGCTGCACCGGGCGCTCTGGCCCAGACTGGAGCCGCACGAGGGGCTGCGCAGTGTGCTGACGACCATCGAAGTGCCGCTGGTGCCAGTGCTGTCGCGTATTGAGCGACAGGGTGCATTGATTTCCCGCGAGTTGCTGGTGCAGCAGAGCGGCGAGTTGGGTAAGCGCCTGTTGGAGCTCGAGGGCGAGGCGCACGAGTTGGCGGGCCAGCCGTTCAACCTGGGCTCGCCCAAGCAGCTGGGAGAAATCCTGTTCGAAAAACTGCAGTTGCCGGTGATCAAGAAAACGCCCAAAGGCGCCCCATCAACGGCGGAGGAGGTGCTGGCGGAACTGGCCCTGGACTATCCCCTGCCCAGGGTTTTGCTGGAATACCGCAGCCTCAGCAAGCTCAAGTCCACCTATACTGACAAACTGCCAGAGATGATCAACGCCAGCACCGGCAGGGTACACACGTCCTATCACCAGGCCGTGGCCGCGACGGGCAGGCTCTCTTCCACTGACCCGAACTTACAAAACATCCCCATCCGCACGCAGGAGGGCCGCCGAATTCGCCAGGCCTTCATCGCCCCCGAAGGCTACAAGATACTGGCGGCGGACTACTCCCAGATAGAACTGCGCATCATGGCGCACCTGTCGGGCGATGCGGGCTTGCTGAAAGCGTTCACAGACGGCCTGGATGTCCACTCCGCCACCGCCTCGGAAGTCTTTGAGGTGCCACTGGACGCCGTGTCCGGCGAGCAGCGCCGCAAGGCGAAGGCGATCAATTTCGGGCTGATATACGGTATGTCCGCATTTGGCCTGGCCAAGCAACTGCACCTGGGCCGCCAGGAAGCCCAGCAGTATATCGATCGTTACTTTGAGCGCT
>CAYQRD010000189.1:0-1639 GCA_964419845.1 uncultured Phycisphaeraceae bacterium
AATCCGCTGGTCAGGGACGAGGATCTGAGCCAGCTGACAGATCTTGATAGTCTGATTGTCCTGGGACTGTCAGGGACTCCTGTGACAGATCAGGGAATGAAAACCATCGGCCAGATCAGGACAGTTGAACGTCTGGACCTGCAAAATTCAAAGGTGACAGGATCGGGATTTCGTGAACTGCAGAATCTGAAATTACTCAAGACGCTGTGGGCGAATGGACTTAAGGTTGCGAATGAAGATATCGCTTTTCTCACCTCATGCCGGCAATTGGAAGAACTTTCACTGAGTAGTTCCGAAATCAACGACGGTGCGGTTCCGCATCTCAAAAAGCTGGCTTCGTTGAAGGTCTTGAATCTAAGGGGGACCCATATCTCGACAAAGGGTATCGCCGATCTGCAAAACGCTCTGCCAGAATGCAAGCTCGGTTATGACAGTACCGCTGAAGCACAGCCGAGGTAAGACGTAAAGGCAATGAAAACAGAGATATCTCTTTTTGACAAAGAAAAAATCCTTCCCAGTCGCCTGTGAATCGCCTATAAACAAAGTGGCAGGTGTTTTGTTTTCTTTGTTGATTCGAGCGAGTCATGCGGCACGGTTCTCACATCAATCCCCCCAACCGGTTTGAGTCGAAGTATGCCGAACCGGATCTGGAGCAGTTGGAATGGGATGACGAATATCTCTCCCGGCCCCGGAGGATTGAATACCTGGACGATCATTCGAAGTCGATCGTAACCGAGAACGATTCGCCCGACCTCAACTTCCGCTTTAGCGTCAATCCGTATCGGGGCTGTGCGCATGGCTGCAGTTACTGTTACGCACGGCCCTTTCACGAATACCTGGGGTATAACGCGGGGCTGGACTTTGAAACGAAGATCATGGTCAAGCGGGATGCGCCGAAGCTGTTTCGCGACTTTCTGAGCCGCAGCGACTGGCAGCCCGAGCTGATTGCTTTTTCCGGCATCACGGACTGCTATCAGCCCGCGGAACGCGAGTTCCAGCTGACGCGACAATGCCTGGAAGTCGCGTCGGAAGCGAATCAACCGGTGGGGATCGTCACGAAGAATGCGCTCGTGGTGCGCGATCTGGATATTCTGCAATCCATGGCGCAGCGGTCGCTGGTGAATGTCAGCCTGTCGATCACGACGCTCGACCCGGAGCTGGCCCGCGAGATGGAACCCCGTACCAGTATTCCTGCGGCCCGGTTGCGGGCGATTCGCGAGCTCTCCGCGGCGGGAGTGCCGACGAAGGTGATGGTCTCGCCGATTATTGCTGGTTTGAACGATCATGAAATCCCCGCGATTCTGCAGGCGGCGAAAGAGGCGGGAGCACGCTCGGCCAGTTATATCATGCTCCGCCTGCCACTGACGGTGGAGCCGGTGTTCCTGGAATGGCTGGAGCGGACGCAACCCACGCGGAAGGAGCGAGTCATCAGCCGGATCCAACAGACGCGGGACGGGAAGCTCAACAGCGCCGAGTTCGGCACCCGGATTCGTGGCACCGGTGAGATCTCCGAGCAGATTGGCAATCTGTTTCAGGTCGTCGCGCGCAAGCAGGGCCTGGATGAGCGGTTGCCGCCGCTGGATTTTACGCAATTCCGTCCGCCGACCACGGGCAAAGGACAACCGTGGTTGTTTTGAAG
>CAYQRD010000190.1:0-1634 GCA_964419845.1 uncultured Phycisphaeraceae bacterium
TGCAACACTCATCTTCAGGTGGGCTTCCCGCTTAGATGCTTTCAGCGGTTATCCCTGCCGCACTTAGCTACCCAGCCGTGGACCGAGCGGTCCAACTGGCTCACCAGGGGTGCGTCCTTCCCAATCCTCTCGTACTAAGGAAGTTTCCTCTCAACATTGCAACGCCCACAGCAGATAGGGACCGACCTGGCTCACGCCGGTCTGAACCCAGCTCGCGTACCACTTTAATCGGCGAACAGCCGAACCCTTGGGACCGCCTTCAGCCCCAGGATGTGATGAGCCGACATCGAGGTGCCAAACCGCTCCGCCGCTATGGACGCTCGGGAGCGATCAGCCTGTTATCCCCGGGGTACCTTTTATCCGTTGAGCGACGACCCTTCCACACAGAATCGCCGGATCACTAGAGCCCTCTTTCGAGACTGCTTGCCCTGTCTGGCTCGCAGTAAAGCTGGCTTGTGCTCTTGCACTCTAAAATGCGGTTGCCAACCGCACTGAGCCAACCTTTGCGCTCCTCCGTTACTTTTTGGGAGGAGACCGCCCCAGTCAAACTGCCCGGCATGCAGTGTCCCCCGCCCAGCTTCATGGGAATCGGGGTTAGGCCACGAACGAATTCAGGGTGGTATTTCAAGGATGGCTCCACCGGGCCCGAGAGCCCAGCTTCAAAGCCTCCCACCTATCCTACGCAGAACACATCCATGACCACTACAAGCGTACAGTCAAGGTCCACGGGGTCTTTCCGTCTTGCCGCGGGTAGGCGGCATCTTCACCGCCACTACTATTTCACCGAGTCGGTTGTGGAGACAGTGCTCCAGTGATTACGCCATTCATGCGCGTCGGAACTTACCCGACAAGGAATTTCGCTACCTTAGGACCGTCATAGTTACGGCCGCCGTTTACCGGGGCTTCGGTCGCCAGCTTCGCCGAAGCTAACCGACTCCCTTGACCTTCCGGCACCGGGCAGGCGTCACACTGTATACGTCCTCTTGCGAGTTAGCACAGTGCTGTGTTTTTGATAAACAGTTCCCAGAGCCTCTTCTCTGCGCCCTCTGTTTCCAGGAGGGCCCCCTTCTTGCGAACGTACGGGGTGAACTTGCCTAGTTCCTTCACAACCGTTTTCTCGAGCGCCTGAGGCTATTCGCCACGCCCACCTGTGTCAGTTTTGGTACGGCTTTCGTGATTGTCACCGGACGGCTTTTCTTGGAACCCCCTTGCCCCGCATCGGCCACAAGGGCCTGGACGCTTCACAGTCCCGCCAGGACTCGGGGATTCGTCACGCCGGGTCAACCGCACACGAAAGGGCTGGAATGTTCACCAGCTGTCCATCGACTACGCCTTTCGGCCTCGCCTTAGGAACCGCCTAACCCTGGGCGGAATTACCTTCCCCAGGAAACCTTGGGCTTTCGGCGACGGGGATTCTCACCCCGTTTATCGTTACTCAAGCCGACATATTCACTACCTGCCGCTCCACCAACCCTGACGGGAAAGCTTCGACGCTGACAGGTACGCTCCTCTACCCCCGCTAATGCGGGCCACAGCTTCGGTACGCCTCTTATTCCCGATCATTATCGGCGCTGGATTCCTCGACCAGTAAGCTGTTACGCACTTTTTAAATGGTGGCTGCTTCTAAGCCAACA
>CAYQRD010000191.1:0-1633 GCA_964419845.1 uncultured Phycisphaeraceae bacterium
AGAGCCTGTTGCAGTGTACTGACAGGCGCGCAGTCTACCATACAAGCACGTGTCGTGCCCTCAGGGAGGGAGAGAATGAATGATGGGGAAAGCAACGCTTTCCCCATCCAGGTCTCACATCAGGAGTTATTGTTATTTCTGTGCGTTGTTATTTTTATAGCGTGAATACAAACACACATGTATTTGAATGCCTAATATCCAGAGAGTGTTAACACGAACACTCCCGAGTCACCGCTGGCCGCACCGGGCAAATGCCCCGGGCCGGGCGCAATAAGCAACAAGTGGAAATTGAGGGGAAGTATTCTTCCCCCATCCAGGTCCATATCTAACGCTGTTATTTTTATTGTCGTAGCTATTATTTTTATTATTGTGACACCTATAAAGTATAGCATTTCCCGTGCCAAATAAAAATAAACTAATTAAAACAATAGGTTATATGTTTACGTTGTTTCGATAGGTGCTGTAAATCGCATGCAATGTTACCGATCTACTCCCCGTTGGGGTGCCTTTCGCGGTTTGGGTAACGCCTATTTTCCATCAACTGCGGTCATTTTTCCCCGTGTCGTGAGGTTGCTCTTGTTTCTGGGAATACCAAAACGCTGGCGTCGCTCCCACAGGCATTTGCGACTGACACCGAGTTTTTGTGCCAGTTCGGTTTCGCTCATGGAATCCTGGTGCTCGAGGACAAAGCGCTGGAAGTAATCTTCCAGTGACAGATCCTCGAGCGGATCGTTGTTGGTGTGTGCGGTGGAGGAGTGGGACGTGCCCGGCCCCTGTTGGCCGCGTATGCGGTTGATATTAACCAGTTCCAGGTCGATTCCAAGCGCGTCATTGTCGATCTCTTCGCCGTCCGACAGAATCACCGCCCTTTCGATCGCATGCTCGAGTTCCCGCACGTTGCCCGGCCACTGGTAGGTTGTGATGGCCTGGATGGCCCGCGGTGACAACCGCATCATTGGTTTTCCGAGGCGTTCAGTCTGGGTTTGCAGCATGCGTTCAGCGAGGTGCAATATATCCTTACCGCGTTCTCTCAGCGGCGGGAGCGAAAGGCGCAGAACATTGATTCGGTAGAACAGATCCTGCCGGAACAATCCCTCGGCGGACAGGCTCTGGAGATTGCGGTGGGTGGCGCAGATCAGCCGTACATTGACTTTGCGCGACTGAACCGAACCGATGCGACGGATTTCCCCCTCCTGGATAAAGCGCAGTAGTCGCGCCTGTGCCTCCATCGGGAGTTCCCCGATCTCGTCGAGAAACAGCGTGCCGCCATCGGCGGCTTCAATCAAGCCCATGCGGCTGGCATGGGCGCCGGTGAATGCGCCTTTTTCGTAGCCAAACAACTCTGATTCGATCAGGGTGTCAGGAATGGCGGCGCAGTTCACCGAAATCAGTATTTTGTCTGCACGCATGCTGTTCTGGTGAACATTGCGAGCGACCAGTTCCTTGCCCGTCCCGGTCTCCCCGAGCACCAGCACGGTGGAGTCGGTGGGCGCCATTCTCTCGATATGCTCAAACAGGGTCCTGATTGCCGGGCAGTTGCCGACGATACCTGCCGAGGAGTTGGCGGGTATTGCCGGGGCGGTGCGCTCTTCAGTGCGACCGGTGGGGTGGTCGGCGCGCCCGACGGATCGGC
>CAYQRD010000192.1:0-1626 GCA_964419845.1 uncultured Phycisphaeraceae bacterium
TCGCAACCCTGACGCACACACCCAGCCCGATGAACTTCCTGCGCGATGTGCTGGGGCGCCCGGAGCACGAGCGCCCGTACATGGTGATCCCGATGGGCTACCCTGCGGAGGGTTGCACCGTGCCCGATCTGGAGCGCAAGGGGATCGACGAGATCGCTGTGTTCATTGAAAACCAATAAACAACTTACTTCGATTCGTGGGTCTGTTAGATTGATTCCATGCCAAAGGATCGCGAAAAACACATGCCAGGGACGGGTTTATCGGTCGTCCTGCTGACGGGCGGTCTGATGTGCTGCACGCCCTGCCTGTACGCCGATGACGCACAGTCGGTGCGTGAGCGGTACAGCATCGAAGCACCGGATCTCGATGAGAATCAGAGTTTCGGTCAAACGATCTATATGAAAGATGGCCTGCTCTTCATCGGCGATCGAAGGGACGACATCTCCCAGCCCGACGGCGGCTCCGTCCGGGTGTACGATGCGGTAAGCGGGGAGTTGATCACGCTGCTCACCCCGCCCGATCTTGAGCCCGGGGATAACTTCGGCGCGGGGATGGCGCTGGCGGGAAACCGGCTTGTGATCGGTGCGGACAGCAACGACAACTTCGGCAACTTCTCGGGCACGGCGCACTACATCGATCTATCGACGGGGCGGTTCCTGCACCGGTTTGCGCCGTCGGACCTCCAGCCGTTCTCGCGATTCGGGACCTTCATCGACATGGCCGACGGCCTGATCGCGATCGACGCCCAGAGCGCGGTCTACCTCTACAACTGGGACACCTGCCAGCTCATCAGAAAGATGACGCCACCCGAGGGCAGCAACGACAGCTTCGGCGGCCCGCTCGCGATCGATCAGGGCCTGATCGCGGTCGCCGCCCCGACAGAGAACGACAACGAGGGCGTGGTGCACCTCTATGACCTCATCAGCGGGGAGCACCTCCGCCAGTTCTCGGTCCCGGGCGCAGGCAACTTCGGGCGTGTGCTCGACATGCGGGACGGTTTGCTCGCGGTCGGCACGGCGATCCACGAGGGGGTCGGCGCGGCCTTCGTGTTCGATGCGCACACGGGCGAGATGCTCAATCGATTCACATCCGGACACCCGGATTTCTCAGACTACTTCGGCCGGGTCCTGAAACTCGGCGAAGGGCAGCTCTTTGTGAGCGCGCAGCGTGCCAGCTTCGATGAGAACAGGCAGGGCACGGTCTATGCGTTTGACACCGAGACTTTCGAGATGCTCTACCGGCTTGTGCCCGATGAGACCGAGCGGGACGAAGAGTTTGGCCAGCGCATCGCTGCCGACGCCAACTTCACGGCAGTCGGCGGGATGGGCCTGAGCTACGGCGGTGCCGGACGGGCCTCGGTGTTCAGGATGCCCGATCCCGCGTGCATCGCCGACTCGAACTGCGACGGGCGACTCGATTTTTATGATGTCTCCCAGTTCCTGGTCGGCTTCGTCAACCAGCAGGATCTCGCCGACCTTGACGGCGACGGCGCGTGGAACTTTTTCGATGTTTCCTCGTTCCTGATCCTCTATCTCAGCGGCTGCGAGGGCTGAGCCGATGTCGTCAACCGCCCGCGCGACGATCTTCAGACTGCCCGACCCGGCGTGCGTTGCAGACATCAACTGC
>CAYQRD010000193.1:0-1619 GCA_964419845.1 uncultured Phycisphaeraceae bacterium
GATTATATGAACAGGTAAGTGCTCATGGCCTTGTTCCTCCCCGGCTGGCCCGAAGTGCCGGCGGAATATCCCTCCGATAGCGTCGGCATGCATCCGCCTTATGATACGCCGGCCTACATCTTTACCAGAAAGCGCGCTCCATCCCGGCCCTTAAGATATATTCCGCAGACTGCTACGGAGTTGTACGGGCCTGTGTATGGACACGAAAGTGTTCGTCCAGAAGACTCGGATCTGACTCGTCAGCATGACGGAGAGCCGATAGGAGAGCGCATTCGAATTACGGGGCGTGTTATCGATGAAGACGGCCGCGGCGTTCCAAACGCACTATTGGAAATCTGGCAGGCGAACGCAGCTGGTCGCTATATTCATAAGTTAGATCAGCACTTAGCACCCCTTGACCCAAACTTTTCGGGCGCTGGCCGTACCGTTACCGGAAGCGACGGCTCATATTCATTTATTACGATTATTCCTGGTGCTTATCCGGTCGTGGGACTGCACAACGTCTGGCGTCCACGCCACATTCACATCTCTTTATTCGGGCCGTCATTTTTGAGCCGCTTGGTCACCCAACTCTACTTCGAGGGCGATCCCCTGCTCAGATATGACTCCATCTATAATGCAGCGCCGGATTTCTCAAAGAGAGGAATGGTGGCTTCGCTCGATCTTGAGGCTACACAGTCTGAATGGGGCTTAACTTACCGCTTTGACATTGTTCTGCGGGGCCGAAACGGGAACTATTTCGAGGAAACTCATGCGCATTGAAGCCCCGATGACGATCACACCATCTCAGACAGTCGGTCCCTTCTATGCCTACTGCCTGACGCCAGACGACTATCAAACGATCCCTCCTATTTTTGGAAGGAACCTCGCCACCGACGATGCTGTGGGACAGCGCATTTCAATTTCGGGAACGCTCATCGACGGAGATGATCATGCCATCCCTGATGGTATGATCGAACTCTGGCAGCCTGATGGAAATGGCAATTTTGTAGGTGCACAAATCAACCCACGAAAGTCATCATTCACGGGCTTTGGCCGCACCCACTGCAATGAGTCTGGCTCCTTCACATTTCACACTGTGAAACCGGGTTGTGTTCCGACATCCGCAGGGATCTTACAGGCGCCTCACGTTGCGCTTTCCATCTTTGGAAAGGGATTGAACCGCAGATTATACACGAGAATCTATTTCGCAGATGAAGTCTCTAATGATGAAGACCCGATCTTGGCTCTCCTGTCGAGTGATGAGCGTGCTACGCTTATCGCAGAAAAGATCGATGATGCCGCCTTTCACATCACAATCCGCCTTCAAGGACAGGGGGAGACGGTTTTCTTCGAAGTGTGAGAGTCGGACTCGAAAAGGCATCAACGATATCCATACCTTGCGAGACGCCTGGTGAGCAGGCGGATGTGGGCGATGGATATCCAGGCTTCTGCTGAAGCGATGGATTTTTCGAAGTCCTTTGCCAGCCTTCGGCATCGGCCAAGCCACGCGAATGTGCGCTCGACGACCCAGCGGCGGGGCAGGATCTCAAAACCCTTGGCCTGGTCAGAGCGCTTGATGATTTCGATCGTCCATTTGCCGATTTTCTGCAGCCGTTTCTTCAGTTTTTCGCCCGCAT
>CAYQRD010000194.1:0-1604 GCA_964419845.1 uncultured Phycisphaeraceae bacterium
CATACATGCTTGCATGGAGTTCTGTCATTTTCAACGACATCGTCCGACCGCTCCGCCGACGTCCCTTGACGGAACGCCAGGGTCTGGTATGGAATCGCTCCCTTGTCGCCCTCATCGGCGTTTTTCTCCTTCTCTACGGCCTTTGGTATCCGCTCAAAGGCGACCTCTGGGTCTATCTTCAGATCACCGGCACCATTTACCTCTCCAGCATGTCTGTTCTCTTGATCGCGGCCTGTTACTGGAAACGGGCCAACGCTGGCGGGGCGGCCGCGGCCATCCTCATCGGAGCCACTCTGCCTCTCTCCTTCCTTGTCGCCGAACAGTTTGAAGCCACCGCGCCATGGGCCGCCCGCATCGGTCCCTACTACGCCGGGATCGCCACTTACATCGCCACTGCCATCGCCATGATCCTTGGTTCGCTCGCCCATTCGCATAGGAGGCCGGCCTCATGATGGGATATTTCTGGCTCTTCTTTGTCGTCGGCGTCCTCACATGGTACGCCATCACCACAATCGTTGTCGCCGTTAAGGGAACACGGGACATCCGCTCTATGCTGAGAAGACTCGCCGCCAAACGCCTGCCCTGAAACTGTCGGTCTTCGCTTCGCAAGCCCGCCTGCCCGATCTCCTTCAGCCAGGCCATCCGAAGCTCCCATGCGGAGCAAGGAGCGAAGGGGCCGTGCCATCCGAAGCTCGCGCAGCGAGCGAAGGATGGTGGGCCCAGCAGGATTTGAACCTGCGACCAAGGGATTATGAGTCCCCTGCTCTAACCGCTGAGCTATGGGCCCGTCGCTAAAAACAAACAAGGGCCAAAATAAGGGAGACTGCCGCGGGAGGCGCAAGCTTCGAGTGCCAAAGGTCGCTGAATTATTCAGCAGCGTACAGAGCTCAATGGGCCCCCGTGAACGGGCAGAGCTCCGGAAACCCTTCCGTCATCCGTCACTCGTTACCGGCCGTATTGATCGTTGGGTCGGTCCACCGCTGAACTTCACTGGTTCGCACCAGCCGATCGATCTGCCGCTCCGCCAAGATGTCCGCAGGATCCGCTATTTGTCCAACAGGATTCAGCCTCGGCTGGGTTGTGGGGATAAGCTTCACGTGAACACTTTCCTCATAATTGGTGGCTTTGCCAGTGGCAATATCCACGCCCACCCCAACCAGACCACCAAAGATAATGTTTCCAAAAGTCATCCCGGAGACGGATTTTTCCAGCTTGAAGCTTTCCGTGTGGTAACCTGCCAGCTCGAGCGAGATCATCTGCGTACTCATGGCCCTCTTGACCATAATTGTCGTGGGCGTCACCCCTCGGGCAATATTGTTGATTAAGACCGTCGCGCCTTGTGGATCCGAGCTGAAGGCAACCGGCTGGCTGTCATCTTTGGTTATCGTGGCGCAGCCCGAGAAAAAAAGAGCCCCTGTAATCAGGGAAAAGATACAGAATGACTTTGTCATAGCTTGTAGGGAGCGGGGTGTTGTGAATTGAGCCAGAAGAGGAAGCTAAATCTCGCTTTTACCCCAAGCACAAGGCAATTCTTGTGTCGCTCGAAAGATCGCCCCCCCCTTAAGGCCGTGCCAGCATAAAGGAGAAGTCGGCAGCGCGCTTTT
>CAYQRD010000195.1:0-1603 GCA_964419845.1 uncultured Phycisphaeraceae bacterium
ATGGTGCCGGTTGGCTTGTGCTCAGCAGAAATGAAATGAGACGGGGTGGCGAATCGCATCCTTCAACTCATGTCCGCACAAAAAAACTCCCCTCGGAAACATGTTCCGGGGGGAGCTGTTAGTCTCAGAGTTGAGTAGAATCAATTCAGGAGATGGTACCGCCGAAGGTGGCTTCCTCTCCCAGAATCTCTTCGATTCGCAGCAGCTGGTTGTATTTGCAGATGCGGTCGGTCCGGCTGGCGGAACCGGTTTTGATCTGACCAGTGCAGAGAGCAACCGCGAGGTCGGCGATGGTGGTATCTTCGGTTTCGCCGGAACGGTGGCTCATGACGGCGGTGTAACCGTTGCGTCCTGCCAGTTGAACTGCTTCGATGGTTTCGGACAGGGTGCCGATCTGGTTGACTTTCACCAGGATGCTGTTGGCAACCCCTTCGTCGATCCCCCGCTGCAGACGTTTGGGGTTGGTCACGAACAGGTCGTCGCCGACCAGCTGGACTTTGTCGCCGATCCGATCGGTGAGGGCTTTCCAGCCTTCCCAGTCGTCTTCTGCCAGACCATCTTCGATGGAGCAGATCGGGTACTTTTCAACCCATGAGGCGAGGAAGTCGACCATGCCTGCGGAATCGAATTCGCGACCTTCGACGGTGTAGATACCGGTTTCTGTGTTGTAGAATTCGGTAGAAGCGGCGTCGAGGGCGATTTTGACCTGATCGCCGGCTTTGTAACCTGCTTTTTCGATCGCAGTCAGAATGACGTCGATGGCGTCTTCACTGTTAGGCAGATCGGGAGCGAATCCCCCTTCGTCGCCGACAGCTGTGCTCAGGCCTTTGGAAGAGAGCACTTTCTTCAGCGAGTGGAAGATTTCGGTTCCGCAACGCAGAGAGTCACTGAAGTTGTCAAAGCCCAGGGGCATGACCATGAATTCCTGCAGGTCGATACCGTTGCTGGCGTGCTCACCACCGTTGATGATGTTCATCATCGGGGCGGGGAGACGGTTGGCGCCAACGCCACCCAGGTAACGGAACAGGGGCAGGTCGGAAGAGGCAGCTGCTGCATGTGCGGCGGCCAGCGAACAGGCCAGAATGGCGTTCGCACCCAGGCGTGATTTATTTTCGGTGCCATCCAGGTCGAGCATGACCCGGTCGATCAGCAGCTGATCGCAGACATTCAGGTCAACCAGTACGTCGGCAATTTCGGTGTTCACATTCTGAACGGCCTGCTGGACGCCTTTGCCCAGGAAGCGGTCTTTTTTATCGGCGTCGCGCAGTTCACAGGCTTCGTGCATCCCTGTGCTGGCACCGCTGGGAACAGCGGCTCGGCCTACAACTCCATTTTCCAGCTCGATATCCACTTCCACAGTGGGATTCCCGCGACTGTCAAAAATTTCACGGGCATGAACGGAACTAAGGGCAATACTCATCGGTTTTGTTTCCTCTAAAAGTTCGACAGGATGAACTCGATCTGTTGATTTCGCAACACATCAACAAAATTTGATATTATTTGGCGTAAAGCAGCATATTTTTAGCAGAAAGCCGGAGTAACCTCAAACGATTGCGTTTAGATTAAATGAATCTTTACCCGACCTGTGGATACCAGCTTGTCC
>CAYQRD010000196.1:0-1597 GCA_964419845.1 uncultured Phycisphaeraceae bacterium
GACCTCATAGGGACGCCGTTCATCACCCTCCAGGGCACGCCAGGAGACCCTGCCCCCAAAGGACTCCAGCGTGGTAATCAGCGTCGCCAGTTCCTCGTCACTGAGCAGCCCTTCCGCCGGCCGCAGGCCGATCCCGTCATGGGAAGCGATGAAGTTGAAGTAACTTGTGCCATTCTGGGCCGGCGGCATGCTCATCAGCCACTGCCGCAGATAAGTGCAGTCGCCCGTGAGGAGGGTATTGAGCAGCAGCGGTGGCAGTGAAAAATTGTAGACGCAGTGGGCCTCGTTGGCATTGCCAAAGTAGGACAGGTTTTCGCGGTTGGGAATATTGGTCTCGGTAATCAGAATTGCATCCGGGCGCGCGTGCTCCAGCAGGGCGCGCAGCAGGCGCACAACCTCATGCGTCTGCTCCAGATTCAGGCAACTCGTGCCCGGAATCTTCCAGAGGAAGGCAATGGCGTCCAGGCGGAAAATGCGCACACCGCGATCGAGGTAGAGACGCAAAATGGTGACAAACTGCAGCAACACCTCCGGGTTGCGGAAATCGAGGTCAACCTGGTCGTGGCTGAAGGTACACCAGACATGTTGCGTACCCCGCGCCGTCTCGACTTCACGAAGCAGGGGCGAGGTGCGCGGACGTACAACAGCCGACAGATCCGTATCGGGAGAAACGGTAAAAAAATAGTCACGCCCGGGCGCTTCGTCACGGAGGAAATTCTCGAACCAGGGGCTGCGGCTGGAACAGTGGTTGATGACAAGGTCGGCCATCAAGTCGAAATCGGCAGCAATGGCGCTGACATCCTCCCAGCTGCCCAGGGCCTCATTGACACTGGAATAGTCCAACACGGCGAAGCCATCATCCGATGTCCAGGGGTAGAAGGGCAGAATATGCACCCCACTGAGCACACCCGCCGCATGCTCATCGAGGAACCGCTTCAGGGTGTGCAAAGGCTTCTCGCCGGGCGCCAGCAAGCTGTCGCCATAGGTGATCAGCAGGGCATCGCGCTGGCTCCAGTGGTTGCTGTGTGGCAGAGGCGGTTTCAACCCCTCTCCCAGCCCCATGGCCAGCAGCAGCTGGTCCACCAGCAGCAAATCCACCTGCACCGTATGAACCTGACCGTAGATCATCTGCAGATGCCGCAGTACTCGCTCCCGCAGCAGCTGCAGGGGGCTGTCGACAGTGCTATCCAAGATTGCCACCAAGCTCGGCCTGATCCTGCTCAACCGCGTCCTGCAACCTCTCAAGAATGTCCGGGATGGCGCTGGTCACCCGGTTCCAGCTGGGAATGAAAGGGCGCTCCATGGGGTACTCCAGAAAAGCCTCCCCCGCCTTCATGATGTTCTCCGCAAACATCTCGACCGCCACTTCCTCATTGTGGATGTCCAGACTGAGCCCGTTCATCACCGCATCGTTGTGGTAGGTCTCAACAAAATCCAGGGCGATGCGGTAGTAGGTGGCCTTGAGCGAGCGGAAGGTCTCGCTGTTGAAAGTCACCCCGCGGGTGGCCAGCTTGCGGAACAGGGCCTTGGCGATGTCGATAGACATTTTCGACAGGCCGCGAGTGGCGTCATCCCGAGACATCTCCTGATGCTTGTG
>CAYQRD010000197.1:0-1591 GCA_964419845.1 uncultured Phycisphaeraceae bacterium
ACGACCGAGTTCTCTATTCATTTCTCAGGGCTTAAAGTCCCTTCTGATCGTACTGTCTCCGATCAACGTTTTTTCGCTCATTAATTTACGGTCTCTTGATAGAGAGGATATCGGCCATGTGTGCTGATCCTCATCAATCCGGTTCATCGACGGAGCTGATCCGTCTACGCGCGATCTATGCGGGGCGGGTGCAGGGCGTCGGGTTTCGATATCGCACAACTCAGCTGGCGGAGCGTTACCCTGTTACCGGATTCGTCAAAAATCTGCCCGATGGAACCGTGGAGCTGGTCGCGCAGGCCCGTGATCAGTCAGTACTCGATCGGTTTTTCGATGATATGATGCTGACATTCGCAACGAATGTGACGGATGTATCGATTCAAGGGGCCCCGGCCGATCCCGGTCGTCAAAGTTTCACCATCGAATATTGAGCGCTCCGATCCCTGCTGGATCACCGACACGCCAGGTTTCTATCAGTCAAAACCCGCTTTGCTGTTCAACAGGAACAGACTCCCCACCCATTTGCCGTGAGCATGGCAGCAATTTGGCAAGTTATAGCGAAGCTGCCTGTCAGATTGGGGAAAACGCGGGGCGTTTGGGTCTGTTTTCTTTACTTTCGTCACCGGTTCTCGGTAAAGTAGCTGTTGCTTTCCGGTGATGGTCTGCGAATTCTGAATTCTCTTTCTTTTTTCAGAAGTTCAAAAATAAAACCAACATCGGAGCAGACTTCAATCGTAATATGCAAGTGTAGTTGCGCACTCAGGTGTCAGCTGCGGGCACTGACTTTTTGATGCATTATTTTAAAGACGGTACATAGACAATGGGAAACCTGCTGGTATTGGCTGCTGAGACGACAAATCTGACAGTGCAATGGTGGATTACCGGAATCGGAGTTGCAATCTATTTTGTACTCCTGTTCGGTGTGACTTCGATGACCCAGGCGGGTGTAATCGCCAGGGCGACCACGAAGGAAGCCATTCGCCAGCCCGTGTTCCTGTTGCTGATGGCACTTGGTTTAATCCTGCTGCTGTTGAATACGTTTCTCCCGTTCTTTTCGATGGGGGATGACGTCAAGATGCTGATGGACTGTGGTCTGGCCACGATCCTGATCTGCAGTCTGTTGCTGGCCGTGTGGTCGGCAAGTACCAGTATCGCTGATGAAATTGAAGGTAAGACGGCCATGACGCTGTTGTCGAAGCCGATTAACCGCCGTCAGTTTATCGTCGGGAAATACCTGGGAATTCTGAAAGCCGTCGTTTGGCTGATGCTGCCGCTGGTGATCACCTTCCTGCTGCTGGTTTACTTCAAAGTCGGCTATGATGCCCGCGAAGCGGCCCAGGAACCACCAACGCATGCCGAGCGGATGGCTGCGGTCTGGCTGATTCTGCCTGGGATTCTGCTGATTTATATGGAAGTCGCCATTCTGGCCGCCATCAGCGTGGCGATCTCGACGCGTCTGCCCATGATGGTCAACATGATTATCTGCTTCGGCGTCTATATCATTGGCCACCTTACTCCCAACCTGGTTCAGGCCAAAGCGGAGGGGCTGGACTTCGTGAAGTTTACCGGTCAGTTGATTGCTACGATTCTGCCC
>CAYQRD010000198.1:0-1580 GCA_964419845.1 uncultured Phycisphaeraceae bacterium
GTATTGTGTTTTTTTGAGGTATAAATTCCATAAACAATATCCGGATTATTTAATTTATAAGCATCAATTAATTTTAATATTTCTTTGGGTTTTACTTGTAAATCATCGTCAATTGTAATGATAACATCCCCCATAGAATTTTTAATTCCACAAAGTGTTGCATTATGTTGTCCATAATTTTTTGACAATCTTATAATACTTATTTTACAATCTAAATGATTAAAAAGTTCTTCCAATTTTTCCCATGTGGAAAAATTACCTCCATCATTTACAATAATTATTTCATAATTACTTTCAACCTCTTTAAAGACATCAACTAACTCATCGCACAATGTTGTTATAGCTCCACTACTATTAAAAGTAGGGATAATTACTGAATAAGTAATGTTCTTTTTATTTTCCATAATTAACTGTTCATACCTGTATTCAAATTGCCAATTTGAATAATTTGTCCGGTTATTGAGTTATTATTTTTTTCTAATAAAAAATCTATTAGGCTTGATACTTCACTTTTGTTCACGTATCCAAAAGGATGTTTTATTTTAAACTGTTCTATTGTTTCTTTTGTAGAAAAATTTGTTACAGAATCGGCCATTTCACTCTCTACAAAACTAGGGGAAACAGCATTGACTTTAATTTTTTTATTGGCTAATTCCAATGCTAAAGTTTTTACCAATCCTTCTAATGCTAATTTAGAACTTGTATATAATGCTCCTCCAAAATATGGAAATTTTGCAGCTAATGAACTGAGAAAAACTAAGGAGGCTTCATTATTTATCTTGTTGTTTCTTAGTAAAGTAGAAATGGAAATAAATGCTCCATAAAAGTTAGCATTAAAAACCTCATCATAGTTTTTTCTTTTTGATAACTTAACAGGAGAATGACTGGTTATTCCGGCAAAGTATATTACTCCATCTAACTTTGGTAACGCTTTAAAACAAGTTTCATCAAAATTATTAAAATCAACTTTAATAAAATTACTTTTTTCTTGACTTTCATGAGTATTTCGAGCTGCAAAATAAAACTCGTATTTATTTTTATAAGTAACCGTAAAATCTTTTGCCAATACCGATGTAGCTCCTATTATTAAAATTTTCCTCATTATAACTCTGTTTTAATTATAGGTAAACATAATGTGTTATTAAAATTGATAATAGCAGACCCCCATGATAATCCAACACCAAAACCAGATAAAAGTAGTGTTTTATGTTGGTTATTTAATTCCTGTAATAATGCATGTAAAATGGTAATTGGAATTGATGCTGAGCTTGTGTTCCCATATATATCAATAGAATAAGGCATTTTTTCAGTTGGAATTCCTAACTTTTTCCTAATACTTTCATTGATTAATTTATTGGCTTGATGAAGAACGAAATAATCTACCTTCTCTTTACTTACTTTTGAGAAATTTAATAGTTCATTAATGTTTGGCACTACTTCTTTTAGAGAAAAATTAAACACTTCCACACCGTTTAGCTCAAGTTGAATATTATTTCTTTCTATACCATTACTTATTTTCTTTGGGATAAATGATTCTTGTGAAACAAAATTTCTTTCACCTCCGTCCCTAACAATTATTG
>CAYQRD010000199.1:0-1575 GCA_964419845.1 uncultured Phycisphaeraceae bacterium
TGACCTTTAAACTGTACGCAGACACGGGCGCACAGGCAGGCACGTTCCAGACTCGACATGCTTTCGACGGAATCAGATTGTTGAGAAGGTTCGGTATTGATTTTGGTAACCTTTAGCCTGTTTCAAATACTTAAAATAGCTCTAATGCGTATTGGATGATAAAACCGGCTATGACAACAGAAACCATACTCATCAACTTGATCAGAATATTCAGGCTGGGACCGCTGGTGTCCTTGAACGGGTCACCCACGGTATCACCTACTACTGTGGCTTTGTGCGCATCAGTTCCCTTGCCGCCATGTGCGCCTGCTTCGATGTACTTTTTAGCATTATCCCAGGCACCACCGGCATTAGCCATCATAATGGCAACTGCGAACCCACTCGTCAAGGCTCCCACCAGCAGGCCCACCACGCCGGGGACTCCCAGCAGAACACCCACGACGACCGGGGTGAACAGGCCCAGCATCGCGGGCAGAATCATTTCACGCTGAGCCGCAGCTGTACTGATTTCGACACAGGCGGCGTAATCCGGTTCGGCTTCGTTCTCCATAATGCCTGCGATTTCGCGGAATTGCCGCCGGACTTCGTCCACCATCGCACCCGCGGCGCGGCCGACAGCCTTCATGGTCATCGCAAAGAAGACGAAGGAAATCATCACGCCGAAGAAGATCCCGACGAGTACTTTGGGGTTCAGCAGCGAGAAATTATAGAAACGGGAGAAGTCGGGTACGGTCGCTTTTTTGACTTCCACACAGTCGCTGCGCAACAGGAGCTCTGTGATATTCAGGCCGTTGATAATCGAACCCACTTCGGCTTCTTCGATTTTGGTTCGCCCAGGCGTTATTTGCGTCTGGTGCAGGGCGGGGAACAGCAGGTAACCCATGTTGTTATGTTTGGGAGCGTTGCCGTCTTTGTCGGGCATACGGATCGCGATACAGTTTTTGCTCAGCTTCAGTGCAGACGCATTCGAAGGATCGTCGGTTACCGTTTGCACGATGGCTGAGTTCTCGACCCAGCGTTCAAACCCGATGCGAACTTCTTCCACATAGGCAGCCAGCAGAGCCAGTGCTGTCAAAGCGGCAGAGCCGATCGCGAAGCCTTTTCCGGTAGCAGCTGTCGTATTTCCCAGGCTGTCCAGGGCGTCGGTTCGCTGGCGTACAAACGGTTCCTGACCACTCATTTCCGCGTTACCGCCGGCATTGTCAGCAATCGGACCATAGGCATCGGTGGCGAGTGTTACCCCGAGTGTGCTCAACATCCCCACAGCGGCTATCGCAACGCCATACAGGCCCATCGCGAATACCTGTGAGTTCTGGAAGTCAAATCCGGTACACAAGCCAAAGGCGACGATGATGGCGACACCAATCACGAGAATCGGCACCCAGACGCTGTAAAAGCCTTCTGCGATCCCGGCGATAATCACGGTCGCGGGACCGGTTGAAGACTGATCCGCGATGAAGCGGGTCGGTTTGAATTCATCACTGGTAGAATACTCGGTCCATTTCCCGATCAACCAGCCTGCAACCAGACCGGAGACGATCGCACCGAAGACACCAAATAGTTTGTTGCCCGTCA
>CAYQRD010000200.1:0-1573 GCA_964419845.1 uncultured Phycisphaeraceae bacterium
CCATTGGCCGATGGAGTGCAGCGTCGGTTAAACAAGTACTACAGCCAGGCGTGGTGCCAGACGGGGTGTTGCTCAGGCCCGTCGCAAGAGTCGTCCGCTGGCACGGTTCTGGGCAGTCCGCCGCGTGTCCAGCAACTGGCAGTAACCCGCACTAACCTGTCCGCATGGCATCAACCGGTCGGCGGCAAACTGAACCACCACCAGCCCCCCCACAGGTCATGACCATCGACGAACTCGCGGCCTATCTCCAGGTCGCGAAGTCGACGCTCTACAAGCTCTCCCAAGAGGGGAAGGTGCCGGGGCAGAAGGTCGGTAAGCATTGGCGGTTCAGCCGGGAAGCGGTTGACGTTTGGTTGAGGGCCGAACCACCAAGCGAGCCCAAGACCGAGCAGGGCGATTCAGACTCTGGGGGTGGACATGCTCGTTGACAACAAGAGCCACGGACTCGTTGCGGACGTACTCCGCGACGCTCTCGCACCCGAATCAAGCCTGTCGCTTCTCTCTTCGAAGCTTTCGCTTCAGGCCTTTGTCGCGATGAGAGCCAAGATCGAGCGGCTCTTAGATGCTCGGATCCTCATTCCCGAACCGACGGCCCATGGAACCAGCGACGTATCGGGCATGCAGGCGATCGGCATCCTTGGAGATGCCGCCGACCGTCGCTCACGCAACTCGCTGGAATGCCCGGCAGCGGCCAGAGCATTCGCCGACTGGCTTCGAACCAAGGCACAGGTGAAGTCTGTCTCTGTCCCGGTCCCACAGAACCTGTTCCATGTTCAACGACCGGACGGTGGCCTCGCTATCCAAGGCAGTTCGACGTTCACGTCGGGCGGGCTTGGGCTCGCACCATCTCCCGGCTATGACATGAACACCTGCTTCACGGGTGACGAGGAAGCCCGTAGTTTTCTGGATTGGTTCGACTCGATCTGGACGAACGAGGCAGCAACAAAACCCTGCGATAACCTGGTTGCTGCTTGGCTCGCCGAGATCGCCTCGACGAAGTCACCGGAGCTTGTCTACTTCCTGTCGCTTTACAACGTCTTCCGCGACACGCTCTCAGAGCTCGAAGAAGACCAGATCATCAAGACTCGGACAGGCATCCGTGAGACGCTCGTCTGGAACAAGCTCTATCGATTCCAGCGTGACGGTGTACTCGGTGCTATCGACAAGATCGAGAAGTACAACGGCTGCATCATCGCCGACAGCGTCGGACTTGGGAAGACATTCGAGGCTCTCGCGATCATCAAGTACTACGAGCTCAGGAACGATCGCGTCCTCGTGCTCTGCCCGAAGAAGCTCCGCGAGAACTGGACCATCTTCACGGTCAACGACCGCCGCAATCTGTTCGCCTCAGACCGTTTCAACTACGACGTGCTGAACCACACGGACCTGAGTCGCACCACCGGCCGCTCGGGCGAGATCAATCTTGAGACGATCAACTGGGGCAACTACGACCTGGTCGTCATCGACGAGTCCCACAACTTCCGGAACAACCCTCCGCGGCAAGACCGTCCCACTCGCTACTCGCGGCTGATGCGTGACATCATCCGATCCGGGGTGCGAACCAAGGTTCTCA
>CAYQRD010000201.1:0-1572 GCA_964419845.1 uncultured Phycisphaeraceae bacterium
CTCCTCGAGGTCGGCGCCCTCTTCGCCATCGCCCAGTTCCTTCTGGATCGCCTTCATCTGCTCGTTCAGGTAGTACTCACGCTGGCTCTTCTCCATCTGCCGCTTGACGCGGCCGCGGATGCGCTTTTCCACTTGCAGGATGTCGACTTCATGCTCGAGAAGCTCGAGCAGCTTCTCGAGCCGCTTGGCCACCGGGAAGAGATCGAGCACCGACTGCTTGGCCTCGAGCTTCAGCGGCAGGTGCGCCGCGATGGTGTCGGCCAGGCGCCCTGGGTCATCGATACCGGCGATCGAGGTCAGAATCTCGGGCGGAATCTTCTTGTTGAGCTTGACGTATTGATCGAACTGCTGCGTGACCGCCCGGCGCAGGGCCTCGATCTCAGGATTGCCTTCGCCGTGCGGGGGAACCGGGGTCACGTCGCCAACGAAGTACTCTCCTTCGTCGCGCACGAGTTGGGTTGTGGCACGCTGGATGCCCTCGACCAACACCTTCACGGTGCCATCGGGCAACTTGAGCATCTGCAAGATGCTCGAGACGCAGCCCACCTCGAACATGTCCTCTGGCTTGGGCTCGTCCTTGCCGGCAGCCTTCTGCGCAACCAGCATGATCTGGCGGCCGGACTCCATCGCCGCCTCGAGCGCCTTGATCGACTTGGGACGCCCCACGAACAGCGGGATGACCATGTGCGGGAACACCACCACGTCGCGCAGCGGCAACAGTGGCAGCGTAACCGGCGCGGCGGGGAGCAGGGGATGACCTGACATGAATGACCTCACTTTCCCAATCCCACATGGGGATCGTTGCGACCGTTGCAAGCAGGAGACCCACTCGCCATCACGGCGAGCGCCTGCATCTGTGTCGCACCACGCCCTGCAGTTTCAGGCACTGGCCTTCAACTGCTCGCGATAAACAAGGAGGGGTTTTGCGCCCTCTTCGATGATGTGGTCATCGATGACCACCTTCTCCACACCGTCGAGCATGGGCAGGTCGAACATCGTGTCGAGCAACGCCTGCTCGACGATCGATCGCAGTCCGCGAGCGCCGGTCTTGCGGGCCAGCGCCTTGCGAGCAATGGCCGATAGGGCCGACGGCCTGATCTCGAGCTCGACACCGTCCATCAAGAACAAGCGCTGGTACTGCTTGAGCAGCGCATTACGGGGTTCGGTGAGGATCTGCACCATCGCGTCCTCGGTCAACTCGCCCAGCGTTGCCACCACCGGAAGCCGCCCGACAAGTTCGGGGATGAGCCCGAACTTGATCAGGTCTCCAGGCTCCACCTCTCGGAACATCTCCGAGACCCGCTTCTCGCTCTTGCTGTGGACGGTTGCGGCAAAGCCGATGCCCGATTTCTCGGTACGGTTCTGGATCACCTTCTCCAGGCCGTCGAAGGCGCCGCCACAGATGAACAGGATGTTTGTCGTGTCGATCTGCAGGAAGTCCTGGTTCGGATGCTTGCGACCGCCCTGAGGTGGCACACTGGCCATCGTGCCCTCGACGAGCTTCAACAAAGCCTGCTGGACCCCCTCACCCGACACATCACGGGTGATGCTGGGGTTGTCGGCCTTGCGACT
>CAYQRD010000202.1:0-1567 GCA_964419845.1 uncultured Phycisphaeraceae bacterium
GGTGGGGACGTACCAGTTGAGGCGGGCGTCCCAGATATCACCCAGGGTTTCAATCCCGCCGGAGACCTGACTGAAGTTGGCATAGCCGGCGTCGCGGGTGTCATGGTAGATATAGCCCCCGATGGTCCGTTGATATTCGGGGAGATACTGACGGGCTCCCAGACCCACGTTGGAGCCGAGGTTGTGATTGTCGTCACCCAGGAGCAGGCGGGCGTCGATGAACATCAGCCAGTCACTGTCATCACCTTCCAGCACGGGGAAGAAAGCATCAAAGGAGGAAAGTCCACCGATGCGACCGATGGTGTCTCCGGCCTGGTAACGGTAGCCGACATGCGGGCGATAGCGGCCGAACCAGGCAGAGTCGCCAAACAGTTCGCTGACATCGCCACTGACCTGGCCTCCTTCGAAACCGGGGTCTACCGGTTCGGGATCGAAGGTATCTGCAGAGAGTGGGCTGGCGGTGGCACACAGGGTCAACAGCAGGGCGAAGCACAGTCGTTTCATGGATTCCATTCCAGAGAGAGTACAGTGGTTATCTGGAATATTCGTCTGTCACTACTTTTAATCTGAACGGCAAAATCCTGCAGACTATCAGAAGTGCACACTGTGTGTTGTACAGATCGGCTCAGTCAAAGCTGGTAAAAAATGACGGTTAGCGGGATGGTACGCCGATCGCGAAATCAGTGGGAGACTGTGCAGTATGCAAAGAGAGTCTGGATTAAGGCAGGAGCCAGTCGGTTGTGTTCTGGCAGGATCTCAGTCCCCAAAGGCGCGCAGGTCCGACTTGTTACCGGGGTAGATACGCTCCCCGTATCCAAGTCGGTACCTGGTAATCAGTTCTTCGCCCGGCTGTGACTTATGCCTGGCGTTGTTTGAAACTCCACCACTTTCGCTGTGGAATCAGGCCGATACCGATGACGGCCAGCTGCGAGAGCATGAACAGGCCGAGTGCCAGCAGTACGCCTTCGGTGAATCCGTAAGAGTGCAGACCCACACCCAGTTCATTAACGCCGAACCAGGACCAGCTGGTAACGATGTTCCCGCCGATCGAGAGGATGGCCATGCCTCGATCTTTAACCATACCACCCCAGCGGGCGTGCAGGACGAGAGCATTCCAGAGCACAATAATCAGTGCGCCGTTTTCCTTGGGATCCCAGCCCCAGAAACGGCCCCAGGAATCGTCGGCCCAAAGACCGCCGAGTACGGTGCCGAAGAAGCTGAGGATGATGGCAAAGCAGAGTACGCCATACAGCATGCGAATGATTTCTTTACCTGCGTCGGCTGTCATCCGGGGCGTTAAGGTTCCCCAGAGGATATAGAACAGTCCCAGGAGACCAGCCACAAAAGTCGCAGCGTAACCGAGGGTGATGCAGACCACGTGGGTGGCGAGCCAGAACTGTGTATCCAGTACAGCCTGCAGGACGGCCATGGTATCACCATCACCGGCGAGCATGTGTGCGATCAGCAGTGTTGAGAAACCGGCGACCGAGGCCAGCAGGTTTCCGATGCCCAGGTGGTTGATGCGTTCAATCACGATCCCCGCCAGCACCGCACCCCAGCCGATAAA
>CAYQRD010000203.1:0-1547 GCA_964419845.1 uncultured Phycisphaeraceae bacterium
CAGTCTGCATCGGTCAGCATGACAACTTTGTCAGAGGGCGTCAGCAGCTGGAAGTCTTTACCGGGATCGCCGATGAAGACAGCCGTTTCACCGAAGTCGGGACGATGACGCAAACCGCCCACGATCATTTCGAACCGCACGCGATGCGGCTTGCCGTCCCCCGTGTACTCGATCACCTTTTCATGATCCCCACGGTGCAGCGGACGAATATTCGGGGCCAGACTCAGATCAACATCAAAGACAGTACCGTGAGCACTGCCCGAAATATTATGGAAAGCGGTCTCAGCAACCAGCTTGTCATCAATATACAACCGCGATCCATTGCGGGCCCGTACCAGGATTCGTTTCTTCCCTTTAGGCAGCGTCAGGTTGCACATCGCCCGTACCAGGAAAGGATCAGGACGATCAACTTTCACACCCTTTTCCGAATACCGGTTGGGAATTTCAATCAGGGTGAAGTGAGGCTGAGTGAAGGTCTCCGCAAGACGAGGCGGACGGAAATGCCAGGACTTCTTGTTCGGAATCCCTTCGTAAATATCGACCTGCACACGATCGCTGGGAACCGAAGTCCAGTCGATGGTTGGCTTGGGAGTGACATATTTAAAGTGTGTGGTAATTTCTTTCGCGGGCAGCACCTTGCGATACACGGCCAGCTCGTCCATCAGACCATCGAACGAACTGCGGGCCGATCCTCCCATAGAGGAACCGATCCAGACTTCGTCATTGTCGACGACGGGAGCATAGGTGGTATCGCCGCCCATGTCCCATTTACCTTTGACCGACTGACCGTCGACATACGCGTTCAGACTTTTCTTTTTGCCGAAGGTATAAGTCACTGCGACATGATGCCAGTTGTGGGCACTGATCCCCGCACCGGTGGAAGTCCAGCGATGATAGTCGGGCTTCACATCCTTTTTATCGGGCTTGCCACGGAACAGGAAGCTGATCTCCGAACCGGTCACCCGCAGGGCATAGTTCTGATTGTCCCGGGCGACCCCTTTGCGGTTGGTGCGACCTTTACCAATGATATAGTAGTGACGACCAGCGTCTGTTGAATTCAGATTGATCCAGGCTTCCACAGTGATGGAGTCGCCGGCAGTGAAATCAAGTGGACTCTTTTCCCCCGGGTCGACAACCCGCAGGTAACCCGCGCCGGCTTTAAACTGAGCGGCGTTGTTTTTGTTGTCAAACAGTGGAAACTCAGAAGGACGGGGGCCGGCAGCCGACTTGGGAGCCTGACCATGGACCAGGGCTTTCAAGGGCTGCTTTTTATCAGCCGCGACACTGGGATAACCTTCCGGCAGGGAGGCTTCAAAGTCCCAGTAGAGGGTCGGCTGATTCGAAAGAATCATTTCCCGGTAACTGGCCGGTTTGGCTCTGGTTGGTTTTTCTTTTTCAGCGTGAGCGGGGCTCGCAGACAGAGGCAGGACGAGCGAAAGACTCAGCAGGCACAGGGAACGCTTAACGTATGCCAGGTGGTTCATAGCGGGCAATTCCAGAATATCAGGTTCTCAATTGAGACGTCACAGCAGGCGAGATTCGTCAGA
>CAYQRD010000204.1:0-1525 GCA_964419845.1 uncultured Phycisphaeraceae bacterium
GTTTGAGGTCATCGTCGGTGGAGTCGATGCTGACATGGGGATCAAACAGGACCAGGTCAGTTCCGTCGAATTTGACGCCGTCCACTTCCGCAGCAGCGGTGAGGTCGAGCATGGTATCCAGATCGATGGGGGGCTCGGAATCAGGGCCTTTTCCGACGACACCCGGCCAGGAGGCATTGTGAAGTTTGGGGAGGGTGTTGGCTGCGTTATCACTCATGAGAGGGTCCTTCATGTCTGCAGGAGGTATCAGATCGAAATAAAAACTGCCCGAGAGGTCGGGCAGTTGCGTGTGACGGTTCAGTTTACTTGTGATGGTCGCCGACGTTAGGAGCGTCGGGGCAGGCGTCGGGACCGAAGTAACGGAGCGAGACGAGAGGCTCACTGCCGGTGTTTTCGATGGTAACGCCTTGTTTCGCTGTTTTTTCTGTGACGAAGACTTCGTCTTCCGTCATTTCGCCGAAGCGGATCATGGCGGGCGTCTGCAGTCGCAGGTTGCCGATTTTGCCTTCACCCTGGACGGTGATCCAGCTATAGGCGCCGGTATCCCTGAGGGTGAGTTTTGCCCCTGGATCGACGGTCAGTTCCTTAGCGGTGAAGAGCTGCTCGCCATTGACTTTCCCGTAGACGACCCAGCGATCAACGTAACCTGCGGCGGCGGTATCGCCAATGGTGATCGGCTCAAGGTAGTTGTTCTGTTTAAAGTTAGGATCGACGTTGGCTTCCCAGTCGAGGGCTTCGACGAGGTAGGCGTTGTCGTCGTGCTTGTCTTCGGGGAAGTCCTTGGTGAGCAGGGAGCGGTGTACGGCCCGACCTTCGACCATTGACTGGTACATGCCGAAGACATCGCTGCCCCACTGCGGTTCGTAGGTCAGGAGACTTCCGGGAGCGTGCAGGACGCAGGGAGGAATCAGCCAGCCGGTACCTGGTTTGAGGCGATAGGCTTTGGAGAGATCCAGAATGCCGTTGTCGCCTTCGTTCCAGCGATCCAGGCAGTCGATGACGTCCTGTTTGGTGGTTCCGGGTTCCAGCCCCATGAACGTGTAGGGGAAGTTATTACCGATGGCATTCAGCTGGGGTGGAAAATAGTATGATTCCGGCTTCCCTTCCTGACCGACTTTGGCAGCCTGTTCGGAATTCTGGTGCATGTGGTGCGGAATCGGACCCATGTTATCGAAGAATTTAGAGTAGACGGGCCAGCGGTTGTATTTGCCCCAGATGGCGTCGCCGATGATTTCGCCGCCCAGTTCGCTGATGGCGTCTTTCAGGGTGAATTTTTCATCGCCGAAGACACAGTAGCTGAGACCTTCGTCATCCGGTGCCCCTTCGTTGGTCGCGACCGTTGTAGAGCCAAACCAGCGTTCATCGATCCCGCCACGGTGTGTTCCGAGGGCATAATAGTCATTGGGATGCAGTTTGAGACGACGGCCGGGCTGCAGGAACGCTCGGGGAACCCAGGTAGGAGACAGTCGAAAAATTCCACCACCTTCAGACAGCGCATCGGCGGCTAGTTTGGCAACGTTAGACA
>CAYQRD010000205.1:0-1511 GCA_964419845.1 uncultured Phycisphaeraceae bacterium
ATGTTCTTTGCTTATCGCGGGTTTACGGCAGATCCTGATCGTATTCTCGAAGAGCTCAACCGCGACCGTGATCAGAACTACGGCCGCGCCCACCATAGGGCTGTGCATTTTGTGGCGCGCGCACCGGGCACAACTGTGAAAAATCTGCTAGAAATCCTTGGAGTCACGAAACAGTCACTTAACCGTGTCTTGCGTACTTTGATGGAGGATGGCTTTGTGGTGAGCAAAGTCGGGGGGAGCGATCGCCGCGAACGCCACCTTTTCTTGACGGAGGCTGGAGCGGACCTTGAACGTCAGCTTTCTGATGTACAGCGCGCGCGGATGCGAGATGCGTATCGTGCCGCAGGGCCAGAGGCTGTGCGCGGGTTTCGCCAGGTCTTGGAGGCGATGATGGATAAAGAGTTGCACAAGAAATACGGTGCATTGAGGGACAAGAGTGAATGAATGACGTCGACGCGCACCTTCTGATTGTAGATGATGACGAGCGGATCAGGATGCTTTTACAGAAGTTTCTGATGCGCGCCGGGTTTCTTGTTTCGGGGGCGCGGGACGCGGCACACGCACGACGCCTTTTGGCGGGGCTCGATTTTGATCTGATCGTGATGGATGTGATGATGCCGGGAGAAACCGGTATCGACCTGACGCGGTCTGTGCGGGAGACATCTCAGGTTCCGATTTTGCTGCTGACAGCGCGAGGCGAGACGGAAGACCGTATTGTCGGGCTTGAGGCGGGCGCGGATGATTACCTTGCCAAGCCGTTTGAGCCCAAAGAGCTTTTGCTCAGGATCAACGCAATTTTGCGGCGGGTGCCTGAAGTCGTGGCAGAGCAGATCCGCCCCAAAGTCTTGGGGCTGGGCGCGTTTAGCTATGATATCGAGCGTGGCGAGCTTTGGCAGGGGGAAGACCCCATTCGACTGACGGCCACCGAGAACCAGCTGATGAAAATTTTTTCCGCAGCCGTGGGTGAGGCGATCAGCCGTGTGACACTTGTCGAAGAGCTTGGCCGCGACCGTGGGCAGGCGCAGGAGCGGGCAATTGATGTGCAGATCACGCGACTGCGGCGCAAGATTGAACGTGACCCCAAGCAGCCGCGGTATTTGCAGACTGTTCGCGGGGCGGGGTATATGCTCGCGCCGGACTAAGGATATAGCCTGAAAGAGGAAGCCAAGAGGCTTTAGGTAAAGAGATTTGCGTAGGTGTCGCGCAGAGCCTTCTTCTGGACCTTGCCCATGGTGTTGCGTGGTAGCTCGGAGAGCAGCAAGACGTGTTTGGGCTGTTTGAACTTTGCAAGCTTTTCAGCGGCGACGGCTTGGACAGCCTCGGCTGATAGCGCGGGGTTTGAAGGGACAACGACGGCAACGACGGCTTCGCCGAAGTCGGGATGCGGCACGCCGATCACAGCGCTTTCAAGGACGCCATCGATCTCATCGATCAGGCTCTCGAGCTCTTTTGGATAAACATTGAAGCCGCCTGTGATGATCAGGTCTTTGCCGCGCCCGACGATACTAACG
>CAYQRD010000206.1:0-1504 GCA_964419845.1 uncultured Phycisphaeraceae bacterium
ATCGTCCAGATGCCCGCGGGCATCCCCGTCGCGACGGTGGCCATCGGCAAGGCGGGGGCACGCAACGCCGGGCTGCTGGCGGCGTCGATCGTCGCCAACACCCACCCCGAGATCGGTGAGAAGCTCGAAGCGTTCCGCGCCGCCCAGACGCAGGCGGTGCTCGATCACCCCGACCCGCGGGAGCAGGCATGAGCGAGCCGCTGGCACCCGTCGAACGCGTCGGCATCCTGGGCGGCGGGCAGCTCGCGCTCATGCTCGCCCAGTCGGTGCAGAAGCTCGGCGTGCGCTGCACGGTGCTCGACCCCGACGAGGGCTGCTGCGCCAGCACCATCTGCGAGCAGATCGTGGGTGCGTACGACGACCCCGAGGCGCTGCGAAAACTCGCTGAATGTTCTGAGGTGGTGACCTACGAGTTCGAGAATGTCCCGGCGGCGGCCGCGGAGGTGATCAGGCCGCTGCGGCCCATTCATCCCAACCCCGACGCGCTGGGCTATGCGCAGGATCGCCACCACGAACGCACCATGTTCGGCGAGCTTGACATCGCCATCCCCAACTACCGGGCGATCGAAGATGTGGAGTCGCTGCAGGGGGCGCTTGACGAGTTGGGCACGCCGGCGATTCTCAAGGCCCGCACGCTGGGCTACGACGGCAAGGGTCAGGTGCTGATCAACGACGCGAAGAACGCGGCAGAGGCCTTCGCCACCATCGGCTCGGTTCCCGCGATCCTCGATCAGTTCGTTGAGTTCACCCGCGAGCTCTCGATCGTCGCGACGCGATCGGTCAGCGGCGACATCGTGTACTACCCGCTGAGCGAGAATGTCCATCGCGGCGGCATCCTGCGTGTCTCCAAGGCCCCGGCCCGCGATGTGCGCGATCGGCTGGTCGAGCAGGCCCGCCACGCGGCCCGTCAGATCCTCAATCGGTTCGACTATGTTGGAACGCTGGCGGTGGAGTTCTTCCAGATCGGCAGCGGCGACGATGCGACGCTGGTCGCCAACGAGATCGCCCCGCGCGTGCACAACACCGGGCACTGGACCATCGAAGGGGTCCAGACCTCACAGTTCGAGAACCACATGCGGGCGGTGATGGGCATGGAGCTGGGCTCCGCCGATCCGATCGGCTGCAGCGCGATGGTCAACATCATCGGCGACGAGCCCCGAAAGGGGGCGCTGGAGTCCATGCCCGAGGCGCATGTCCACATGTACGGCAAGGCCCCGCGGGCCGGGCGCAAGATCGGGCATGTGACGCTCAACGCACCGAGCGAGGGTGAGCTTGATGCGCTGCTCGAACGATTCACGCGCGTGATCGGATAAGTTCTCCTCCCCCGCGATTGCGGGGGAGGTGGTCCGCCGCAGGCGGATCGGAGGGGGAGTTGGAAGTCTGATTTAGTACAGCACGACGGACGCACACGGCGGTCGGTTGACCCCCTCCGCCTCGCGTTGCTCGGCACCTCCCCCGCAAGCGCGGGGGAGGAGGCAGGACCGGAGATCCATGCCCGAGATCA